>NZ_VPCL01000001.1:0-600015 GCF_013418235.1 Acinetobacter sp. YH12156
ATCGGACCATACGTTATAGTTGGCTGAGCAAGCATTTATTTGATACTTTGGATGAAGTACAAGATTATGCAACAAACTGGTTGTGGCATTACAACCATGAAAGACCACATCAAGCTAACAAAGGAAAGCCACCTCTAATGGCTGCTTAACCTCTACTTTTAACTTCGGTTATTTATGGGAGGATTACCTGAGCACCATTGATAGAAATTTCAGAGGGTTTAAGTTCACCTTGTGAGCCTGCTGCTAACTGTGATTGGCTAAACTGCACATTCGGATTCACCTTTAAAAAATCAGTTATATTCTTTGAGCTATTCGGCGTTTTTGCTAAATCTTCTTTGCTATAAACCGTTTTCCCAACTTCATTTCCTTGCTGAGCTTCAATAATAATCGTGTTGAACTTAACCGTAGCTTCATTAGGGATGGATTCTTGATAACTGGATTCTTCTGCGAAACTAGAGGTTGATAAAGCTGCCAATATAGCAAGTGAAAGTGAAGAGTAGGCAAAACGCATGAGAAGGTTAAATCTTTGAAAGATAATGAAAGCGATTATCATTAACTTGATTGCTATAATCAATAGTAATGAGAATTATTTGCATTAATTGGGCTTTAAATGTGTAAGATTTAAGCAGCTTAAGTCGCTGAAAAATAAAAATATGAAAAGGGAGGAAAATATATGGCGTCCCTACGGGGATTCGAACCCCGGTTACCGCCGTGAAAGGGCGATGTCCTAGGCCTCTAGACGATAGGGACGTTTAGAAGATGGCGGTATCTTATTGATCCGCCACCAGAGTGTCAAGCAGGTGAGGCGCGAGTTTGTTTAAAATATAGCAAAACAGTTCAGCCGTCTTCTGTGTGTCATATAACGCAGAGTGAGCTTCTTTGCCATCAAAATCGATCCCGGCCTGAATACAGGATTTCGCCAGTACGGTTTGACCAAACATCACCGCACTCAAGGTCACCGTGTCAAACACAGAAAAACTATGGAACGGGTTCTGGTTTTTGGTGCCGGTACGGGCAATTGCTGCCTGAACAAAACCTAAATCGAAATGTGCATTGTGACCCACCAAAACCGCATGGGTACAGTTTTGCTGACGGCGCACGTCATTGACCGATTTGAAAATACGCTTTAATGCGGTTTTTTCATCTTCAGCCATGGCAATTCGCATCGGATTTGACGGATCAATGCCGATGAATTCCAGTGACCTACGATCGAGGTTGGCCCCTTCAAAAGGATTGATATGTGCATGGTAAGCTTGACCCGGCACAAACTGGCCATCCTCATTATAAACAATCGGAATGGCCGCAATTTCCAGCAATGCATCAGTCTGTGCATTAAAACCTGCCGTCTCGACATCGACAACTACAGGTAAGAATCCACGAAAACGTTGACCAATGATTGGGAGGGTTTCATTTGTCACACTTTTCTCCATTGAATGGTTTTACCCGCATAGAGCGGAATAATCTGTTCACCATCCAAATAGTCTAAACTTTCAGGGATTACTTGATCTTCTTTAACCAGTGTAATGGTGCTGGTATTACGTGGCAGGCCATAGAAGTCTGCGCCAAAGTGACTGGCAAAACCTTCCAGGCGTTCAATTTTACCCACCTGATCAAATGCCTGAGCATACAGCTCAATGGCAGTCGGCGCACTATAACATCCTGCACAGCCACACGCATTTTCTTTTGCATTTTTCGAATGCGGCGCGCTATCTGTTCCCAAGAAAAATTTAGGATTACCGCTGGTGGCCACTTCCAGCAAAGTTTGCTGATGTGTTTGACGCTTTAAAATCGGCAAGCAATAGAAATGCGGCTTGATCCCACCGACCAGCATGTCATTGCGGTTAAACAATAAATGTTGTGGCGTAATGGTTGCAGCGACATTACGGTCTTGCTCAAGTACAAAGTTTGCGGCTTCGCTGGTAGTAATGTGTTCGAGCACCAGTTTCAGCTTGGGAAATTGTCTAAGTAATGGTGCCAGAACTTCATCCAGGAAGCGCTTTTCACGGTCAAAAATATCGACATGATTATGAGTCACTTCACCATGTAGCAATAAAGGCACTTGGTGTTCTTCAAGCTGCTCAATCACCCCATAGACCTTGCTCATATCGCTTACGCCACTGTCGGAGTTGGTGGTCGCACCCGCAGGATAGAGCTTGATGGCATTAACATGCGCAGATTCTTTGATCTTTTTAACTTCGCTTGCCGGGATGTTGTCAGTGAAATACAGCACCATACGTGGGTCGAAATTTACCCCTTCAGGCACATGTGCCATGATGCGTTCACGATAGGCATTGGCCTCTTCGACGGTTTTTACGGGTGGCACCAGATTTGGCATGCAAATGGCGCGAGAAAACTGCTTGGCTAAATCGGGAACGGTACGTTGAAGTGCTAAACCATCACGCAGGTGAACGTGCCAATCATCTGGCTGGAGAATCGTAATCGTATTCAAGGCAAATTCAGTCGAACAAATAAAACAAATGATAATCCATCTATAGTAAAAATGGTAACGAGAAAGCGCTACAAAATAAGGGATATCTATAAATTAATTTGAAAAAGTATGTTATTTTAAAATTACTAAAAAAATTACATAAATACTTGCAATGGAATACAAGTACAGTTTAGCGAAATTACAAGATGACAAGGAAAACATAGAAGAATTAATTACACGCCAAAGTCAGCGTGTAGGCCCGGTTTTCCCTCAACATCTGGAACAGGAATTCTGGACAAAAAATCTGGAACGTGCCCGCAAACATGTCGAAAAATATGTTTGGGGTGGGGTATTGGCTTATTTTATTTTTCTGGTGGTGATGATCCCCACAGATTACTGGATTATCAGTAAAGAATATTTCGTGCATGATTTTGTGCTGTCTATGTTCGGGCTACTGAATGGCGGTATGTCATTAATTCTCTTTTATATGTTTTCCTGTTTACCCAAGATCAAGCGCTTTTTTCTGCAAGCTTCAATGCTGCTGGTATTCTGGATGCTGGTGTCAATTTCATGTATCACCATGTCGATTAAAACTGATGCCTTGCAGCATCAATCCATGGCGATAGTCACAATCGTGTATATCCTGGGTTATATCCTGACCGGTATTAAGCCTGTACAGATGCTGGTCACCGGACTGGTCGCTGCAGCAACGACCATTATTGTATTATCAATCATGGCCATAGACTTTAATCCGCTGGTTTTTGGGCGAATTCTGATTGGGAGTTGCTTACTGGGTTATGTAATTAGTCATATGATTTTCGCGCGTGAGCGTGTGATTTTTTTATACAGTATCCGGGCCAGAATCAGTGAGCAGATCCAGCGTATTCATACCACCGAATTATTACATTTAAGCCAGTATGATGAACTGACCAAGATTTCCAATCGGAGAACCTTCGATGAAACGCTTGAAGTGTATTTTGAACGGGCCCGTCGTGAAGACACTGCCTTGGCGATTCTGTTTATCGATGTGGACTTTTTTAAAAACTATAATGATTTTTATGGGCATCAGAAAGGCGATGATGTTATTTCAACCATTGCCAGAACCATCAAGAATGCGATCCGTCATATGGACTTTGTGGCGCGTTATGGCGGGGAAGAGTTTGTTGTGTTATTGCCAGAAACAGATGCACATGGTGCTTATGCCGTAGCTTCAAATATTTTCAAGGCGATTGACCGTCTGGAAATTCCCCATGAAAAATCTTTGGTTGCGAAACATATTACCATCAGTTTAGGCATTACCGTCTATCGTGGTGAAACAGATACTGATAAAGATATATTATTGGGAATTGCAGATCAGGCGTTGTATCGTGCCAAGCAGCTTGGGCGCAATAAGATTTATTATCAATCACTTCGTTCCGTCAACTCAGATACCGCTAATGGCTCGATGCTTTAAACATCAAGAACAACTATCCATAAAAAAACCGCTCATCAAGAGCGGTTTTTTAACAAAAACAAAACTTAGTTTTTGTCTTTCAGTTGTGGCACTGCAGAGGCTGTACCCACTGCAAGCAAACCAGTTTCTGTATAGATGCCAAGTTTTGCGCGGGTATCGGTAATGTCCAGATTACGCATGGTCAACTGACCAATACGATCCATTGGAGAGAACATAGAATCACCTTTCTCCATGGTCAAGCGCTCAGCTTCATAGGTCAGGTTAGGCGACTCAGTGTTCATGATGGTGTAATCATTACCACGACGCAGTTCTAAAGTCACAGTACCGGTCACGGCTTTAGCCACCCAACGCTGTGAAGTTTCACGCAACATCAGCGCTTGAGAATCGAACCAACGGCCTTGGTACAACAAACGGCCTAAACGTAAACCGTTGATGCGGTATTGTTCGATGGTATCTTCGTTATGAATACCGGTCACAAGACGCTCGTAAGCAATATGAAGCAGCGCCATACCCGGAGCTTCATAAATACCGCGAGATTTTGCTTCGATAATACGGTTTTCGATTTGATCCGACATACCTAGACCATGACGGCCACCGATACGGTTTGCTTCAAGAATGAATTCAACTGGATCTTCGATACGTTGACCGTTGATCGCAACAGGGAAACCTTCTTCAAAAGTAATCGATACTTCTTCAGCTTTAACTTCTACGTCATCTTTCCAGAAGGCAACGCCCATGATTGGATCCACGATTTTGATGCCCGCATTCAGGTATTCAAGATCTTTGGCTTCATGGGTCGCACCCAACATGTTTGAATCTGTTGAGTAGGCTTTTTCTTTTGACATTTTATAGTCAAAACCGTTGTCGATCAGGAACTGCGACATTTCTGCACGGCCGCCAAGCTCATCGATAAAGGTTTGGTCTAGCCAAGGCTTGTAAATTTTAAGCGCAGGGTTGGTCAACAAACCATAACGGTAAAAACGTTCAATGTCGTTACCTTTGTAAGTAGAACCGTCACCCCAAATATTGACGTCATCTTCTTTCATGGCAGTGACAAGCATGGTACCTGTAACAGCACGACCAAGAGGAGTCGTATTAAAGTAAGGAACACCGCCAGTTGAAATGTGGAACGCGCCACATTGAATTGCAGCAATACCTTCTAATGCAAGCTGTAAACGGCAGTCGATTAAGCGTGCTTTTACTGCGCCATAAGCTTCAGCTTTTTTTGGAATCGCATCGTAATCGTCTTCGTCTGGCTGACCCAAGTTCGCTGTGTAAGCATAAGGTTCAGCGCCTTTTTGTTTCATCCACAAAAGAGCAGCAGAAGTATCTAGACCACCAGAGAAGGCAATACCAACTTTTTTACCTACTGGGACATTCTGCAAGATAGTTGCATTATCAGACATTGTTCATCCTAATGATATGAAATAGGCACGCCATAATTGGTGGCCTGAAAAAATACATATTGTCTCAATTGTATCATTAATTTATTTAGGTTTGCTTTAGAAAAGAAAAACTCGTTTTAAAATCTATATTCAATAGGCTTAAATAATCATAAATCGCACGATTTTGAGCAGAATCCTGCTAAAAAATTAAAAATTCGCTATATTCAGCCGAATAAAGTTAAAAACTCAGATAAAACAGGAATAAATGCATGGCGACTCATATCCCACCCTTACCTAATTTAAATCCTAAAACCAAGAATGAAACGCTGGCACTGTTGCATGGGATTTATGCCGGTCTGATTGGTTTTAGTACACTGGTATTTTTATATCTGGAATATCAGCAAGCCAGTATTTCTACGCTGAGTTTAGGTATGGTGCTGCTGCTTTTAGGCGGCCTGGTATTTTTTAATATACAGGCCAGCATCAAAGTCAAACAGGGCAATGGTTCAGGACGGACTTTATCCAGAATTATGGCCATCCTGATGCTCCTGAGTTTTCCGATTGGTACAGTATTGGGCGTGATTGCATTATGGAAATCTAGCGCGCGACAATGGCAGGATTAATCCGCCAAATAGAAAGTGATCCTCTTCTAAAGATTGATATTTGTGCCTGAAAATGCTGAACTCCGGGTCATAAAAAGCCACTGAAAATCAGTTAAAGTAAGGGAATGACTTGCTCAGCCAAATATAATCAGGGATTTGTTATGACTACGACGCGCTATGCCAACATTTTAAAGCCACTGCATTTGGGTTTTACCACCATTAAGAACCGGGTGGTGATGGGGTCGATGCATACTGGCCTAGAAGATCGTTTTTATAATTATCCCAAACTGGCTGCGTATTTTGGTGAGCGTGCAAAGGGTGGCGCAGGTCTGCTGATTACGGGTGGAATATCGCCCAACCGTCAAGGCTGGTTGTTACCGGCGGGCGGTACCATGAATACTTTGGGGGACATTGCGCCGCATCGTTTGGTGACGCATGCAGTGCATAAGCATGGTGCCAAAATTCTGTTGCAGATTCTGCATGCCGGACGTTATGGCTATCAGCCTTTTGTGGTCTCGGCCAGCCCGATCAAGTCGCCGATTTCTCCCTTTAAACCACGTGAAATGTCAGATAAACAGATTCTGAATACCATTCAGGATTATGTCAGAACGGCCAGTATTGCCAAAAAAGCCGGCTATGATGGCGTAGAAATCATGGGTTCTGAAGGCTATTTGCTGAATCAGTTTTTAAGCCGGCATGTCAATCAGCGTGCTGACCGTTGGGGTGGCCCGATCGAAAACCGGATGCGTTTTGCCGTAGAAATTGTCAAAGCGATTCGTGAGGAAATTGGCGAAAAATTTATTATCTGTTTCCGTTTGTCGCTTCTGGATCTGGTACATGATGGCAATACCATGCAAGATGTGATTACCGTGGCTAAAGCTTTGGAAAAGGCGGGGATTACTTTACTCAATACCGGTATTGGCTGGCATGAAGCACGTATTCCCACCATTGTGACTTCTGTACCGCGTGCAGCTTTTGTCGATTATACCGCTGAAGTGAAAAAGCACGTGGCGGTGCCGGTCATTGCATCGAACCGGATCAATATGCCAGATACTGCTGAAGAAATTCTGGCTTCCGGCCAGGCAGACATGGTGCAGATGGCACGTCCATTCTTGGCAGATGCCTTCTGGGTCAATAAAACCGCGACCAATCGTGTTGATGAAATCAATACCTGTATTGCCTGTAATCAGGCCTGTCTGGATCATACCTTTAAAAACCAGCGCGCAACCTGTCTGGTCAATCCACGTGCCGGCTATGAAACCGAACTGGTCTATGTCAAAACCAAAAAAGCCAAAAGTATTGCAGTGGTCGGTGGTGGTGTTGCAGGGCTGTCTGCGGCCACAGTCGCAGCCAGTCGCGGGCATGATGTGACGCTGTTTGAGGCCAGTCATGAAGTGGGTGGACAGTTTAATCTGGCTAAAGTCATTCCGGGGAAAGAAGAGTTTCACGAAACGATTCGTTATTTTAAAGTCCAATTGGAAAAAACCGGCGTTGATGTGCGATTAAATACCCAAGTGAACCGTGAACAGCTGGAACGTGAAGGTTTTGATGAAGTCATTGTCGCGACTGGTGTCGTGCCGCGAGCGCTTAAGATCGAAGGCAGTCAGGCACCGCAAGTCTTGTCTTATGCAGAAGTACTACGCGGTGCGCCAGTCGGAGATCGTGTTGCAGTCATTGGTGCAGGCGGTATTGGTTTTGATGTGTCCGAGTTTTTGTTAAAGCCGCCGCATCAGGTACAGCCGCAACCTGTGAATGAATGGAAACGTGAATGGGGTGTAGACCCGAATCCAAATTATGTCAGTGAAGGCGGCATGCAAGGTGCAGAAATTGAAGCACCTATTCGTGAAATTTATTTATTACAACGTAAAAAGACACCGCTTGGCGCAGGCCTAGGCAAGACTTCAGGCTGGGTACATCGTGCCCAATTAAAAAAACACGCGGTGCGCATGTTGCGCGGTGTGCAATATAAATCTGTTACCGATGAAGGCTTATGGATTGAGGTGGATGACCACGCTCAATTATTGCGTGTGGATAGTATTGTAGTGTGTGCAGGACAGGAGTCGGTAAAAGATTTGATGCCACTTGCCGGGGAAAATACCTTGGCACAATATCATATTATTGGTGGGGCTAAACTGGCTGCCGAGCTGGATGCCAAGCGTGCCATTCGTGAAGGAGCCGAATTGGCCGCCAAATTGTAGGGATTTGATGAAACTATATGCAGTTAATCAGATTCACTGTAACTTTCACTTGTCAGTTGCATAAAAGCGCCGTATTATTGCGCCCATGGAAGCGTGGCAGAGCGGTTTAATGCACCGGTCTTGAAAACCGACGAGGGTGTGAGTCCTCCGTGAGTTCGAATCTCACCGCTTCCGCCAAATTTTAAAAACCCCAATCGAAAGATTGGGGTTTTTTATTGCTGATGAATTTTACAGAATGATTTAAAATAAACGGATCTTGAAGAGGTCCGATATTTAAAAAGTCGATAATTTATAAAAAGATATTCTTCAATCGCATACTTCAATCTTAATCAGAGCCAGAGCAATTCTTTCCACATGCTGATAAGCAGGTTGCTCTAATTCTTCACCAAAAATATCCGGATCAATTTCCTCATAAGACCAGTGAATATTTTGATGCTGCTGCATCAGGTCTTGCAGATACTGTAAAAATCGATTGCCATTTCGTGTGATGGTAGCGCCGGTATATAAAAATAAACGGCCGCCTGAATTTAGCCTTTGCAGGCCTTGTTTTATAATTTTAAAAGATAATTCATTGCCATCGAGCTCATTACCTCCGTGTCGATATTGCCGTTGCTCAGGATCAATTAAATAAGGTGGATTGGCAAAAATCAGGTCAAACTGACCTTCAAGATTGGAAAATAAATTGCTCTGTACAGGAGAGATTGAAGCAAAACCCGAAAAATCAATGTTGAGCTGACTATAGAGCAAAGCTTTGGGGTTTAGATCTGCTACAAAGATTTCCTCATGATCCGGAAAGTATTTGGCGATACTGATGGCAGCAGCAGAGGTGCCACAGCATATTTCAGCAGCCCGTTTGAAAGGGCGAGGTTCGGTGGCTAGATATTGCTTGAGATGATAGACAAAGCGATAAGTATCGGGACCAAAAAAAACAGCATCCTGTTGTGTGGTCGGAAAGGAAGAGTGAATAAAGAGTTCACCTTCCAGTGAAGCGACTCTGACCAGACTGGTGTATTGCTCATCCTGAACCTGTAGAAGTTGCTGTTTTGCCAGCAAGGAAAAAAGAACCGGATCAAGATCGGTTTTGCTAAATTCCAGATTCCAGCCAAATATATCCTGCAGGGTTATTTCCTGATTTTTCTCGTTTCTTTTACGATCTAAAATCCGTTGATGCGACAACGGGGTAATGGCTGTGAACTGATAGTTTTGTTGTTTTAAAAAC
This sequence comes from Acinetobacter sp. YH12156, assembly GCF_013418235.1. NCBI lineage: Bacteria > Pseudomonadati > Pseudomonadota > Gammaproteobacteria > Moraxellales > Moraxellaceae > Acinetobacter > Acinetobacter sp. YH12156. The sequence goes on from NZ_VPCL01000001.1 coordinate 9,286, forward strand.
GCTAGTAAAAAATGCAGAGCATGTTGCTGGTGATTCTGAATTTCTAAAATCTGGTTCATAAGCGTTGCTCTTTGGTTTATTTAAAATCAATACAAAGCTGGATAGACGTTGAATCCCATATAAGACCATGACCAGATCAGCCATTCGCGATGCGTTCATTCAATAGAAATGAATCAGCTTCATCTTCGCCTGAAATGCCAGAATTTTAAGTAAAAAACTGATGTGAATTGGTGTGATTTTTATAGCTGTTTTTAAAAAATTATCTTCTGATAAAGCTTCTGTCTGCTTTTATTCTCGATTCACCCATCATGGCTATTCATCAAAGTGATTAATAGCCATGATGGGTGAGAGCCTTAAAACTTAGTGAGGCACTTCTGGTAAATCAAACCAGATCACTTGCGCATCATCGATGGCTTGAATCTCTGAGTCATCCAGAAAAGCAATTGCACCACCCGCCTCAACTCTATGTTCTGCAATCTGCACAGTGCCAGAAACTACATGAATATAATTGATCTGCTGGGTGGCCTGCACTTGCAAACTTTGACCTTGCTGAATTACCGCAGTTTTGACTTCAGCATTCTGACGAATATGCATCGGCGCATTGTCATTCGGTCCACAAATTAAATGCCACTGGTTGGGCTGCTCATGCGGATCCAGACGAATTTGCTGATAATTCGGTTTGGCATCCTGTTCATTGGGAATAATCCAGATTTGCAGTAAATGTACCTGCTCATCGCCCTGATTCATTTCACTATGACGAATACCTGTTCCGGCACTCATGAGCTGCCATTCACCCGCAGCAATGCCGCCATGATTGCCCATGCTGTCCTGATGAGTAATGGTTCCTTTCAGTACGCAGGTCAGGATTTCCATATTGTCATGGGGATGGGTTCCAAAACCCTGATGCCCATCGATTAAATCATCATTAATAACACGTAAGGCACTGATCCCCATATACTTGGGATCATACCAGTTACCAAATGAGAAGCTGTGCTTAGACTCCAGCCAGCCCATTTTTACATGACCACGATTTTCGCTAGGATGTAGAAAAGCCTTCATGATTTCATCTCGATCTTATTTTCAACTTGAGATCATCATACTGTTGTTTTAAGCTCAAAAAAATCTCAAATAGGCGACATATCATTGCATTTTTGCAACGATATATCAGCTTAAAATCAAGTCATAAAAAAGCCCACTGAAAAGCGGGCCATTTTATTCAAAGCATTTTACGGATCATTATTCTAAGAAACGAACAGTTACGCCAGATTTGACTTTACGGCCAAGATCATTGGCATCCCAGTTGGTCAGACGGATACAACCGTGTGAATAGGATTTAGAAATCATGGACGGATTCGGTGTGCCGTGAATACCAAATGATTTTTTGTTGAGACCAATCCAGACATTACCGACCGGGCCGTTTGGACCTGGTGGTAGAGACAGTGGTTTGGTGTTTTTACCTTGAACAAAGTTACTTGGCGAGTAGCTATACCAAGGATTTGGTGCAACGCCGGTGATTTTATAAGTACCCGTTGGTGAAGGCGTACTGGTATTGCCGATACTGGCAGGGAATGAGCCGATCATTTGATTTTTACTGTTAAATAAGTACAGTTGTTTGGCACCTTTATGTGCAACAATCAAGTGAATACCTTCTGGTAGCTCATTACGAACATTGGTCACCAGAATCTTTTGGCCGACTTTGTTAAAATTAGCACCTGGATTCAACTTCTTCAGGAAGTTTTCATCCATATGGAACTTTTCACTGAGCATTTCAGATGCGCTGGTGTAGTACAAACCTTTCATTTTCGCCTGTAGCGCATAATCTGAAGGAATCGATTTGGCAAATGGTCCTGCCAGATCTTTTTCAGTAATGGTGTACTCTACAAAGGTCGGCTTGGAACCCTGACGTGCCACCAGTTTGTCCCAGGTTTCCTGCGTCAGTACGCCATTTGGCTTGATGCCATTCATTTGCTGGAAAGAGGCAATTGCTTTCAGTGTGTTCTTGCCGCTGGTACCATCAATCGCACCCGGTGAAGCGTGGGCATTGTTGAGCATGACATGTGCACGTGCGTAGACCGGAAATTGACCTGCACCAATGTTTTCATACCACTGGGCATTGTTTAAGCCGTCTAAAGTCCACGAAGCTTTGGTCGCAGCAGAGTTCGTCGGGGCCTTGGTATTTGGTGCTGCACCAATGTCGGCAGATTGATCTTCGGTATCTTGTAGCTCATTCAGTGCTTCAGAGGCCTGATTTAAGTCTTGTTGTTCTTGCGCCGTAATTTTGGCTTCAGCCGGTGCTTGGGCGGCTGAAGCTTCAGTCGCGAGTGGATCAATAGGATCCTGGACTGAAACATCGGTAACAACTTGCGGGTTCAATGGTTGTTCAGCAGTAGACGCAGCAAAAACAGTACCTGCGAAAATGCAACCTAAACTCACAGCGAGCATTGTGCGAACGAACATGTAAATCAACCTTAAAATTATTTCTTTAAAAATGTGAAAAAACACTATAAGTATTACAGAAAAAATGTGGAGATGCAGTAGTTGTTTTGTGTAAAACATCACATTTGGCCGCTTAAGCTGATCGGTTTTTAAAGTCAGCAGAAGTTATTAAAAATACAACCTTTTTGTTATGATATGGCGAATATCAAAGATAGATAGGAAAGTAAATGACGACCTTAAAAAATGATCGTTTTCTGCGCGCCTTGTTGCGTGAACCTGTAGATGCCACTCCGGTATGGATGATGCGTCAGGCGGGCCGTTATTTACCAGAATATCGCGCAACGCGTGCTCAGGCAGGAGATTTCCTTTCTCTTTGCAAAAATACTGAACTGGCCTGTGAAGTGACCTTACAGCCTTTACGCCGTTATGATCTGGACGCCGCGATTTTGTTCTCTGACATTTTGACAGTGCCTGATGCTTTAGGTTTAGGATTGTATTTTGAAGTGGGTGAAGGGCCTAAATTTCATAAAACTGTCCGTACCGAGCAGGATGTCGCAAATCTGCCGGCCTTTAATGCAAAATCGGATCTGGATTATGTGATGAATGCAGTGTCGACCATTCGTTCGGCCTTGGGTGGCCAGGTTCCTCTGATCGGTTTCTCTGGCAGTCCGTGGACCTTGGCGACTTATATGGTGGAAGGTGGTTCAAGCAAGGATTTCCGTTTCACCAAAAATATGATGTATGCACAGCCTGAAGTGCTGCATGCTTTGCTGGAACGTCTAGCCGATGCCGTGATTGATTATCTGAATGCGCAGATTGATGCAGGTGCACAAGCGGTACAGATTTTTGATAGTTGGGGCGGCGCACTGGCACATCGTGAATATATTGAATTCTCGCTCAACTATATGAAGAAGATTGTTACTGGCTTGCACCGTGAAAAAGATGGCCGCAAGATTCCAGTAATTCTGTTTACCAAAGGTGGCGGTCAGTGGTTGGAACCGATGATCGCTACAGGCGCAGATGCCTTTGGTCTGGACTGGACCACACCACTGGATGTAGCACGTCAAACCGTTGCGGGTCGTGCTGCGCTTCAGGGTAACCTCGACCCTGCGACCTTATATGGTTCATCGGAAACTATTATTAAGGCGACCAAAGCCATGCTGGATGATGCTTATGCCAATGGTGAAAAAACCGGTTATGTAGCAAACCTCGGCCACGGCATTACCCAGTGGGTCGATCCAGCCAATCCAAAAGCCTTTATTGATACCGTACATGAGTATAGTGCTAAATATCTTTAGGATTTAAACCTTGATCGATCTATTCAAATCAGGGTTTGAATTTACCTATAAGGCAGCTTCGGCTGCCTTATTTGGGATTCTACTCCTGCTGGCGTTTGCACTCACTGCTGCCATGGGCAGTGATCTGTTTTACGGTTTTTACCGTTATGACTATCTGTTATTTTTTGCCCTGCTCATTCAGGTGCTGCTGCTTTATACCAAACTGGAATCCTGGGCCGAAGCCAAAGTGATTGCGCTGTTTCATCTCATGGCCATGGTGATGGAAATCTTTCTGACCCATCCTGCGATTGCCTCCTGGTATTATCCACAACCGGCAATCTTTAAAATTATGACCGTGCCTTTATTTGCCGGTTTTATGTATTCTGCGGTCGGCAGTTTTTTTGCGCGTTCCTTGCGTTTATATCAGGTCTCATTTGAAAAGTTGCCAGGCTTTCGCCATATGTTGCTGCTGGCGGTGTTGTCTTATATCAACTTTATGAGCAAGTTTTTTATTCCTGACTATCGCATGCTTTTATTTGTCTGGAGCGTGCTGATGTTCTGGAAAACTAAAATTCGTTTTCAGTTGAATCAGCACGCTTTTCAGTTGCCAATGTTACCGATCTTGCTGCTGCTGGCCTTTATCATCTGGATTGCCGAGAACATCAGTACCTTTTATCAGATCTGGCTCTATCCAAGTCAGATTGAACAATGGCATATGGTGGGCTGGGGCAAACTCGGGTCCTGGTATTTGTTGTTATTGCTGAGTCTGGTCTTGGTACTGAAGATTTTAGGGCAGCGCAATTTACATGGCGACTGGACGCTGAAAGAGTAATGGAATTATTCAGGTTATGTTTATGTAAAGCATGCATTTTTTCGATTGCGCCAAACCTGACTTATCGCTACTCTGCTGAGTGTGTAAGTCAAATTACATAATGAGAGTAATAACAAAGATTGCATGAGAATAACTGGAGAATAAGTATGTTGAAAAAAATTATGCTGGCGGCAGTATTAGCGACTGGTTCAAGTATGGCGATGGCTGACCGAGATGTCGGCTGTGGTATCGGAAGTCAGGTGTGGGCCGGTCAGACTGGTATTATTCCTAAACTTTTAGCAGGTACCACCAACGTTCTTTTCACGAATCAATGGCTCGGGATCACGTTTGGTACTTTGGGTTGTAGCCAGGGTGGAACAGTCACCGCTCAAGTGGTGACTTTTACCAATGAAAATGCTGAAGCACTGGCGCGTGATATGGCAGTGGGTGAAGGTGAAAGCCTGAATGTTCTGGCCGAACTTCTGAATATCAAATCTGAAGACAAAGGCCATTTCTTTAACATTTCCAAGCAGAATTTTTCTGAAATCTATTCCGAACAAAACCAGAATACCCTTCAAGTTCTGAGTTCATTACAAACAGTGATGGCCAAAGATGAAGTATTGAAATCTTACATCTGATCCGCACTTTGAAAACCCTGCTGCTCTGGCAGGGTTTTTCTTATGACTCAAAGAAATTGACGAGAATAAGTTAACTGAATGAAATATGCGTTCTTCATGTTGGGTCTGGCCTTCAGTCCCTTAAGTTTTGCAAACGAAATTAATCCGGATATCCAGCATTATCTCGATCAGGCCAAAAGCAAACGCCTAGATCAGAGCACCACCTGGCAGCGTCTGATGTATGCCAATTCTAAAGGCCACAGCGAGGTCGATTATTCAGGCTATTTTCTGGCAGAGCAGGGAAAGACTGATCTCAAAAAAGAAATACAGCATAATATTCAGGCCTTATTTGGCAGTACAGAACCGAATCAGTCCATCCGTTGTAAGTTTCCGGCCCGAAGCAGCTGGTTAATGCAGCAGCTGGATATTTCCGAACAGCAATTACCTGAAGTGAGTTGTCCGGATTTTGATCGATGGATTGCTGAGGTCAAGCCCTATCAGGCCACGCTGATTTATGCCACAGATTTTATGGGTAATCCCAGTTCGATGTTCGGGCATACCTTGTTGCGTCTAGATCCCAAAGATCAACAGCAGCTCAACCTGATTTCCTATGCCGTCAACTATGCCGCAACCGTCGACGGCAATGACAACTGGTCATTTGCCTGGAAAGGACTGACCGGACAATATCTGGGTGAATATTCCCTGATGCCGTATTATCGCAAGGTCAAAGAATATGGCGACTTTGAAAGCCGGGATTTATGGGAATATGAATTAAATTTAACTCCACAAGAGACCCGGTTTCTGGTGCAGCATCTTTGGGAAATGCAAAAGGTGAGTTTCCCTTATTATTTTATCAATGATAATTGTGCTTATCGCTTGCTGGGGCTATTCGATCTGGTGCGTCCTGAGTTGAATCTACAAAAACAGTTTAATTCGACTGCCATTCCGATCGAAACCTTGAAAGTGGTAGAACAGCAGGGCTTGATCAAACAGAAAGTTTATCGTCCTGCCCTGGAAACACAGTTGCTGGCTCAATCTAGACAGCATGGCAAAGCTTTGGCAAAAAAGGCTCATCAGCTGGCTTATGCAGAAACAGGTACCATGCCTTCAATGTTGCAAACTTATCCGGCAGAGGATCAGGCCAAAGTGCTGGAAATGGCCTATGATCATCTATATCTGGATTTTCTCAGACAGAAAGTAGATGAGTCCTTTGCCCAGCCACGTTTTCGCAAGTTATTGGGCTTAAGAAGTCAGCTGGCTATCGAGAAACAGCGTCAAGCACCTGAGCGTTCGAAAACAGATCCAGTACAAAGTCATCATGCACGAAATATCAGTTTTGAGGCCGGACAGGTTCAGGGCGAATCCTTTGTTCAGCTTGGGCATCGGCAGGCTTATCATGATTTAATCGATCCACAGGGTGGTTTGCGTACCGGCACACAACTGCTGTTTCTGGATGGGGCATTACAATATCGTAATAGTGAACTCAAACTGGAACATCTGGATTTACTGGCCGTCAATTCCTATAACCCGATTAATCCATTTAATACGCCCTTATCTTGGGGTTTTAATCTGGGCTGGACACAGGAAGCCTTAGACCGTCATGGCCAGTTTAGCGAAGAGCAACAGCATGGCGTCGCCGGTTTTAAGACCCAAGCGGGCTATAGCTGGGCAAATGCGAGCCGCGAACATTTGTGCTATGCACAAATGCAAACTCACGTTCAGGCGGGCAAGGCGCTCGATCAGGGTTGGCGCGTAGGAGCAGGGCCAACTTTGGGCTGCCAGAATATCTGGACTGATCAGATCAACAGTCTGGTGCAAGTGGAACTGCCTTATTGGGAAGATTCGCATCGCTGGCATCTGAAGCTAAATACCCAATTGCAATATGCCTTTACTGCACAGAATGCGGTTCGATTGTCTTGGGAATATCAGCAACAACAGGCGAAAGACTGGGATCAATGGAGTTTGGGCCTGATCCGTTATTTTTAAACGGCTTATATATTTTAAGGGCTAGTTTACGAAACTTTTCCTGTGAATCATCGATCAGTATAATTGGAATAATCTTGTCGATATTTTAGTTAATGCACCCGAATTTTGTTATATTTGTCACATAATGTTAGTGCAAATTGCAGTGTTTTGGGGAATAGGGCGTATGAATAATGAATGCATGGCAATGCTGGCCGAACAATGGAGGCAGATCTGTCAGAATTATTCAGCAGATGATCTATTGCATGCATTTCATTTTGTTCAGGAACATTCTGTTATTCTGGTCGAAGAATTCTATAAGAATATGCTCTTAGAAAAAGAATCGGCCCAGTTCCTGACCGAACAGATGGTTCAGCAGCGTTTGCGTAATACTTTGATTCAATGGCTGTCAGAAAGTTTTAGCGTACCGATCAACAAGAGTTATGCGCAAGCCGTACAAAAGCAGGCGATGGTTGGACATGTACATGCCCGAGTCGGTATCCCTTCCTGGTTAATCATGCGCGGTGTCCGTGAAATTGAACGCAAGGTTTTTGAACTGTTGCAAGCATCTTCTCAAAACAGCATGCTGACCGCCTGCAGTTATATTGTGCAAATCATGGGATTTGCCACAGAAATCATGTGCCGTTCTTATGAAGCCAAAACAGCCGTGAATCAGGAAATCAAACACAGTTACCGTGTTTTTTCAGCCATGCAGGATGTGGCGGTACAAAAAGACAAACAGCGCAGCTCATTGCTGGACTGGGAAAATGAACTGATGTTCAAGGTCTTTTCGAGCCCTGACAATTTAAAGCATCCGATGTTGTCCAAATCTGAGTTCGGTTTATGGTTTATCCATAAAGCCTCTTATGCTTTTACCGGTTCGGACCAGGTCGATTTAATCATTGAGCGGATTTATCAGATTGATGCAATTAATCAGACCATCATGGATTGTACGGATAAAAATAATGTCTTGGGGCTGATTCAACAAATCCGTGACTTAAACCGTGAAATTCAACTGCTGGTCGATCAGTTATTTCAGGTTGCGGAATATATTGAATCAGGCAATGATTCATTGACCCAGTTGTTAAATCGCCGTTATTTAAATACGGTGATTTCTCGTGAAATCACTTTTTCCCGTAAAAATCATACACCTTTGTCTTTACTTGCGATGGATGCCGATTTCTTTAAAAGTATCAATGATAAATTTGGACATGCCGCAGGTGATCTGGCACTTAAATTTATTGCCGAAGCGCTGCAAAAATACAGTCAGGGCAGTGATTATGCCTTCCGGGTCGGTGGGGAAGAATTCTTATTGTTGCTGGTCGACACAGATAAACAACGTGCCTTAAGTATTGCCGAAAGTATTCGTAAATATGTTGAAAATGGCATGATTAAAGCCGCGCAAGGACAACAGTTTAAAATCACGATCAGTATTGGATGTACGCTCTATGACGGGCATCCGGATTATCAGCGATTTTTAGATGCTGCGGATGCCGCACTGTATATGGCGAAAAATACCGGTCGTAACCGGGTCTATATGGCACAGCCACCCTCAAATCCAGTGGGGCAGCAATGATCCAGCTAGCTTAAAAGTTTTATTCCTCTGCCGTATGTTGCTGGATAAATTCCTGAAATTTTCGCTTTTGCTGAATATAGTCTGGATGGTTTTTCGCATCATTCCATTTTTGTTTAAAAATGTTGGCGGCCGCTGCTTTGACCGGATCTTCGTGGCTGCGTGGCAATTCTGAACGGCCATGTGCGCCGCTTAAGCCTTTCTTATCTTGCGGAACCGGCCCATTATATTTTTTCCCACCTTTATGGTTGGCGTAACGGCGGGCACGGGTATAACCCATCTGTAAAAACTTGCGTGCCATGTCCGCACCGATAAAATCATCTTGTTTTAAATAAGCTAGGAATAGCTGATAAATTTTGTCACTGCTGGCTTGGGCTTTTTCTTCATCCGCAAAGCGCCAGTGCGGCAGAATTTCAGATTTATAAGGCTCCACCAATAATACGCCTTGTTCTCCTCGGCCAATTCGGTACAACTCGGGCCGTTTGCGAAAATTAATCTTTTCGAAGTCCAGAGAATAATCAAAACTATTCGACACCACCCGTGACTGACGTTTTGGCGGCGGATTTTTGGCTGCTGGACTCATATCTTTGCCTTATATTTAGAAGAGTAGATATCACCCAATAAAGAACACACTAAAAAATATAAAATAATTCTACTGATCTACTCACCCGAGATCAGGATCAAGAAAAGCCCCAGTCATGGGGCTTGGATTTTACTTTGACTTTTTCGAACTGGTCTTCGAGGTTTTGGCTTTATCAGACTTGCTCTTGGACGAAGTGCTTGACTGCTTTTTGGCCGGTGCTGATTTTTTTGAAGAAGATTTTTTCGTCTTGCTGTCTTCATCTTTGCTCTTATTGCTGCTTTTCGCTTTAGCCGGTTTTTTCGCTGAAGATGTTTTCAGGTCTTTGGCTTTATCGCTGCCTTTAGAACTCGCACTTTTCTTCGCCTTTACTTTTTCATCTTTACTGGCATTCTCTTTTTTAGAAGATGCTGCTTTAGATTTAGCACTTTCAGCTTTTTTGCTGACTTTGCGATCGCTGTCCTTGTCACTGCTTTTGTTTGACTTCTTCAGTTTTTCATCTTGCGTCTTTTTAGCAGTTTTTGCAGATTTCTTGCTGTCTTTGTCCTGATTGTTTTTGCTATTCGCCATGGTCATTTTCCTTGTCATTAAAAATCAAGCAGAAAGATATAAAGCTGTTTGCTGTATATCAACGTCAATTTACTTTAAGCGAGGACTAACTGGATTAAAACTTTATCATGTATCTAAATGTAGGCTTGTTGCAAAGATAAGCAGCAATTGTTTAGCTGCAAGTATAACGAATGCAAATTTGGTCAACAGCAGCTGTGATATCGATATTCTCTGACCAGAGCAGTTTATAAGAAATTAAAAAAACCCCGAATGATCGAGGCTTTAAATAATTGGCTTTTAAGGCTTAGTAGCTTTCTGGCACTGCACTTAAAAACTCACGGCGGGTTTCTTTATCAGTTTTAAAATCACCAATAAAAGAGACTGTACGTGTGGTCGATTCCTGTTTGCCCACACCACGCATCATCATGCACATATGTGCAGAATCAATCATCACGGCGACACCACGTGCTTTGGTGATTTCCGCCACTGCTTCTGCAATTTGCTGGGTCAAGTTTTCCTGGATTTGCAAACGACGCGCAAACATTTCAGTAATACGGGCAAATTTGGACAGGCCCAAGACATGACCTTCTGGTAAATAGGCGATATGGACACGGCCATAAAATGGTAATAAATGATGTTCACATAAGGAATAGAATTCGATGTTTTTGACCAGCACCATTTCACGGTTGTCGGAAGGAAAGACCGCTTTGTTGGTGACTTCTTCAAGTGTTTGACTATAACCCGAGGTTAAATATGAAAATGCTTTGGCAGCACGCACAGGCGTATCTTTGAGACCAGGGCGATTGAGATCTTCGCCAACGGCAGTAAGAATGTTTGCGTAGGATTGCTGCATAGTCATATGACGTATTCACTTAAACTGAGAATGAACAAGGACGGCATTGTAGCAGAAAACTTTTACAATGCCTTGTTTTGAGGCGAAAACCGGTTACTGTTTAAACTTTGGATTCTTTTCTGCACGTTTTAGCAGAACCAGAACTGCACCAGTACCGCCTTGTTTTTCAGGCGCACTGACAAAAGCCAAAACATCGCGATGCTGACGCAGCCAACCATTCACATAGGTTTTTAAAATCGCTTCCGGGCCTTTACCGTGTACGATCTTAATCACGTTCTGGTTTTCATCTTTGGCGATCTGGATAATTTGTAGCACCGCCTGACGCGCTTCTTCCACGGTACAGCCATGCAGATCCACAGCTTCAAACCAGCGTAAATTGCCGGCTTTTAAGTCTTCAAACACTTTATGCTGCAAGGTGGCAATGCGATAGCTCAAGTTGGCCTGACTCCCGACAGGATTGAGCATGGCCTGCGTGTCCGATAATGCCATGGCATCTGTTTCCATCGGGCCAGTCGCCGCTGCACGCTTTGCCAGAACTTGTGCATCCGGTTTTTTCTTGCGTGGTTTGTCCAATTGAACGGTATTTCCCGATTCAATTTTTTGCACGCCCTGCATTTGCTTGCGGAATAATTCCAGTTCTTCTAAAGCTTCTTGCTCGACAGTCTTTTCAACGGGTGCAGCAACAACCGCAGGGGTATGTGGCTGTGTAATTTGCTTCTTAAAAGATTTCAGCAGGTTGTACTGATCTTTAGATAATGAAGAATCGTGTTTACTCATAATGTAAAAACAAGGAAGATGCGGAATTTAACAGAATTATAGTCTGAAAATAGATAAAGGAGAAATGAATTGCTTGCATGACATGCTTCGGTATTTGTGAATTCACATGATGCCATTTCTTTTCTTATCAATCCTGAAAATAAAAAAGCCCAATCCTGAAATTGGGCTTGGTCTAAGTATTAAACTAGTCAATAGTTAAACAGATTCCGGCTCACCAAACAGGTTACGGAATGCATGATCAGGTCGAGGCTGTTTCATAAAACTTTCACCGACCAGAAAGGCATGAATATCATGCTGCTGCATCATCGCCACATCGGCAGGAGTAGCAATACCACTTTCAGTGACTAACAGGCGGGAAGGATCGAGTAAGTTCTTTAAACGAATCGAGGTATCTAAATCGACATCGAAGGTTTTTAAATTACGGTTATTCACACCCAGCAAGCAGCGATCTGAAAGTTTCAGCGCACGTTCCAGTTCTGCTTCATCATGTACTTCAACTAAAACATCTAAATTATGCTCAAAAGCAGTCTTCGACATTTCTTCCAGTTGCTGATCTGACAGACATGCCACAATCAGTAAAATACAATCTGCATCTAAGGCACGTGCTTCAATGACTCCATAAGGATCGATCAGGAAATCTTTGCGCAGCGCCGGCAGGTCACAATGCGAACGGGCAATCTGAATATTTTCATCTGCACCCTGAAAAAAGTCCACATCGGTCAGGACAGATAAACATGCGGCACCCGCATCTTGATACTGTGCTGCAATTTCCGCAGGATTAAAATTCTCACGAATAATCCCCTTAGATGGTGAGGCTTTCTTGATTTCAGCAATTACACCCGGACGTTTTGACATTAAAGACTGGGCAAAACCACGCACAGCTGATGCACCTTGAGCCAGCTCTTCCAGATCTTTATAGCTTTTCTGCTTTAAACGTAGAGCAAATTCTTCCGTTTTACGGTCAACAATCTTGCCTAAAATTGTATTTGCGATATCCACCATGATCAAAATTCCTGACCGAATTAAGCTTCGTATTGTTTAATGGTTTTGGTAAATTCAGACAGCACACTCATTTTCTCCAGAGCCTGGCCGCCATAAATAATGTCATGTGCCAATGCAACACCATGTTTATAGCTGCTGGTCAAACCGGAGACATAAATACCTGCACCCGCGTTGAGGGCAATCATATTGGCCGCTTTATCACCGATCTCTGATTTTTTCTTGCCCAATGCATCCTTGATTAATGCCAGACTCTGTGCAGAATCTTCTACAATTAAACCAGTCAAGGTTTGGGATTCGATATTAACCAATTCAGGGGTAATTTCCCATTCAGTCACTTCGCCATTTTTTAGCTCTGCCACATACGTTGCAGAGGCAAGACTGATCTCATCCAGCCCGTCGCGAGAATGCACCACCATCACATGTTCAGCACCGAGCTGTTTCATTACTTCTGCAATTGGACGGCACAGTTCATTGGAAAACACGCCAATGACTAAGCGATTGACGCCGGCCGGATTGGTCAGCGGGCCAAGTAAATTGAAAATGCTGCGAATCCCCAATTCTTTACGTGGGCCGATTGCATATTTCATGGCTTGATGATGATTGGGTGCAAACAGGAAACCGACACCGACATCACGGATACAGCGCTCGGTCTGCTGCATATTCAGGTCCAGATTAATCCCGGCCTGTTCCAGTAAATCTGACGACCCTGATTTGGTCGAAACGCCGCGGTTACCATGTTTGGCAATGGTTGCGCCCGCTGCTGCAATTACAAATGCGGAAGCAGTAGAGACATTAAACAGGTTCTGGCCATCACCGCCTGTACCGACAATATCGACTAAATAGGGAATATCACTGACATCAATTTTGGTAGCCAGTTCACGCATGACCCGTGCGGCTGCGGTAATTTCATCAATGCTTTCACCTTTAAGGCGTAAACCCATCAGCAGGGCACCAATCTGGGCATCAGTGGTTTCACCTGACATGATGGCACGCATCACGTCTTGCATTTGATCCTGAGTCAGGTGAATGTTTTTGGTAATATTGTTTAAAGCTTGTTGAATATTCATAAGATGTTCTTAGGCATAAATTTCGAGAAAGTTTTTAAAGATTTGATGGCCATGCTGGCTCAGGATCGATTCAGGATGGAACTGCACGCCTTCGACCGGCAATGTCTTATGTTTTACCCCCATAATTTCTTCCATAGAGCCATCGGCTTCATTGGTCCAGCAGGTCACTTCCAGACATTCAGGCAAGGTGGCTTGATCAATCACCAGGGAATGATAGCGCGTTGCAGGAAATGGCGACGGAAGATTACTGAAAATCCCGGTATCGCTGTGGTACATATCCGACAGACGGCCGTGCATGACACGTTTGGCACGTATGATGTCACCGCCAAATGCCTGACCAATACTCTGATGGCCGAGACAAACGCCCAATAAAGGAATTTTTCCAGCAAAATGCTGAATCGCAGGAATCGAAATGCCTGCTTCACTCGGCGAGCATGGGCCGGGGCCAATCACTAAATACTTGGGTTGCCATCGCTCTATATCTTCCAATGTCACGGCATCATTACGGACTACTTTTACTTCTTGATTCAGTTCGCCAAAATATTGAACGATGTTATAAGTAAAGGAGTCATAGTTGTCGACCATTAAAAGCATGAGCTTAACCTATTGAAATTAATGCACTTAACTGTGCTAAAGTTGTCCAGATCGTACTTTATTTGCGCTTATTGCAAGCACGGGTGTACCACGACTAAATCATTGATTTCATTGTGTGAAAATAAAGCACTATTCATCATAGCAAAAAATAGCCGTATTCGGCGCAACAATTTTGCTCAATTTATTTGCTTTAAAAGCATCTGTATCAACTGGAATAAAATTTTAATCATGATTTAAAGTAATAGACTTACTTAAGGAAACTTTAGAATTTATATTTTTTAGGGAAAAATTGATAAGTTAAAAATAATCAGCAATATTGATCTAAAATCTGTTGAAAAAAGCATCACTTGAATAATAGAAATTTATATAGACTATGGTATAGAAAGTATATTTAAAGAAAATGCATCAAAATATTCACTGAGCAACTGCATGTTGCAGATTTCTGTTTGCCTCAGACCATGAGAAAAGAGTCAATTTTTAGCAACATATGGGTGTTTTTTTAAACAAATACACGAAAAAGTAGCAAATTTTATATAAAAAACTATGTTTTTAATACACTTCTATAGGTGATTGCACTATTTAGGTGCGCTAAAAAATAAAGCCGAAATAAAATAAATGAAGAATGCCTGAATATAGTGCATTTAGTTTCTCAACTAGTATAATAGTCGCAAAGTATTTTTGTCACTTCATGATTTCTTATATAGATTTCAAGATTTTATCTATACTTTGAATAGTTGGTACGGTAATTGCTTAATGACTACCAACTACTAACACGCACGTAACGAGTGCAACAAAAATTCATCGGAGCAAAATGAGCATGGCGAACAAAGTCCTTCAACTCATCCAAGAAAGTGGCGCGAAATGGGTCGATTTCCGTTTTACGGATACTAAAGGTAAAGAACAACATGTGACTTACCCAGCAGATACAATCGACGAAGATACTTTTGAAGACGGTAAAATGTTCGACGGTTCTTCAATTGCTGGTTGGAAGGGCATCGAAGCATCTGACATGATTTTACGCCCAGATGCAGAAACCGGTTTCATCGACCCGTTCTTTGCCGAGCCTACAGTTGTTGTGACTTGTGATGTGATTGAGCCTTCTACAGGTCAGGGTTATGACCGTGACCCACGTTCGATTGCTCGCCGTGCTGAAGAATACCTAAAATCAACAGGTATTGGTGATACAGCATTCTTTGGCCCAGAACCAGAATTCTTCGTATTTGACGAAGTAAAATGGGAAATCGATATGTCTGGCGCGCGCCATACATTGATCGCTGAAGAAGCGGCCTGGTCAACCAACAATGACTACGAAGGTGGTAACTCTGGTCACCGTCCACGCGTAAAAGGTGGTTACTTCCCGGTTCCTCCAGTTGATTCTTCACATGATATGCGTGCAGATATGTGTGCCAAAATTGAAGACATCATGGGCCCAGGTCGTGTAGAAGTACATCACCATGAAGTTGCATCTTGCCAGTTGGAAATTGGTGTAAGCTTCAACACCATGGTTCGTAAAGCGGACGAAGTTCAACAGTTTAAATATGCGGTTTGGAACGTTGCGCATCAATATGCGAAAACAGCAACCTTTATGCCTAAACCAATGGTTGGCGATAACGGTTCTGGTATGCACGTTCACATGTCGATCTCTAAAGATGGCAAGAACCTGTTTGCTGGTGATGAATATGCAGGCCTTTCAGAAATGGCATTGTACTTCATTGGCGGTATTATCAAACATGCGCGTTCATTGAATGCATTAACCAACCCTTCTACAAACTCGTACAAGCGTCTGGTTCCGCATTTTGAAGCACCGATTATGCTGGCTTACTCAGCGCGTAACCGTTCTGCATCTATCCGTATTCCTTACGTGTCAAGCCCGAAAGGCAAGCGTATTGAAGCTCGCTTCCCAGATCCGATGATGAACCCCTACCTCGGTTTCGCGGCATTGTTGATGGCAGGTATCGACGGTATTCAAAACAAGATTCACCCAGGTGAAGCGGCTGACAAAAACCTGTACGATCTTCCTCCTGAAGAAGAAGCGAAAATCCCGACAGTGGCGCATAGCCTGGATATGGCGCTTGAAGCACTTGAAGCAGATCATGATTACCTGCTGAAAGGTGGCGTGTTCACGAAAGACATGCTTGATGCCTATATCGAACTTAAAACTGAAGAAGTGCGTCGTTTAAACACCACCACTCACCCAGTTGAATTCGAGATGTACTACAGCCTGTAATTCTTTCAAGAATTTCCCTGTAAAAAACCCGCGCATGTCGCGGGTTTTTTCTATACTGGGTTAATATAAAGCAAAGAATGTTGAATTAGATTGTTATGGCTAAACCACGTAAAAAACATACCGGATTTTTTCCTTGGAATGATCCTAAAGACCATGCACAAGGTTTTAAGTTAAATTTTTCTGAAGTTACATATTTGGAAGTAGGGCATACCATTGAAGGTTATAAACAAGCACAGTTTGTTGAACTGAAAAATCCTGAACTGGCACTTACATTTGACTATCCAAAAGAGTTTTATTTAAGCGCTGAAGGCTTAATTTTAATTAAAACACCCCAAGGCAAATTTGAAGTGATTGCTAAAGCAGATAACTGTTAAACATGACGTATTTTTCTAAAAATCAGCATGCCTTGATGCCCACTATGTCTGCTGAGCTAAAACCATGGCTGTATGCCTCAGGTTCTCTGACACAGCAATTGACCGGCTTGGCGCAGGGACAATTTCATGTTGAGCCTATTCAAGAGCATTTTCAGCGTTTAAGCTTCGCCAATGCCAAATGGATGCAGATGTCACATCAGCATACTTCCTGGGTGCGGGAAAGCTATCTCTATGGTTCAGAACAGTCGCCCTGGGTGAAAGCAAAGAGTATTTTTCCAATTTTAAGCCTGCAGAAAAAAGCCCGAATCTTTCAGCATATTGGGACTAAGCCAATTGGCTGGTTCCTGTTTCAACGGACGAATCCACTTTGCCAGCGTCGGGTCATTCTTTTAGAAGAGGGTTGGACGCGTCAGAGCTGCTATACTTGGCACGGCTGTAAATTTATCGTACAAGAAACATTTTTACCGGCATTTGAACACTTTATACAAAATTCAAGGGCTTGACTTTATATGGCAACTGCACAAGCAATAACCTGGCGTGAGCGTCTTGGCGCCTATTATTATCTTTGTCGTTTTGATAAACCGATTGGTACTGAACTGGTCTTTTGGCCAACCTTGTGGGCGTTATGGATTGCGGCTCAGGGGATGCCACGCATTGAAATTTTAATTCCCATGATTTTGGGTGTGATTTTTATGCGGGCGGCGGGTTGTGCCATCAATGATTTTGCTGACCGTAAAGTCGATGCGTATGTGGAGCGTACTAAAAACCGACCACTAGCGACCGGAGTCATCAGCGCCAAAGAAGCGGTGATGGTATTTCTGGTTTTGGTGGCTGCCAGCGCCTGTCTGCTACTTTTCTTGCCGATCGAAACTTTTTACTGGTCATTTGGGGCTTTGCTGTTAGCGTTTATTTATCCTTTTATGAAACGTTATACCCATTTGCCTCAGGTATTTTTGGGTGCAGCATTTTCCTGGGCCATACCCATGGCCTATACCGCTGTTGGGCAAACTCCCGATCTGACCTGCTGGTTATTGTATTTTGGCAATCTGGCCTGGACTGTGGCCTACGATACTCAATATGCGATTGCAGACCGTGAATATGATTTAAAGATTGGAGTAAAATCAACCGCAATTCTGTTTGGTCGCTATGATATTCCAATCATTAGCACCTTGCAGGCGAGCAGTATTTTATTGATAGGTGCTGCACTTTGGCTGGAAAATTTATTGATTCCATTTGGCTTGTTAGCACTTTTGCTGGTTGCTGCTGATTTTATTTACCAATGGTTTAAAACTCGCGATAAAAATCCACAGCTATGTTTTTGGGCATTCCGTCATAACCGTTGGATTGGCCTCATTATTTTTGTGGGAATATTGTTTGCTCTAAGATAATTACCGTATGTCGGATAACAACAAAAGCATCCTATAAAGGATGCTTTTTTTATGATTAATTTTGAGTGATCTCGATTAAGAGATAGGGAATAACAATAAAAGGATAGAAATATGCAGAACAGTTATAAGAAATTGATGTTAGGTGTGCTGTGTTCCTCGGTACTATTTTTATCTGCGTGTAACGATGATGATAATAATGATTTCTTTGTCCCGCAGCCTCAGGTTTTTCTCGGTGAACAAACGTATACCCAAGATGTTATGTCTCAAGCATCAAGTATTCGGGTTATGCGCTATAACATGCCAAATGTACAGAATAGGACTGCAGAAGCTACTGCCTTGGTAATTTATCCGCGAACACAACAACCACGAGATGGTTGGCGTGTTGTTGTCTGGGAGCACGGTACAGTAGGGAGCGGTGATAGTTGTGCGCCAAGTCGAAATACTTTTAACCCACGCTTTAAAGCCATGGCTGAGAGTCTGCTTGCCAAAGGCTATGTGATTGTTGCTCCTGATTATGAAGGATTGGGTACACAGGGCATTCATCCTTATTTACATTTAGAGAGTGCGGCACAATCTGCAATTTATGCAGTGAAAGGATTTAAGCAACAGCAAGGGAATAGGTTTAATGGAGCTTGGGTTTCTGTGGGTCAATCACAAGGGGGGCATGCTTCGCTTGCAACGGCAGAATTTGCAGGAGATGATCCAAACTATAAGGCAGCGGTTGCTGCGGCACCAGCCTCCAGCCTAGGTTATATTATTGGTACAGTTGCCCCACAAGCTTTAAATCGATTAGTTTTCGGTGAGGGTGCTGATGTTGTTCCGGCAGGAACTGCCAAAGCTGTGTATTCAGAATTACTTGCTTATGCAGCATATGTGGCAGTTGGAATTAAAGCTTATGAGCCAAATTTTGTATATCAGAATATTTTTGAATCCAGTGCAAAACTGGTTGCTGAGCGTGCAGAAGGAACCACTGGTGAAAATGGCTTGTGTCTAGGCGATTTAATGACAGAGTTTAGTGCGGATATCGATCAATGGTTGCGGCAGAATCCTGGAAGAACAGTAGCTGAATATCCGGGGTTGATAGATGCTTTTGATCAAAACAGATCTGTGAAAGAATTTTTGGTGGAGAACCAACCCGCGACTAAAAAAATCAGTGTACCAGTCATGATTATTCAGGGTAAGGAAGATATGGCAGTACCTTATGATGTTACAGATGTTTTGCAAAAGAATTTGGCAGCTTTGGGTACAGATGTGACTTTCCTAGGGGTTGAGGGTGCAGGACATACTCAAGCAATTGTAGAAAAGAATGCTGAACTGGTTGCATTTATTGAAGAGCATATGCCAGCTAAGTAAAGAATAGAGTTATTAAGATCTACAAAGGAGCTTCGGCTCCTTTTTTACAGTAAAACTTTTCAAAGACTTGAGCTATGACTTTATTTTGTTATATTGAGCAGTGCAATTAAATGACGAAATTAAAGTAGGTTTGTTATGTCTGAGCAGCCGCAGCCCCGCAGTGTTAAAAAGCTGGTAATTTTAGGTGCGCTGGTATTATGTATACCGATATTTTTGGTGAGTATGGCTTTTCTTGCGGTAAATAGTGATGCTAAAAATCAGGAAAAATATAAACAGCAGCAGGCAGAAATGATTGCCCGCATCGAAGCGCGAGAAGCTGCGGAAAAGCTCAAAGCAGAGCAAGATACAAATTCAACCCAAGCTGCATCCGAAAGCGCAGTAACCTTACCTTAAATTATCTCAAATCTCTTTGCAGTTGTCTGATGCTTGGAATCTGAGTGTATCGAATTACGGTATAGCCTGCTGCAATCAGCATAGCATCCCGTTCAGCATCTTCCTGCTCTTTGCCAATGTGGCTGGGATCATCCAGTTCAATAATGGCCAGTACATTATAGTCACGATCAAGCACCACAAAATCTGTAACTTTACGATTGAACTGATTACGCATGTTCATCTGGTCATGCGTAATCAAGGCGCTAAAGGCAACCTGAGCCAGAATATGATGATGAGGAAAGGCTTCTTTTAGGCGTGTAAACATCCTGCTTTCAAAAGCAGTAATCACACGCTTCGGATAGAATTTTTTTTGACGGGTGAACAGATGTGGGAAGAGCAGGCAAACTAACGCAAAAGTTGCCAGGCAGCCAATCACAAAAAATATAAACTGACTCAAATTAAACACAGATCACAAATAGGGACGAATAAAAAAACCCACTTCGCAATGAGTGGGTTTTTTCAGAATCTTGGCTCTCCCACCTGGGCTCGAACCAGGGACCTGCGGATTAACAGTCCGTCGCTCTACCGACTGAGCTATGGGAGAATAGATTGGCTCTCCAACCTGGGCTCGAACCAGGGACCTGCGGATTAACAGTCCGTCGCTCTACCGACTGAGCTATTGGAGAATCTGACAGCGATTATAGAGAGATTTGAAAAGGGGTCAAGGCACTTTTAGAAAAAAGCCGAAGAAATTGAATCAAGTGTTTTAAAAATAGTCGAAAAGGCTTGGAGTTCAAACTGTTATGTTTATGTAAACAGTCTGAGCAGTCAGATTGTTATCAGCCTTAATTTTTGTAAGTGATCTGGATCAGAGAATATAAGGTAGCTGATTGTATATACAGATATCACTACCGATCTCAATTTAAAAAAAGCAGATATAAAAAAACCCACTTCGCAATGAGTGGGTTTTTTAGAATCTTGGCTCTTCCACCTGGGTTCGAACCAGGGACCTGCGGATTAACAGTCCGTCGCTCTACCGACTGAGCTATGGAAGAATAGATGGCTCTCCAACCTGGGCTCGAACCAGGGACCTGCGGATTAACAGTCCGTCGCTCTACCGACTGAGCTATTGGAGAATCTGATCGGCATTTTAGGCAGGAAACCCAAGGTCGTCAATCAATTAATGTAAAGAAATGAATTGTTTGCTTTATAAATATTCATTTGGGGCTTAAAAATAAAAAAATCACCCGAAATGGGTGATTTTTTAGCAAAGAAATAAAGAATTATTTCTCAACACCTGCAGGCTGACCTGCATATTTCGCATTTGCATAATCCCAGTTTACTAGGCTTTCCAGGAAAGTAGAGATGTATTTAGGACGTGCATTACGGAAATCGATGTAATAAGCATGTTCCCAAACGTCAATCGTCAATACTGCAATTTTGCCATGTGCCATTGGCGTATCAGCATTTGAAGTTTTCATGATTGACAGTTGACCGTTTACTTGGTCAGCCACTAACCAAGCCCAACCTGAACCGAACTGAGTGGTTGCAGCAGCAGCAAATTCTTCAGCAAATTTTTCGTAAGAACCGAAAGCTTCATCAATTTTTGCAGCCAAAGTGCCCGTTGCTTTACCGCCACCGTTTTTAGCCATACAGTTCCAGTAGAACGTGTGGTTCCAAACTTGAGCAGCGTTATTGAAAATACCTGCTTTAGACGCATCACCAGCAGTTGCTGTAATGATTTCTTCTAGAGTTTTGCCTTCAAGCTCAGTACCAGCGATCAGGTTGTTCAGGTTAACCACATAAGTATTGTGGTGTTTGTCGTGATGGTATTCTAAAGTTTCTTTGCTGATGTGTGGAGCAAGATCTTCGTAGCCATAAGGTAATGCTGGTAAAGTAATGGTTGTCATGTTCTCAATTCCTTGCATTTAGCTGGGTTTTAACAATAAGTGGCTTTATTGTAATAGATAATCGGACCAAATGGGCATTACGTATAAATAACAATACACAATAAATCCTGAAAATATATAAATAAAGCTCGTGGAAAATGCTGTCAGCGAGAATTAAATCGGATTGTTTAATTCGTAATAAGCATACTCAATATTAAACTGTTCTGAAATCGCTTTGGCCAGGCGCTGTACACCATATTTTTCAGTGGCATGATGGCCACAGGCATAATAATGTACATTCAGTTCCTGAGCTTCATAGAAGGTGCGTTCGCTCACTTCACCAGAAATATAAGCATCACACTCTTGTAGCGCTGCTTTATGAATATAATCCTGCGCACCACCGGTACAGAAACCGACTTTATGGATTTGAGTTTTGTCCGCAGGAAGATGAATTGCATCAAAGCCAAGTTTTTCTGAAACATGGTTTTTAAAATATTCAGGACGCATCGGTTGTTTTAAATAGCCAATACTGCCAATCGGATGGCGTTCACTCGGATCCAACTGTTCGATATTTTCCAGTTCTAATAAATCTGCAATCGCCGCATTATTGCCTAAAGTTGGATGACTGTCTAAAGGCAGATGATAGCCAACCAGAGAGATATCATTTTGAATTAAGGCTTTAATTCGTTTACCGCGCATACCAGTGATCGGGTAGGCTTCACCTTTCCAGAAATAGCCATGATGAACCAGCAGTAAATCTGCGCCTTGCTCAATTGCCGCTTC
Organism: Acinetobacter sp. YH12156; assembly: GCF_013418235.1. NCBI lineage: Bacteria > Pseudomonadati > Pseudomonadota > Gammaproteobacteria > Moraxellales > Moraxellaceae > Acinetobacter > Acinetobacter sp. YH12156. The sequence continues at coordinate 31,770 of NZ_VPCL01000001.1, forward strand.
GATCGCACTTTGCGAAGCACTCACGGCACACAGAATTTTATTGACCTCGGATTTACCTTCAATCTGCAAGCCATTCGGTGCATAGTCCTTAAATTCACGTGACGCTAAAGTCTGGTCACACCATTGAATAATATCGTTCAAATTCGCCATAAAATTCCTGTAAGTTTAAAAACTTGCCCATATTTATCTATAGCTTTAATTGTAACTAAAGCTGCACAAATCTCTGTGGAATTTTTTGTGTTTAGTTATGTATTTAGCATTACAATAGAACACAAATTACTTAGTCATCAACGAATTAAAATATTTTAGAGGATAGCAACGTGCGCCGCACCTTTACATGGTTACCCTGGGTGTTACTGATTTTAGTCATTATCGGTTTTTTGGGGTGGCAACAACTACAAAAACCAAAGGCACCAGTTGCGCCAGATGGCGTCAAAATGCCTGCTGAAAAAGTAGAGCCGTTGATTGATACGTCGCGCTCAGGAGGCGTGGTCTCCTATAGTGCTGCGGTGAGAGTAGCAGCGCCGGCTGTAGTCAATATCTTTACCACTCAAAAAGTCAAACAGCAGGCTCATCCTTTGTTGACCGATCCGGTCTTTCGTGAGTTTTTTGGCGATCAGTTGCCTGACCAGTATGGACAAAGTCCGAATGAGAACAGTTTAGGTTCCGGGGTGATTGTACGTCCTGATGGTTATATCCTGACCAATAATCATGTGATTGCACAGGCAGACCAGATTGTGGTGGCTTTGCAGGATGGCCGTCGTGCTGAAGCAAAAGTTGTGGGAATGGATCCAGATACCGATCTGGCAGTGATTAAAATTGAACTGGATCAATTACCCGTGTTGCCTTTTAAATTGAGTGGCAATGAAGTCGGTGACGTCGTTTTGGCCATTGGTAACCCATTTGGTGTGGGTCAAACCGTAACGCAAGGGATTATTTCAGCAACAGGGCGTTCAGATCTGGGCATTAATACCTATGAAGACTTTGTGCAAACCGATGCTGCAATTAACCCGGGAAATTCAGGCGGAGCCTTGATCGATGTCGCCGGCAACTTGATTGGGGTGAATACGGCAATTTTCTCGCAAACTGGTGGTTCACTGGGGATTGGTTTCGCCATTCCAGCCAAAATCTGTCAGCAGGTGATGAATGCTATTCTGAAAGATGGCCGTGTCGTTCGTGGCTGGTTAGGAATCAGTTTATTACCGACAGAACGTGATGATGTACTGCAACCTAAAGAGAAAGGGGTGACCGTCGCAGAAGTGCTGGCAGATGGACCGGCAGCGAAAGCGGGCATCCAGCGTGGCGACAAAATTATGAAAGTGAATGAGGAAGAGATCAGTTCGGCTTCGCATTTGATTAATTTTGTTGCCCTGCAAAAGCCGAATAGTACCATTCAGATTGAAGTGGAGCGTGCTGGCAAAACCATGATGCTGGATGTAGTAGTGACTGAGCGTAAAGCACAAAACAGTTCTTCTCAATATATTCCACTGCCCGGTCAGTAAGTTTTTATTTAAAAAAATCCCTCTGCAGAGGGATTTTTTTGCTTGTTATTTTTTAGTTACCTGATACAAAAATGAAATACGGCTTTTGGTTTAAATCATTTAACTTGATGAAATTACATCAAAAGAGAAAATAAAAAATGACTTTTATGACGGCGGATCAGGCCAAGGTTTTATCAGATGTGGCCAATTTAAATATTGAGGTCTATAAGCCGCGTCTAGCCAAGCTAATTGAAGAAAATGCGAAACAGGGCAATACCGCAGTCATTACTGTATTTCCCAAACATTTGCCTTTGGAAGATATTCGGGCTTTATCAGCCGAGTTGACTGAACTGGGCTATAACGTACGTTTTGAAGTGCTGGAGTTTTATTATAGCTTTAATGTGTACTGGCTCTAGTGTGAATCTTCATTGAACTAAGGCTTATTTTGAGCCACTATTTTACTGGATCTGTCTGATCTTGATCTTATGAGTGATCGGGCTGTATGTGATCAAAGGCGCGAGTTTTTATAAGTAGGTGCTCAACTCTAAAAAATCCATCAGTTTTATTTTAGAATCATTATTGTAATGTACCGAGAATCTACAATTTCTCGGTACATATTCATTTGACGGATAGGCTGAGATCAGGGTAAGCAACTAAAATCAGCTGAGCTTTATTTAGCCTAAGTAACTTATGAATCATCTGCAAAATTAAATTGTGAGCTCATTTCTAAAACGGCTCAATTTCATCTGCAACCAAATTATTCCTCATTCACCTGATATTCCTGGATCACTTCAAGTGCCGCCCGAAATGCCTCCTGAGTTGCTGGTGCACCGCAATATGGCAGGCTATGGAGTAACACTTCCTGAATTTCCTCAACCGTCGCGCCGTTGTTAAGAGCGCCCCGAACATGGCCTTTTAATTCAGTGGGGCTTTTTTGAGCCGTAAGGAAAGCAATGGTAATTAAAGAACGATATTTACGTGGCAATACACCTTCACGTTGCCAGGTTGAACCCCAGGCATGTTCATTAATCCAGTCTTGTAGAGGCTGGGTAAAAGGCACGGTATTTTCCTGTGCACGTTTGACAAAGCTTTCGCCCATGACATCAGTACGCACTTTCAGGCCATTTTCATAATCTTGTTGTGACATGGTTTACCCTCAATTTTCTTATAGCTCTAGCTTAGTGCTTTTTATGCGAAATACCATCGTGCCATAGTCGTAAAAAAGTGGCTAAAAAGCCACTTGGAAAGGTTCTAAAGTGAAATATTCAACTACATCCCACTTTGGAATTTATGACACCTTTGGTCAAAGTTTGATTTAAGGCGAAGTTGAGTGTGAAGGATCGGTTTGAACAGAAGTATCGGTTCCTGTCGCATCTGCTTTACGAATATGGGGGTTCTCCAGCTCCAATACTTCCTGTAAATGCAGATCAAAGACATCTGTCAGCATGCTGTCATAACGACGTGCATTATAGTGAAGCAGTTTTTCTGCTTCTCCATCATTAATAAAGCCATGTTGCTGTGCATCTGTCACATGCTCGGCAAAGCTTAAACCTTTAAACTGACCTTTGTTTTCAGCTTTTTTAAAGCGATCCCAAAGCTGTTCAATATCCAGTAGCAAAGCGAAAGTCGATTCCATGCGTCCAGTGACATCAGTTTCATGGGTATTGTAATAGACATGCTTTTTCAATACCTGACGGAATGCGTTATCTTCCATCATGCTATTTGCAACCTGCTGTTTAAGCTGGTCTGAGGGTTTGTGTACAGGACGGCCAAATGGGAAACATAACAGCTTGACCATACCTGCTGCTGCACCGGCCGGGAAGTTAGCAAATAAATCATAAAATGCTTCCTGCGCTGTATAGAGTGACTTTTCTATTGCAAGCTGTGCATGCAAATGTTCAGCTTCAGTCTTTTTGCTATGCTCAAAATACTTCAGAATAGAGGAGGCAATAAACAGGTGAGCATGAATATCGGCGAGACGTCCGGACAGCATTTCTTTGCGTTTGATATCGCCTGCCAGCAAACCCAGACACATGTCTGCGGTTAAGGCAAAGTTGGCGCTCAGCCGGTTAATGACCTTGTAATAAGGTCGGGTAAACTCAACCGCACTTTGAGGTGCTGTACTTGAACCACCCGTAAATGCGTAGGCAAAGGAACGGGCGGTACGGTTAAAGGTATATCCCAGATGTTTAAACAATAAATGATCAAAAGGCTTGAGTGCGGCTGCCGGGTCTTCAGCCTGTAAGAGTTGTAATTCTTCATAGAGATAAGGATGGCAACGCATTGAACCCTGACCGAAAATCATCAGGGAACGACTGAGAATATTTGCACCTTCAACGGTAATGGAGACTGGAATCGCCTGATAATAAGGTGCCAGAAAATTACGTGGCCCCATCTGAATGGCGCGGCCACCGACCACATCCATCCCGTGATTCACCACCTTACGCATTCCCTCTGTGGCATAGTATTTGGCAATCGCTGTCATTACAGCAGGCTTGCCGCCCTGATTAAGGCCACAAGTCACCAGATAACGGAAAGCTTCCAGCATATAGGTATCACTGGCAATTTCACTATTGGCTTCCTGAACACCTTCAAACTTGCCGACTGAAATTTTAAATTGTTGACGGATTCGGGAAAAAGCCCCGACATTTAAATAAGTCATTTCTGCCGCAGAAGTAGACAGTGCCGGTAGGGAAATGCCACGACCCACAGCCAGACATTCCATCAGCATGCGCCAGCCCTTACCGGCATTTTTTACGCCACCAATAATCCAGTCCAGAGGAATAAATACATCTTTACCTTCAACTGTACCATTCATGAATGGTGGGCCGGGATTATGACGAGGACCTACTTGGACCCCTTCGTGACTGGCAGGCAGCAGGGCACAGGTAATACCATATTCAGTCTGTTCGCCCAAAAGATGATCCGGGTCATACATTTTAAAGGCCAGACCTACCACTGTTGCAATGGGTGCCAGCGTAATCCAGCGTTTGGAAAAATTCATTCGCAAGCCTAGGACTTCCTGACCTTCAAACTGGCCATAGCAGACCACGCCAGTATCGGGAATAGCGCCTGCATCAGAGCCGGCTTCAGGACTGGTCAGGCCGAAACAGGGAATTTCTTCACCTCGCGCCAGGCCCGGCAGGTAACGGTTTTTCTGTTCCTCAGTACCATAATGCAGCAATAGTTCACCCGGGCCGAGAGAGTTCGGTACCATGCAACTCACGGCCGTGGTGAGGGAGCGAGAGGAAATCTTGCTCATTACCCGGCTTTGAGCAAAAGAACTAAATGCGCGACCACCATATTCTTTGGGAATAATCAGGCCCAAAAAACCATGCTCCTTAATATATTGCCAGACATGATCAGGCAGCGCTTTCTGCTCGTGAATTTCCCATTCATCCAGCATGCTGCACAAGGTTTCAACTTCATTGTCCAGAAAAGCCTGTTCTTCTAGCGAGAGTTTTGGATAAGGATAGCTATTAAAGGTTTCCCAGTTCGGCGCACCCATAAACAGTTCTTTTTCCCACCAGCTGGTTCCGGAGTCCAGTGCTTCACGCTCTGTCGGACTGATGCTCGGCATGGCATTGGCCAGTGCTTTATAGGCCGGTCTGGAAATAAACGACATGCGCAGAGGGTCGATTATCACCACGAGGCTGATCAGGATGAGTGGGATACCAAGAATCAGTGACCACGGACTAAGAAAGGCACAGACCACTGACACGACCATCAGCACGATTGCACCCGCACTACGCGAGAGCTGAAAATAGAAAACTGCCCATAAACTCAGTAATAGCAGTAGCACAGCGAAAATAAATGACATTGTTATATTTCTCCAGATTTATACAACGTTGCCTGTGCTGGGATCTCATAGAATTTTTGTCACAGTTCATTCATTTTTTTGTCGCTTGAGGATCGGACAGGTTCAGCATTGCACATGTGAGAATGATCGTTTTCAAGTCTTGCAACGATATGTTTAAGTCTTGCATCTATTTTGAGGTTGTTGGAAAAATGATCAATCTTCAAGTGAGAACGCGCAAAGAAATGTGAAGATAAGTAATGACTTAATCTTTATCTAAAATAAAAAATGGGGTTTAACGCTCAGTAAAATTTTAATATGGATATTAAAAAGCCCTCTACTGGAGAGTAAAGCTGATCAGTTAAAGAATTTAGAAATAGACTCTTTAACTGCTTAGTCGTTCAAGGTCGTTCAAGATGGAGTCTTAACTTTTTAAATCAAATATTTGTAAATCATTTGTTACTTTGGTTTCGCCCAAATGAGAAGCGAAACTTCGCAAGGAAGGCATCTTGTGATCCCTCACCGCAAAACTCGTCAGCCACCATCCACTAGTAAATTTGTCATGGAAACCATCATTTTTTTAATATTGCCGTGCAATATACCTCATGCTTCAAACAGTTGCGGATAACTTTGCTATCTATCAAATATAATACTGAATTTAAAAAATAAAATGCCAGTCAATTGCTTAACTGACTGGCATTACTCTACTTGAGAGGGCTTTTATTTCATTGGTTTAAACAGGACTAAGCTTCAATGGCCTGAACAGCAATTTTCTTGGCAGGGTCAGTTTTACGACGCACTGCTGGAACCGGTTCGCCGTAGTATTGACGATCGGCAAAGTAGCTTGAACGAACCATGGGTGCTGCCCAGATATTGCGGAAGCCCAGTTTTTGGCCATGTTCGGTATAACGTTCGAATTCTTCAGGGGTCACAAAGCGATCAATCGCTGCATGTTCTTTAGAAGGCTGTAGATACTGACCAATCGTCACATAGTCCACGCCGTGTGCATGTAAATCGTCAAGTAAGGCAAGCACTTCTTCTTCAGTCTCACCAATACCGACCATCAGGCCACATTTGGTTGGAATATTCGGGCAATATTCTTTAAACATTTTTAACAGGTTTAAAGAGTGCTGATAATCAGAACCTGGACGCATCGCTTTATATAAACGCGGCACTGTTTCAATATTATGATTAAACACATCGGGTGGACATTCGGTCATGATGCGCAGTGCAATATCCATACGGCCACGGAAGTCCGGTACCAAAATTTCAAGTAAAGTTTTTGGACTTAAAGCACGTGCTTCTTTAATACAATCGACAAAATGCTGCGCACCACCATCGAGTAAGTCATCACGGTCTACAGAGGTAATCACGGCATATTTCAACCCAAGATTAGCAATGGTTTCGGCCATGTGGCGCGGTTCATCTGCATCCAATGCATTTGGCCGACCATGTGCTACATCGCAAAATGGACAGCGACGGGTACAGATATCACCCATAATCATAAAGGTTGCGGTACCGCCACCAAAACATTCAGGCAGGTTTGGACAGGCTGCTTCTTCACAGACAGTATGTAGTTTTTGCTCGCGAAGCGTTGTTTTAATCCGTTGTACTTCTTCCGGCGCTGCCATCTTTACGCGAATCCAGTCCGGCTTACGTGGTGTTTCAACCGTAGGGATCACTTTTACAGGAATACGAGCGACTTTCTCTGCGCCACGAAGTTTGACACCCTGTTCAGGTTTACGGTTTTCAGACATATTCAACTTTTCCACTGTTTTTGAAGGGGGAGATGATCAAAGATAGCGCGTTTATTATAACGAACTTAGCTATAAATAGGGCAAAAAGGGGTATTCATTTAAAAAATGTTCTCATCAACCAATATATGTGAGTTAAATACACAAAATCAACAGGATTTACGTCATAATAAGCAGGTAGATTAAAGTGAATTTTTTAATTTTGAGGAGCGTTGAATGCCACGTAAAAAAGAGGTCGTTAGTGGGACTTTCGTTAAATATGATGCGGTAGTTCTAGGTTCGGGCCCTGCGGGCGAAGGCGCGGCAATGAAACTTGCCAAATCTGGTAAGCGTGTTGCAATCGTTGAGATGCGTGAACAGCTAGGTGGTAACTGTACCCATGTAGGTACTATTCCAAGTAAAGCATTGCGTCAAACGGTATCCAGTATTATCCGTTATCAACGTGATCCACTGTTTCAGAAAGTTGGGGACTGGAAACAGTTCACCATGAAGCAAGTATTGCGTCATGCGCATAAAGTGATTCAACAACAAGTAGATACACATTCACGGTTCTATGACCGTAACAAGATCGATATCTATCATGGTCGAGCCTATGTTCAGGATCAAAATACTATTTTTGTATTTAGTCCAGACGGCATTAAAGAAACCTTGGTGTTTAAGCAACTGGTCATTGCCAGCGGTTCGCGTCCGTATCGCCCAGAAATTCTTGATTTTAATCATCCACGTGTATTTGATTCAGATAAAATTCTGGATCTGGACTTTTCTATCCAGAAAATCATCATTTATGGCGCAGGTGTAATTGGCTGTGAATATGCATCGATTTTCATTGGTCTTGGGCATAAAGTTGATTTAATCAATACCCAGCACAAACTGTTAAGCTATCTGGATGATGAAATTTCCGATGCGCTGTCTTATCACTTGCGTGAGCAAGGTGTGCTGATTCGTCACAATGAACAGATCGACTTTTTAGAAACATTTGATGATCATGTGGTGATGCACACGCAAAGCGGCAAAAAAATTAAAGCCGATGCAATTTTGTGGTGTAACGGCCGTTCAGGTAATACCGATGGTTTAGGGCTGGAAAATGTTGGCCTGAAACCAAACAGCCGTGGTCAGTTGACGGTAAATGATCAATACCAGACTGAAGTTGAAAATATTTATGCTGCCGGTGATGTAATCGGTTGGCCGTCGCTTGCATCTGCTGCTTATGACCAAGGTCGTTGCGCGGGTGCCAATATGAGCGGTGAGCCAGACGTTGCCCCCGTTACTGATATTCCAACCGGAATTTATACCATTCCCGAGATTTCTTCGATTGGTAAAACTGAGCAGCAGTTGACTGAAGAAAAAATTCCGTATGAAGTCGGTCAGGCCTCGTTCCGTCATTTGGCGCGTGCGCAAATTACCGGTGACACTATGGGCGAATTAAAGATTTTGTTCCATCGTGAAACGCTGGAAGTTTTGGGTGTACATTGCTTCGGTAATAATGCATCTGAAATTATCCACATTGGTCAGGCGGTGATGAACAGTCCAAACAATACGATCAAGTATTTTGTGGAAACCACGTTTAACTATCCGACCATGGCGGAAGCCTACCGTGTAGCGACACTCAATGGTATGAATCGTTTATTCTAAGCGAGATGTTTGCCTTGGATTTAAAAAACCCGTAAGTGAAGGCTTGCGGGTTTTTTGTTTTAAATGCTTTAAATCAGCTAGAAGATAAAGCATTGACCAATTCAATTCGGATGAAGATAAAGTTGATTAACTTGGTTTTTAAGCAGCCATTTTTCGGCATTCTTCTGCACAACGGCGACAGGCTTCTGCACATTGCTGACAATGTTCATGTTGGTGCTGACTGCATTCCTCTGCGCAATAATCACAAGCCTTGGCACACAGCTCGCAGATTTCCTGCATAAAAGGCGATTGCTTCTGCTCCATACGCGCGCAGAGCTGACAAATATCGGCACAATCCAGACAACGCTGGATGCATTCACGCATCATTTCTACATGTTCTTCTTTTAAGCAGGCAGCTGCACAAGCAATACAGGTGAGGGAGCAGCTCATACAGGTTTGAACACAATCTGACAAATGACTGGTATTCATCTTTTTCTCCTTAAGGCGATAAACATATTCATGACTGAATACGCTAAGCAGAAAAAGGAAAACACACTAGGTTAATTAGGTGAGAAAAAGTAAAGAATAACTTGGTTATGTAAAAGGATATACGAAAGAATCTTATATTCATCAAGCTTGAAAAATAAAATTCACTCGAGCAGAACTGGCAATATCCCAAAAATAAAACACCATTGAGGTGGTTAGTTCCTCAATGGTGAAAGTGTATACCTCGCTGATCTAATTATTCTGGAAGGCTGGATCGTCCTTTTTTTATTATGATGTTTCTCATTAATACAGGCGACTACCGGCAAGACTGATCCGTTTGAGTAAATGGTGCTGATCGGCTGGAAAAGGACGACTGGAATGTAAAGTCTCGGAATTTTCTTGTTCATGAGCATCTAAGAAAATTGCCGATTGAAACAAAATTAAAAAAGTAATGATCGAAAGTTTATAAATAACCTTGTATTTTTATTATTCTATTGATTATGAATCATTTAAGGTATTGTGCTGTGAATTGTGTTTATTTAGCTGAGTAAATTTCAGCAGTTTAATGCGCACAAAAGGCCTGATTAAAGTATTCAAACAGCTGCGGTGTCTGGATCCATAATGCCACCGACAGAGCAAATAAAAGCAAGAGCGCCACAGCAATCGAGATTTTGAGTATGAGCATAGAATCAGTCATGCACAATTTGCTCCTCATTGACCCAGAAATGTACCAATACGCCAAAAATGCTTAAGGCAATCGACAGCATCCAGACAGCATTATAATTACCACTCAAGTCATGATTGACTCCGCCAAGATAACCACCGAAAAACGAGCCAACCTGATGGGTAAAAAACACGATACCACTGAGCATGGTCAGGTATTTCACCCCGAACATATTCGCCACAATGCCGTTGGTGAGCGGAACGGTCGATAGCCAGAGTAATCCCATAATGACACCAAAGGCATAGACTGTCCATGTGCTCAGTGGCAGCATGAGAAAGGCAATAATTGCGATCCCGCGTAAGCCATAGAGACCCATCAACAAATGCGGCTTGGAATATTTACCCCCGAGCCAGCCCGCAGTATAGGTGCCGACCACATTAAATAGACCCACCAATGCCAGAAAAATAGTCCCTGTGGTGGCATTAAAACCGTGATCAATCAGATAACCCGGCAGGTGAATGCCAATAAATACCACCTGGAAACCGCAGACAAAAAAGCCCATAGACAGAAACCAGAAGGGTTTATGATTTTTCACTACCAGCAGAATCTGTTTAAAACTGAGGGACACTTTATTGGGTGTAGATGCTGCATTTGGATGAATATACATTGGTGCTTTCAGCATCCAGGCCAGTGGTACAATCAGGGCAATCAAAATCGCACTGACCACCAATGCTCCTGACCAACCGACATTCTGTAACAGCAACAGGGTCGAAGGCAGCATGATAAACTGGCCAAAAGATCCGGCCGCACTGGCAATACCCATCGCCAGACTGCGTTTTTCTGGTGGTGCAGCACGTCCTACAGCAGACAGTAAAACCGGGAAAGATGTTGCAGACAGGGCCAGACCTAAAATCAGGCCCACACTCAGATTTAACAGCAGTCCAGTAGAACTGACCGCCATGAGTAGCAAGCCCACGGCATAGAGTGCCCCACCTACGGCAACGACAATCTTGCTGCCATATTTATCTGCGAAGGCTCCAGTAATGGGTTGTACTGCTCCCCAGATCAGGTTTTGCATGGCAATCGCCAAGCTAAAAACATTATGTCCCCAACCAAATTCATCACTCATCGGCACCAGATAAAGACCAAATGCATGACGTACGCCCAATGACAATGCCAGAATGATAGCGGAGCCAATCAGCATAAAAATAAGCGCTTTGGAAAATGGAGTATCGGACATAGGGTGAGCATGCAGATGAAATAAGCGCTTATGGTATTCGATTCAAGCTATGGAGGCGATAAAATAAAAATTAATCAAAAGATAAATTTTTTTTATCAATATTTTAAGCTTAAAAAAACGGCCGAAGCCGTTTTCCTAAAACCTGATCTTGAAATTAGAAACGCATCCCGAATCCTGCATAGGCCAGAATAGGATTGATTTCCACATCAGCTTTTGAGCTAATCAGGGTTTGTCCGGTATTTTCATTAATTACTGTAATTTTAGATTCATTTTTCAAATGGGCATAAGATACTGAACCAACTGCAAACCATTTCTCATTGAAATCATAAGTGAAGCCCACAGTCGCTACGGGAGCAAAGGCATCGGTAGCCTCAAGATCCACTTTCATTCTGCCAGTACTGTCCTTCATTTCCAAGGAAGCACCAGCATTCTGATTAATAATATTCTGGATCATATGACCTGCAGCAACGAGATCAGATTCAATGCCTTTATCCATTTCAAGCTCATTGAAATAAGCGTACATTAAGCCTACCCCTACATAAGGTCTGAATTTATTGACCCCGGTTTTACCAAAATGATACTGGAATTCAAAAGCAGGGGTCCAGGCACGTGCTTCTGCTGCTTTGCTAGACTGGGCTAGATCTGTAATTCTAATGTCATTAGCAAGATTCAAATTACCTGCAATCCCGCCTAATGGCGTTGCCACAGCGGCAAATGGCGCATAGATTGTGCCTTTGCCCTTGATATCGACCTTGGGAGGAATGCCGGCTTTCATTTCAAACGAAATATTATCGGTAAAATAGTAGTTGGACATAATGCCTAAGGTAGTGACATCATCGGCTTCCAGACCTGTTCCTGGATTATCCCATTCTGAAAGACCATATACGTAGGAATCTCCAGAAAGGCCACTAGATACTTTACCCCCAAATGCACCAATTAGTCTGACTAATCCTTCAACCACACGGTTTGGTTTGCGGTCGGGGTCAAGGTTGTCTATGACGGTTTGCGCCTGAATATCTCCAACTTTAGATTGATAGCCTTCATTAATCGCAGTATTGACACGAACAGGCTGTGCTTTACCTTGTGGCATGACATGCAAGGCACCGACTGATACAGAAAAGCGCTTAAAGCCATCTCCATCCTGCAGACTAAAATAAGGTGAATCTGCATGTGCAACCATAGGTAAAGTGGCTAGGCCTGCCATACATGCCAGCATTGTTTTCATTGATTTGGAACTCCATGTCCACTGTGTTTATTCGTTTTTCTAGTAAATTTATTATGTGAATTTCATTAAAAAATTCAGTTATAGAACAACAGGTCAAAGGTTAACCGTTGGTTAATATTTGTATCTATCGTATATTTTATGTTTTGTGGGATTGGGTTATTTAGATCAAACTACCTGAAAAATAGCTATTTAAGTCCATTATGCCCAGCTGGCCTTAGAAAACATTTGGTCTTTTTATCAGCATGTTTTTGATTTTGTATTTGACGCTCATGTTTGAGTTGAGACAAAGCACAGGGGGGGAAGTGGTTTGAGAATTGGCTAGTTTTTTTCTGCATGACTGCAGCCAGAAAAAGAGCTGGATGAATTTATCCTAGATCATGCTACCCAGTCACCTGAGTTTTTTTGTACAATAGGCACATATATTATTGAGTGAATCATATGAGCACCCAAACGCCTCCCCAAAAAAAGCCCCTAGTTAATTTGCCTTTTCCGATCAAGCAGGCAGAACAGAATGCAGCAGAAGAAGTTCTAGAAGATTTAAGACCAAGACCGCAGCGTTATGCTGACCGTACCTGGATGCCGCCACGCGGTACTCGTCGTTCAATGGGCAAGCGCTAATTGATCCAACTTAAAAAGCTATGATGAACCATGGCTTTTTTTGTGTGTAATATTTGGCATTTAAGTCATCACAATTTTATTGGTCTATTTATTTTCCCGCAAAATACACTCTGAATCCTATTGAATTATCCATATTCTTTATTACTTTGAGCTGCTGCATTCAAGATCTAGAACATCGCATCGACAGGGAAGCTAAACGTTCGCCTGAGCTATTGCATGGCTTCTCCCCATAAAAAAAGCCAATTCAAAAATTGGCTTTCAGTCAGATCTGGTTAGCGAATAGTTTTACGTGCTTTATTTTCCGGTTTCGGTGGCGCAATTTCTCGTACTCCTTGCCATACATCAATAAAGTCTTTTTCATTGAGATTATATAGCTCAAGTAGCGCTAAAATTACACCACCAAACAGCATGCCGCCTTCTGAATGACTCTGGAAGTCGACCAGTTTAGTATTTAGGTTATGCAGAATATCTTCAATTTCAAAGACACGTTCCCGCCCATTGCTGTCGGTTGGATAGATCTGGGTATTTAAAATAATTCTTGCCAGACTTTTTTCATTTTCACTTAGTGGTAGTTCTTCAATCAGTTCATCCGTCGCCGGAGTTAAAATGACTGAATCACGGAATATGGTATGTAGGAAATTTGCTGTTAGTTTAGGTAAAGGTTTTTCTACAAAAGGGCGAAAAGATTGCGGGAAAATGACATTGCGTGAAATGCCTTTAAACATCGGTGCAATTTCTTCGACTTTATAACCTGCGATCCCGCATCCTAAAGACGTAATAAAATATTTATTTTTAGAATGGTTTTTGGTGTAAATCTTGAAGTCATCGATATAGTGCTGGATTTGTGACAGCGGCATTTGCTGCAAATGCTCGTTCATGGTTGGAATGGCATAGCTTTGACCCGACCAGCCACGACCGACGCCCATGACTGCACCAAAATGCTCAAGCGCTGTTCTTGCTGCGCCTGCGCTATGCTGACCCGCCAGATTGCTGCCAAAAACAAACACGGTATTTTCCGGAAGGGATTTAACAATATTTTCATCGTGATAGTGGTAAGTCATAATTGTCTATTCGAGGCCATCCTGATCTTCATGTTGCCTTTGATCGGGGTTGGGGTCAAGTAAAAAGCAGGGATGGCCTGAATGTTGAAAGACTGACTAAATATGAGAATTCTCAACATATTTCTCGACTGTCATCATCTGTTGGATTTCGGTATTTTGGCTATGGAATCTGCTCCGGCAAGTCTGAAATCTGCTAAAATTCCTGATCCGCATTCGAGTTGAGACATGTAGCTGTGACTGATAAGCAACCCTTTGAATTAGTAACCAGTTATCAACCCGCAGGTGATCAGCCACAGGCCATTGAAAAGCTGGTCAAGGGTATTGAACAGGGCTTTCATGATCAGCTTTTACTGGGCGTTACCGGGTCGGGTAAGACTTATACCATGGCCAATGTAATTGCACAGACCCAGCGTCCGACCATTGTCATGGCACATAACAAAACGCTGGCTGCACAGCTTTATGGCGAATTTAAAGCATTTTTCCCGAATAACGCCGTCGAGTATTTTGTCAGTTATTATGATTATTATCAGCCGGAAGCTTATGTGCCATCTTCAGATACTTTTATCGAGAAAGATGCCGCAATTAATGACCATATTGACCAGATGCGTCTTTCCGCGACCCGATCATTATTAGAACGTCGTGATGCAATTATTGTCGCATCAGTTTCTGCAATTTATGGTTTGGGTGATCCGAATGCCTACATGAGCATGTTGCTGCATGTGGTGGAAGGCGACCGCATTGGTCGTGATGACATTATCCGCCGTCTGGTCGAAATGCAGTATTCGCGTAATGAACTGGAATTCCTGCGCGGTACTTATCGTATTCGTGGGGAAATTATCGATATTTTTCCGGCAGAATCGGATCAGGATGCCATCCGGATTGAACTGTTTGATGATGAAGTCGACTCCATCCGCTGGTTTGATCCACTGACCGGAAAAATGGTGCGCAAAGTCCCGCGGGTGACGATTTATCCCAAAAGTCACTATGTCACGCCAAAAGACAATTTATCCCGCGCGATTGAAACCATTCGGGAAGAACTCAAAGAACGACTGGTGTTCTTTCGTGAAAATGACAAATTGCTGGAAGCGCAGCGGATTGAACAGCGTACCCGTTATGATCTGGAAATGATGCAGCAGTTGGGCTATACCAATGGCATCGAAAACTACTCGCGTCATTTGTCTGGACGTCCTTCAGGCGAGGCGCCGCCAACCTTGTTCGATTATATTCCCGATGATGCCTTGCTGATTATTGATGAATCGCATGTGACTGTGCCACAAATTGGTGCCATGTATAAAGGCGACCGTTCGCGCAAAGAAAATCTGGTGAATTACGGCTTCCGTTTGCCAAGCGCGCTAGATAACCGCCCGATGAAATTTGAAGAATGGGAACGCATTGTCCCGACCACCGTTTATGTCAGCGCAACGCCAGCACGTTATGAACTGGAAAAATCGCAGCAGATTGTCGAGCAGGTGGTACGTCCGACCGGTCTGATCGATCCTGAAATTGAAATTCGTCCGGTACTGACGCAAGTCGATGATGTACTTTCAGAAATTAATCTGCGCAAAGATATCAATGAGCGGGTACTGGTCACCACCTTGACCAAGCGCATGGCAGAAGACCTGACCTCTTATTTGAAAGAGTACGGGATTAAGGTCGCTTATTTACACTCGGATATCGACACCGTTGAGCGCGTCAAGATTATTCATGAGCTGCGTACTGGCGTACACGATGTGCTGGTCGGGATTAACCTGCTGCGTGAAGGTCTGGATATGCCGGAAGTGTCACTGGTTGCGATTCTGGATGCCGATAAAGAAGGTTTCCTGCGTTCTGAGCGTTCTCTCATTCAGACTATCGGGCGTGCTGCGCGTAACCTGAAAGGGAGGGCGATTTTGTATGCAGATCGAATAACTGACTCAATGCAAAAAGCCATTGATGAGACAGATCGACGTCGTGCCAAGCAGATTCAGTTTAATGAAGAGCATGGTATTACTCCGCGTAGCGCAGTCCGTCAGGTAATCAAGGAAATCGATACCGGTGAAATATTGGATGATGATTCAATTGAATTGAAAGCTTCTGATCAGGCGCGCGCGATCAGTGCAGATGAACGACATATCATGGCAGACCCGAAAATGTTTGCGAAGCATATTAACAAGCTTGAAAAGGAAATGCTGAAAGCCTCTAAAGAGTTACAGTTTGAGCAGGCTGCACGTCTGCGTGATGAAATTTTGCGCTTAAAAGCCCAGATGTTTGATTGATTTTTTTTACATGAAGTTTTATTTCGATGACCTAAAGTCAATCATAAACCAAACATAATGTAACAAATCAAGTGCTTGGATAAGGCTATTGTAAGAACAGAAAATTTTTAAATAAATATTTTGTGAACATATAATAGGTATTTTTATGACAACTCAAAATTCTTCAGGTAATGGATTGAAGCTGGCAAAAATTGCTGTGGGTAGTGCGGTTCTTCTTGGTTTTGGCGCGGCGACGATGGCCTATGCGCAAAATGAGCCATTAGCCACTGTTGAAAAAGTAGAACTGGACCGTTATTTGGGGACTTGGTATGAAGTGGCGCGCAAGCCTTTGTCTTTTCAAAATAAATGCGATCGTGATGTCACTGCAACCTATACCTTAAATGAAAATGGCAATATTGTGGTCGATAACCGCTGTATGAAAAAAGATGGTCAGCCCACCCAATCCTTGGGTGAGGCATTTGTGCAAGATCCACCGCAAAATACCAAATTAAAAGTCAGTTTCCTGCCCGAATTTATTCGCTGGATTCCGGTCGGGCGTGGCGATTATTGGGTCTTAAAACTGGATGAGAATTATCAAACCGTTCTGGTCGGTGAGCCTAAACGTAAATACATGTGGATACTGTCACGTAATCCGCAATTAGATAAAAATGTTGTAAACGAATATTTGCAATATGCACAGTCTGTGGGTTATGACCTGAGTGATGTGATTCATACCAAACAAACGCAAAGATAGAAATATCTTCTTAATCGAAACCATGCTTAGGCATGGTTTTTTATTTTTATGAGCAAAAATATATTTCAAAGTAGGGTAGTGATTTCACTTTAAATAGATGAAGCATCAAGCTTTCTAGTGTACTAATCGTTATAATGCCGGCGAATGAAAGTAGAGTTTGACTATGTATAAAGGCATTGCGTTATCTGTATTGGCCTCGGTGGTTTTCGGGGTGCTCTATGTATTTACGCCTTTCTTGCAGCCTTTAGATAGTGAACAGACCTTTGCCTGGCGCATGCTGGCCACAATTCCGTTTTTAACTGCCTTTATGTGGTGGTCGGGTGATCTGCAACATATCAGCAGTATCTTTAAGCGGGTTTTGCAGCAACCTGCCTTGTTGATCTGGCTGCTGATCAGCTCCCTGTTATGTACCACACAATTATGGCTGTTCTTGTGGGGCCCTATCAATGGTCGTGGCCTAGAAGTCTCACTCGGTTATTTTCTGTTGCCGCTGGTGATGGTACTGGTGGGCTGTGTGGTCTATAAAGAAAAATTATCATTATTTCAGATGGTTGCTGTGGCTTTGGCTGTGCTGGGTGTGGGGCATGAAATCTGGCGGATCGGCTCTATTGCATGGGAAACGGTCTATGTGGCTTTGGCCTATCCTTTGTATTTCTTCATGCGGCGTAAATTTGCTACGGATCATCTGGGGGGCTTCTGGTGGGATCTATTTCTGATTTTGCCCGCTGCATTTTATCTGGGTTTTATTTATAGCGACTCGATGCAGCTCATGTTAAATCATTCTCATTTAATCTGGGCAGTATTGGTATTGGGTTTTTTGAGCGCACTGGGACTCGGTAGCTATATTCTCGCCAGCCGATATTTACCCTTTGTGATCTTTGGATTGTTGAGTTATCTGGAACCTGTGCTGTTGGCCTTTGCCTCGATGGCTTTGGGGGAGCGTGTGGAAGCTGGCGAGTGGCTGACTTATATTCCAATTTGGCTTGCCGTATTGGTGCTGGTGATTGAAGGAATTCTGCATCTATTTAAGCAGCGTAAACAGCAATTAGCACTTAAGAAAAATCTGGCAAACTATCAGGATCGACTAGACTCTTAAAATTAAAAAGAGATCGAATGAATAAACAACATTTAACAAATTTCTGCTCCGTACGGGAAAACGCATGCTTTTAAAATTTTTGAATGCAAAATCATTTAGCTAATTGCAACTATTTCCCAGATTTATAGTGAATATACGTTAAAAACCACTCGTCTCGGTGAGCTTTTGATTCAAAGTTGCCTCCAATTCCATTACAATTATGGGGTTTTGAAATTTATGCCTAGATTTACAATTAATTAGAGGACGTATCTGTGAGCAAAGACACTATCGTTGCCCTACATGCAGAGCACCAAGGTCGCTGGAAAAACCGTGAAGAACTTGCGGAACGCATGATTGCCCTTGTTGGTCAGTTATATCGTGAAAAAAATATTGTAGCTACAGTTTATGGTCGCTCTTTAATTAACCGTTCTGTGATTCAGATCTTGAAAGCACACCGCCGTACTCGCGTACTCGATGTTGAACTTTCGGTTGTAAATACATTCCCAATTCTTGAAGCATTGGCGAAAGTTGAGAACATCGGTTCTGCTGAAGTTGATCTAGGTAAACTTGCTGTTGAATTTAAAGAAAAAGGCGGCGACATCGATGCATTTGTTGCAGACGCTGTTAAATCTCTAGAAGGTAATGCTGCTGCTGTAGAACATAAAGACGTAGTTCTTTATGGTTTCGGTCGTATCGGTCGTATCCTGGCACGTTTGATGATTGGTCAATCAGGTCTGGGTCGCGGTCTTAGCCTGAAAGCAATCGTGGTTCGTAAATCATCTGATGGTGATTTGGAAAAACGTGCATCTCTACTGCGTCGTGACTCGATTCATGGCCCATTTGCAGGCACGATTTCTGTAGATGAAGAAAACGAAGCAATTATTGCAAACGGTAACTTCATTAAAGTGATCTATGCGTCTAATCCTTCTGAAGTGGATTACACAGCATATGGTATTAACAATGCACTTGTGATCGACAACACTGGTAAATGGCGTGATGCTGAAGGTCTTGCTCAACACCTCAAATGCCCGGGCGCTGCTCGTGTTATTTTGACTGCACCTGGTAAAGGTGACATGAAGAATGTGGTTTACGGTGTGAACCAGGCGGACATCCTTGCTGAAGATAGCATCATCTCTGCTGCAAGCTGTACGACTAACGCAATTACTCCAACACTGAAAGTATTGCATGATAAATACACCGTGTTAAATGGTCATGTTGAAACAGTTCACTCGTTCACAAACGACCAGAACTTGATCGATAACTACCATAAAGCGGACCGTCGTGGCCGTGCTGCAACATTGAACATGGTTATTACTGAAACTGGCGCAGCGAAAGCAGTTGCTAAAGCGCTGCCAGCACTTCAAGGTAAATTGACAGGTAATTCTGTACGTGTTCCTACGCCAAATGTATCACTTGCAATTCTTAACCTGACTTTAGGTCAAGACGTTGATCGTGATGAAGTAAACGAATATATTCGTCAGATTTCAATCGGTTCGATCCTTCAAGGTCAAATCGGTTATACCAACTCGACTGAAGTGGTCTCTTCTGACTTTATTGGTTCACGCACTGCAGGTGTATTTGACGCGCAAGCAACAATCACTTCAGGCAACCGTTTAACTGCTTATGTTTGGTACGATAACGAAGTGGGTTATAGCTGCCAGGTATTACGTATTGCTGAACAAATGGGCGGCGTAAGCTATCCTAAAGTTCCTGCAGAAACAAATGCATAATTTGTTGATGTAGTTTAAAAAAGAGTCTCTATGGAGGCTCTTTTTTTATACTTATTTTTTATTGAAGTCGGGTGGATTCGATTCAATCACAAAATGTAAATCAGCTTGCTGACGAAATATTAATCTGTTAGCTTACAAAGAGTAAGTATATTAAAATCAGTAAGTAATAAAATCCCGAGATAGATTTATGACAAATTATGCAATTAGTCCGTTATTAGGACAGGTTTTATCAACTGAATGTCCATCACGTGAAATATTGGAGCATCTTTCCAATAAATGGTCGGTCTTGGTGTTGCGTTGCCTGAGTGAAGGTGTGCATCGTTTTAGTGAACTGAAACAACGGATTGAAGGAGTGAGTGAAAAGATGCTCTCCCAGACTTTAAAAGTGCTGGAACAAGATGGTTTTGTGCTCAGAACGGTTTATCCGGTTGTGCCGCCCAAAGTGGAATATCAGTTGACCATTACCGGTTCACAAGCTGCGGATAAAGTGATGCAAATGATTCACTGGATTGAACGTGGTTTACCGGAAATTTTGGAAAATAAACAACGTGTTGCCAAATAGAAGCTAAATTGCTTTTGGGGTAGCAAGAGATGAAAAAGTCAGAAAATCTGTTGGCTACTTTACTGGCAGTGTATGCAATCATTTTAGTTTTATGCATTGCGATTTATGCAATCTTCAAACTTTTAGATGTTGATATTGCTTTAGCGACCAATCTCTTGCTTTGGTCAGCAGGGATATTTGCACCGATTGCAATATTAATGACCTATACTAGTTGGCGAGAGCAGAAAGGGGTAGAAGTAATTGCTAATTATTGTAAAGGACTAGTTATTCAACTTGTTGAGCTTGAGCATCTTAGTAATCAAATATGTAATTATTTAATTTATAAACCTGATCGAAATGAAAGTATAAAAATATTGAATAAAAAATTTATATCTATATTTAATGAGCAAGAAGATGCTTTTAAATTTTTAGGTAAAGCAATATCTGATGGAGAATTAAAAGACCAAATTAGGAGATTTCAAAATCAATGTTTGCTTAACTATGTAAGATATAACGCACTGGTTGGTAGTGAAAATTTGGAACATATCGCGAATATTACACCTCAATTAGGTAGTATTCATCGAGAACAAAATTCTAATCTTAGAACAGAGTTAATGAAGTATGTACTTTACCAAAAGGAATAAACCGATCGATTTATTCCTTTGTGAATCAAGCATTTTGCATTTTCTTAAAATCCAAGCGATCAATCAGTAAAATTCCAATCGAGAAAATAAAGCCAAGGATCACGCAACCGATCCATTCAAACTGCTCCCAGGCATAGACTGCACCAAGCGAACCTAAAGCGGCACCACTAAAGTAAATCGTCATATAGACTGCATTAATACGTGAACGCGATTTAAGATCAATCCGATAAACCAGATTCTGATTCAAAACATGGAAGGCTGTCAGACCAAAGTAGGCCATCAGCACACCAATCGCATAGATTACAATATTGTGCTGGGCAAAATATAAGGGCAGTGTAGAGCCGAACATCAGGACAATGCATAGCTTGGCGACCAGATTTTCTCTACCTTGTCCTACGGTTTTGCCTGACCAGCTTGATGAATAAATCCCGATCACGCCCAGTAAGCCAAATAACCCAATTTCGAAATCGGTGAAATAATAAGGTGCATTGCCTAATACAAAAGTCATCGAGGTAAAGATCATCGATAAAATTCCAAAACCCAAGGCACCCGCACAGGCACGCCGGATTAAATGTGGATTCTGACCTGCAAGGCTAAACAAAGAGCGGTAAATGTCACCAATAGTTAAGCCTGCCTGAGCTTGAGTATCGGGTAGTTTTTTCCACATGAGTGCTGCAAAGAGCAAGGTGATCACACCGCTGGATAAATACACACCTTCCCAAGACCAGTAAGTGGAAACAAAGCCGGCAAAGGTACGTGACAGAATAATTCCCATCACCAACCCACTCATCAGCTTACCCACTGTAGCAGCGCTGGATTCAGGTGGGCTAATGGTCGATGCAAAAGGAATTAAGATCTGCGCCGAGATTGCGCCAAAGGTGGCACACAAGGTAAACAGATATAACATTGATAAAGTCGTACTGAATGAAAGCAATATCTGCGAAATGGCTGCAAAGACCATCAGGTTAACG
Organism: Acinetobacter sp. YH12156; assembly: GCF_013418235.1. Lineage (NCBI taxonomy): Bacteria > Pseudomonadati > Pseudomonadota > Gammaproteobacteria > Moraxellales > Moraxellaceae > Acinetobacter > Acinetobacter sp. YH12156. The sequence goes on from NZ_VPCL01000001.1 coordinate 53,655, forward strand.
ATCAGTTTGCGTTTATTCAGAAAGTCTCCCAAAGGAACCAAAAGCATTAAGCCGAGGACATAACCAATCTGTGCAATCACCACGGCAAAACCGGCCTGACTGGTACTAATGCCCAGACTTTTCTCGATTGAATAGATCAGAGGCTGGTTAAAATAGGCAGAGCCTGCACATAAGCCACATGCCATTGCCATCAATAATACAAATTGTGATGACAATGGACTGACAGATTTCCTTTCTGAATTGCTCATAGGCCCGACTCTTTTAACATTGCCTACACTATAGGCAGTTGCACGACAAAGCAGAAATAATTAAAAACAATCAAGTGATCATTAAAAAGTATATTAAAACAAAAGCATAGAGCTTAGTTTTGAAACTTATCAAAAATTAATGGCTGTTCAATAACATGACAGGATTAAATAAGCGATCTTCATGGAATAGCATATAAATATAGTCGAGAAATTCTTTAAAATATGGCAGAATATGGGGTTTTAAAGTTTTTAGAGGATTGGCAATATGCGCTTTGTTGATGAAGCAGTCATTACCGTAGAGGCTGGCGACGGTGGCAATGGCGTAGCCAGTTTTCGCCGTGAAAAATTCGTGCCATTTGGTGGTCCAGATGGTGGTGATGGTGGTCGTGGTGGCAGTATTTATATACAGGCTGACGACAACACCAGTACGCTAGTTGATTATCGTTATACACGTAAATTCCGTGCAGAACGAGCAAAAAATGGCCGTGGGGCGAACTGTGCTGGTCGTGGCGGTGAAGACACCGTATTAAAAGTTCCAGTCGGAACAACAATTGTAGATGTTGAGTCTGGCGACATTATTGGCGATTTGATCGAAGATGGTCAACGCGTGAAAGTGGCAGCAGGCGGTGACGGTGGTTTAGGAAATACGCACTTTAAATCATCGACCAACCGTTCACCACGTAAGTGTACGCATGGTCAAAAAGGCGAATTCCGTGAAATCCGTCTGGAGCTTAAAGTTCTGGCAGATGTGGGCTTGCTGGGTATGCCAAATGCGGGTAAATCAACCTTCATTCGTGCAGTATCGGCGGCAAAACCAAAAGTGGCAGATTATCCATTTACCACCATGGTGCCAAACCTGGGTGTGGTCGATGCCGACAGTCACCGTTCATTCGTGATGGCCGATATTCCGGGTCTGATTGAAGGCGCATCTGAAGGTGCAGGTCTGGGGATTCGCTTCCTGAAGCATCTGGCACGTACCCGTATCTTGTTACACATCGTTGATGTACAACCGATTGATGGTTCAGATCCGGCGCATAATGCCAAAGCAATTTTGAAAGAGTTAGAAAATTTCTCCCCAACACTTTCAAAACTGCCGATCGTATTGGTGCTGAATAAAGTCGACCAATTGGCTGAAGAAACACGTGAAGAATGGTGTACTCATATTCTTGAAGAATTGCAGTGGGAAGGCCCGGTTTTTGAAACTTCTGGCTTAACCGCTGAAGGTACCAAAGACGTGGTTTACTACCTGATGGATCAGATCGAAGAGCAGCGTGAACGCGAAGCTGAAGATCAAGAATATGCAGCAGAAATGAAAGCATTCCGTGATCAGCTTGAAGCTGAAACACGTGAACAAACCATCGCTGCAAAAGAAGCGTATCGTGAGATGCGTCGTCAGCAACGTCTTGCCGGTATTCTGGGCGACGATGAAGATGATGAAGATGGCGATGATGATAGTGATGTGGAAGTGTACTACGTACGCTAATCTCTGAGAGAAGAGTCTGAGGACAAGATGATAGAAGTGGTAGATGGGCAGCGTCAGCTCAAGGGTTGTAAACGAATCGTTGTTAAAATCGGATCATCTTTACTCACAGCAAACGGACAAGGTTTAGATTTAGATGCCATCTCGCACTGGGCGGGACAAATCGCAGATCTACACAATGCAGGACACGAGATTATTCTGGTGTCTTCCGGTGCTGTGGCTGAAGGTATGGTGCGAATGAAACTTGAGAATCGACCCACCGATCTACCCAGTCTTCAGGCTTGTGCTGCCATTGGTCAGATGGGCCTGATTCATACCTGGTCAAGCGTACTGGAGAAACACCAGATTCGAACGGCGCAGGTATTGTTGACCCATGATGATCTGGCAGATCGTCGCCGCTATCTCAATTCATGTGATGCTTTGCAGAACCTGATTGACTGGCGCGTGATTCCAGTGATTAATGAAAATGATACCGTTTCTACCGATGAAATCCGCTTTGGTGATAACGACACGCTGGCTGCCATGGTGGCAGGTCAGGTGCATGCAGATCTTCTGATTATCTTAACGGATCAGGAAGGTATGTTTGACTCAGATCCACGCTCGAATCCAGATGCCAAACTGTTCCATACGGTACGTGCGATGGATGAGAGCCTGTTTGATATGGCCGGTGGTGGTGGTAAATTTGGTCGCGGCGGCATGCTGACCAAAGTTCGTGCTGCACGACTGGCGGCAAAGTCCGGTTGTCCGACCTTAATTGCAAGCGGTGATAGTGATGCTGTGCTATCTCGTCTGATGTCTGGTGAATTGTTAGGAACCTTGTTTGTGACTGACAAAGATCGGATGACCGCGCATCAGCAATGGTTGGCAGCACACCTGCAAACGGCAGGTCGTTTGGTAATTGATGATGGTGCGGTAAAGGCCATTAAAGACAATCATCGTAGCTTGTTGCCTGTCGGCGTCAAAGCGGTTGAAGGACATTTTGAGCGCGGTGATGTGGTGGAATGTGTGGATACACAAGGTCACCGAATTGCAGTCGGTCGTGTTAACTTTAGTTCGCGTTCGGCAGATATTGTACGTGGTCTGGCTTCTGATAAAGTGCATCAGGTTCTAGGTGAAGCACGTTCACTCGAGATGATTCACCGCAATCATATGGCGATTTACTAAGTCATTCAGATTTAAATTTCAATCATAAAAAATCCCGCTTTCGAGCGGGATTTTTTATGACATCTTAATGCGATTTATTTAATCCAGCCCATCCGGATTAATGGCGCAAACAGTGACTGATGAATAGTTAAAATAAACTGCATGAGTTTATCCTGATATTTCCACCACAATGGTAATCCAGCTAAATTTACTGTTATTGCAATCAGGAATGCACCCAGCATATCCATCGGAAAATGCACACCGACATAAACACGTGACCAAGCTACTAGCCAAGCTGTCCAGATTAGAATTTTTCCCAAATCACGTTGTGATGAAAAATAACAAGATAGGGCAATCCCACTAAAAATACTCATATGATTGCTGGGAAAAGAACCTGTAGGTGCATGTTCGATCAGGGTGCGACCAATATCTATTACAAACGGACGTGGGGTATTCAGGATCGCGGACAATACCTCGCTGATCGACAAGGTAATTGCTGTAAAAATAAATGCCTTGATAATGCCAGTTTTTACTTCATAACTGCCACGGAACCAGGCAATAGCAAAAATCAGCAGAAAGAGATAAACCAGATCATGCGCAATCAGGGAGGCATATTGGATCATCCAGATCGAGGCGTGTTCAGGTACATTTAGGATATGAAACAGGTAAAGATTCAGTTGGTCAAGAGACATGAGCAGAGAGGATTGGTACAAATGTCCGTTACTCTAAACCGGTCAAACCTCAATTCCTACCTGAGTTTGTATGAATTTGTAGCCTTGATTATTAAAGAATATTCAAATGATAGAAAACCACCCAAAAGGGTGGTTCTTAAAAATCCGAATAATATGATGAAATCTTATTTAAACTGAATCGCACCATTGGCACTCACCGTCATTTGCGATTCACCCGCAGCAACTTCCTGCTCTGGAACAGCCATATCCGCCGATGCAGCTTTCATCATGGCCATACGCGGTACAGGTTGTGGTGAATAGTTATTGGTATTCAGATTTAAGTTTACCAGTTGATAACTCGGTTTGTTCCAGGCTTGAGTCAGTGCCTGTGCGCGTTGCTGGAAGTTTTTAGAGGCTTCAATCATCAGCTCATTTTCGACTTTTTTGCGCTTTTCGTCTGAAACTTTGAAGTTAATCGACTGGGTCTGGAAGTGCTGTTGTAATTCAGCAATCAGTTGAGACGCTGCTTTAAAATCTTTCGATTCCAGACGAATCTGGGCACGTCCACGCCATTCTTTCAATTTGCGGTTATCATTGTCATAAATAGGGTAAGTGCTTTGTGAACCTGTTTCAATTTTTACCGATGGGTATTTTCGAGCAGTATTAACGGCCTGACTCATCAGCTGATTAATTTGTGCAGCGAGCTCAGCGGGCTGTTTGTTTGACTTTTCTATATACAGCACGGCATGCATTTCATCATTTGAGATTTCACGACTGGCCTCTGCTGAAAGATTCACAACATTGTAATTCAGCGATTCAGCCGGAGCTGCAAATGCGCCTGTGGCCAAGGTAGATGCAAGGATAAAACTGGTAAGTGCTAAGAGACGCATGAAATTGTCCTGTTTTTCTTAAAATTGGCCATCTAAGCCGTTGTTAAAATATTAAATCTCAATTGTGATCTTTTTACGAAATATTTGTGGTAAGAGTGTTAAATTTTCTTTCATTTTACACTCTTACTTGATTTATGTTTATCGTTAATAATTAAGTGCTTAATGGTGGATTTTAAGCTTTTTTGCCTGAATGTTAGCTGTGCTACAAAAAAGCATAAAAGAACCCGCTTTTCTTTCTGCTGTCACACTGTAAGATGATCATACAGGTTATAGGTTGGTGTGATGTTTTTTTTCGATAAAGATTAGGACAGAATGCGACTGAAAGTTGTTTATTTTCCTGAAAAATTCGGTATCATCCGCCTCCTAGTTATTTAAATACAAACTGCTAGCTAGAACCTCTTTATAAAGCGCCGAGTCAAAGGACCAAACGTCACCAGACTTATTTCTTTCACCCATATCAGAGATGGTAATTCGATATGAGCGTTACTTCTGTAAACCCTGCCACCAATTCCACAAACGAATACTACTTGACTCGCCAAAGTCAGATGGAATCGAATGTGCGTAGTTATCCACGTAAATTACCGTTAGCGATAGCAAAAGCACAAGGTTGCTGGGTTACCGATGTTGAAGGTACTGAGTACCTTGATTGTTTAGCTGGGGCAGGGACGTTGGCATTGGGCCATAATCATCCTGCAGTCATTCAAAGTATCCAGGATACAATTGCAAGCGGCTTGCCATTGCATACACTGGATTTAACTACGCCTTTAAAAGATGCTTTTACTGAAGCACTTCTTTCTTATCTTCCAGGTGGTCAAGAAGAATACTGCTTGCAGTTCTGTGGCCCATCCGGTGCAGATGCAACAGAAGCAGCCATCAAACTTGCGAAAACCTTTACCGGTCGTAGCTCGGTGATCAGCTTCTCTGGTGGCTATCACGGTATGACGCATGGTGCATTGGCCATGACCGGTAACCTGTCTGCGAAAAACGCAGTTAACGGTTTGATGCCAGGCGTTCAATTCATGCCGTATCCGCATGAATACCGTTGCCCATTGGGTCTTGGTGGTGAAGCGGGTGTTGACGCTTTAACGTATTTCTTTGAAAACTTCATTGAAGATGTAGAAAGCGGCGTGACTAAACCGGCAGCTGTGATTCTTGAAGCAATTCAAGGGGAAGGCGGTGTGGTAACTGCACCTGTGAAATGGTTGAAGAAAATCCGTGAAGTGACTGAAAAGCACAACATCGTGTTGATTCTTGATGAAGTTCAAGCGGGCTTTGCACGTTCAGGTAAAATGTTTGCCTTTGAACATGCGGGCATCGAACCTGATGTGGTGGTGATGTCTAAAGCTGTTGGTGGTAGCTTGCCGCTCGCAGTACTCGGTATTAAACGTAAGTTTGATGCTTGGCAGCCAGCAGGTCATACCGGTACGTTCCGTGGTAACCAGTTGGCAATGGGTACAGGTCTTGCAACGATCAATACCATTAAAGAACAAAACCTGGCGCAAAATGCCCAAGAACGCGGTGATTTCCTGCAAGCTGAGATTAAAAAATTAGCTGCCGAATTCCCATGTATCGGTAATGTACGTGGTCGCGGTTTGATGATTGGTGTTGAAATTGTGGACGAGCGCCAAAAGGCAGATCACATGGGTTCTTTACCTGCTGATGGTCAATTGGCAGCAGCGATCCAGACGGCATGTTTCAACAATAAATTATTGCTTGAGAAAGGTGGTCGTAACGGTACGGTAATTCGTTTACTTTGCCCATTGATCATCACGCATGACGAATGTGTTGAAGTGATTGCTCGCTTTAAGAAAGCAGTTGCTGAAGCTCTTGTTGCAGTTCGAGGCGCATAATTCATGGTAGATTTTGCAGAACATCGTAAAGCTTTACTTTGTAATGATGCTGCATCCATCGCTGACTACCAGTCAGCCATGGATCAAGCGACCAAAGCGGTTGCAGCATGGTTGCAAAATGACAAAATGTACACGGGTGGCAGCATTAACGAGCTGCGCAGCGCGATTGCGTTTAATCCTTCTAAACAGGGGTTGGGTGTAGAGAAATCTTTAGAGCGTATGGTTGAACTTTTTCTGAATAAAAGTTTAAAAGTTCATCATCCGCATTCGCTTGCGCATTTGCATTGTCCAACCATGGTGACCAGCCAGATTGCGGAAGTACTGATTAACGCAACCAACCAGTCAATGGACTCATGGGATCAAAGCCCGGCCGGTTCATTGATGGAAGTTCAGTTAATCGATTGGTTACGTCAAAAAGTAGGCTATGGCGCAGGTCAGGCAGGCGTATTCACCTCTGGTGGTACACAGTCTAACCTGATGGGCGTACTGCTGGCACGTGATGCTTGCATCGCGAAAAACTGGAAAGACGAAAACGGTAAGCCGTGGTCGGTTCAACGTGATGGTATTCCTGCGGATGCGATGCGTAATGTCAAAGTCATCTGTTCTGAAAATGCACATTTCTCTGTGCAAAAGAACATGGCGATGATGGGCATGGGTTTCCAGTCAGTGGTGACTGTTCCTGTCGATGAAAATGCGCGCATGGACATGGACGCACTGGAAAAAACCATGGCACACCTTCAAAACGAAGGCAAAATCGTGGCATGTGTGGTGGCAACTGCGGGTACTACCGATGCAGGTGCAATCGATCCACTGAAGAAAGTCCGTGAAATCACCAACCAATATGGCGCGTGGATGCACATCGATGCAGCTTGGGGTGGTGCTTTAATTCTGTCTAACGATCATCGCGATATGTTAGATGGTATCGAGCTGTCTGATTCGATTACGCTCGATTTCCATAAGCATTATTTCCAGACCATTTCGTGTGGCGCGTTCTTGCTGAAAGACGAAGCAAACTACCGTTTCATGCATTATGAAGCGGAGTACTTGAACTCTGCCTATGATGAAGAACATGGTGTTCCTAACCTGGTGTCGAAGTCACTACAAACCACGCGTCGTTTTGATGCCTTGAAATTGTGGATGACGGTTGAAGCATTAGGCGAAGAGCTTTATGGTTCGATGATCGATCACGGTGTTGGTTTGACGCGTGATGTGGCAGATTATATTAAAGTGACTGACGGTCTGGAGCTTCTGCTTGAGCCACAATTCGCTTCTGTGCTGTTCCGTGTGGTTCCAGCGGGCTATCCGGTTGAACTTTTAGATACACTGAACCAGAACGTGGCAGATGAGCTGTTTGCACGTGGTGAAGCGAATATTGGTGTGACGAAAGTCGCTCAGGTTCAATCCTTGAAAATGACGACTTTAAGCCCGGTTGCAACGCTGGATAACGTGAAGAACTTGCTGGCACTGGTGCTTGCAGAAGCGGATCGTATCAAAGATTCAATTGCTGATGGTACTTATACGCCACCCATTGCATAAGTGATGGTGGTGTGAAAAAAGGAGATCGAAATGATCTCCTTTTTTTTATTTTTGAGTCATAGAATGATCAATTCTATAGGTAGATTCATCAGAAAAATACCGAATATCTGTACTTATTTTAAGCTGTTATAAAATCGTCATCTAATTATGTAAGGCTAGGGAGCAAGATTTTTCTTCAATTGGGTTTTATAAAAATTGTTACATGTTAATGATCAGATTTTTTCTTCAGTTGAATGATAAAAAGAATTTAATAGTTGAAATTTATAAGTATTTTATGGATAGAAAGTATACAAATTAAAAATCATTAAATCGTAATAAAGCTGTAACTTATTTGTCATATTCTAAAATCAAAATGCATGTATCGAAATAAGTACAAAACTGAATAAAAAGTGGCGTACTCCAAATTGTATAAATGAGAGAGATACTAGAATGCGCTTTACAAATATAGCTTTAGCATTGGCATTAACAGGGGCAGCTGCTGTAACGACTGCACATGCAGCTCGTGACACGATTCAAATTGCAGGTTCTTCAACTGTACTTCCATATGCCAGTATCGTGGCGGAAGAATTCGGTAATACTTTTCCACAGTTTAAAACACCAGTTGTCGGTTCTGGCGGTTCGTCAGGCGGTTTGAAGCAGTTCTGTAATGGCGTGGGTGATAACACCATTGATATCGCGAATTCTTCGCGTCAAATCAAATCTACCGAGCTGGCTGAATGTAAAAAGAACGGCGTTAACCAAGTATTAGAAATCAAAATCGGTTATGACGGTATCGTATTTGCTTCAAATGCCAATAAAGCGGCTTATAAGTTGCGTCCACAGCATGTCTTTGCTGCACTTGCTGCACAACTTCCATCAAATGGCAAAATGGTCGCCAATCCGTATACACGCTGGAACCAAATTGACAAAGCACTTCCGAATGAGCCGATCACGCTGGTGATTCCTGCTTCGAATCATGGCACGCGCGAAGTGTTCCAGGAGAAAATGGTGGATGCAGGTTGTGAATCGTATGCTGCAATTAAGTCTCTAGACAAAGATGCCAAGAAAAAAGCCTGTACCACATTCCGTAAAGATGGCCGTGTAGTTGAAATTGCAGGCGACTATACCGAAACACTGGCACGTTTGAAAACTTCTCCAAGTGCAGTCGGGGTGTTTGGTCTGGGCTTCTATGACCAGAACCGTGACCGCTTACGTGTTGCAACTGTGAACAATGTAGCACCTTCTGAAAAGACCATCTTGAATGGTGCTTATCCGGTATCACGCCCATTGTTCTTCTATGTGAAAGGCGAGCACTTGAAATCAATCAAAGGCTTACCGCAATTCACAGAATACTTCCTGAACAAGAAAGTATCTGGCAAAGGCTCTAAGCTGGAAAAAGCAGGTCTGATTTCAATGTCTGATAAAGAACGTGCAGCAGTCCTGGCAAATTTCAAGGCTGGTAAAGCGGTTGTAGTGAAGTAATAAATGATTTTGAAAATGCTGGTGGTAGGGTCAACCTACCATCGGCTTTTTGCGATAAACAAGTTTTTTCAAACCATGAAAATTGAAAAAACAGTGGAGAATACATGAATCTGCTACTTATAGGTGTGTTATTGGCCATCATGGCCATAGCCTATCAAATCGGATTAAGTAAAAGCCGTAACTTAGCAGGTAAGGGAAGCAATTCTGCAAACTTACACTCGCGTCCCGGATATTATGGTGCACTGGTGGCACTGTGGTGTGGTATCCCTGCGTTTTTAATTTTGATTGTTTGGAATATGGTTGAGCCAAGTTTTCTGGAGCAAGTGGTACTCAACCATTTGCCGCAGGATATTTCGGCCAATCTGGATCCGGCGAGTCTGGGCGTTGTTGTTGATCGTGTTCAGGCACTTGCCTCAGGTTTCGGTGTCAGTGATACACCTGCAGCCTATGAACTGGCCGCAGCAGAACAGTTAGCTAAATTTTCGACCATTGGTACGTTTGCCAAATTGGCAGTGGTGATTTCGGCTGCACTGGCTGGTCTGGTCTGGGCCAAAAAACGTATTAGCCAGGAATTCCGCGCACGTAACCAAGTCGAGAAAATGATGAATATCGGCTTGGCATTGTGTTCGGGTGTGGCAATTCTGACCACGCTCGGGATTGTCATGTCGATGTTTGGTGAGGCGATGCGCTTCTTCAGCTTCGTCAGTCCACTGGATTTCTTCTTTGGTACCGAATGGAACCCGGGTTTTAGCACTTCTGGCAGTGCCGAGGGCAGTTACGGTTTATTGCCACTGCTGTGGGGTACGCTCATGGTCAGTGCGATCGCACTTTTGGTCGCGGTACCGGTCGGTCTGATGATTGCGATCTATCTGGCAGAATATGCATCACCGCGCTTCCGCTCTTGGGCAAAACCGACCATTGAAGTGTTGGCGGGTATTCCTACGATTGTTTATGGTGTCTTTGCCTTGATGATCATCGGTCCATTTCTTAAAGCCATGGGTGCCATGGTCGGACTCGAAATTAATGCCACCAGTGCGCTGACCGCGGGTCTGGTGATGGGCATCATGATTATTCCATTCGTATCTTCTCTATCCGATGACATTATTACCCAGGTGCCACGTGCCTTACGTGATGGTTCTCTGGGGCTAGGTGCAACCAAATCTGAAACGATCCGTCAGGTGGTTTTACCTGCAGCTTTGCCGGGTATTATTGGTGCCTTCCTGTTGGCAGCATCCCGTGCAATTGGTGAAACCATGATCGTGGTACTTGCAGCGGGGAACAGTCCGCAGCTGCATGCCAATCCGCTTGAAGCCGTATCTACGGTCACCATTACCATCGTCAATCAATTAACAGGTGATACCGACTTTGCCAGTCCGCAAGCACTGGTGGCCTTTGCCCTGGGACTGACCTTATTTGTGATTACCCTAGGTTTGAACATTGTTGCACTGATCATCGTGCGTAAATATCGTGAGCAATACGACTAATGAGTACTTCAAATACAACGCCTGTGGATCAGCGTGTTGATCCATCCGTCGCTGCCGAGCTGCGTGAAAAGCGTAAGAAGACCATTCAAAGCTCTTTGGGGCGACGTCATCGTAAAGAAAAAACATTCCGTCTATTTGGTTTCTCTGCGGTATTGGCCGGTCTGTTCTTTGTGGTATTGCTCTTCGGCAGTATTTTATCCAAAGGTTTGCCTGCCTTCTGGCAAAGCAGCATGAGTTTGCCGATTCATTTCGATCCGGCCATTGTAGAGATTGGTCCAAAACCCAAGCCAGCTGCGGGAGAGTCTCCGGCGCAGTTTGAAGAGCGTATGATTGCCTGGCAAATGGATGTCGGCATGGTGGACTGGGATGCACTGATCATCAACGGCATGATCGCCAGAGACAGCAAGCTGGAAAGTCAGCGTGATGAACTGGGTTATTTATATACCAGTTCTGAGGCTTATCGCTTACGTGACATGGTCATGAATGATCCAAGTCTGGTCGGTCAAAGCACAGAGGTTAAAATTCTGGCAGATGCCAATGTCGATGTCTGGCTGGCGGGTAATATTGATCGTTCGTTACCAGCAGAACAGCAACAACTCAGTCCTGAAGTACGCCAGGTGGCGGACGAGATGAAAGCCTCAGGTGTAATCGAAAACAGTTTCAATACTAATATTTTTACCAGCCCTGACTCGCGTAGTTCACCGGCAACGTCAGGTCTGGCAGGCGCTTTCATGGGCTCACTGTTCATGATGATGATCGTGATCTTTATCTCGATTCCAATTGGGGTGGCATCTGCGATCTATCTGGAAGAGTTTGCGCCGAAAAACTGGATTACCGATATTGTCGAAGTCAACATCAACAACCTGGCAGCAGTGCCATCGATTGTGTTTGGTTTGCTGGGTGCCGCGATCTTTATTGGCTGGATGCATTTACCGCTATCGGCCCCTCTGGTCGGTGGTCTGGTGCTGAGTCTGATGACTTTGCCAACTGTCATCATCACCACACGTGCATCGCTTAAAGCGGTTCCACCTTCGATTCGTCAGGCAGCGTTGGGCTTGGGTGCTTCACGACTGCAAACGGTTTTCCATCATGTCTTGCCATTGGCTTTGCCGGGTATTTTAACTGGTGCCATTATCGGGGTCGCGCAGGCATTAGGTGAAACCGCACCATTGTTATTAATCGGGATGAGTGCTTTTGTTGCCAGCGTTCCAGCCACACCATTTGATCAGTCTACAGCGTTACCTGTGCAGATTTTCTTATGGCAGGGCAATGAGTTACGTAACTTCTTTGAAGGGCGTACCGCAGCAGCAATTATTGTACTTCTGGCCATGATGATCAGCTTGAACAGTCTGGCCATCTGGTTACGTAAAAAGTTTGAAGTCCGTTGGTAATAGGGGCAGAATCATGAACACAACTGTTATTCAAAACTCCTTAAAAAAGGATCAATCCGTGAATCCACAACAGACACAATTCACTAATGATGAGGCTACACAAAAGCCAGCAACATCGTTTGTCTCCCAATTCGATACGCAAAGTAGCAGCAAAAAAGATGAAAAGTCGACAAATGTGAAACTGAGTACATCTGATGTGCATGTGTACTATGGTGAAGCGGAAGCGATTAAAGGCATTGACCTGAACATTTATGAAAATGAAGTGATTGCTTTTATTGGGCCATCAGGCTGTGGTAAGTCAACCTTTCTGCGTACCCTAAACCGCATGAATGACACCATTGACAGTTGTCGTGTGACCGGTAAAGTCATGCTGGACAATCAGGACATTTATGATCCAAACCTGGATGTGGTCTTGCTACGTGCTCAAGTCGGTATGGTATTCCAGAAGCCCAACCCGTTTCCAAAGTCTATTTTTGACAACGTTTCTTACGGCCCGAAATTACATGGTCTTGCACGTGATAAATACGATCTTGAAGAAATTGTCGAAGGCAGTTTGCGTAAAGCCGGTTTGTGGGAAGAAGTAAAAGACCGTTTGAATCAGCCGGGAACAGGTTTGTCAGGTGGTCAGCAGCAGCGTCTATGTATCGCACGTACAATTGCAGTATCACCTGAAGTGATTCTGATGGATGAACCATGTTCTGCGCTGGATCCAATTGCAACAGCAAAAGTAGAAGAGCTGATTTCTGAGCTTTCAACTCAATATACCATTGCGATTGTAACCCACTCCATGCAACAGGCAGCGCGTGTATCTGACCGTACTGCGTATTTCCATCTGGGTGATTTAATTGAGGTGAATGCGACCGAGAAAGTCTTTACCCAACCAGACCATCAATTGACTGAAGCTTATATTACAGGGCGTTTTGGTTAATGCGATTTTAAAAATAAATCTTTTAAAACAGAATCTTAGGGTTCTGTTTTTTGTTATGTTCTATAAGTTTTTTAAGATTTATAATGATAATGCAACAGACACCTGAATTTAAAGAAAAAGCTAAACTGACGCAAATCGCGATGAAAGATATGTTTCGAAGCCTATTCGGCACAGTATATACTCATCAATATTTTGGTTTAGTGATGGTGCTGTTTAGTATCATATTAGCCTTGATTGTCCCTTATGAAGGCTTGTTCATTACTTCACAAAGTCAGGGAATGACCAACTATCATCGTTGGCTCTATGACGTGTTTGTGATCGTGAATACTTTCTTGGGCTTTGTGATTTTTTATATGTTAAAGCATCAAAAATATAATATTGAAGTTAAACAAAAATGGCGTGTTTATATTACAGCACATGCTCAATTTAAATTTCATCGTTATCTAAAAGCACAAGAGAAGGGCAAGAAACCATTAATGCATACGCGTTTTGGTGAATACTTCTTTGTGCTTATTACGATCATTTTTTTTATTGCGGTATACTCATTGATGACCCCTTCGGGGACAAGTCATCGAGGTTTTATTATATTAACCTGGTGGCCAATGAATGCTTCGATTATAGCTGTAATCTATACACTTTTATTTATTTGGTATTTTCGTTTGTTCGCGATCAATGAAATTATGAATCAATATAAATTATTGATTCGTCGTGGACATGCTTGGCAACAAGATCAATAAATGCTGTTGAAAAAATCAGAATTGACCTAATCTAAGGATATAAGCCGAATTAAATAGAGAATAGATTTTTTATGTTATTTCATAGTCCGAAACTGCCCGCTGAAATCCGTGTCAGTCATTTAAATGCGCGTATCAATGAACAACGAAAAAAAATAGCGCAAACGACTGGCTCTAAACTGGAGCTTTTGCAGTTGTCACAACAGCTGTCAAAAGAAGGCCGTGCACGCAAGAAAACCAATCAAAAAATCTATGTTTTGGACTTTAAAGGCGATATGGCCGCTTCTGCGGTCGAAAGTTTACGTGAAGAAATTACCCTGATTTTATCCACGGCTAAAGCGGGCCGTGACCGTGTTGTGGTGCGTTTAGAAAGCCCGGGTGGTATGGTGCATGGCTATGGTCTGGCCGCTGCTCAACTGGTACGTTTACGTGATGCCGGTTTTCACTTGACCATCTGTGTCGATAAAGTAGCGGCCAGTGGCGGTTATATGATGGCGTGTATCGCAAATGAAGTTGTGTCTGCACCATTTGCGATTGTCGGTTCGATTGGGGTGGTGGCTCAAGTGCCTAACTTTAACCGTCTGCTGAAAGACAATAAAATCGACTTTGAACTCTATACCGCAGGTCAGTACAAACGTACCGTGACCATGTTTGGTGAAAACACCGAAGAAGGGAAGGCCAAGTTTGAAGAAGAGTTACAGCAAACGCATGCCTTGTTCAAACATTTTGTAGAAAAATACCGTCCGCAGCTGAATGTGGAAAAAGTGGCAACCGGTGAGCATTGGTATGGTCGTGATGCACTGGATTTAAATCTGGTAGATAAACTGCAAACTTCAGATGAATATTTACTGCACTTGCTGACGCAACATGATGTTTATTCGATCCAGACCCGCAAGAAACCAACCTTGGGTGAAAAGCTGGGTTTACAGGCAGCGCAAATTGCGGATTCATTGATTCCAACCGTAATGAATAAGGTCATGGAAAGCTTAAGCAAAGCCAATGCAAATCTGGTACAGATGCGCGATCCTAAACTCTAATTCAGTTAAAATTGAATATATATTAAAGCTCACTGCGGTGAGCTTTTTTATGCCTTAGGTTATTGTTAGTATGCTATAAAAGATCTAATTCAATGCGGCTTTTACTGGCATGCTCACCCTTATTCTTGTTTTAGGTTTTCTGACTATCGCGATCTGTCCGATAGCATGTGCATTGTACGCTGAAGCCAAGTTACAAAATGAAGATCAAAAAAAACTTTTATTTTGGCTGGGTTTTATCCCAGGGACATGTCTCTTTATTCTATATGCTGTGTTAAAGCCAGATGACCCGCCTGTTATTCCATCGAAGGCATGTGGTGTGGTGCAGTCTTATCAGGTGCATAAAACTCGAGGTGGTAAGGAGTTTGAAGGTGTGATTATTCGCTTTGATGGTGCTCAATATAGTCGCCATTTACTCTTCGATCAGCATCTAGAGAAAATGCCGAAAGCTCAAAAGGTCTGCTTTGAATATTTAGATAAGTTCAAATATCCACATTTGTCAGAATCTAAGTTTGTTCAATGGATTGAACCAACTGAAATGCAAAACATCCCTACAGCTAATCGGATAAAATAAAGCATATTTTATTGTTAGAGCAGAAACATGGCTATAGCTGAAGCATATCTTGCAACACAAAACTGTTATTTTAATTACGAGTTTGAAGAATTGAACTTAGATGATTTCCCAGAAGAATTTTCTATTTCTCTACGTGGGATGATGTATAGACATGAAATTCAATATCCTGATGCAAGCTATTTTATTTATTACAGCGAAATGCTGACGGGTAATGAATTGCAAAAAATGAAAGATGACTGGATGCAATATTGCCCACTTTCATAAGTGAAAAATATGAATGTAATGAAATAGTTGATCACAAACCTTAATTCAATAAGATTTTGATTTTAAAAGCTCACTTCGGTGGGCTTTTTTGTAAGAGCATGAGACTACCCGTAAATATCGCGCCTAATGTGGCAAGCAAGATGTCTTTATGCGCATCCCAGCTATCACCTTGCTGTCCATTATAGTTCTCCGCTTCTTCGGGAGATAAGCCAATCGCGATCAACCATTCCAGCCATTCATAGATCATGCTACTGGCCACCACAAACTGAATCACCAGCAGGAAAATGACCACAGGTTTTTGCTGCGGCAACCAGACGTGAAACAGGCGATAGAAAATGGGGTAAAGGAGTAATCCGTAGGCCAGATGAACAAAACGGTCAAACATATTGCGTGACCAATGCATGACTTCATTCAGATGAAAGCCAAAAATCTGCTCAATCCACTGGTTATAAGGCACATAGGAATACAGATAGTGTGCAGCAATCACATGAACAAACAGGAAAAGGATATATAAATTAAAACTTAAAAAATTCAGCCCAATTTTATACAGACAGACCAGCAGCATGCTGATCATGAAAACCGTGCCGGCCTGATGCAAGAGATACGCTTCCAGTTCTAAAGGACGAATACTGGCAAGCAGAATCGCCAGAATTAAAATACCCATGCTCGCATAATGCTTGGCGGAAAGTCGCTGCTCAATCATGTCGTTATGATGAAATATCGTTTTTAGAATAAAACACATTATAAATAAAAAGGCGAAGCCTGAGCTTCGCCTTTTGGTCTTATTTTAAATTAGATTTTAGCAATCAGCTCAGCCACTTGTTTGGCCTGTTCAGCAGCATTACCTGTATAAGAAGCAGGTGTCATTTCAGCTAGACGCGCACGATCAGCAGCAGGAACCGCTTCTAACTCGTTACCGTTTACGAAATCAACCATCATGTCGCGAGTCATGGCCTGACCACGAGTCAGGGCTTTTAATTTTTCGTATGGTTTTTCAACGTTGTAACGACGCATTACTGTTTGAATTGGTTCAGCCAATACTTCTTGCGCATTGTCCAGGTCTTCATTGATACGTGCAGCATTGAGTTCAAGTTTGCCGATACCTTTAGCACATGCTTCGAAAGCAATTAAGCTTTGTGCAAAACCAACACCCATGTTACGCAGCACAGTAGAGTCAGTCAGGTCACGCTGCCAGCGAGAAATTGGCAGTTTTTCCCCAAGGTGTGCAAGTACAGCATTGGCAAGACCCAAGTTACCTTCAGAGTTTTCGAAGTCAATCGGGTTTACTTTATGTGGCATGGTTGAAGAACCGACTTCGCCATCTTTTAGCTTTTGCTTGAAGAAACCAAGCGAGATATAACCCCAAACATCACGGTTGAAATCGATCAGAATAGTGTTGAAACGACGCAGGGCATCAAACAGTTCAGCCATATAATCATGTGGCTCGATTTGTGTGGTGTACGGGTTGAAATCTAGACCCAAAGATTCCACAAATGCTTGTGAATGCGCAGGCCAGTTGATGTCTGGATAAGCAGAATAGTGCGCATTGTAGTTACCTACTGCACCATTGATTTTGCCTAGAAGTTCAACATTTTTGAACTGTTTGATTTGACGTGCAAGGCGGTAAGCCACGTTCGCCATTTCTTTACCCAACGTCGTTGGGCTTGCAGTTTGACCATGCGTACGAGACAACATTGGCTGGTCAGCATGCTTTTCAGAAAGTGCAACAATTGAATCAATGATTTGCTGCATAGATGCAACCAGTACATCACGACCGCTTTTCAGCATTAAAGCATGTGACAGGTTGTTAATATCTTCAGACGTACATGCAAAGTGAATGAATTCACCGGCATTTTTCAATTCGTCGATATTGGCAATTTTTTCTTTCAGGAAATATTCAACCGCTTTAACGTCGTGGTTGGTGGTGCGTTCGATCTCTTTGATACGATTGGCATCATCTTCAGAGAAATTGCTTACAATCGCATCAAGCGCTGCATTAGTTTCGCTTGAAAATGCCGGAACTTCAGTAATTTCCGGATGGTTTGCAAGCGCCTGTAACCAACGCACTTCAACAGTCACACGAGCATGGATTAAACCAAACTCAGAAAGAAAGGGACGTAGAGCATCACATTTGCTCGCGTAACGTCCATCTAATGGAGAAAGTGCAGTTAAAGCGTTCATATCGATTCCTTAGATTTTGGAATTAAACGTAAAACGAAACACGTGCAGTATCAGTTAAACCACCTGAAACTGTAAACGCGCCAGATTCTGAATATCTTTTAGCAACTTGCGTTTACCAAATACCATGCCCCAGGAGCTGCCACCAAGCTGACGCCACAGGTGTGCCATTTGCAAACCGGTAAAGAGGGAAGCACGGATGCGGTTGGTATGTCCGGCATCTTTAAAGGCTTCGGCATTGCCACGAACCATGATGCGCGGATTGATTGATCCCGCAGTATCGACATAGGTTTGAGCCAGATTGGCAATGATGCTGGGGTGCAGGTAATTGTTATCGAAAAAGGAAAGCTGTCTGAGAATTTTCTGTTGGGACTGTTCAATAATTTCAACAAATTTGGGATTGCTATAGACCTTCTTTTCTAATTGAAGAAGTGCCATGGCATAGCTCATTGGAAGTTTGGTGCTGGAAAGTTTTGGAATTCTGGATTTTGGCGAAGTATTGAAGGGTTGAATAATGCTGCTTTCTAATGTTTTTAAGCCTAAGGAAATATCGGCCAGTTGATTAAAAAAGTCTAGGGTCTGGGCATTTTCGTTATTGCCGGGACGAATATTGAGACTGGCTTTAATCAACTGTTCAAAATAAAAGTTACCGTTTTCACCAATACTTTGCTGACCACTCAATGCGGTCATATGGGTCAGCTGGGTGGCCTGAAACACACCCGCTAACGCCAAAGCGCGATTTTGACGAGTATTCAACGTTGTGGCTGGTTGAAATGGTAACTCCGTCATGCCGAATTCATCCTTTTATAAAATCAGGTTTAGGTGCATTGGTATGATGAATCACACCACCGCCTAAACAAACTTCACCTGAATAAAACACCACACTTTGACCTGGGGTCACTGCACGTTGTGGTTCATCAAAATCCACACGTACACCATTGGGTGATTCTGAATCTTGGTACACCGTACAGGCTTGATCAGTCTGACGGTAACGGGTTTTGGCCGTGCAACGGAAACCTGTTTCAGGAATATCCTGCTCGCCGGCCACCCAGTCAATTGCTTCACTCCAAAGCATGGTGCTTTGCATCAGTGGGTGCTCATGGCCTTGACCCACCACCAGACGATTGCCTTCGATATCTTTATGTAATACGAACCAGGCACCTTCCGCGACGCCTTTCATTCCGCCAATACCGATGCCGCCGCGTTGACCGAGCGTATAGTACATTAAGCCGTGATGATCACCAACCTCTTTACCGTCTTCCAGCACGATTTTTCCGGGTTGTGCCGGTAAATATTGCTTCAAGAAGTCATTAAATCGGCGTTCGCCAATAAAGCAGATCCCGGTCGAGTCTTTTTTCTTTGCCGTAGCAAGATCTAATTCTTCAGCGATTTTACGGACTTGCGGCTTTTCAATTTCACCGACAGGGAATAATGTCTTGTTAATTTCACGACCATGTACGGCATGCAGGAAATAGGTTTGATCCTTATTCTGATCAACACCACGTAAGAGTGGTGCGTATTCTTCACCGCGCGAATTGGTCATGGTTGCACCGCGACGACAGTAATGACCTGTGGCAATAAAGTCTGCACCCAAGTTCACCGCATGATCTAGAAAGGCACGGAATTTAATTTCTTTATTACATAAAATGTCTGGGTTTGGGGTACGGCCAGCCGCATATTCTGCTAAAAAATGCTCGAATACACGATCCCAATATTCCATGGCAAAGTTTGCGGTATGCAGTTTAATCCCGATTTTGTCGCAGACGGCCTGAGCATCGGCAAGGTCATCCATCGCCGTGCAATATTCTGTGCCGTCATCTTCTTCCCAGTTCTTCATGAAAAGACCTTCAACCTGATAACCCTGTTGAATTAAAAGCGCAGCAGAAACAGATGAATCTACACCACCCGACATACCGACGATGACACGTTGTTGCATAGGATTAGGCATCCAAATTTGAAATTAAGGGAGAGTTTTGGTGCTCGTAAATGAGCGATAAAGGGTATTTTTGACCTGACAGGGCATCTTGCACGGCTTTAATCACCAGGGGACTACGGGCACGCGCCGATTCTTTCAGTTCGTCCAATGTCATCCAGACTGCGCCGACAATATCCGTATCTAAAGCGGCATTTGGGTCGTAGTCAGTGGATTTGGCTAAAAAGCAGAAACGAAAATAAGTACGATCCGGAAACATGGGCGGGGTATAGGTATACATCCCTAAAAGATGGGTCACTTCAACCGTATGTCCGGTCTCTTCCATGGTTTCACGAATTGCGGCTTCGATAATGGTTTCACCGCATTCCACATGACCTGCTGGCTGATTAAATACTGGGTGTGTCACAGCTTCTGTATGTTCTTCGACAAACAGGAATTTTCCGTCTTTTTCGATGACGGTTGCGACAGTGACGTGAGCAGTCCAAGCGGTCATAGAACAGCACCATGGATAAAGATGCACTATTGTATAAAATTTTGGGGTGTGTGGCTATGAGGGGCGGGGATTTCTTTGATTGTTTAAATCATCGGGATTGGAGGTTTTAAGCTTAATCAAATCCTGCTATGTGAAAAAGTCCTATTGATAGGTTTTGATTTTCTTTTATCAAAAAGTGAATGAGCTTGAAAAGTGTACTATAAAGCAGAGAATTTAAAGCAAAAATTTATCAATAAAAAGCCTGTTTTCAGGGCAATATCTAGCTCAAAATCACTACATCAACGCATAAGATCAAGAGATGTAAAGAGGTTGCTCTTAACGGATTTAAGTAAAAAACAGGAAAAGCTTAACATCTTTATTGTTTTAGGGTATCTAATGATTGTTTTGATCAAGCATAATTTCAGACAATTCAACATAAAACAAATCCATGAAATTATAGAATATTTTTTAAGCGTTATGAATGTAAACTTAATAATATATTATTGAATATAATATAAAAACAAAAACAACGACTAGGACACATTTTTTTTAAATTATACTTATTTTTCGGAGATTTTAATAAAAAATATTAATTAATTAATATTTATTGTATAATTTTTGTGATGTTGAGGTAATTTCTTTTCTCCTGATTTACATTGGGATTTGTGGCTACCTAATAAGCGGCTTTGAATATATTCATTCGAGACTTTTATGCTGTTAAATTTCTATCGCTTTTTAATTTGTTTACTTATACTTATAGGTGTTGGGCTTGTAGGTTTGGGGGTTAGTGTTCATGATAATTTTTTCTTGGGAGTGGCTTGTTTATTTTTTATAGCAGCAGCCCTTGCTTTTCTTGAGTACAAGAATAAAAATATTGATCCATTTAGAAAGTTTTAAACAGACTATTTGATCAATTCTGTTCTGTTTAAGTCGATACATTGAATAAAAGCATCGGCTTAAACAGAAACTCTGTATCTGACTTTATATTTTATTTGTAATTCCCCGAAACCTTCACATAATTTTGTGCCGAATACGGTAAAAATGCTTTTTCTTTATCTGTCAGCGGACGCACTTTTTTCACAGGGCTGCCCACATACAAATAACCGCTTTCCAAAACCTTATTCGGTGGAACAAGCGAACCTGCACCAATCATTACATCATCTTCAACAATCACATCATCCAGAATAATCGTACCAATACCGACCAAAACACGATTGCCAATGGTACAACCATGTAGTTTGACATGATGGCCAATGGTGACATCTTCACCAATAATTAAAGGCGAACCTTCAGGCTTATCGGCTTTCTTATGGCTGACATGCAACATCGAGTGATCTTGTACATTTGAGTTTTTACCAATCCGAATATGATTCACATCACCCCGAATTACGGCAAAAGGCCATACCGAAACATTTTCAGCCAAAACCACATCGCCGACCACAATTCCCATCGGATCGACATAACAGGAAGCATCAATCTGTGGGGTCATATCTAAATAAGAACGAATATTTTGGCTCATAACGATCTGTCCGATAAATGATGAAGGATCATGTGCATAGTATAAAATAAAAAGCACCCATCTGAATGAGTGCTTTGGTCTTAGTCCAAGACTGAAATGGTCTATTTAGACTTAGAACAAGTTGCTAAAGAACTGTTTGATATGGTCGAGCATACGCGCGAAGAAACCCGCTTCTTCCACTGCATTCAAAGCCACAAGAGGTTTTTCTGAAATGACTTTACCATCCAGAGTCGCAACATATTTACCCACGACTTGACCCGGTTGTAATGGTGCAGTCAGTTTCGGTTGAACCACCAGCTGGGTTTTAATCGCATTGGCCTGACCTTTCGGCATGGTCACATTAAAGTTTTCAGCAAGTCCGATTTGAACTTCATCTTCCTTACCAAACCAGACTTTGGCTTTAGCAAGTACCTGTTTAGCTGGTTGAACATTTTTGGTTTCGAAGTTCGCATAACCCCAAGCCAGCAATTCACGTGTCTGCGTTGCACGTTCCTGCATGGTAGGTGCACCAAAAATAACTGAAATCAAGCGAGTAGGGCCACGTTTAGACGACGTGGTCAAGCAATACCCTGCTTCATTGGTATGACCTGTTTTTAAGCCATCTACACTTGGGTCGGTATACAGCAGGGCATTACGGTTACCTTGCTTGATGCCATTAAAGGTAAATTCTTTTTCAGCATAAATCGGATAATACTTGGAACTGTCTTTAATGATGTGCTGTGCCAGCGTTGCCATATCTTTGGCAGTCGAATAATGACCTTCAGCAGGCATACCGGTTGAATTGATAAAGCTGGTATTGGTCATGCCAATACGTTTGGCTTCCTGATTCATCATATGTGCAAAGGTACCCTCGTTCCCTGCAATATGTTCAGCCATGGCCTTAGATGCATCATTACCCGATTGAATAATAATTCCGCGCAGCATTTCAAGTGCAGTGGCCGTACCGTTTAAAGGCACATACATACATGATTCCGCGCTACTACCGCGACACCATGCTGACTCATTCATGCGAACCTGTTCATCTTCAGTGAGTTCACCGCTCAATAGTTTTTGTTCGATGATGTAGCTGGTCATCATCTTGGTCATTGAAGCAGGGGCTAATTTTTCATTTTCATTTTTTGAAGCGAGAAGTTGCCCTGTCTCATAGTCCATTAGCACGTAGGATTTATTATTCAATTCTGGTGGTGCAGATAGGACAGTTGCTGCAAAGCTAAAACTAGGAACTAATAATAATGCAGCAAGGGCAGTTTTTTGGGTCATTTCTAGTGGGTTCCTATATCTTGATGTAAGCACGAAGAGCCTAGCATTTTAGGATAAAGCTAGGCGGACTTCTATGGGAAACCCGGTCTTATTTCAAAAGTATTGTAAGTAATCGGCAGAAAAGCAGGTTAATTGTTATAGGTGGTTAATTCATTACAAATCACCTGATTTTTTTTCTTGCCAGCTTTCTTGGCATCAGATTGTGCTTCAGCCAGAATACTGCGGAAATCGTTCTGTTGAACCATCTGGTTTAAGCTTGCAACCGGATTGCGCTGACCTGGCATATATTCAGTCACCAGCTTGGTATAGCCCTGATTGAACTGTGACTTGTCTTTAACCATGCTCGGGCAGATTTCTGAAAGAACATAAATCGCAGCCAGTTCCTGCTTGGTCACTTGCTGGGTTGGCGTGACATTGATATTTTCATTGGCTGCAAATGCAGATGTTCCTAAAAGAGTCACGGCAGAAGCTGCACAAAGTGTCATGGCTTGAAGTAATGGATATTTCATTAAAAAACTCAAAAAATAGATTTAGAACAATAATTTGCCTAGCTTAAACTTATTTTTGAAATTGAAAAGTGGGAAAATGTAGCGAAGCTGTAGAATTATGAAGAAATCTGTAAGAGAAAATAAGACGATGTTTACACCGTCTTATTTGAAGATTTATCTAGCTTAGCCCTGGTAATCCAGAATCTCTTCGCATACGGTTTTTTGTTCGTCAGTACTGGTTTGTTTTGCACCCTGACGAGCTTCTTCCAGTAAAGATTTATATTCGCTATCTGCCTGTAGTTTTTGATAGCTCATGCCTTTATCTGAATATTCTGCAAGATAAGACTGGATCAACTCTTGAATAGTGCTATTTAATTTTGCACTTTGACCAATCACGGTTGGGCAAACCTCAGCCATGACTTGTGCCGATGCGATGTCTTCTTTCACAATGGTATTGTTTTCGTCAACAGTCAGCTCGCTCGCCATAACTGAAGGAGAAACAGATACTGCCAGGCTTAAAGCGAAAGCACTAAATAAAGAGAATTTTTTAATCATCTTGAGCCACATATTTTAAAGATGGATGTTGAGCGATAAATATATATAATTCCAGCACTAATACAATGAAATGTCCTTACCAGTCACTTTTTAGCACGACGAGATTTTTCAGTGAATATTTTAGTTTCAAATGATGATGGGGTGTTCGCACCGGGTATTCAGGCTTTGGCGCAAGCGCTAAAACCTTTGGGGCGAGTGGTGATTGTGGCGCCGGAAAGTGAACGCAGCGGTTTTTCCAGTGCCTTAACTCTAGATCGTCCTTTACGTCCAATCCAGATTTCTCCAGATGTCTGGGCTGTTAATGGGACTCCGGCAGATTGTGTCTACTTGGCGATGAATGGGTTGTTTGACTTTGAATTTGACCTGGTCGTTAGCGGGATTAATAGTGGCGCGAATCTGGGTGATGATGTCTTGTATTCCGGTACGGTCGGTGCAGCCTTTGAAGGTCGTTTAACTAAACATCCTGCTATTGCGGTGTCATTGAGTGGGCCGAATGTACGCAGCTATCAACAGCCTCAGGATTATCAGCTGGCTGCCAACTGGGTACATGATTTTATTGCACGCGGTTTGCCGGTTCTTCCTGAGCGTCATATTTTTAATATCAATATTCCGGATATGGCTGAATTACAGGGTGAAAAAGTGACTTATCAAGGCCGCCGCCGTCAGTCGAAGCCCATCACCAGTCATGTTGACCCACGTGGTCGTCAGGTGTACTGGATTGGACTGTCTGGAGAAGCAGTAGCAGAACCCAAGCAAGGGTTGAGCGAGATTGACTCGGACTTCTTTGCTGTGGCCAATGGCTATGTCAGCATTACTCCGATTCAGATGGATGCCACCAACTATGAGGTTTTGCGGAATCTTCAAACACAATTGGCAGAAAATGCGTTCTCAGTGTTATAACTTTGTGAAAAACTCGCGATTGCAAGTATATTGCAGTAAAACTTTGCTAATCTTAACGGGATTTTGCAACCGTATAGATCTTAGAGAGGAAGATAATGTTCTTGGTGTTACCGAAATGTGTTGTTGCTTCGCCTGCAGCCCTGATTAAAACCCTAGTTTTATCAACCGTTGTTATTTCTACAGGAGTAATCACCGGTTGTGCAACCAAACCTCAAGTAAATAATGCGACGCGTTATGCGACAGCTCCTGATTTCTATACGGTACGTTCAGGAGATACATTGAGTGGGATCGCAGCACGTTATGGACTGAACTATATCAGTGTTGCCGAGATGAATGATATTGCTGCACCTTACCGGATTTATGTGGGACAGTCGATCCGCCTGAAAAATAATACCGTACGTCGCAGTACCAGCACGCAGGCAGTGACTCAGGCAGCTCCTATCCAGCGTCAAACGATTGCAGTACCAACACCGGCACCAGTTACACCAGCGACCACCGTGCAGACTACACCGCGTGTGAGCACGCCGGCGCCAATGACACCCGTCTCTACTGCCGCGGGTTTAGGTTGGGTAAAACCGTCTAATGGCCCAGTTTTGCAGCAGTATAATCTGGCATCTAATATCAAAGGCACACGCTATAACGGCAATGTCGGTGATCCGGTGTTTGCAGCAGCAGACGGGCAGGTTGTTTATGCTGCAGATGGCCTGAAAGAATATGGCAATCTGGTGTTGGTGAAGCATATTAATGGCTATATTACGGCTTATGCCCATAACAGCAAACTGGATGTAAAAAGCGGACAGAATGTAAAAGCGGGGCAAAAAATTGCAGAAATGGGTTCAACTGGTACAACGCGAACCATGCTTGAATTTCAGGTGCGCTTAGACGGCAAACCGATTAATCCAACTACAGTTTTACCAAACAATTAAATAAATAATGCAAAACGTGAATTTCGCCGTATAATACAATAAGTTGCTTTTATCAAATGATGAGGCATCTCATAAGTTTAGAGGGAAATTTATGTTAGATCAACTTCGAGCAATGGGTGTTTTTGCTTGTGTTGTAGAAAAAAACTCGTTTAGCGGTGCTGCCCGTGAATTAGGGATTACGACCAGCGCCGTGAGTCAACAAATTCGCTCATTAGAACATGATATGGAAGTGGTACTTTTAAATCGTTCAACGAGAAAGTTAAGTTTGACGGAAGCGGGACAAGCTTTTTTCTACAGTTGCCAGGAAATGCTATCTGCTGCAGAGCGCGGTAAAGTCCGAATCAATGAATTACGCGATGATCTTGTGGGTGAACTGCGCATTGTCGCTTTGCCAGAATTGTGCGCGAATCATGTGATTCCTGCACTTTCTCACTGGATGTCCGCACATCGTGGCCTGGCAGTACATCTGGAAACCAATAATCATGAGGTTGATTTGTTCGATGGGCGTATCGATATCGCCTTAAGATTTGAACAGAAAAATGATGAGCACAATCTTCAGGTGGTGCCATTGATGCAGATTGAGCAAATTCTGGTGGCGACACCGAGTTATATTAATCAGAGCACCATTATTTCACGTCCTGATGATCTTAAAAATCATGATGTGCTGCCTTTGACCCATATCAAAAATCATCAGTATTTCCAGTTTCAAAATGTCAATACTGCAGAAAAAGCCGATTTTGAATTGAAATCCCGTTTCAGTACCAATAATGGTCTGGTGGCAAAATCGATGTGCTTGCAGGGCAATGGGATTGCCAAGATTTTATATCTCGATGCGAAAAAAGACTTACTGAATGGCACTTTGGTTGAAGTTTTGCCTGAATGGCGACTTCCACCGATTACACTATATGCAGTCATGCCGAAACGTGAGCAACAACCGACAAAAATTCTTCGTTGCCTAGATACATTGAAACAATATTTTGACCAGATTTCTGGTGGGCGTATTTTACAAGCCGCATCATAAGATACAGAATATAAAAAAGCCGCTTTCAAGCGGCTTTTTTGTTTTTAAGCGCAGGGTTTAGGCCAAAAAAGCGTTGATCATTTTCACTAAACGCTCAATCAGCTGATCAGCCTGTTCCTGAGTAATGTTCAGGGTAGGCAACAGGCGAACCACATTACCGGCAGTCACATTGATGATGGTTTTGTATTCATCACGTGCAATTGCGACCAGCTCAGTACATTCTTTCGGTAATTCAATTCCGATCATCAGACCGAAACCACGCACGCTCACATTTTGATCGGCCAGTTTGTTGCGTAGCTGATCCACGATATAAGCGCCTTTTTCCGCAGCATTGGCTACGATATTTTCTTTTTGCATAATATCGAGAATGGTGTAGACCACACGTGAACCCAAAGCTGTACCACTATAAGTCGAACCATGATTACCGGCAGTTAATACACCTACACCACGACCTTGAGTCATGACGGCACCAATCGGGAAACCATTACCCAAGCCTTTGGCTGTGGTCAGTACATCAGGAATAATGCTGGTGTGCTGATAAGCAAAATATTTGCCCGTACGGCCATTCCCGGTTTGCACTTCATCTAGCATCATCAACCAGTTGTGCTGGTTACAGATTTGACGAATCTCTTCGAGATAGCTGAAACCTTGAGGTGCGGTATTTACACCACCTTCACCCTGAATGGGCTCAACTAAAATGGCTACGATATCCGGATGATGAAGCGCTGCCTCTTCAATCGCTTCGAGATCACCAAAAGGTACACGAATAAAACCTTCGACCAGCGGGCCAAAGCCTTCCTGAACTTTTTTATTGCCTGTTGCAGAAAGGGTGGCCATGGTACGGCCATGGAAAGAACGATCCGCCACAATAATTTTGGGTGAAGCAATGCCTTGCATATGACCGAATTTACGTGCAATTTTGATTGCACCTTCATTTGATTCTGCGCCACTGTTGGAGAAGAATACTTCTTCCATACCCGCGACTTCGGCCAGTTTTTGTGCTGCCGCAGTTTGCCAAGGCACTTCAAACAGGTTGCTGGTATGAATCAAGGTCGCAGCCTGATCAGCAATTGCTTCGGCAATGACTGGATGCGCATGACCCAGACCACATACTGCAATTCCGGTTAATGCATCTAAATACTCTGTACCATCTTCGGTATAAAGATATGCACCTCGTCCTCGGACAAAGCTGATCGGTTGACGGCCAAATACAGGCATCAAGTGAGAAGGTTGATCAGTTTGTACCGGTGCGAGGGTAATATTATTCATGACTAACTCTTAACTGTTAGGTGGAAAGAAAAACTTATATAAGCAAAAACCCGCTCAGATTTAAAGGGTAATTGTAAATAAAATTGGAATTATTGCTTTAGACATACTGTTTTGTCTGGATTTGGGTATAATGCCAGACAGATGAGTTGAGGATTTATCAATGACTGAACAAGCACGCGATACCGAAGCGTTAATTCGTGACCAAATTGCTAAACATGCAGTACTTCTTTATATGAAAGGCACACCGCAATTTCCACAATGTGGTTTTTCTGCACGTGCAGTAGAAGCACTCAGTCAGATTGGTCGTCCGTTTGCTTATGTAAACATTCTGGAAAATCAGGACATTCGTGCGATGTTACCACAAATCGCCAACTGGCCGACATTTCCACAGCTTTGGATCAATGGTGAATTGATCGGTGGGAGCGATATCATGCTCGACATGTTCCAAAAAGGCGAATTAAAGCCTTTGGTTGAACAGTACAGCCCGGCGGCTGATGCTTAATTAAATTAAGATTTAAATCAAGCCAGATGTTAAAAAAGCGCTTCATTGAGAAGCGCTTTTTTATTGCTATTTTAAAGATAGAGCAACGACCGGATTAATCTTCTGTTGCTGCATTTGGCTTTTGAGCTATTGCATGACCTGCTTCAAGTTCAGTGTGTGGCTCAACAATTTGCTTCTTGTCTTTTTTCTTCTTCTTTTTTTTCTTTTTCTTCGGTAATTCGACCAGCTCACCACCATCTTCAATCGCTTGCCAGTAATCCAGCTGTGCCATCACCGCGGCATAGATTGAATTTTTGCTATAGCGACCTTTTTTATCCAAGGTGCCGACCGGACGCGCCATCAGGATTTCCAGCGCCTGATCAATGGTATCAATCGCATGAATATGGAACTGACCTTCTTCGACAGCAATGGTGACATCTTTACGCAGCATCAGATGCTGCATATTCTGACGTGGAATAATCACGCCTTGTTTGCCGGTCAGACCTTGCAGCTTGCAGGCATCAAAGAAACCTTCAATTTTGGCATTGACACCGCCCACTGGCTGTACTTGTCCCAACTGGTTCATAGAGCCGGTAATGGCCCAGGATTGATCAATCGGTAACTGGCTAATCGCAGAGAGCAGGGCAGACAGTTCTGCGACTGTGGCACTGTCACCATCGACCTGACCATAGCTTTGTTCAAAGGCCAGCGCAGCAGAGAAGTGCAGGGTCTGTTCACGACCAAAATGTGCTTTCAGGAAAGACGACATCAATAACACGCCTTTGGCATGCAAGGAGCCACCGAGTTCCACACTGCGCTCAATGTCGAGAATGTCACCACCCCCTTGATACACCGAAGCAGTCAGGCGTGAAGGAAGGCCAAATTCGACATCGGCATAATGAATTACCGACAAAGCATTAATCTGTCCCAGACGATGGCCACGGGTTTCGATCAGCTGTGTACCACGGGTCAGATCCTGCCAGTACAACTCACGTAAATAGCCTAAGCGATATTTACGATGATCGAGTGCAGTATTGATATGCTTTTCCGAGACCATCTTGTCACCGGCCTGAAAGGCATGATGATGCGCTTCACGAATCAGGTCACCCAGCGTCAGGGCATGTAATGATAATGAACTTTGGTCTTCGGCCTGACGGCTGGAATCTGTGAGCAGTGCAGCCAAAGCAGAACGGTCAAAAGGCAATAATTTATCCGATTGCACATAGTCGGCAATCAGCTGCATATAGGCCTGCTCGTTGTCGTCATTACGTTGTAATGTATCGGTAAAATCAGCACGGATTTTAAAGATGCTGCCCAGCTCCGGTTCAAGCTCTAGAATTTCATAATAAATTTCAGGCTCGGCCAGCAAGATCACTTTAATGTTCAATGGAATCGATGCCGGTTCAATTGAAATACTGCCGGTTAGCGTGATCATATGCTCAAGTGAAGACAGTTTTAAATGTCCGGATTTAAGCGCACGCTTCAAGCCTTGCCATGCATAAGGCTGTTCCAGCAATTGTTCCGCTTCCAGCATCAGAAAGCCGCCATTGGCTTTATGCAACGTTCCGGGACGAATCAGGGTGAAGTCCGTGGTGATCGTGCCATTTTGGGTTAGCTGTTCCACATGACCAAGTAAATTGTAATGTGTTGGAAAATCTTCAAAGATGACTGGCGCACCGCTATTCGGCTTGTGGGTAATAATCACGTTGGCCTGATAACGTGCCGGTACGCGGCTGAATAGTGCCGGGGTGAAATCATCCTCTTCCTGTTCCAGCACGATTTCGACATTATTGATAATATCTTCGGCATAATATTTTAGATAATGTTCCAAGCCTTGCACATGTTTGAACTTGGAGAGAATCTGTTCTACACGTGGCACCACCACCTGTTTGGCAATATCACGATTCAGAATCTGAACACGGTCGCGTGCATCATCTTCCAGATCACCCAGATGCAAACCCAGACGCTCCAGTTTTTTGTCCATATAGCGCATATTGGTTGCCAATTCGGCCCGATCCTGATTGCTCAGCGCATTCAGATCTTCCTGAGTCATTTCCTGTAATTTGTCATCAATCAGATGTACGGGAACAAAGCAGTGTTCATCGTGTCGCGAGATCAGTTTCAGATCGAGTTCTGCACCTTCTTTGGTGAGTTCGATCAGCGCCTGTTGCTGTTCATCGCCAGTTTCCTGGCGAATCATTTCAATGCGGTTGTGATAGGTTTCCGCGGTAAAACGGCGTTCAAGCTGTTTCAGAATGGTTTGCCAGCTTTGGTTTAACATGGCCTGAAATTTTGGACCCTGACCGGCAGGCAGCTCCAAAGCTATTGGTTGGCGCTGGTTTTGAAAGTTGTTGACATAAACCCAATCATTGGGTGTTTCCATGGTTTTGGCATGCTGTTGCAGCAGGCGCTTCACCATGGTGCGCTTGCCCAGGCCAGCCGTACCCACGGCAAAAATATTATAGCCTGAATAAGGTAAGGCAATCCCGGCCTCTACCGAAGCCCGTGCGCGGTCTTGCCCCAAGAAATTATTCAGGGGCTTGATCCGTTTGGTCGACGCCGGAATTTTTTCTAGGTTTGGAATGTGCGTCAGTTGGGTGGATTTTAAGCGGGTATGCTCAAGGGTGTTGTGAATTTCGCTTTGTTCAAATGCCGAGATAAGTAAATCTGAGCGGATATTTTCTGGTGTTGTCGTATTGTTGCTGGCGATAGAAGAATTAATTTGATCGAGTCTCTGGGTCACTGTTGAAATCCAAAACGAAATATTACGTTGATAAGCGTTAAGGTATACAGATTTGCTTGGAAAATTCAAGCGAACATGTGGCTTTTGCCAGAAAATAAAAAACCGGAAATGTGATAAATATATAAATCTTGTTGAAAGATGCGCTATTACAGGATTGAATAGCAGCAATTGGTTTTTCCGCGGAAAATAATAAAGCAATGACAACACAAACGACGGGTTGGAAATCCGCATTTACAGCATTTTTAGATCGACGTGCCTTGATCATGCTGTTCTTGGGATTTTCGGCCGGTGTCCCGATTCTTCTGATTTTTTCCAGTCTGTCTTTATGGTTAGGTGAGGCCGGAATCAGCAAAAGTGCAGTCACTTTTTTTAGCTGGGCAGCATTGGGCTACTCGTTTAAATTCGTCTGGGCGCCGCTCATTGATGAACTGCCAGTGCCTTTTCTGACCAAGGCTCTGGGACGCCGTCGAGCCTGGTTGCTGATTGCACAGATTCTGATTGTCTGCGCCATTTCCATTATGGCTTTTTCTGATCCGGCTTTGGGCGTAACTCATTTACAGCAAATGGCGCTGGGTGCAGTCCTGCTTGGCTTTTCTGCTGCAACGCAGGATATTGTGATTGATGCCTACCGGATTGAACTGGCGGAAACCCAGATGCAGACCGTCTTGGCCGCGACCTATAATGCCGGTTACCGGATCGGAATGATCGTGGCGGGTGCTGGCGCCTTGTTTCTGGCCGCTTATTTGGGCACAGCCAAAGGCAACTATATCTATGATGCCTGGAAATGGACCTATCTGGCCATGGCCGCGGTAATGCTGGTCGGAATTGTCACCACGCTTTGCATTCGGGAACCGCAGGTTGACCGTGTGTCTAAACATTATCTGCGCAGTGATTATTTCCGTTTAGTCGCAGTGTTTTTTGTCGCAGTGATCAGCTTTGTACTGAGCTATATCTATTCAGGCAATCTGGTCGCCAGTATTACCGAACAGTTCACCATTCAAGATACTTTTGCCTTGTTCTGCTTTGAAGCCTTACGCTTTATTGGTTCTGGTGCGGTCGCCTTTGCCATTGGCGCAAGCTTGGTGAAAATGGGTGCAGTCAACAAGCAGATGGCCTATGAAACCTGGGTTAATCCGGTTGCAGACTTCTTTAGGCGCTATGGCTTAAAACTGGCATTGGTGCTGTTGTTATTGATCGGTTTTTATCGGGTTTCCGATATCATTGCCGGGGTCATTTCCAACGTCTTCTATCAAGACCTGAATTTCAGTAAAGAGCAGATTGCCGAAGCGGTCAAAGTCTATGGGGTGATTTTCTCTTTAATTGGTGGTTTTCTCGGTGGTTTACTGGCCCAGAAAATGAACATCATGAAACTGATGTTTGTCGGTGCCGTGCTGGCCTGTTCCACCAACCTGATTTTTATTGGGCTGGTCAAATCCGGTGAAAAACTGGCAGCTGTCGAAGTTAGGGTCGCTAATCAGGTTTATCAGGCCGATACCGATGAAGTCGGTTACTGGAAGCTGAATGTACCCAGTGATGTTTTAGCGCAGAGTAAGCAACTGCAAGTGACAGCCAGCTATCTAAATTCAGATCATGCTACTCAGCCTGTACAGGTCAGCATGCCGTATTTGACTGCACAACAGGGCAGCACCCAGTTACAGATTCTGCCGATCACCAGTGACAATACCCTCAATGTCGCTGAACAGGACAAGACCATTGTGGTACGTGGTCAATATGTCGGTGCAGCGCTGCAACCGAATCAAAAGATTGTTTTACAAATCAATGATCAGAATCTTGAGGCAAAATTAGAAAGTGAAGGCGTATTTACTGCCGCGATTCCTGCGCAGCAACTGATTCAGTCACCCGCACATATTGTCAGTGCAGTCCTGATGCAAGATAGCCAGGCGCTTCAGCAAACCACACATGTTTATCAGGTCAATGATCAGCTCATCCCTGGCCAGAATCTGGATGTCGATATTCAGCCTTTGGCGGTGATAGATGGCAGTAGTTCCGACATGATCGAAGTCAGTGGTAAGGTCATCAAACCTTATAGCGACAAGTGGCTTTATTTTGCCATTATTGTCGATAATCTGGCTGCCGGACTTGCGGGTGCTGCATTTATTGCATTCTTGTCGAGCCTGACCAGTGTGTCATTTACCGCAGTTCAATATGCGATTTTTAGCTCACTCATGACCCTGACTCCCAAGATTTTAGGCGGATATTCGGGTACTATAGTGACCAATATTGGTTATCCGAAATTCTTCCTCATGACCACGTTAATTGGGATTCCGATCCTGATTCTGGTGGTTTGGGTCGCAAAACTGCTCGGTGAACACCAACAACAATCTGTACAGAAGGATGATTAATATGCGCATGCTGCATACCATGTTACGTGTAGGCAATTTAGAACAATCGCTCAAGTTCTATACTGAAGTACTTGGCATGACTTTGCTTCGTAAACGTGATTACGAAGAGGGCCGTTTTACCCTGGCTTTTGTCGGTTATGGCGATGAAGAAAATCACACCGTACTTGAATTGACGCATAACTGGGATACAGACAGCTATGAGCTGGGCAATGCCTATGGTCATATCGCGATTGCAGTCGATGATGCTTATAAGGCATGTGAAGAGATCAAGGCACGTGGTGGTAATGTCGTGCGTGAAGCTGGTCCAATGAAAGGCGGTGTGACTGTCATTGCATTTGTAGAAGACCCAGATGGCTATAAAATCGAGCTGATCCAGCAAGATCAGGATGCGCGTAATAACTAAGTGGGATGTAGCGTGATAGATGAAATGTATTCACGTATAGATGAAAATATTACATCAACCTGAGTGCATAGCATGGGCCCGGCATCTGTTAAGATAGCCGGGCATTTTTTTATCGAACAATAAAACTTTAAGGGAAGAACAGCAGATGCTTAAATTGTTGGCATTGGACCGCTTTACGATATTGCTATTTGTCATGGTGCTGTTGGCCAGTGTAGTGCCTGTCTCCGGACAGGCCGCTGAAGTTTTTGGCTGGATCACGACAGGTGCGATTGCCATTCTATTTTTCCTGCACGGTGCCAAGCTGTCCCGCGAAGCGGTGATGGAGGGGATCATGCACTGGAAATTACATACTTTGGTCTTTGCACTGACTTTTGCCTTGTTTCCTATTCTAGGTTTGCTGGCCAAGCCGATTTTATTGCCAATGCTCGGGCAGGAGCTGTACTGGGGCTTCCTGTTTATGTGCTTCCTGCCATCCACCGTTCAGTCTTCGATTGCTTTTACTTCCGTCGCACATGGGAATGTGGCCGGTGCTGTCTGTAGTGCATCTTTTTCCAATATTATCGGCATGTTTATCACCCCGGTATTGGTCACATTTTTCATTTTAGGTCAATCTGAGCACGGGTTTGACCCAACCGCTTCGATTATCCAGATTACGCTGTTGTTATTGGTACCTTTTATCTTGGGGCAAATTTTACGTCCCTGGATTTATCCAAAAATGATGAAAATGCCAAAAATCGTCAAGGTCTTCGATCAAGGCTCAATTTTACTGGTGGTCTATGGTGCTTTTAGTAGCGCCGTAGTAGCGGGACTTTGGAATGAAGTCAGTCTCAGTACATTATTGCTGTTATTGCTAGCCTGTTCGGTGCTTTTGACCCTGGTGATGCTGTTGTCGCTGTATATCCCACGCTGGCTGGGTTTTAGTCGCGCTGACCAGAAAACGGTATTTTTCTGCGGTTCTAAAAAAACCCTGGCCAGTGGCGTGCCGATGGCACAAATTCTATTTATTGGCCAGCCACTGGGCATGATTGTCTTGCCGATCATGATTTTTCATCAGATTCAATTGATGGTTTGCGGGATTATTGCCAATGTGTGGGCCAAAGAGGCTGAGTTAGAAGCAGAAGAATAATTCGCATATTAAATTCATTTCACGTATAATAATGCCCACTTGTTGTGCTTAGCTCTGACGGTATCCGTCTCGGTGGGCCAAAAGAATGGTCTGTTGTGGTGTTGATCTGCATGAACTTTGTTCCTGCTTCCTCATTTGAGAGTGATCAATAGCGATGACAGCTAAACCTTCTTGAATCTAATGGAGTAATCGACCATGCGCGCCGATATTCACCCAAAATATGAAACTTTAGTTGCGACTTGTTCATGTGGTAACGTAATCGAAACTCGTTCAGCTGCTGGTAAAGAAACACTTTACCTAGACGTATGTTCAGCTTGCCACCCATTCTACACTGGTAAGCAAAAGAACGTTGACACTGGCGGTCGTATCGACAAGTTCAAACAACGTTTTGCTGGTATGTCACGTTCTGTTAAACGTTAATACCCAAAATGAAAAAACGGGCCTCAAGCCCGTTTTTTTGTGCCTGCCATTTGGAAAATAACCGCATGGCAGGCATATAACTATTTAATGCTCTTGTACATCAATCAGGTGATCGAGTTTTTTCTGGAAATAATCCCCTTGAATAAAGCGGGCATCAACATTCCAGGCATTGGCGAACAGGGTCATATCATTTAATTCGCGGACCAGAATATTCAGCGGTTTGATATCATTATAGCTGGTGATTTTTTCCTGCAGCTGCTCGACTCCAGTCTCGTTATTCAGCATCTGGGTCAAGCTGGAATGCAAGCTGACACCATCTATTTCCAGCTCACGCAGCAAATTCGGACCATACATCGATTGACCAAAATCACGCAGCGCAATCAGCGCGCCATGTTCATGCAGAACACGTAGATATTTCTGCGCATCCTGTTGATTCAGCAGAATATCTTCTTCAGAGAATTGCAGGATCAGCGGATGTCGGACTTTGCTGCGAATAATCGTAATCAGCTTGGAAATAAATTCCGGGAAGCTACGGTCTTTAAAGAGTACCGCACGGTTCAAATTCACGATTAAGGTCGCATCCGGATACTGGGTAATAAAGTTGTGCAACTGTTTACTGGCTTCAACCAGAATCCAGCGATCCAGTTTAATCGACAGCTCATCATCTTCATGCAGTTCAAGGAGTGTAGAAATATCCTGCCATTTATTCTCATAAATGAAGCCGCTGGTCACTTCATAAGTATAAAGGCGGGTATCTTCTTTATCATACAACTGCTGATATTTTAAATGGATTTCACCACGATCCAGACATTCACTCAAAGCTTTCAGGATATGAGGTGTCGCCGCAGGAATAGAGCTGACTGCTGGACTGATCGCCGCAACTGTTGGGCTTTCGATTGGTGTTTCAGCCACACTAAAATCGATCTGCGGCATTTCTAGAGATGGCTGGTTGCTCAGTGAAGCAGGAATATCTAGTACAAATTCAGGTGCTACTTCTGCTTGAGGTAAAGACGTAGAGAAGGCTCGTGCAATCAGTTCATTGCAGTGCGCTTCATCATTTAAACCCTGTTCCAGAACCACATAACCCATGCGTAAATTGAGCGGGAACGAATTTTGTCCCACTGTCACTAATTGTGGCTTGCTGAGTGCATTTAATCCGATCAGTTTGGATTCAAGAATTGCTTTGGAATCTGCCTGGAACAGACCGACAACGACATCATATTCCAGCTTGAATAATGGAACATGGGTTTGTTCTTTGAGGAATTCTTTAACAGCTTTGAAATATCCACTAAACGTCGTCCACTCAGACTGTAGAACTTCTGGTTCATAGGAACTTAAAGAGAAAGTTACTATGGCATTTACAGGTGCGGACTGTTTGGTTATTTCACGTTTAAGGAGCTGGAAAGTACTCGGTTTTCCGGCCGGCTTCTCGGTATTGCCTGCTTGAGCCTGAGTATCAATAGTAATTTGTAGTGCATCTTCTTCAGCGCTGGATGGCAAGAATTCCAGTTTTAATGGGTTAGATGCGGCGACACGCGGATTAAGAGAGTGGATTTCAACCCGGCCTAAATCGACCTGGCCTTGAGAAATCTTTTTGAAACGTGTTTTAAAGTCGTTTAGATCAGAAGGTTGTAATAGATCTAGCAGCGGCAGGCCAATAATCTCGTCTTCACTTTGTAAGCCAAACAGTTTCAGATAGTCTGCATTGGCCTGAATATGAATCCCTTCTTGAATGGTTGCGATGGCACGGTTACTATCTTCGACTAAGGATTGTGTCTGACTTTGTGCTGCTTCCAGTTCATTGAGCAAATGTTGCTGGGTCTGCGATACACGGCTAAATGACAATGCCCGAACCAGTCCCACATAAAAGCGTTCCAGGTAGTCAAAATTGAGAATGTCATAAATTCCTTTATGAATATACTGGGCATAGTGTTCAGCCTGATAGTCATCCGGTTTAAGCAAAATCATCGGCAGATGAGACTGCTGGGAAAGACGCACCAGACTTAAGGCCTGTTCATATTTCAGATCATAAGCACGGCCAAAGATAATCAGATCCCAGTTAAAATTTAACTGTTTTTCAAAAGATTGCAAATCATCAAGCAGGACAGCATCGACCTGATAGTCATTGCTGGTCAGAAGATCACGGATTTGGTTATATCTAATTTGATTATCATCAATAATCAGTAAACGTGTTTCGGTACGTTTTAACTTTTTAGACAATAATGGATTTCTCACTTCAATGCTTCCCATAAATCATGATTTCTGCTTTCATTCATGTGCTGACCGATAAAGTTTTCTATCATTTCTTCTTCTTGATCATTCAATAATTCATAATCAAAACGGATAAAACTCTGCGTAATCAGTTGTGCTTTGGTCAGATAGATTTTTAATTCTTTCTGACCGAGGCGTAAATGAATGGTTTGTTTTTCCCTAAACATCTGTGAACCAGAGACAATCACACTGGTCGTGACCTGATCCAGTTGCGTCATTTTTACCAGCAGTGCAGGCTGATAATTGACATGATGGCGTTCGGTACGGCTATAAGCCGCGCAAGGGAATAATTCCTGAGCCAGAACTTCCAGACCAATTTCCAGACTCTTGTCGGTCGATTGCTTGATCCAGCGAATCACACCACCACGCCACTGACGCTGTGATTTTTCCTGAACCAGAATAAATTCACCGGTTTTCAGATTGGCAGGGGTAATACCAGTCCATTTAATCCGGTAACCATTGACACTAATATCCAGAACTTCAGCACTATGAATCTGTTTGGTTTCGCGATCGAGGGCCTTGATGCTGCTAAAACCACTTGGAATGGCATTTTCCATTGAGCTGACAAAACTGCTTTCACTCTGGAAATTATAATTGGCCTCAAGTTCCAGGGTCTCGTTAAAGTTTTTACCTTTGGATAGATAAAAATGTGCCACCGTCAAGCCAAAGCAGATATTGATCTGGGCTGAATATTCATAACGTTCGTGACGGCGTTCGATATTATTCGAGAGCAGATTATAGATATGAAAATGTAGTGCAGGGGTCAGGAACAGTTTTTCATTACGCGACAGATACTGGGCATTTTTGCTTTGAGTATGGGTCAAATGTTCCATCAGATTCTGGGTGGAAATATAGAAGCTTGGCTGAAAATTTTCACCCTGATGCGAATTAAAGATCGGGGGGTGATCTTTGCTGGCATCCACCACATAGCGGGACAGTGTGGTTTCTTTCGGTAGAATCTGCACCAGTTTGGCCCAGTCAAAACTGCATAGGTACAGCCCCTGAATTTCTGCAGGGCGAATCTGATGGGTATTAAAAATATCCAGTAAAATCAGTTGAGCATAAGCATGTGCAATATTCTGGATCTCGTGCTGGGTGCCTAAAACCTGATTGATATTGCTTTGGTAGAAATTATTTTCGATTGCACATTCAAGCAGTTGATGTGCAGCCAACCATTGCCCCATATCCGGTGTGCTGTATAACATATGCTGTTGATATAACAGCAGGCTGAGCTGTTGCAAAGCATAATAAATCGACACCATACGCGCGGTTTGAATGCTTTTCTTTTTACCCAGAGAAAACAGGGAAAATTTTTGATGGGTCAGTTGATGATTACAGCGTTTGACGATATCAATATAAATTTTGGCAAAATGGCTACGCAGCAGCATGGCCAGTTCAATGATTTGATCGTTACGATCCGAAGTAATCAGCCCCTGATTGACAAAATGCTTTTCCAGACTG
This sequence comes from Acinetobacter sp. YH12156, assembly GCF_013418235.1. Classification (NCBI taxonomy): domain Bacteria; kingdom Pseudomonadati; phylum Pseudomonadota; class Gammaproteobacteria; order Moraxellales; family Moraxellaceae; genus Acinetobacter; species Acinetobacter sp. YH12156. Next base: position 93,132 of record NZ_VPCL01000001.1, read on the forward strand.
GTCAGAACATTTTCAAGGGTCGGATGCAAGACCTGAATCAGGTCAAAGCGCAGGGTTTCTGTGCATTTCAGCTCAGAAATTTCTAATAAGGCATTAAACAGGGATTTGGATGAATTTCCCAGTTGCAAAATTGAAATACCGGAAACCCACTCTTGCAAAGCTTTGGCAGTCGTCGGGCAAAAGCTCAGCTGATCCCGTGTGAGTTCCGTCGGTGTCTGAAAAATGTCGGACGTATGCTTGCTCATCTTTATTATTTAACTCAAAAATGTTGAAACCCCAAAAAGCGGTGTCTTATTGTTCTCGCCCGCTATTTCTCGAACCAGTTTAGGAACCAAATACCCCGGAAGGTTCGCTAAAACTTCAGTATAAATCTCATAAATGTCATCAGGTGGTAAATCAAAATGATGTGCACCTTTTACTTTATCAAGTACATGTAAATAATACGGCATCACCCCGGCATCAAACAAGCGATAGCTTAAATCTGTCAAAACCTGAGCAGAATCATTCACACCTTTTAATAAAACTGCCTGATTCAGCACAGTAATCTGTTGTTGAACCAACTGGTTCAAACGCTTGCAGGTGAAGTCATCCAGCTCCGATGCATGGTTGGAGTGTACCACCAGAATAATACGTAGCCTACTGTTTTTTAACATGCTAAGTAGCTCTTCGTCCACCCGGTTAGGGATCACAATGGGAACTCGTGAATGTATTCTTAAAAATTTGAGCTGTGGTAGAGATTCTAGCCGCTCGATCCAGAGTTGCAATTTCCGGTTGGATAAGGTCAGTGGATCACCACCGCTCAGAATCACTTCATTAATATCAGGCTGGCTTTCCAGATATTGCTTGATATTGATCCAGTCTTCATTTTTAGGCAGGTTGTCCTGATAAGGAAAATGCCGGCGGAAACAGTAACGACAATGCACGGCACAGGCACCGGTCAGCGTCAGCAAGAAACGCGATTTATATTTATGTAATACGCCGGGCTGCTGATTGGCCTGCTCTTCGCCCAAGGGATCGGTAACAAATCCCGGATGATCTTCCAGCTCCAGATGATGCGGCAGGACTTGTAACAGTAGCGGGTCTAAAGGATTGCCTGACTGTATTTTGCCGACAAAAGCACGTGGCACGCGTAATTTGAACTGTTCACTGGCCAAAATGGCACCTGAGAGCAGCTGCGCTGGGGCGAGTTGTAGCAGTTCAAGCAGTTCGTGCGGATCGGTAATCAGGTCGCTAAGCTGTGATTGCCAGTTTTGTTCTTGATATAAATAATTCGTCATGCTGGAAGATTAACAGTAGAAGTGGGAGGGCAAGGCCAGAGGGTTGCAGTTTAACAGTTTGTCGAGAACCAGAATAATCTGCTGTGCGATAAAATTTGTCGTCATGACTATATGTCAAAAATGATGACAGCCGGATGGCATTTTAGCGTCCAGCAAGACATGAATAAACAAAGGATTTTCATGCCTGATGGTAACTTAGGCAGTGTGAAGGGCTGAAAGCGGAATTTTTCATTGCGGCGAGCGCCATTGCTCATTTAGAATACGTAACATTAAATGAATGTGCATGTGGCAACTTAATGTTCGTGTCAGACTTGCTAAATGACATTGCAACAGCCCTTAGCATCGATAGATTAAAGTTAGTAAGTTTGGAGTGCGCCAGTCATGGCCTATTATTCTACGAATGATTTCAAGTCAGGCCTTAAGGTTATGCTTGATGGCAACCCATGTTCAATCATGGAAAACGAATACGTAAAACCAGGTAAAGGCCAAGCTTTTAACCGCGTAAAATTACGTAACCTTAAATCAGGTAAAGTTCTGGAAAAAACTTTCAAATCAGGCGAGAACCTAGAAGCGGCTGATATCGTTGAAGTAGAAATGGAATACTTGTACAACGATGGCGAAATGTGGAACTTCATGGATCCTGTTACCTTTGAACAGATCGCAGCTGATAAAACAGCGATGAGCGAGGCTGCAAAATGGTTAAAAGACGATTCAAATGAAAAATGTACCATCATGTTGTTCAATGGCGTGCCTTTAAACGTGACTCCACCGAACTTCGTAGTACTTAAAATCGTTGAAACTGATCCAGGTGTTCGTGGTGATACTTCTGGCGGTGGCGGTAAGCCGGCGAAACTTGAAACAGGTGCTGTGGTACGTGTTCCATTATTCGTACAGCAAGAAGAAAGCGTTCGTGTAGACACCCGTACTGGTGATTATTTAGAACGTGCATAATGGTTTGAAAATAGACTATTATCGAGAGGGATGATTTAAATCATCCCTTTTTTTATGCCAAAGTCTTAGAGGAAAAGCAAAAGAACAGGCGTAAAGTCGCAAGGGAAAACAGCAGTACCTCGAACAACAACAATCACGCTGATTTGTATGCATCACAATATGAGGGATTGAATGGAAACTTTACAAAAGAAGTCGACGCTGACTTCGAAATTGATTTGGCTTTTGGTAGCCATTGTGGGTGCAGTCTCTTTTGGAGTGCTGGCACTGAGTCGGGGTGAGCATGTCAATGCAGTCTGGCTGGTACTTGCCGCCGCCTGTGTCTATAGCATTGCTTACCGTTTCTACAGTTTGTTTATCGCCACCAAAGTATTTGAGCTGAATGAACGCCGTTTAACGCCTGCGCATCGTCTGGCCGATGGTCTGGACTATGTGCCGACCAATAAAAGCGTTCTGTTTGGCCATCACTTTGCAGCAATTGCCGGTGCAGGTCCTTTAGTCGGTCCGATCCTGGCAGCGCAGATGGGTTATCTGCCGGGCACGATCTGGCTACTGGTCGGCGTGGTACTGGCAGGTGCAGTCCAAGATTTTCTGGTACTGTTTATTTCCACCCGTCGTGACGGTCGATCACTCGGTGAGATGGCCAAGCAGGAACTGGGGACTTTTGCCGGTATTATCGTGATGCTTGGTGCCTTAGGCGTGATGATCATCATTCTGGCGGTATTGGCATTGGTGGTGGTTAAAGCCCTGACCAACAGCCCATGGGGTGTATTCAGTATTGCAGCCACCATTCCGATTGCGATTTTTATGGGCATCTATATGCGTTTTATTCGTCCGGGTAAAATTGCTGAAGTCTCGATTATCGGTTTTGTGTTGATGATGCTGGGCATTATCTATGGTGAAAACATCGCACAACATCCATATTGGGGTCCGTTCTTTACGCTTTCTGGCACTGAACTCACCTGGGCGCTGATCATTTATGGTTTCATTGCGTCGGTACTGCCAGTCTGGCTATTGCTTGCCCCACGTGATTATCTGTCAACCTTCCTGAAAATTGGCGTGATTGCAGGTTTAGCCGTGGGTATCCTGTTTGCCATGCCTGAAATGAAACTGCCAGCGATTACTAAATTCGTGGATGGTACTGGCCCTGTATTCGCAGGTTCGATGTTCCCATTCCTGTTTATTACCATTGCCTGTGGTGCGATTTCCGGTTTCCATGCCTTGGTATCTTCGGGAACGACACCGAAACTGGTCAATAACGAACGCGATATCCGTGTGATCGGTTATGGCGGTATGTTGATGGAATCTTTTGTGGCGATCATGGCTTTGATCTGTGCCGCAGTTCTGGATCCGGGAATTTACTTTGCCATTAACTCACCAGCCGCATTACTCGGTACTACAGCCGAAAGTGCAGCAGAAGCAGTGCGAACCCTTGGTTTTGTGGTAACGCCTGAAGCCTTGACTCTACTGGCACAGGAAGTGGGTGAAAACTCGATTCTGTCACGTACTGGTGGTGCGCCAACTTTTGCAATTGGTATGGCACATATCATTACGGAAATTTTCAATAGCCGTGAAATGATGGCGTTCTGGTATCACTTTGCGATTCTGTTTGAAGCATTATTCATTCTGACTGCTGTTGATGCAGGTACGCGTGCCTGTCGTTTCATGGTGCAGGATACTGTGGGTATTGTGATTCCTGCGGTAAAACAATCACATAATTTCTTCGGAAACCTGTTGGGTACTGCGGTTGCAGTGGCAGGCTGGGGCTTCTTCGTCTATCAGGGCGTTGTCGATCCACTCGGTGGGATTAACAGCTTATGGCCGCTGTTTGGTATCGGTAACCAGATTTTGGCTGCGATGGCGCTCATTCTTGGTACCGTCATTCTGTTCAAGATGAAAAAACAGAAATATGTCTGGGTCACGATTATCCCGACAGTGTTCCTGTTCATCACTTCCATGACAGCAGGCTGGCAGAAGATTTTCCACGAAAATCCAAAGATTGGTTTCCTTGCACAAGCTGATCGTTTCAATACGGCGATTGCCAATAATGAAATCTTGGCGCCAGCGAAAACCGTGGCAGAAATGCAAACTGTGGCGATGTCAAACCAGATCAATGCTGCACTCTGTGCTTTCTTTATGATTGTGGCCTTTGTCATGTTGTTTGCCGCGATTCGGGTGATCCGTCGTGCCTTGGCCAATCCTGAGCCATCTGTGCATGAAGCAGAAGCGATTTATCGCGATCCTGAAGAGATTCAGCCAGCGAAAGGTCATTAAGGGGAATATTATGAATCTGAAATTTGCCAAAAGCGGAAAAACCATGATTTATAAAATCATCAAAATGACCGTGATGTCACAAAAGGATTTGATTCTGAATCCGAAAAACTGGTCACGTATTGCGACCTTGTGGCAACGCTTGCAGCAAAGTTTCCGCCTGATGGTTGGGGTGCCAGATTACCAGACCTATGTGGAGCATATGCGCAAGCATCATCCAGACCTGGAAGCGATGGACCCGAAAACATTTTATCGTCACTGTGTGGATTCGCGTTATCCATCGGCAGGCGGCGGGATGAAAAAGTGTCCGTGTTAATCATTGAGTAAAACAAGCGCCTTTCGGGGCGCTTTTTTATGCCTAAATATCGGTCTTAAAAATGGCCGAGCGAATGACCTCTCATTTCATTCACTCAGTTGTTTCAGAATATTCTTGATTCAAATCCAGGATAAAAATAAATCTGCATACCTTTTAAGTATGGTGTTTTAACTATCATAAATAAAATGTATACGAGGTATTAATACTCGCACTCGAAGAAAAAATGATTTCTTCTTGAACCGGTTTTTTTGCCTGTTTTCTATGTTGCCATTTTCTCCGTACTTGATAAAACCCACCTATTTTTATTTGAATTTTTGCCATTTTGTCGCGGGTATTCTCATTCAGTTACACAGATAGAGAATTGATCTTTTGGGGAAATTAAAATTTCAGTGTATGTTAATCCTAGACCGTGTTTTATTAGGAAAATTAGTGTGATCTGGGGCATGAAAGAAAAGGAAAATAACGATACTGCACATCTCAATACTGTGCTTGAACAAAAGATTGCAAGTTATGCGCCCAAGATCCAGCATTTTTTTGAAGAGGTCAATGCCATCGTACTGGACAAGCAGGCCCAGACTAAGTTGGCGCTGTGCTGTCTGATTGCAGGTGGTCATGTTCTATTTGAGGATTTACCGGGTCTGGGGAAAACCACATTGGCGAGTAGTCTGGCACATCTGGCAGGGTTGAAGTTCCAGCGGATTCAATTTACCAACGATATGCTGGCCAGCGATGTCATCGGTATTAATATGTTTAACCAGAAAGAACATCAGTTCGAGTTTAAACAAGGCCCGATTTTCACCCAGATTTTACTGGCAGATGAAATTAACCGTTGTAGCCCCAAAACCCAGAGTGCCTTACTTGAAGCCATGGAAGAGGGTTATGCCACCATTGATGGCGTACGCTATGCCTTGCCAAAACCATTCTGGGTGATTGCCACACAGAACCCACTGTTTCAAAGCGGCACTTATGCCTTGCCGGAATCGCAGCTGGATCGTTTTCTGATGCGTTTGTCTTTGGGTTATCCATCGCGTCATGCCGAGAAGCTGTTATTACAGCAGGAATCCCGTTTTGCCCTGATTGCCAGTCTGGCGCATATTTTTACTGAAGATGAAATTCTGGATCTGCAAAGTCTGGCGCATCAGGTCTTTATGAGTGAAGCGATTCAGGAATATCTGCTGGATCTGGCGGAAGAAACCCGCAAGAACCGTCATGGCCTGTCCACCCGTGGTTTATTGGCACTCAAGCGTGCAGCACAAGCGCATGCGCTGATTCAGCAACGTGCCTTTGTCACAGCGGATGACGTACAGGCCGTATTTGTGGCGGTGACTTCACATCGTCTGGGTTTGAGTGAAGCTGAAACTTTGAATGTCATGCAACAGGTTGCGGTCAGCTAAAGGAGTCCTCTCTTGGATAAAACCTGGCAAGAATGGCTGGCCAAACGCTTTCAATTTTCACAGCAGAAACAGCTCTCGCAGAAAGACGTCTTGGTATTTATTTATCAGCAGGGCTATCTGTATCTGGTGTTGATCTTGATCACCTTTGTGGCAGGGGTGAATTATGCCAACAATCTGATTTTAGGTTTCTGCTTTTTAATCAGTGCTGTGCTGTGTATCAGTTTTTATCTGACGTTTAAGCAGCTGCATGGCTTGAAGATTGAATTAATCGCGGATGAAGTGGGGCAGGTCGGACACAGTCTGAATCTGCAAATGTATTTTCAGCAGCAGCAAGTTCGACCACATTATTTGTATATTAAAGCTGGAAATCAGCTACACAAAGTTTATCTGAATGCACAGAAGCAGCAGTTTATCCTGCCATTTTATGCAGAGCAACGCGGTAAATTTGATTATCCCGTCATTCAAATATATTCGGTTTATCCTTTTGGATTGGTTCGGGCCTGGACTTATCTTTATCATCAGCATACTGCCTGGGTTGCGCCCAAAGCAGAAGTTTTTAGCGCAGAAAATAGATACCATCTGAACCGCTTTGAACCAGATATGGATGAATTTCGCGAACTGCGAAATTACCAGACTGGCGATTCCTTGCAGTCGGTATCCTGGAAGCAGTTTGCCCGAGGACAGGGCTTATATGTCAAGGTTTTTGAGCAGTATCAGGATGAACACAGTATCGAGATTCATTATGAACATATGCCGACGCAATCACATGAAGAAAAACTTGAATTTATGATGGGACTGATCGAGCAATGCGAGCAACAACAATGTGCTTATGCACTGCATTTGCCCCAAGCCGAATTGCCACAGGGTGCAGGTGAAGCGCAACTGCGTAAAGCCAAACAGTTATTGGCACAGGCCTAAGGCAGATAAAGCAATGATCAATGCAAAAATCCGTACTTCGATTGTACTGACCTTGAGCCTGATTCTCATCGCCCAAATGGCATTTATTCCGGTTTTACTCAGCATTATTTTCGCCATCAGTATTCTGTGTATCTGGATTTATCTGAAACGTCAGCAGCCATTTCCTAAAATTGGCACCTTCTTGCTCACAGTTTTGGCACTGGGCAGTATTTATTTAAGTTATCAGAGCTTTATTGGTGTTGAAGCTGGAGTGGCAGTTTTATCGACATTTTTATTTGCCAAATCCCTGGAAAGTAAAAACAGGCGTGACTTAATTATTTTGTTTAATTTTGCCCTATTTGTCGCTGCCAGTTCATTTTTATACAGTCAGTCATTTGGCATGGCGATCGTGATTGTGCTGTGTTTAATCAGCTGTCTGATTGGCCTGTACCGGATTCAGACCAGCGAGTTTGAGCAGGAGCAGACCACCCAGCGTGCAGCATTACAACAGGATGCCAAGCATGTAGCGAAGTTTATCCTGTACGCCATTCCATTTTTCCTGCTGCTGTTTATTTCCTTCCCGCGTTTGCCACCACTTTGGCATATTCCCATCCCAGAAAATAAAGGCGTGACCGGTATTAGCGACAGCATGTCGCCTGGTGATATTGCTGAATTATCGCAGTCTAGTGCATTGGCTTTCCGGATTATCGGTGATGTCAGCAAACTCCCACCGCGTTCAGAGCTGTATTGGCGCGCCTTGGTACTGGATGAATATGATGGTCAACGCTGGACCAGCAGTTTCGTCAATCAGCAACCTTTAATGCGACAGCCCATGGATAGCTCGCCAGTGCCGGTTGGATGGAACTATCAATATCTGGCTGCGGATCCTTCGGTGTTCTGGATCATGGGGCTGGAAAAATCGATACCTGTAGAGCGCCGTTATTATAACCGTCAGGACTGGAGTATTGTACCGCGACGACTCACGCAACGCGTTGAACCGATTCCGCTGCAGTGGATTGGGACACAATATGATCCTCAGGCTGTAGGTCAATATCTCGCGCGAATCAATAGCCAGGTACAGCGCAGATTGGATCCTCGAGCGCAGCAGCTGGCACAACGCCTATATACGCAAAGTGCTGAAGATCCACGCCGTTATGTGCAGAACGTTCTGAACTGGTATCAGCAGAATAACTTTGTTTATACCCTGAAACCGGGCCAGTTGGGACAAAACCGGATTGATGAATTTCTATTTAATTCGCGGCAAGGGTTTTGTGAGCATTATGCATCGAGTTTCGTCATGCTGATGCGTTATGTCGGGATTCCTGCACGTGTGGTGACTGGTTATCAGGGTGGAGAACTGGCACCGGATCGTAAGAGTTGGGAGGTCCGGCAACTGGATGCTCATGCCTGGACAGAAGTCTGGTTAGATCAGAAATGGCAGCGCTTTGATCCGACCGCCATGATTGCGCCGCAACGTATAGATGGCGGAATGCAAAACCTGCTGTCTCAAGATGAAAGAGTCTGGTCAAATAATTCGACCTGGACATCGCAGAATAATCAGTGGATGACCAAGATGCGGGTCTGGAGCGATTATGCCAGCTACCAGTGGCAAAGCAAGGTAGTGGGTTATAATGCAGAATCGCAACAGAACTGGCTATCAAAATTAGGTCTCAGTTCGGCTTATTCGAGTATTGTAGTTTTGCTCGGCAGTATTGCACTACTGATTCTAGCCTATGGACTCAGAATTTATCTAAAAGCCCGACAGGCTCAATCTCCATTTGATCGTGCTATCCAACAGTTGAATCAATCTTTAGCTGACGATCTCAAAAAACAGCCTGCTGAAACTTTTCATCACTGGATGCAGCGTTTATCCCAACAGGTTAAGATTGAAAATCAGTCTATATTTATAGAAGCAATCCGGCTTTTTGAAAAGTATCTTTATTCAGGAGCAGAACTTACTGATCAAGAATTGAAAAAGTTCAAGTATTTGCTTAAAACTTGTGCTGATAGTTTGGAAATCAAATGAAAAGACTTGTCTTCAGTCAGAAAAATTTATAATATGCCATGCATTCTAGGTGTATAGCTCAGTTGGTTAGAGCGCTACGTTGACATCGTAGAGGTCTCCAGTTCGAGTCTGGATATACCTACCAAAATTCAAAAAAGTCCATTCAAAGAATGGGCTTTTTTTATGACTTAATTTTAATGTAATAAATTTGATTGTTTCATAAAGTCCAGCCCGCACTCAGAAAATACAAAAATAGCAGGACTAAGCTCTTAAAGCATATAAGGATTATGGCTGGTATTTTTTAGGTCATTTTAAAATCAAGATAAAATATATTTTATAAAAAATCTTTATTTAAACCTGACATATTTTAACTGAACTATTTAAAGTATCTAGTGTTCTGTATTCCGATCTAAAAAAAATTAAAGCATACTCCAAGGATGTTCATCTGGCTTCATTTTAACTCAGGATGCATAAGTGAAATATTCATTTATACAACAGGCTTTCACTGGCCCCGTGGATATCGTTGGGGATATTCATGGCGAGATTGCAGCACTGGAACAACTGATTCATGTATTGGGTTATGACCGGCACGGTCGTCATCCTGAACAGCGTAAACTGATTTTTGTTGGTGATCTGTGTGATCGGGGGCAGGATAGTGTCGCGGTGATCAAGCGGGTCAAACAGCTAGTAGATGAAGGCTATGCACAATGTGTCATTGGCAATCATGAATTGAACCTGTTGACCGATACTTTTCGGGAAGGCAATGGCTGGTTTTTTGGTTCACCGCATCAGGATGATCTGAAACCTTTTGATTCCATACAGGCTTCAGCCACAGACCATAAGTGGATTCTGGATTTTTTAAATCGCTTGCCGGTGGCGCTCGAGTCTGAGCAGCTGCGTGTGGTACATGCCTGCTGGCATCAGCAATCCATTGATCGATTACGTGATTCTCATTTCAATTCGCTCAGAGAAGCCTATGCTAAATTCGTTGAGCATACAGCGCTGGATTTGCAAGCCTTAGGTATTAATGAATTAATACAGAATGAACAGCAACAATACCAACACCAGTTCAAAGACCCAGCTGCAACTTTACCTTTATTGCAACACCTCGCAGAAAAAGAGCTGCGTGAGCAGATGCATAATCCAATTCGGGTCATCACTTCAGGTGCAGAACAGATCGCGGTGCAACCCATTTACGCCGGTGGCCGATGGCGCATGATCGATCGTTTGCCATGGTGGGACAGCTATACCGATCAAATTCCAGTGATTACTGGGCATTATTGGCGAAACTTTAACACTACTGAAGAAAAGGCCGGCCTATTTAAATCGATCGATGCGCTGCAATGGTATGGACAGCAACAAAATGTATTTTGTGTGGATTATTCAGTGGGTAAACGATATCTCGATCGTCAGCAGCAAGTGGCATTTCGTAACCGGCTGGGCGCTTTAAGATTTCCAGACAATATTCTGATCTTTGAAGATGGCACCCATTACCTGGTTCAAGGGACTTAATCAGATAGAGTCTTCAGAAATTTTTCCCGGCAATTTGTTGGGATAAAAAAGCAGCCATTCAGGCTGCTATTTTTAGAAGATTGCAAGTTTATTCTGCTTCGATAATTTCATAATCATGGGTAATTTCAACGCCGCCATCCGAAAGCATTTTGCTGGCAGAGCAATACTTTTCTGCAGAAAGTTCTACGGCTTTTGCCACCTGTTTCTCTTTAATGGCTTTGCCTGTCACGACAAAATGTAAGTGAATTTTCGTGAAAACTGCCGGAATTGTATCCGCACGTTCAGCCTTTAACTCACAACGTACATCGCTAATATCCTGACGGGCTTTCTTCAAAATGGTCACAATATCAAAAGATGCACAGCCACCCAGACCGGTTAAAAGCAGTTCCATTGGACGGGGACCACGGTTTTCACCACCATATTCCGCTGAACCATCCATAATGATGGTGTGACCACTTTGAGTTTTTGCTTCAAAAGCAACATTCTCTAACCAATGAACGCTTGTTTGCATTGCAACTACCTAAAAAAAGCTATAAATTTGTCAAGTAACTGTACACTAACATAAATTGGGTTGATACGGAATTTCAATCCCACTGTGTGACAAGTTCACATTAGGTCTTGTGCGATCTATACATTATCCATATTCGGAACCGTAAGCATGACTTCAAACTTTTCACAATTAAGCACAGATGCGCTTTCTCCGGGGCAATTACCAGAATCCGTGAAAGCACTGTTAAAACGTGCATATATTAATCGTTATCCAAAACGTACTACGATCATTGATGCAGGATCAGAATCTAAATCTTTGTATTTGATTTTGAAGGGGTCTGTATCCATCATTCTTCGTGAAGATGATGATCGTGAGATTGTCGTGGCATATTTAAATCCAGGTGACTTTTTTGGGGAAATGGGTTTATTTGAGGTAAATCCACAACGTACTGCAGAAGTTCGTACACGTGATGTGTGTGAAATTGCTGAAATCACCTATGAAAATTTTCATGAAATCAGCAAGCAATATCCTGATCTGAGCTATGCAGTATTTGCTCAGCTGGTACGCCGTCTGAAAAATACCACACGTAAAGTGACTGATCTGGCATTCATTGATGTTTCAGGCCGTATTGCACGTTGCCTGATCGACTTGTCTTCACAGCCGGAAGCAATGATCTTGCCAAATGGCCGTCAGATTCGTATTACCCGTCAGGAGATTGGCCGTATTGTCGGTTGTTCCCGCGAAATGGTCGGCCGTGTACTGAAGACACTTGAAGAACAGGGCATGATTGAAACCGATGGTAAAGCCATTCTGATTTTCGATGTTTCTCTGGAGGAGCCAGAAACGGTCAGTGCCGGTGAGCTCGAAGACGAATAAGTCAAAAATAAAAAAAGCAAATCTTCTGATTTGCTTTTTTTATCTCTACTTTAAAAGCACAAATCCATTCGAACATAACAATTTGGCACAAGCTTTTTAGAAAAGATAATTTAAGTTCCCTTATCATTCCCATAGGCTATAGCGCATGTGATCGCAATAAACGACCGATAAATTTTAAGGATATTTTTTTATGCAGTTCAGACCATTGGCAGATACAGGCATTCTTTTGCCGGAAATTTGTTTGGGCACCATGACATTTGGTGAGCAAAACACACAGGAAGAGGCTTTTCAGCAACTGGATTATGCTTTGGATCAGGGAATGTATTTCTGGGATACTGCGGAAATGTATCCGGTTCCGCCGAAACCTGAAACCCAGGGTGCAACCGAGCGTATGATTGGTAACTGGATTGCCTCTCGCGGTGGCCGTGACCAACTTTTTCTGGCCTCAAAAATTGCCGGTCCTTCACAAGGCGGCAGTCATATCCGGGATGGCAGAACCCGTTTCGTTGCAGATGAAATTGCATCAGCGATTGACCAGTCCTTGGCACGTCTGCAAACCGATTATATCGATTTATATCAGCTGCACTGGCCGCAACGTCCAACCAATTTCTTTGGCAAGCTGGGCTATGGTAATGCAGAAGCGGCAGAAGATCGTGCAGTAACAGATCTGGAAGAAACCTTAACCGCTTTACATCAAGAGATTCAAAAAGGCCGCATTCGTTATATCGGCCTGTCCAATGAAACCCCATGGGGCACCATGAAATTTTTACATCTGGCTGAAAAACTTGGTTTATCTAAGTTTGTCAGTGTGCAAAATCCCTATAGCTTATTGAATCGTACTTATGAAATGGGCATGTCAGAAATTGCCAAATACGAAGGTGTAGGCCTGTTGGCTTATTCACCTTTGGCATTTGGTTATCTGACCGGTAAATTCCGTCATGGTGCGCGTCCTGCCAATGCTCGGGTTACTTTATATTCGCGCTTTAGCCGCTATAGCAATCCGGAAAGTGAATGGGCGACCGAACAATATGCACAACTGGCCGAGCAGCATGGTCTGACTTTGACGCAATTGGCTTTGGCCTTTATCAAACAGCAGTTCTTTGTAACCAGTACTATTATTGGGGCCACCAATCTGGATCAGTTAAAAGAAAATATTCAGGCATTTGAAATTGATCTGTCTGAGGAAATACTGAAAGGTATTGAGGCAATTCACCGTCAGCAGCCAAATCCGGCACCATAATCATGGTGTTGTTATTTTAAAGCACCCTCCAAGCGAGGGTGTTTTAATTTTATGAGAAATTAAATTTGATGATAAACAACATGGCCGGAAAACAATAAAAGCAGCATAATCGAAATAAGACGCATCAAGATGATTTGATAAAAATGAATAGTGAAACAGGTATTTCTAAATCCCAAGTATTAGCTATAGCAGTATTCAACTTAGCTGAGCAGTTGCAACTGAAAGAATTCGAACTTGCATTGATTCTGGGTTTATCTGAGGCGGAATTATCTCTGGTTATAAATGAAAAAGAATTAGAACCAGATACTACAGCAGGCGAAAAAGCTATAGCTTTAGTAAATATCTATCAAAAGTTATTTAGCTTGCATGGTGGAGACTTGAGCTGGATGCGCCATTTTATCAATTCACCTAACAAGCTTTTGAATCATCAAACGCCAAGATCCTTGATGCAAATAGAACATGGTTTGAGTGAAGTATTGCGATTACTAGGAAGGTTGCAACCGTACTAAAAATATCTCTCTATTCTCTACTAAGCTGAAAAATAGCAGAGTAAATTAAATAAAATATGAATTGTTTATCTTCACCTTAAAAATTCTTCTAACCTCACTTGAAATATGATTTGATTACACCAATATTATTATTAAAGACTGTCTAAATGTTTATATTAAGTTTTTGAAAAATATATAAAAATGATTTGAAATTTTATCAAGTGCACCCATATATCCATCAAGTAGAAAATTTGTTGTGAGGAATAACAAGAATGCGTTTTGAAAAATTTACCAATCGCCTGCAGCAAACCCTTTCCGATGCACAATCATTGGCCATGACTAAAGACCATAGCTCGATTGATGGGATTCATATTCTGGCCACCTTGATGGATGAAGCATCCAATGTCAGCTTGCTGCAGCAGGCCGGCGCCAATCTGCGTGAATTGCAAACCAAGCTGCAAACGGCCCTAAGTAATGCAGCAACCCTGAGCAATCCCTCCGCGGATATCAATCTCAGCCCTGAAGCGGCAAAAGTATTACATTTGGCAGACAGCTTCGCGCAAAAAGCCGGAGATGAGTTTCTATCTACAGATTGGGTACTGTTGGCGCTGGCAGAAACAGGTAACACAAAAACCTTATTAAACAGTGTTGGCCTAAAGGCAGAAACCTTAGGCCAGATCATTAATCAATTTCGAGGCGATGAAAAAGTCATGAGCAATAATCATGAAGATCAGCGTGATTCACTGAATAAGTACACCATTGATTTAACTGAACGTGCGTTGGCAGGCAAGCTTGATCCTGTGATTGGCCGTGATGATGAAATCCGCCGTACCATTCAGGTCTTATCACGCCGTACCAAAAATAACCCGGTACTCATCGGTGAGCCAGGGGTCGGTAAAACTGCAATCGTCGAAGGTCTGGCGCAGCGGATTATCAATGGTGAAGTGCCTGAAGGACTCAAAGGTAAACGTGTTTTATCACTTGATCTGGGTTCTTTGCTGGCCGGTGCCAAATACCGTGGTGAGTTTGAAGAACGCTTAAAAGCCGTTCTGAAAGATATTGCCAAACATGAAGGCGAAATCATCCTGTTTATCGACGAGCTGCATACCTTGGTGGGTGCCGGTAAGGGTGATGGTGCGATGGACGCCGGTAACATGCTGAAACCGGCGCTGGCACGTGGCGAGCTGCGCTGTGTCGGTGCGACTACGCTGGATGAATATCGTCAGTATATTGAAAAAGATGCAGCGCTCGAGCGTCGTTTCCAGAAAGTCTTGGTGGATGAACCGAGTGTGGAAGACACCATTGCGATTCTGCGTGGTCTGAAAGACCGCTATGCAACGCATCACGGGGTACAGATTCTGGACTCTGCGATTATTGCTGCAGCGAAAATGTCACATCGTTATATCACCGATCGCCAGTTGCCGGATAAAGCCATCGACCTGATTGATGAAGCAGCATCACGCATTAAAATGGAACTCGATTCCAAACCAGAAGCTTTGGATAAACTGGAGCGCCGTCTGATTCAGTTAAAAATGCAGCTGGAAGCGGTGAAAAAAGATGAAGACTCAGGTGCCAAAGCTGAGATTCAATATCTGTCTGACCAGATCGCCACGGTTGAAAAAGAGTATCAGGACCTAGAAGAAATCTGGCGTGCCGACAAAGCCTTGGTTGCTGGTAATAAAGACATTCAAGTCAAACTGGATCAGGCCCGTATTGCACTGGACAAGGCGCAACGTGAAGGTGATCTGGCTGAAGCAGCACGGTATCAATATGGCGTCATTCCAGAGTTACAAAAACAGCTAGAACGTATTGAAGCAGCTGAAGAAAGTGAAGCACCGAAACTGCTGCGTGACAAAGTCACCGACAATGAAATTGCCGAGGTGGTCAGTGCGGCCACCGGTATTCCTGTGGCGAAAATGTTGCAAGGTGAACGTGACAAACTGCTGCATATGGAAGAGTTCCTGCATAACCGTGTGGTGGGGCAAGAAGAAGCCGTGGTGGCAGTATCGAATGCGGTACGCCGTTCACGTGCAGGTCTGTCAGACCCGAACCGTCCAAGTGGCTCGTTCCTGTTCCTGGGTCCAACGGGTGTGGGTAAAACAGAATTGACCAAAGCATTAGCCAACTTCTTGTTTGATAGTGACGATGCCATGATTCGTATTGATATGTCTGAATTCATGGAAAAACATTCGGTGAGCCGTTTGGTCGGTGCGCCTCCGGGCTATGTGGGTTATGAAGAAGGCGGGGTGCTGACGGAAGCGGTACGTCGTAAACCCTATAGCGTGATCTTGTTCGATGAAGTCGAAAAAGCGCATCCGGATGTGTTTAACATCTTGCTACAGGTGCTGGATGATGGTCGTTTAACTGACTCGCAAGGCCGGGTAGTGGACTTTAAAAACAGCGTGATCGTTATGACGTCGAACCTGGGTTCGCAGGATGTGCGTGAACTGGGCGTTAATGCAACACGTGATGAAGTTCGTACAGTAGTGATGAATGCGGTCTCGGAACATTTCCGTCCGGAGTTTATTAACCGTATTGATGAACTGGTGGTCTTCCATGCGCTGGAAAAAGACCAGATTCGCGGTATTGCCGATATCCAGTTGAATCGCTTGCGTCAGCGCCTGGCAGAGCGTGATATGCGTCTGTCGGTAGATGACAGTGCTTTCGATCAGTTAATTGATGCCGGTTTCGATCCGCTGTATGGTGCGCGTCCGTTAAAACGTGCGATCCAGCAACGTATTGAAAATGGCCTGGCTCAAAAAATCCTTGCAGGGGAATTCCAGCCGGGTGATACGATTCTGGTCCAGGCCGAAGCGGGTGATTTAATCTTCGAGAAAATGAAAGTTAGCTAATATTGCCTGTCCTTTTAATTTTCAGAAAACCTAGCTTCGGCTAGGTTTTTTGATGGCTGACAATTCAGGTCATATCAGTAAAAAAATTGCTTAAAAGTGACAGCTATTTTTAATATTTTGTGATGAATATTATGTTTAAGTGATTTATTTGCAAAACAATTATCTTTATTTTTTAAGATTAACTATAATTTATGTTCAATAAAAATAGATAAATTCTGAGCAAAAACTATGTCGAAAATAGTATGGGGTGGAATTGGTGTCGTGGTGTTGGCGGGGGCTGTGAGCACGGGTAATTTATATGCAGATAAGAGCTTGAAAGCGCATTATCAACAAAATTTAAAACCAGCGCCGAACATTAGTGTGCAATATACTGACTACGCTATGGGGGCTCTACAAGGCACGGCCAAGTGGAGCATGAGCATTGTGCCAGACGCGTGTAATGCCAAAGAAAAATTAGTATTTAATGGTCAAGACCAAATTCAGCGTACCTGGAAAGGCTATACCATTCATTCTCAACTCGATTTAGCACAAGGACAGGGCGAATATGCTGAATTTTTTCAGCAACCTTTAAAAGTGACGACGCAAGTCAACTGGTTGGGTGTATCGACCACACAATTACAAACCCCTGTCATCGAAAAAA
This sequence comes from Acinetobacter sp. YH12156, assembly GCF_013418235.1. Lineage (NCBI taxonomy): Bacteria > Pseudomonadati > Pseudomonadota > Gammaproteobacteria > Moraxellales > Moraxellaceae > Acinetobacter > Acinetobacter sp. YH12156. The sequence goes on from NZ_VPCL01000001.1 coordinate 110,338, forward strand.
AAGAAGCAGGTTTATATACCAGAATTGACCCTATACAGATCAAGTTTCAGGCAAAACAGAGTCAGGGACAACATAAAATTTTAAATATGAGTTTTGATGTGCCAGAATTGTCTATTCGTGATCAGTCTGGAAATACACAACTCAAGGGTGTGCATTTTAAAACCAATCAGGCTCTGAATGCGCAGTATTTAGAACCGGGTTATTTCGAGTTCAATATTGTCAAAATGCAGCGCCAGGATGCTAAGGCAGAAGGCTCAGGACAACTGAAAGACCTGAGCTGGCGTATGGATACCCAACTGCATGAGCGTACAGTAGATGTTCAATCAAAATTTAAAATTGCCGAAATGGGCTTAAATAATGTCCCTGCGATGCAAGACTTAGAACTCAATTGGGAGCTCAAAGACTTACAGCGTCAAAAAATGCAGATATTATTTGATATTCTGCAAAAGCAAAATAACTCTTGTCTGGAAGCAGGAAATTTTGAAAAAGATGCGATACAAGCCATGCTGGCGGTGATTAATGATGGCTTCAAGTTTGAATCGAAGCAGAATCAGTTAAAGTTAGGCACAGGCAGTATTCAGGCAGATTTAGTCGGAAAAGTAATGCCAGGCCATCAAACCACCTTGGAAAGCTTGGCAAAAATGTTCCCAAATCTGTTAGAAGTGCAAACCAATATCAGTTTCAATAAACAGGTAGTAAAAACCTTCACTCATCATTATATGCGTGCCGCAGGTAAAAATATGTCCGATCAAGAGCTGGAGCAAATGCTGAGTGCGATGCAAGCTAATCAGCAAATTCAGCGAGATGGTGATGTGTTTAAACTATCCATGCATTATCTGTATGGTGAAAAGAAGTTCTTAACTGCACAATAAGTTGTAAGTCGCTTTTTAACAGCGAATCTAAGAAGAAAAAGCCTGTTCAACTGAACAGGCTTTTGTTTTATCACAATCTAATACCAGTGATTACACTTTAGGATGGCCGATTTTCCAGGCACGGTGAATCTTCTGGTTACGCTTGAAATCAGGCCCAATGGTTTCTTGAGTAATTTCTTCGACATCATAGAACGCCAGAATTTCTTCATCCATCTCGAAACCACGATAGTTGTTCGAGAAGTACAGGGTACCATCGCTGGTTAAACGGTTCATGGCGCGTTTAAGCAAGGATAGATGGTCGCGCTGTACGTCAAACGTCCCGTAGAATTTTTTCGAGTTTGAGAAAGTGGGTGGATCAATAAAGATCAGCTCATATTGCTCATGACCTTCTTTGAGCCATTCAAAACAGTCAGATGCAAAGAACTGATGTTGTTCATCGGCGTGATCTACAGTCAGACCGTTTAGCACGAAGTTTTCCTTCGACCAGTTCAAATAGGTATTGGAAAGATCGACACTGGTGGTACTTGCAGCACCACCCAAGGCAGCATGTAGGCTCGCCGTAGAGGTATAGCTGTAGAGGTTCAGGAAGTGTTTGCCTTTGGCCTCACGGGCAATACGCAAACGCATTTGACGATGATCCAGGAACAGACCGGTATCCAGATAATCGGTCAGGTTAACCAGAATCTTGGCCTTACCTTCCTGTACGATAAAACGCTTCGATGCGGTACTTTGTTTGGTGTACTGGTTTTTACCTTCCTGACGTGCGCGGGTCTTGATAAAGATCGCATCACGGCCCAGACCGGTCACAGCGCGAATGGCTTGCAGTGCCAGGTTAAAGCGTTTCTTGGCTTTTTCAGGGTCAATCGTTTTAGGTGGAGCATATTCTTGCACATGCAGGCGCTCACCATACAGATCCACCGCGACATTAAAGTCTGGTAAATCGGCATCATACAGACGTAAACAGTGTACGCCTTCTTTGACTGCCCATTTTTTCAGGGCTTGCATATTTTTGGTCAGACGGTTGGCAAACTCCATCGCACCTTCGATTGGTTCGAATTGTTGCGGCTGCCAACCTTCCAGAAACGGACGCACCACAGCCGCAGGTTTAACCGTACCAAAGCGGATATAGATCGGCAATTTACCATTCATCAAACGCAGGATTTGCGGATCATTAAAGGCCAGCACGTCAGCCTGTTCGACTTGAGAGGCAATCACCGCCGCTTTTTGATTCGGAAAATTCTTTTGCAGTAAAGCCGATAAACCAAGATATAAAGAACGGTTCTGCGCTTTATCACCGAGACGCTCACCATAAGGCGGGTTGGTTACGAAGAAGACTTTCTTGCCTTCAGCCTGAAAATCCGGCCAGTCATTTAAAGTACGCTCTTCGATCATGATATTGTCGAGAGCAGCTTCAAAACCTGCCGCGATGATATTTTGACGTGTCGCTTTTACAGCTTCCCAGTCTGCATCGAAGGCATAGAATTGCGGTAATGGATTTTCCATTGCCGCTTGGTGGCGTTCAGCTGCTTCAGCTTTAATGCCCATCCAGAGTTCATGGTCATGGCCATTCCAGCCATTAAAACCGAAACGACGCACCAGACCCGGCGCACGGTCGGTCAGGATCATCAGTGATTCAATGATAAAGGTACCTGAACCACACATTGGATCGACAATGATGTCCGGATTAATCTGTTTAAGCTGACCTTTTTGCAAAATCGCAGCAGCCAGATTTTCCTTGATCGGTGCATCGGTCATAAAGTGGCGATAACCACGTTTATGTAATGAGTCGCCGGACAAGTCCAGACAATAGGTATGTTCTTTCTTCCCAGCCAGAATATACATGGTAATTTCTGGCTGTTTGGTATCGATACTTGGGCGTTTACCCACAGCTTCCATGAAGGAATCTACGACACCATCTTTGGCACGCAAAGTTGCGAACTGGGTATTGACCTTGATGTCACGCTCGACATGCAAGCGAATCGCAAAGGTACTTTGTGGTGCAAAAATGAGCGACCAGTCAAAGCTGATTGCACCTTCATATAGCTCTTCTGCCACATCACGGGCATCGTGAGAAAATTCAATTTCATGGGTATGGATCGGCATGAGCACACGTGAAGCCAGACGTGACCACATGCAAATCCGATAAGCATTTTCCAGACTGCCTTTAAAGATTAAACGACCGGGAAAACGCTCAATATTCTGAACACCTAAGCCTTGTAGTTCTTCTTCTAATAAGGTTTCCAGACCATCGGCACAGGTGACCCAATAATTGCTTAAACGTGGAGAGGTATTCATATAATAGAGAGACCAAAAAAGATAAATAAAAAACTGCGCCAAGTTTACCGTATTTTTATATTGAAAGCTTTTTAAATTCTCTGAAAGGCCTTGCCGTGTACGCGTGAAAAATAATATTCACATGATAAATTGATGAACTGGTACGCATTTTGCTCTATACACAGCAAATCAGGCAGTCAGTCGGAGGAGAGCGATGGCTGCCTGATTTTTCAATTTTATAATGGGGGTTAAAATGTTAGAGAATCAGTTACGCAACCATGACGTTTTTTCAGTGGCCACTTTAATTTATACACGTTTGAGACGCGTGTCAGGCCGGGTCGTGGATGCGCTTTATCTGGCAGAAAATCTGGACTATGCACGGCATGTGATTGAACTGGTAGAACAGACCCAAGATCCAGAGTTGCAGCGTTTAATCGAGCGTTTAAAACAGGTTTGGGATCTGCCTGTGGTTCGGCAGCAACAGTTTGAAAAATCTGCACATCTGCCACAGCAGGAGAAATTGGTCTCGGTTGAACCCGATCAGGACGATATCTACCGTGCACAGGTTGCACATCATTATATCGGTGCGCTGCGATAAAACGATGGGTGTGAATGTGCCAGACTGAAGCACCCATAATTTTGTACTGAAAGTCAGCAGGATGGAAAATGGTTAAATTATCTTATTGAAAAAATACATAGGAATTTCAATTTCTATTTTTATTATCGAGGTGGTTTTTGTACAAGTAGTCACATTGCCAACTACTCAGACTGGCCAATCTCTGTATAATATGTTGACTTAACGCATAAGGAATCTCTCATGCACTTGGCGGCATTGCATACACCGAGCCAGATTCAACTCAATAAAGAAGGTAATCTAAAACACTTCTTGACCATCGAAGGTCTTTCCAAAGAAACCCTGACAAAAATATTGGACACTGCGCAGTCCTTTTTTAATGACCAAAATCAGCTCATTACCAATAATTTGCTGGAAGGCAAAACGGTGATGAACCTGTTTTTCGAGAACTCTACCCGTACCCGCACTACTTTTGAAGCCGCTGCCAAGCGCCTTTCTGCCAACGTTCTGAATATCGATATTGCCCGTTCGAGTACCTCTAAAGGTGAAACCTTGCGTGACACCTTATGGAACCTTGAAGCGATGGCCGCCGATATTTTCGTGGTGCGTCATTCATCTTCAGGTGCGGCGCATTTTATTGCCAAAGATGTCTGCCCAACAGTGGCGATTATTAATGCCGGTGATGGCCGTCATGCGCATCCAACCCAGGCGATGCTGGACATGCTCACCATTCGCCGGGAAACCCATAAAAAATTTGAAGAGATGTCGATTGCCATTATTGGTGATATCAAACATTCACGTGTCGCGCGTTCAGATGTAGCTGCCTTGCAAACCTTAGGCTGCGAAGATATTCGGGTGATTGCACCAAATACCTTGCTGCCATACGGTTTTGAAGAATATGGTGATGGTATTCGTCTATTTAACAACATGGAAGATGGCATCAAAGATTGCGACGTGATCATTACCCTGCGTATTCAAAATGAGCGGATTGATTCTCCGGCACTGGCATCGCAAGCTGAATTCTACAAGATGTATGGCCTGAACAAAGAACGTTTAGCGATGGCAAAACCGGATTGTATCGTGATGCATCCGGGTCCAATGAACCGTGGGGTGGAGATTGACTCCAGTATTGCCGATGGACCGCAGTCGGTGATTCTGAATCAGGTGACCAATGGTATTGCGGTACGTATGGCGGTGTTGGCTTTGTCAATGCAAGGCCAGCTTCAGGAACAGGGTTTGATTGCAGCGATTGCGGGTTAAGGAATAAGTCATGACTATTGTAAAAATTGAAAATGTTCGTGTGCTCGATCCGATCCAAAACACTGATTCTGTTCAGACCGTGTATCTGGAAAATGGTAAGTTCGTTGCGGAAACGGCTGCTGTCTCTGAAACCATTGATGGTCAGGGCAAATGGTTGATGCCCACCATGGTCGATCTGTGTGCACGTTTACGTGAACCGGGTCAGCAGCAACATGGCACTTTAAAATCTGAAGGTAAAGCAGCACGTGAAAATGGGATTTTGCACGTGTTTACGCCACCAGATTCAAAGCCGATCGTGCAGGACAATGGCGCACTGATTCATGGTCTGGTTGAGAAAGCCATGCTGGACGGTGGTATCTATCTTGAAGTGATTGGTGCTCAAACCCAAGGCTTGCAAGGCCAGCAACCTGCCAATATGGCCGGCTTGAAAAAAGGCGGATGTACTGCGGTGTCCAATGCCAGTGCGCCTTTTGTCAATGATGACGTGGTACTACGTACCCTGGAATATGCTGCAGGTTTAGATCTGACTGTGGTGTTCTATGCAGAAGAGCCGCAAATTGCCAAAGATGGCTGTGTACATGAAGGCTTTATTGCCTCGCGTCAAGGCTTGCCGATGATTCCAGCACTTGCTGAAACCGTGGCAATTGCCAAATACCTGTTAATGATTGAAGTGACCAAAGTTCGTGCGCATTTCGGTTTATTATCTTGTGGTGCGTCAGTAGAGCTAATCCGGATTGCCAAAGAAAAAGGCTTGCCTGTCACCTGTGATGTGGCCATGCACCAATTACATCTGACCGATGCCTTAATTGACGGTTTTAATTCGCTGGCACATGTACGTCCGCCACTGCGTGCTGAACAAGACAAAGAATTGCTACGCCAAGGAGTAAAATCTGGGGTGATTGATGCGATTTGTACCCATCATGAACCGCTGAGCAGCTCTGCGAAAATGGCACCATTTGCTGAAACCCAGCCTGGCTTTAGCGCTTTTGATACTTATGTACCTTTTGGGATTCAACTGGTCAATGAAGGTTTGTTTACACCACTGGAATGGGTAGAAAAAGTGACTTTGGCTCCGGCACGTGTTGCACAAATGGCAGATCGCTGGGCAGACGAGGCGGGTTGGGTGCTGGTAGATCCAGAGCTAGAATGGACGCTGAACAAAGAAAGCATCGTGTCTCAAGGTAAAAATACCCCGCTGATCAATCAAAAAGTGCGAGCTAAAGTTTTAAAAACTTTCGTCGCTTAATAGATCCAGCTTTTATAAAAGTCAGCTTCGGCTGGCTTTTTTGTTTTTTGAATTCTGTGTCAGTAAAATGAGTACTCAACAAAAACAGTGAAACTTTATGATATTCATACAATTATTTACATTTTCAAAAAACTGGCATCGTTACACTGATTGAATATTAAACATTAGAAAAATCAAAAGAATGGTGACAATATGAATGTAGATCTGATGGAACGCTTAAAAAGCGATGTTACAGCGATTGTGCTACAAGGTGAAACCGAACATCTATTTGCCAAAGATCAGGCACTGAGTCAGTTCTATCCCATATTCTTAAGTATATTGCGTGCACGTCCTGCATGGATTGAAAGTTTAAGCCAGCAACTCAATCCAAAAATCCATGAACTGTTTAATGGAAATTCGGCACTCAAGCAGCAGTTTCTGGATCAACTTGATCAGAGCGCGCCACAAGATCAAATAGAGCAGACCCTGAATCGGGCCATTGTACCGACCCTCAATTTTTTACAGACCGAAGCCGGTGCTTCAAGTCCAGAAGCGATTAGTCATTTGCTGGAAACCCACGCCGACTCGATCCAGCGTGCATTACCTGTTTGGGCCGGATCGATTTTAGCGGCATTAGGTGTTTCTCCATTGGCGGGGCAGCATTTGAATCAGGCGCCTGAACTAGAACCAGAACATGCTGTTGTGGTACAGCAGCAGAAAAAAACCGGCTTTTTATGGCCGTTTATTATTTTTCTGATTCTGGCAGCTTTAATCCTGTTTTTTGTTCGTAGCTGTATGCAGGATGATGCTGAGGATTTGGCAAACCCCCAAACGACCCGTGCAGTTGCTGCAGCCCAACCCGCTTCTTTACAGTTGAGTACCGGCACTAATGGTGAAATTATCAGTTGTCAGTTACAGCTGAATAATCCCCAGTATATGCAAATTTTGCAAACCGAGATTAAACAGATCTTTAATTATAATATTGGTTGTGGCGCGCTCAGCAGTGAGGTTTATCATTCGGAATTTATTGATCAGGATAGCATTCCTTCCGTTTTGAAACTGATTCAAGGCATGCCAAATGTCTCACTGGACTGGATTGGTAATCAGGTTGCTATACGTGCAGCGAGTAATGCAGAAGCAGAACGTCTGGCAACACAAATTCGTAATCTGGCCAAAAATGTCACTGTTGTGACTCAACAGCCGGTCAATAGGAGTGAGGCGATTCAGGCTGCCAATAGCGATGCAGAACAAGCATTGGCGAGTATCAAAACTGATCATGTTCAGGCCTTAGATGTTGCGACTGCACTGAATTTGCAGATTATTAATTTTGATAGCGCATCGACTGCCGTACCGGAAGTGAATAAATCGGTACTGGATCAGGCTGCTGCATTATTGCAGCGTGCACCGCATGTCATTCTTAAAGTCAAAGGACATACCGATGCGCAAGGAAGTGAGGCCGAGAATAAAGTGCTGTCTGTGCAACGCGCGCAAGCAATTGTGGGTTATCTGATTGAAAAGGGTGTTGATCCTGCTCAGTTGCAAGCTGTAGGCGTGGGAGAAGACCAGCCTGTTGAACCAAATGCAACATCTGCGGGACAGTTTCAGAACCGCCGCGTAGCTTTTGAAGTGGTTAATACTGAAACAGGTATTGTGCGTGAAGTGGATAGCGAGGGTGTTGTAGAAAAGAAAGCCAGCTGAAATAATTTTCCAGATGAAAAAGGACGAATGATTCGTCCTTTTTATATGGCTTAAATTAAGAAAAGACCGGTGGACTATAGGTCAAAGTTCGGCCGAGGAACCAGAGTAAAAACAGCACCAGCGGGATATGAAAAACCAGTTGGGTCACGGTAAAACCGATCACATCTTTGGCCTTTAACTTCAGGATGCCCAGCATCGGCAACATAAAGAAAGGATTGATCAGATTAGGCAAGGCTTCGGCAGCATTATAAATCTGCACTGACCAGCCCAGATGAACTTTCAGATCATGCGCAGCCTGCATTACATAAGGGGCTTCAATAATCCATTTACCTCCACCGGAAGGAATGAAGAAACCCAGGATTGCCGAATAGAGACCCATCACGATAGCAAAGGTTTCCTGTGAAGCAATCGAAACGAAAAATTCGGCAATATAGTGTGATAGGGACAGATCGGCAGAATTCAGCGCATTGGTCATCATAAAGGCAATGCTGCCATATAAAGGAAACTGGATCAGCACACCCGAAATTGCTGGCACAGCCTTGGAAACGGCATTGAGAAAATTCCGTGGTGTGCCATGTAGTGCGACACCCAAAATCAGGAAGATAAAGTTATAGGTATTTAAACTGGAGATGGCCAGAATAGGATTGCTTTCGGAAAATTCGTTAAACATCCATACAGCACCTAGCACCACAATCAGAATACTTAAAATAGGTGAGTTTTCCAGCCAGTCGCCCGGACGTTTTGATGAAGATTCTTCCGGTTTTCCTTCTTCAATCTGAACCGGAAAATGTTCAATGGTTTTAATATGACTGCCTTTCGGCGCTGACCAGTAGGCAATGGCAATCGAGGCAATAATTAGAACCGCCGTCATGATCATGGATTGCGGCAGGAAAATCGTTTCGGTAAATGGAATGACACCGGTCAGATTGTAAATCGGTTCAGGCAGGCTGCTTTTATTGGCCTGTAATTGTGCAGCAGAGGAACTGATGCCGAGTGCCCAGGTGGCTCCCATCCCGATAATCGCTGCTGCGGCTGCAGCGCGGTAATCCATATTAAGTTCTTTACGTTGTGCCAGTGCAATCACGAGTAATGCAGTTAGAACTGTGCTCATGGCCCAGTTAATCAGGGAAATGAGCAGGCTGACTGTCGCGACCAATACAATCGCACCACGCCCTGAATGGGGCAGACATGCCATTTTTCGGATCAGAAGCTGCATTGGTTTTGAAACCGAAACCACATAACCGACCACGATCAGCATGCACATCTGCAAGGTAAAGGGAATCAGGCTCCAGAACCCGTCACCAAAGGAAATGGCAACGTCCTGTGCCGGCGCGCCAATTCCGATAGCGGCAATTGCGACAATGATGACACCGAGCAGGGCAAAAATATAAGAATCGGGAAACCATTTTTCTGACCAGTCACTGACGCGCAGGGCGAAGCGTTGTAAGATATTTTGTTCTGTTTGCATGATTAAAATTCATTTATTCTGCATTCATTTTTAAAATTAGAGTTTTCTTTGGTCGAAAAGAAACCCTTAAAATTTTTCATTTTAAGGGCCGGGAAAATCAAGCTGCTATTTTTTGTAAAGCCACACCCGTGACTTTCTGAATCTCCTCAAAACTGACCTCTGGTGCCAGCTCAACAAGTTGAATACCATCTGGAGTGACATCCAGCACACCTAAATCGGTAATGATCCGGTTGACCACAGCCTGTCCGGTAAGGGGCAGACTACATTGCGCAACAACTTTAGGCGTGCCATCTTTGGCGCAGTGTTCCATCAACACCACGACTTTTTGTACCCCTGCGACCAGATCCATGGCACCGCCCATACCTTTGACTTTTTTGCCCGGAATCATCCAGTTGGCCAGATCGCCAGTTTCGGACACTTCCATGGCACCTAAAATGGCGATATTGACATGACCGCCACGGATCATGGCAAAGGAATCGGCACTGGAAAAGAAAGAAGCGCCCTTACGGGCAGTCACGGTCTGTTTACCGGCATTGATCAGGTCGGCATCGACGGTTTCAGCCGTTGGAAATTCGCCAATACCGAGCAAGCCATTTTCCGATTGCAGCCAGACATTGATATTTTCCGGAATATAATTCGCGACTAGCGTAGGCAGGCCAATCCCTAAATTGACATAGAAACCATCTTCAAGCTCTTGTGCCGCGCGCTGCGCCATTTGATTACGTGTCCAAGCCATGATCAAGCCTCCGCCTTTAAGGTCATCTGTTCAATACGTTTTTCCGGTTGAGTATTTAGGACTATCCGGTTCACATAAATACCGGGCAGATGAATGTCATCGGGATCCAGCGCACCAATCTCGACAATTTCTTCTACTTCAGCCACGGTGACTTTGCCGGCCATGGCACAGACCGGATTAAAGTTTTGTGCAGTTTTACGGAAAATCAGATTACCTGCTTTATCGGCCTTATAGGCTTTGACCAAGGCGATATCGGCAGTCAAGGATTCTTCCAGAATATAAGACTTGCCATTAAACTCACGTACATCCTTGCCTTCAGCAATCACGGTTCCGACACCGGTGGCGGTATAAAAAGCCGGAATACCGGCACCGCCAGCACGTAATTTCTCCGCCAAGGTGCCTTGTGGGGTCAGTTCGACTTCCAGTTCGCCACTCAGGTATTGACGTTCGAATTCTTTATTTTCGCCGACATAAGATGAAATCATTTTTTGAATCTGTTTGGTTTCCAGTAAAACGCCCAAACCAAAACCATCGACTCCGGCATTGTTGGAAATACAGGTCAGATTTTTGGCACCAGTCTGTTTCAATGCGGCAATCAATGCTTCCGGAATACCGCATAAACCAAAACCTCCGACTGCCAGTGTATGTCCATTCTGAACCACGCCGTCTAAAGCGGCCTCTGCACTGTCATAAACTTTATTTGACATTTTTTACCTCGATTTATTCTTGTCTTGCAGATTCCTTTTTGGTCAGGAAACTACTGATGTATATCCTTGAGGACTTGTATCGTGTCCGGGTATTGCTATTGTTAGGCACAGGCTTTTTGCCAATAGGCATTGGCATAATTGGAGGGATTATTGCGCTGCAACACCTCACTGATATTACGGCTGGCCTGCATCAGGGCATCCAGTTGAATACCGGTTTCAAAGCCCATATTCGAGAGCAGGTAATACAGGTCTTCAGTTGAAACATTGCCTGAAGCACCCTTGGCATAAGGACAGCCACCCAGACCGGCAATGGATGAATCAAATACCCGGATGCCTTGTAACAGCGACTGGTAAATATTGGCGATGGCCATGCCATAGGTATTATGGAAATGACCTGCCAAAACCTTGGTATCGATCTGAGCCAGGCAAGCATCCCAGACTTTTTGCACCCGATCCGGTGTGGCTGTACCAATGGTTTCACCCAACGACACTTCATAGCAGCCCATATCCAGCAAACGTTGGGTGACTTTGACCACCTGTTTCGGATCAATCGCACCTTCATAAGGGCAGTCCACCATACAGGACACATAACCGCGTACCCGAATATCATTGGCTTTGGCGGCCGCCATCACATCGGCAAACTTCTCCAAGCTTTCATCAATCGAGCAGTTGATATTTTTGCGGGTAAAGCTTTCGGACGCTGCGGTAAAGACCGCAACTTCCTTGCAACCCACCGCCAGCGCTGCTTCAAAGCCCTTCAGGTTTGGGGTGAGTAAACTGAACTGAATATTTGGGTCTTTGGGCAAGCCGGCAAACAGCTGATCGCTGTCTGCCATTTGTGGCACCCATTTGGCTGAAACACAGGAACCGACTTCAATCGCCTGTAAACCGGTTTTCATCAGATCCAGAATCAGATTTTTCCGATCATCCAGCGTTAATGGCGTTTTTTCATTTTGCAGGCCATCGCGTGGCCCGACTTCTACAATTTTGACAAATTCGGTCATGCAACATCCTCCGTCAGTGGCTGGAACTCAAGCAGTTCATCACCGGCTTTGACCTGATCACCTTTCTGGAAATATGAACTGGCGATGATGCCGTCATGTGGTGCACGAATCGAGTATTCAATTTTCATCGCTTCCAGCGTCATCAAGACATCGTCTTTTTTGACCTTGTCATTGGCAGCGACCAGTACTTGCGTGATCACACCTGGCATTGGTGCAGTGAGGTTGTTTTCTGTCCCTTGATCATCATGCTGATCATAATCCGGCTGGATAGACTCGAATTTATGTGTCTGACCATTCTGAAACAGGGTAATGCCATGTTCAGTCTGGCTAAAGGCCAGTTTTTGCTGTTTGCCTGCCAGTTGCAAAGCTAAAGTATGTGCATCAATCAACTGACCTTGTAGCTGAATCTGCTGACCATTATAAGTGGCGATAAAACCTTGCTCTTGCGTACTGAACTGAACTTTAAGCATAATGCCATTGCGTTGTAATTGCACTGTATATGCATTTTGCTGATTCAGGCGCCAGAAAGCGTGTTGTTGCCAGACTGAGTTATTCGCAACCGGGTTTTGAGCTTGGCGTGATAATAATTCGATGAATGCAGCACTAACGATCAGTTCAGCATTGATCTCAGTCGAAGGTTTTAATAAGAACTCTTCTTCACGTTGAATCAGGCCGGTATCCAGATGGGCATTTTTAAACGAATCACATAGCACCAAACGGTCGAGGAATGCAATATTATTGCCCAAGCCATCCACATGGAAATGGCCCAGGGCATGATGCATTTGCGTTAAAGCAGCTTCGCGGTTTTTGCCCCAGACAATCAGTTTGGCAATCATTGGATCATAATAGGTGCTGATTTCATCACCTTCGACAATGCCACTATCCACACGTACACAGTCATTTTGCTCTGGATAGTGTAAATAGCTGATCTGGCCAATCGCAGGAATAAAGCCTTTCTCTGGTTCTTCGGCATAGACACGTGCTTCCAGTGCATGCCCGTGGATCTGTAATTCATGCTGCTGTTTGGGTAAAGGCTCACCAAAAGCTACGCGCAGTTGCCATTCCACCAGATCCTGACCTGTAATCATTTCAGTGACCGGGTGCTCAACCTGCAAACGGGTATTCATTTCCATGAAATAGGCAGTACCATCTTGCTCGACGATAAACTCTACCGTACCGGCACCGACATAATCGACCGCACGTGCGGCATCAATCGCGGCCTGGCGCATCGCTTCAAGTTTGTCTTCTGGCATTTTTGGTGCAGGCGCTTCTTCAAGGACTTTTTGATGACGACGTTGTACCGAGCAATCACGTTCAAATAAATGCACATAATTGCCGTGGGTATCGCCAAAAACCTGTACTTCAATATGACGTGGCTGAATCACATAGCGTTCAATTAGCACATCTTCATTGCCAAAACTGGAACGCGCTTCGCTTTTACATGAAGCCAGCGAACTCAGAAAATCTTCACTGCGCTCGACCAGACGCATGCCTTTACCGCCACCGCCAGCACTGGCTTTGATTAGCACCGGATAGCCGATGCTGTCAGCCTGCTGTTTCAGGAAGTCGGCATCCTGATTGCTACCGTGATAGCCCGGGGTTAAAGGCACACCAGCTTTTTCCATCAACGCTTTAGAGGTGGCTTTGAGACCCATCGCCAAAATGGCATCGACAGGCGGGCCAATAAAGACAATATTATTGTCCTGACAGGCCAGGGCAAACTGGTCATTTTCCGACAAAAAGCCATAACCTGGGTGAATTGCTTGCGCACCGGTGTTTTTGGCCGCCTGAATAATACGTTCGATCTGTAAATAGCTTTGTGCTGCTGGCGATTCACCAATATAGATCGCTTCATCCGCCAGTTTGACATGCTGTGCCTGTGCATCGGCATCGGAGTATACGGCAACGGTGGCAATACCGAGTTTTTTTGCTGTACGAATCACACGGCAGGCAATTTCACCACGGTTGGCAATTAAAATCTTTTCAAACATCGTAGCATCCTTCTTGTTGTTATGCCGTGGTCTTGATCCAGGCCGGGCTTTGTTTGTTTAAAAATGCATTCAGTCCATTTTTCGCCTCATCTCCCTGGCGAATATGGGCAATATGCTGTGCTGTTTTAAGAAGTAAATCTTCGGTCAAAACCTGTTGGTCGACCAGTTGAATCAGTTGTTTTGAGGAATTTTGTGCAGCAGGGCCACCGAGTAACAGGGCTTCCACAATTTCATCAATTTTGCTGTCGAGCTGTTCCGGTGGAGTGACTTCATGCGCCAGTCCAATGGTTTTGGCCTGTTCCGCAGAAATTCGCTCGGCGGTCAGGAAATAACGTGAAGCCTGACGCGCACCAATCGCACGAATCACATACGGGCTGATGGTCGAAGGTGCCAGACCTAGGCGTACTTCAGAGGTGGCAAACTTGGCATCGGTGCTGGCCACGCAAATATCACAAGCTGATGCCAGACCCATACCACCGCCAAAAGCAATGCCATGCACCCGGGCGATGGTTGGCTGCTTTAAAGTCGCTAGGCTTTGCAGCATTTTCGCCAGTTTTAATGCATCTGCTTCGTTGTCTGCTTGAGAAGCCTGACCGGCCTGTTTCATCCAGTTCAAATCGGCACCGGCCGAAAAGCTCTTGCCGCGCCCTGCCAGAATCACCACACGCACATCATCACGGCTATTTAAAGACTGGAAGCAGCGATACAATTCTTCAATGACCTGAGTATTAAAGGCATTGTGCAGTTCAGCGCGATTAATCCAAACCGTTGCCACTTGATTTTGCTGTTCGAGCTGTAAAAATTGATATGTCATTTTTTTCACCTCTTACATGCGGAACACGCCAAACTTGGTCGGCTGGATTGGCGCATTCAGTGCCGCAGCTAAACTAAGACCTAACACTTCACGAGATTGGGCAGGGTCAATGACACCGTCATCCCATAAACGTGCAGAGGCATAATAAGGATGACCTTGGCGTTCGTACTGATCACGAATTGGCTGTTTAAACTGATCTTCTTCTTCCGCAGACCAGTTAGCGCCTTTGACTTCAATCTGATCACGTTTTAAGGTCGACAATACGCTGGAGGCCTGTTCACCGCCCATCACTGAAATACGTGAGTTTGGCCAAGTCCACATAAAGCGTGGTGAATACGCGCGGCCACACATACCATAGTTGCCGGCACCAAATGAGCCGCCAATCACCATGGTCAGTTTAGGCACATTGGCATTGGCCACAGCCATCACCAGTTTGGCGCCATTTTTGGCAATGCCTTCATTTTCATACTGGCGGCCAACCATAAAGCCAGTGATATTCTGGATAAATAGCAGGGGAATATTGCGCTGACAGCACAGCTCAATAAAATGTGCACCTTTTTGTGCTGACTCGGAAAACAGAATGCCGTTATTGGCAATAATCCCGACTGGCATACCGTATAGGCTGGCAAATCCGGTAATCAAGGTAGTACCAAATCGAGCCTTGAATTCATCAAAACGCGAACCATCGACAATCCGGGCAATCACTTCACGGACATCAAAAGGTTTACGCGAATCTGTTGGCACGATACCGTATAGCTCTGAAGCATCAAACAAAGGCGCTTCCACATGTTCAGGCAACGGATTTGGTTTTTTATTTAAATTGGCCACAATATTGCGGGCAATTTCCAGGGCATGCTGGTCATTTTCAGCCAGATGATCGGCTACACCGGAGAGGCGGGTATGCACATCACCACCACCAAGGTCTTCACTGGAAACAACTTCACCGGTTGCAGCTTTGACCAGTGGCGGGCCACCGAGGAAAATGGTTCCCTGATTGCGTACAATAATAGTTTCATCCGACATGGCAGGCACATAGGCACCACCCGCCGTACAACTGCCCATTACCACGGCAATCTGGGCAATGCCTTGGCTCGACATACGCGCCTGATTATAGAAAATACGTCCGAAGTGATCACGATCCGGGAAGACTTCATCTTGTAGCGGCAAATAGGCACCGCCAGAATCGACCAGATAAATACAGGTCAAATGATTCTGCTCGGCAATTTCCTGAGCACGCAAATGTTTTTTTACGGTCAGTGGATAATAAGTGCCCCCTTTAACAGTCGCATCATTGGCAATGATCATGCAGGTTACGCCATTGACCTGACCAACGCCAGCGACCACGCCCGCAGCAGGCACATCGTCCTGATAGACCTGATAGGCAGCCAGTTGTCCAATTTCAATAAATGCCGTGCCAGGATCAATCAGATGATCAATACGTTCTCTGGCTAGTAATTTACCGCGATCCAAATGTTTTTGACGGGCAGTTTCACCCCCACCCAAGGCAATTTTTTGGACTTTCTGTTTCAGGTCTTCGACCAGATTTTGCATCGCCGTCTGGTTGTTTTTAAATTCGTCGCTGCGAATATTAATTTTGCTCTTTAATTGATTCATGCCGAACATCCTTGTCTATTCTTGTGATTTATTTTTTAGGCAGTTTCATTAAACAGTTCGCGGCCAATCAGCATGCGGCGAATTTCTGAGGTGCCTGCGCCAATTTCATACAGTTTGGCATCGCGCCATAGACGTCCCGCAGCAAACTCGTTGATATAACCGTTGCCACCCAAGGTTTGAATGGTTTCGCCCGCCATCCAGGTGGCTTTTTCAGCTGCATATAAAATCGCACTGGCGGCATCTTTACGCAGGCTACGGCTATGCTCTGCCTTGTCACATTCTGCGCCAACTGCATAGACCAGGGCTTTACAGGCCAGCCAGGTGGAATACATGTCAGCAATTTTGCCCTGCATCAACTGGAATTCACCCAGCGCCTGACCAAACTGTTTACGATCATGAATATACGGAATCACGGTATCCATACAGGCATCCATAATGCCGAGTGGGCCTGCACTTAAAACAGCACGTTCATAGTCCAGACCGCTCATCAGCACTTTGGTGCCATTGCCGACACCGCCGAGCACGTTTTCTTTTGGCACTGCGACATTGTCAAAAAATAGTGGATAAGTGTTTGAGCCACGCATGCCGAGTTTGTCTAGGTGCGTACCGTGACTAAACCCCGGCATATTTTTTTCAACCAGAAAAGCGGTCATGCCTTTGGCACCGGCTTGTAAATCGGTTTTTGCGTAGACCACCAGTACATCGGCATCGCCGCCATTGGTGATCCACATTTTCGAACCATTCAGCAGGTAATGATCACCTTTGTCTTCCGCTTTGAGTTTCATGCTGACCACATCGGATCCGGCATTGGGTTCGGACATGGCCAATGCACCGACATAATCACCAGATACCAGTTTGGGCAGATAGCGCTGTTTCTGTTCTTCACTGCCATTACGCTTAATCTGGTTTACACATAGGTTAGAATGTGCGCCATAGGACAAACCAATCGATGCTGAAGCACGGGAAATTTCCTGCATGGCAATGATGTGCGCCAGATAACCGAAATTTGAACCGCCATATTCCTCACTGACCGTCAGACCGAGCAGGCCCATCTCGCCAAATTTTTTCCAAAGGTGAGCAGGGAATTCATTGTCACGGTCCACTTGTTGAGCAATTGGAGCAATTTCCTTGGCGCAAAATGCAGCCACTGAATCACGAAGTGCAATAAGTGTTTCGTCCAAACCGAAATCCAAGCTTTGTAAATTCATTGTTCATCCATCCTGTGGTTCTATTTGTTGTATCCAAAAAAGCATTTTTGTTGTGCTTGTTATTTAACATACATCGAAAATTTAAAAAAGTGAATCAATATTCACAAAATGATTTACAATTCATTTTATCTTGTTGAGATTAATTTTATGAGTTATAAAAGATCATCATTGATGCAGGAACGAATGGAGCAAAATCGCTTGGCGATCTTGCAATCTGCTCGTGAGCTGATTACTCAAGGGGGCTTTAAAGAGGCGTCGATTCAGGCGATTGCAGAACGTGCAGGCGTTTCTACAGGCTTGGTATATCGATATTTCGAAAACAAGAATCAGATTTTGATTCAGGTTTTGTCAGAAGCAATTCGGCTTGAGATTGAGATTTTAAATCACATTGCTGCCTCGGATTTATCGCCAAAACAGAAATTGCAAAAATCTGTTACAACTTTTGTGAAGCGAGCCATGAACAGCCCACAGTTGGCGTATTCGCTGATGTTCGAACCGGTCGATCCGGAAATGGAACATGAGCGTTTTCACAGTAAACAGCTAATCAAGCAAAGCATTAAGGAAATTTTGGCTGAAGGAAAAGTCAATGGCGAGTTTGAATTTGAAGATTTAAATACCGCAGCGCTGGGTGTGGTTGGTTCCATGACCTTTGTGGTAATTGAACCTTTGAATCCATCTCGGAATATCAGGTTTGATCAAAATTATAAGGATCACTTTGTCAAACAGATTGCCGATTTTTGTGTCAACGCAGTACGTCGACAGGAGGGAGTAGCAGGAGCATAAAACACAAAAAACAGGCAGGAAGACAGGGTTGTCGTGGTCAAAAACAATTAATAGAGTTGAAAATCAGAATTACAAAGAATCAAGGAGATCGATTCAATGACACAAGTACGGTTAAGCTATGCCTACGGAACAAGCAGCCAACCCTTATTGGGCATGACAATTGGCGAAAAATTTGATCAGGCATGCGAACAGTATGCACATTCTGATGCAATCGTCAGCTTGCACCAGAATGTGCGTCTGAGCTATCAGCAGTTGCAGCAGCAAGTGAATGCTTTTGCCTGTAGTTTGCAAAAACTGGGCCTGAAAAAAGGTGACCGTCTGGCCATCTGGTCGCCGAACTGTGTGGAATGGACCATTACCCAGTTTGCTGCATTTAAGGCCGGGATTATTCTGGTGAATTTGAATCCAGCTTATAAAAGTAATGAA
Organism: Acinetobacter sp. YH12156; assembly: GCF_013418235.1. Taxonomy (NCBI): domain Bacteria; kingdom Pseudomonadati; phylum Pseudomonadota; class Gammaproteobacteria; order Moraxellales; family Moraxellaceae; genus Acinetobacter; species Acinetobacter sp. YH12156. Next base: position 128,992 of record NZ_VPCL01000001.1, read on the forward strand.
CTGGAATATGTCTTAAACAAGGTCTCCTGTAAGGGACTGGTGATTGCAGCGCAGTTTAAAACCACTGACTATCAGGAAATTCTGACTAAAATTGCTCCTGAGCTAATGCAGACTGAAAGTAAATTACTCAATGCAGAGCGTCTGCCGCATTTGAAGCATGTGATTAAAATTGATGAACAGGAACATCCGGGTCTACATCGTTTTCAGGACTTATTGGTGGAACCGAGCGCAAACGCCTTAGAAAAATTGCAGCAAGTTTCGAGTGAATTGCAGTTTGATGAAACCATCAATATTCAATTTACTTCAGGGACGACCGGGAATCCGAAAGGTACTATGTTGACCCATAACAATATTTTAAATAATGGCTATTTTGTCGGTGAAGCCATTCATTTAAGTCCAGAAGATCGGGTTTGTATTTCGGTACCACTGTTCCACTGCTTTGGTATGGTGATGGGAAATCTGGCCTGTATTACCCATGGTTCAGCCATGATTTATCCATCTGCCGTTTTCAATCCTCTGGAAACTCTCAAAGCCATTCAACAAGAAAAATGTACGGCGGCTTATGGGGTGCCGACCATGTTTATTGCCATTCTTGAGCATGAACAGTTTGATGAATTTGATCTGAGCAGTTTGCGTACCGGTATTATGGCCGGCAGTCCATGTCCACAGGAAATTATGCAGCGTGTGATTGACCGGATGCATATGTCAGACATTACCATCTGTTATGGCATGACTGAAACCGCACCGGTCAGTGCGCAAAGCTCTACCGCAGACTCTATTGAACAGCGTGTTACGACAGTCGGCCGGGTACATCCGCATCTGGAAGTGAAAATTGTCGATGAAGATGGCAAGGTGGTGCCGCGCGGACAACTCGGTGAACTCTGTGTGCGTGGTTATTCGGTGATGCTCGGTTATTGGGAAGATCAGGATAAAACTGCAGAAGTAATTGATAATGCGCGCTGGATGCATACGGGTGATATTGCTGAAATGGATGATGAAGGCTTTGTCAAAATCAAGGGGAGAATCAAGGATGTCGTCATTCGTGGCGGTGAAAACCTGTTCCCCAAAGAAATTGAAGACTTCCTTTATACCCATCCTGCGGTTTCAGATGTTCAGGTGATTGGTGTGCCAGATCATAAGTATGGTGAAGAACTCTGTGCCTGCATCATTTTGCATGAAAACGATCCGTGTACTGAAGAAACTATTCGCCAGTATTGTGCCGAGCATATCTCACACAATAAAGTGCCGCGCTATGTGCGTTTCTTCCATGAGTTCCCGATGACAGCTTCCGGTAAGGCGCAGAAGTTTAAATTGCGTGAATTTATGCGTGAAGAGTTGAACTTAAAGGAAATAGCTTAAGTATTGTTTAGTTTTTGAGATTGGTGAATTCTTCAACTTTTTTATCATTAAAAAAAGTTGAAGAGAAACTATTAAGAAAAAGCGAAAGATCTGCACAGCCTCACTTAGAAAGAAAGATTTTAATTTTAACGTGTAGGCCATGCTTTGACTTTCGATGGGCCAAAATAAACAAAAGCCCTTTATTTTGCTGAAGGGACATCCATGTCCCTTCAGCAAAATGGCGACATTCATGTCGCCTGTCATGTGATTAGATTTAGGATAATGGTCGAAAATTTAAAACCTTTAGATGGAATCTTTATCAATATTGTAATAACTGATAAACCGAATGCTCTTTAGTCTGTTGAATGGTGTGAGGTAAAGTGAAAATATGGCAAAAAACTTTCATAGTGAACTCGTCGTCGCTAATTATGATGAGCACATCCGTAAACTGATTCCCGGCTATGAACTGGTACATCAGCAAATTGATGCCATCCTAACCACTCATTTACCCGAAATTGCCCATATATTGGTCGTTGGTTGCGGGACAGGCTATGAGCTATCTTATCTGTTGCAACGCCACCCAAACTGGACATTTACTGCAATTGATCCATCGGCGACTATGCTGGAACAGGCGCAGAAAAATATTGGGTTAGACCTGGGATCGCAGCGGATTCGTTTTATTCAGACAGATACACAAAGCTTAAATCAAGATAATCAGTTCGATGCGGCTCTAGCAATTTTGGTGGCACATTTTATTCCATCAGAAAATAAAACTGAATTTTTTCAGGATATATCCGGTAGTCTTAAGACCGATGGAATCCTGTTAACCTATGACTTGATGCAACCTGAAAATAAAACTGAATTAAAAATCTTGCAAAAAATGGCACAGCAGACAGGACTCAGTATTCAACAAAGCGAAAAAATGCTTGAACGGTTACAGCAGGACTTTCATTTAATCTCTGCCCAAGATTTAGCAGCGCTTTTAACCAAAGTCGGATTTAAACATAGCAAAATTTACTGTCAAATCATGAATTATTATGGTTTTTTTATACAGAAATAAGCATAGCTAACTGAAACAGTTAACTAGAAATTTAAATATAAGATTCAAGGAAGTGTAAAAACAATGTCAGCCTACTATCGTTTCATCAACCGCGAACAGCATGCCGATGGCAGCAGCACTGCTTATTATGAATCTAATATTCATGCGCAAGGTGCATGGAATCCGCATGAGCAGCATATGGCGCCCGCGACTGGCATTATTTGTGCAGAACTGGAACAGTTTCAGCCACGTGCAGAGATGCGCATTGGCCGGGTGAGTCTGGATATCTTTGGACTGATTGCTTTTGGTGAATTTTCCATTACTACGCGCATGATTCGTCCGGGTAAAACCATCGAACTCATTGAAGCAGAAATGTGTGCCAACGGGAAAACCTGTATTGTGGCACGTGCCTGGAAAATGATGACTTCGGATACCCGCGCGATCGCCGGTCTGGAAGATTTTTCGGTTCAGCACCCTGAAGACCTGCCGGTGTGGGAAGGGATGCGCTGCTGGCCAGGTGGTTATATTCAAAGTATTAATACCCGTGCCCATGTCGATCATCGTGCGGGCAAAGGTATTGTCTGGTTATCGAATGCCCTGGAAATGGTAGAAGGTCAGACGACCAGCGACTTTAGCCGCTTGATGGGAATGGTGGATACAGCCAACGGTGTGGTGCCGCGTCAGGATCCAAATGCGGGATGGGGTTTCCCAAATCTGGACTTGCAGATTCATTTGCATCGTTTGCCTAAAGGCACATGGCTAGGACTAGAAGTGCTACAGCAATATGGTGAAGATGGCATTGGTTTAACCAGTGGAATTTTACATGATCTTCATGGGCCTTTTGGTCGCAGTGAGCAGATTTTAACCTTACGTAAATTTTAAAATCTGATTTACACAAAAGGACGAATTGCTTCGTCCTTTTTTTATTGGCATGCTGTGCGCAATTATTCAGGAAGATCAGCAGATGCGGATTAGTATTATTGGGGCAGGTCGAGTTGCCTTTCATCTTGCCCAAGGCTTAAATGGACAGCATGAGCTTGTACAAATCTATAGCCGCAGTTTTGCCAAGGCAGAACAGCTGGCATCTAAATTTAAGGCTCAGGCGATCAACGCTCCTGAATTACTGCATTCCGAAATTGATCTTTTAATCATTGCCGTCAGTGACCAATTCATTCGATCTGTCATCGAGCAGGTACATGCCTATCTTCCTGATGTGTTGATCGTACATACTTCTGGCAGTACCCACTTAAACGTTTTGCAGGATGTTCACCCACGTTCAGGTGTATTTTACCCTTTACAGACTTTTAGTCTGGAACGTGACATCGACTGGTCGAATACGCCTTTATTTATTGAAGCGGATAATGCTGAAGATCAAGAAAAACTGCATGATCTAGCAAATAGCCTAAGCAATAGAGTCTATCACTATAGCTCTGAACAACGCTTAAGTTTGCATCTGGCCGCAGTATTTGCCTGTAATTTCAGTAATTATTGTTATGATATGGCGAAGCAGATTGTAGATGCTGAGCAGGTCGATTTCAGTCTGCTGTATCCCTTAATACTAGAAACTGCCCATAAAGCCACAGAAAATGATCCAAGGCAAATGCAGACTGGCCCCGCCATGCGTGGTGATCAAAATATCCTGAATATGCATCAGCAGATGCTGGCGAATCGGCAGCGAGCAGATTTACAAAATGTCTATCAGTTGTTGAGCCAGCAGATTCTCACGCGTCATCAGAAATGAAGAAGCTAATGATTTATCTACAGAGCAGGGTTCAAAGACAAATTTTCTCTATAAAAAAGCGCTGAATAATCAGCGCTTTTGTGAGTCTTAGATTAAGAAATTTTCTTGAAGATAAAGTCATTAATCTTGTGACCGGCTTCAATGCCGCGACGCTCAAACTTGGTTTGTGGACGCCAGTCAGGACGAGGATAGCTGTTGCCTTTACCTGCGAGGTTTTCCAGACGTGGACGTTCTTCCAAAACTTCAAGCATCCATTCTGCATATGGTTCCCAATCTGTTGCAGCATGGAAGGTGCCGCCCAGCTCCAGCTTTTGCTCAACCAGTGGCATACGTTCATGTGAAACAAAACGGCGTTTAAAATGACGTTTTTTCTGCCATGGATCAGGGAAGTAAAGCTGAACCGTATTGATACTATTGTCCGGCATTTCACGCAGCACTTGAATCGCATCGGCATCCAGTACGCGTAAGTTGGTTACGCCGGCCATACCTGCTTCATAGACACACTGCGCAATGCCTGGTACATGAACTTCAATCCCGACAAAATTACGCTCGGGATTGGCCTTGGCCATCAGCACCAGAGAACGACCCATACCAAAACCGATTTCTACCGTTAAAGGACGCTCCGGATGTTCAAAGTGTTGACGTAAATCGCCCACCGGATATTCCAAAATTAAGTGACCATATTGTTCAAGCGCAGTACGTTGAGAGGTGTTCAGCGGCATTGAGCGGCGCATAAACGTCACGATTTCACGGTGCTCGCTTAAATTGTCCAGCTCCACGACTTGCTGGTCTAATTGATCGTTCGACATAACTTTGGCAAATCTAAAAATTCAGAATGCGGTATTTTAAGTCCTGAGCCGAGCAAGTCAAACTTTTCTCGGTATTTCTCCATAAAAATCGGCAAGATCTTCCAGATACAATAAAAGAGCCAAGCGAGGCTCTTTTATTAATCATCATGCCTCAGCTACTAAAACGGTCAATCAAGGTGCTGCTGGCTTCATTTAAACCAATCACGGTCACCTCTATACCTTGAGCTTTAAATTTCTGGATGACGTTATTCAGCATATTGACTGAAGTCACATCCCAGATATGTGCATGGGTCAGATCCAGCTCGACATGTGCAAGCTTTTCTTTAAAGTCAAAGAACTGATAGAATTTTTCTGAACTACTGAAAAAAATCTGTCCGGAAATAATATAGCTGCGGGAGTGAGCTGAATTTAAATGGGTAGATACATGCACGGTTCTTTCCAGTTTATTAATAAAGAACAGGGCAGAAAGTAGCACGCCAACAAATACACCCAGTGCCAGATTATGGGTGGCTAAAACCACCAGCACCACCGCAATCATAACCACATTAAATTCCAGCGGATGTTTATTGAATTGTTTGACTGAACCCCACTGGAAAGTGGTAAAGGCGACCATCACCATAATCGCCACCAAAGCCGCCATCGGAATATAAGCCAGCCAGTCTTTCAGAAACACCACCAGGCACAGCAAAAATACACCGGCAATCAGCGTCGATAAACGGGTTCGTGCACCGGAAGACACATTAATAATCGATTGACCGATCATGGCACAACCGGCCATGCCACCCATAAAACCACTGACAATATTGGCCATACCCTGACCACGACATTCCTGATGACGGTCACCTTCAGTTCCGGTGACTTCATCAATTACAGTCGTGGTCATCATGCTTTCCAGCAAACCGACAGTCGCCAGCGTCAATGAATAAGGCAGTACAATTTGTAGGGTTTCCAGATTGAGCGGAATCTCCGGCAGCAGGAACACTGGTAAGGTGTCCGGAAATTGCCCCAGATCACTCACGGTTCGCATATCTGTACCCAAGAACAGCGCCAGTCCACTCAGCACGATGATGCAAATTAGCGGAGAAGGAATGGCTTTACCAATTTCAGGCAGATAAGGAAATAGATAGATAATCGCCAGACCCATGGCAATAAACAGATAGCCCATCCCATCCATTTTTTGCATCTCGGGAAGCTGTGCGACAAAAATCAGAATTGCCAATGCATTCAAAAATCCATACACCACAGCTTGCGAAACAAAGCGCATCAACTTGGCCACTTTAAAATAACCGGCAATGACCTGAATAATTCCGGTCAGAATAGTCGCTACCAGCAGATATTGCAGTCCATGGTCTTTTACCAGCGTAATCATCAGCAGTGCCATCGCACCCGTAGCCGCTGAGATCATGGCAGGGCGGCCGCCAAAAAAAGCAATCGTCACAGCAATACAAAACGAAGCATAGAGACCGACCTGCGGATCGACGCCAGCAATTGCAGAGAAGGCGATCGACTCGGGAATTAAGGCCAGTCCAACCACCAAACCTGCGAGTACATCAGTCCGAACATTGGAAAACCATTCTTCTTTTTTAAGGCTAATCACGAAATATCATCTAAATTTGGAAAACCTGGGTATCTTAAACAGATGCGGTCAAAAATCTACAGAGATGGGCTTGAAAAAGCCGTTAATTTCCTGAATATTGAATGAGTAAATGTCCTGAGGGGCAGTTACGCTTTTTTGCAATTTACAGGTTTGATCACTTGAAAGTTTGACAGAAGCGATTTAAAACATAGAGAAGTGTATAACAAGGATCAGAAATGAAGCTTTACTATTCGCCGGGTGCATGCTCACTGGCAGCTCATATTATTTTAAATGAAATTAATGTCGATTTTGATTTGGAACGTGTTGACTTAAAAACACATAAAACAGAGAAAGGTACGGATTATTACGAAATTAATCCTAAAGGCTATGTACCAGCCTTAGAAATTAATCCTGGTCTGATCCTGACAGAAAACGTAGCCATTTTACCTTTTCTGGCTCAACACGATCCAAAACAAGATCTGATTCCGCCATCTGGTATGGGACGTGCCAAAGTTCTGGAATGGCTGGGTTATCTCAACTCAGAATTGCATGATGCTTATGCGGTGTTCTTTGGTGGCAAGTTATCCGATGATGAAAAGAAAAAAGCCTATGCAGAAGTCGATCGTCTATTGAGTTATATCGACAAAGCGATTGCTGAATCAGACAATGACTATCTGGTTGATGATAACTTTGGCCCAGCCGATGCTTATCTGTTTGTGTTGACCAATTGGTCGAATCATATTGAGCATGATTTAAGTCCGTATAAGAATATTATTCATATCCGCAATAAAGTCGCAGAGCGTCAGTCTGTACAGATTGCAATGCGAGATGAAGGTCTAATTCCATAAAATTTAAAAAAAAGCATAATTATTATGCTTTTTTTTTGACTTTCATTTAATAATTGCTATTGGAATAAATAAGATGAAGAGAATACTGAATTTAGTATTAAGTTTCGGTTTAACGGGAATGCTGGTTGCATGTAGTAGTGTTAAAAATCCAGAAAATGTAGCTCAAGAATATGTTACAGCAGCCTATAAAGGCGATTCAGAAAAAATGCTCTCTTATATTTATATACCTGAAAATGTTAAAGCCCAAGCAGGTTCTGAAGAAATGATTCAAGGCAAAATAAAAGCTGGCGCGGCAAAGGCTAAAGAGCAAGCTGAACGTAAAGGCGGAGTCAAAGAAATTAGTGTGGTAGACAAAAATATCGATGAAGCAAATGGAAAAGGACGGGTGACTATCGGAGTCAGCTTTAAAAATGAAGGCTCTAATTCTGTAACAGATCGAGTAAAACTTATCAAAAATGAAGATAAATGGAAAGTTGATTTATAATCGGTTTAGTTTGATTTTGGGCAGATTAGTTATTCTAATCTGCCTTTTTATTGGGTTTCCCCCCCAAGATACTATAAAGCAAGATAAACAGATTTATATGCCCGAGCACGCATTTCAAGTGGGTGATTGGATTGTTCGGGAAGGGGTGGGTTACGAAAGTTTTTTAATCAAAAAACTGAGTGGGAGTGAATACTCACATATTGGCGTGATTGCAGAAACTCAACCGAATATTTTGGTGGTGCATGCGACCACAGATGATGATCCCTCACATGTAAATCAAGTGATTCAATCAGATATCAGTGATTTTATTGACTCAAAACGAGCAAAAAAGTGGGCAGTTTATAGAGAAAGCAGTTTAGAGCCATATAAAAGAAAAGATATTGCTAGGGCCGTGACAAGGCAGGTAGGAGAGCAATTTATTTTAGGATCAAGAGGTGAGACGCATCGTTATTGCACTACGATTATTGCAGAGAAACTTCCATTGTCTTTACGTAATAAACTGGTCTGGAGCAAGATTGAATTGCCAGGCTTGCAGGGGGAGCTGCTTTTTCCTGATGCTTTATTAAAGCTTGAATCCGTCGAGCTGATTTATAAAAATAGATAATTTAGGATGAGTAAAAGCTAAATGATAGTCAAAGAATCATACAATCCTTTGACTACGATGAGATTTATTTAAAGAAATAACCAGTTTCCGGCGAGCTGGCATTGGCCATACGTTTGCGTGGCATACGGCCGGCCAGAAAAGCTTCACGGCCAGCTTCGACTGCTTTTTTCATTGCAGAGGCCATGAGTACCGGATTCTGTGCAGCTGCAATCGCTGTATTCATCAGTACACCATCACAGCCCAGTTCCATCGCAATTGCGGCATCACTTGCGGTACCGACACCAGCATCGACCAGTACAGGCACTTTGGCATTTTCTTTAATAATCGACAGGGTATGTGGATTGAGAATTCCCAAGCCCGAACCAATCAGGCTGCCCAAAGGCATAATTGCCACACAGCCCATGCTTTCCAGTTCTTGCGCCACGATTGGATCATCCGAAGTATAGACCATGATCTCAAAGCCATCGTCAATCAAGGTACGTGCAGCTTTCAAGGTTTCAGTCACATTCGGATATAAGGTCTTTTCATCGCCTAAAACTTCAAGCTTGACCAGATTATGGCCATCAAGGAGTTCGCGTGCCAGCATACAGGTGCGAACGGCACTATTGGCATCGAAACAACCTGCGGTATTCGGCAAAATGGTATATTTTTCCGGAGGAATGACTGACAGCAGGTTCGGCTGATCTGGATGCTGTCCAATATTGACCCGACGAATCGCGACAGTAACAATCTCTGCGCCACTGGTTTCAATGGCTTGCTGAGTTTCATTTAAATCTTTATATTTGCCTGTGCCTACCAAAAGGCGAGACTGGAATTGGCGTGAACCAATCTGTAATAAATCTTGCATAATCGTCCCGAGTATTAGCCGCCACCGACCGCGTGAATAATTTCTATTTTGTCTGTATCGCAAATCGGCGTATCGCCTAATCTGCTTTTAGGAATAATCATTTCATTGACTTCAACTGCAAAACGCTTACCCTCAAGCGCCATACTCTGAATCAGTTCCAGCAGATTCTTGCAGTGAGTTTCCTGTTGTTCGCCATTGATATAAATCATCATTCTAGCTACCCTCCATGATTAAGTGATTTTCAGACTTATCTGGCGTATTTTAAAGCATTCCAAGCCAGAATTAACCATCCTGCAATCATTAAAGCACCACCAATTGGCGTAATTGCGCCTAATCCACGTGGTAAACCCAAGGCCATGATATACAGTGAACCAGAAAATAATAAAATACCGACCTGAATTAGCCAAAAACTCCATTGAATCGGGAGTGTCGGAATGACTTTCGCGAGCAAGGCCAGAATAAGCAAACCTAAGGCATGATAGAAAAAATAATCCGTTGCCGTTTGCCACCAGCCGAGCTGGGCTTCAGTCGCGCGCGCTTTTAAACCATGTGCACCAAAGGCACCGAGCATCACGGCAAGCGCCAAGTTGAGTGCTGAAATCGCAATCCACATTTGAATTGATCTTCCTGATAAAGTTTGCGCTCAACCTTAGCATAAATTCAAAATTCGGACATAAAAAAGCCTTCATCAAAGAAGGCTTTTTCAGATTAAATCAATAACAGAATTTGGTATTAATTGGAGGACATCGCCACTTTAATTTTTTCCATGGCATTTTTTTCGAGTTGGCGAATACGTTCCGCGGAAACGTTATATTCGGCGGCCAGCTCATGCAGGGTTGATTTCTCATCGTCTAGCCAGCGACGCTGCAAGATATTACGTGAACGATCATCGAGCTGATCCATGGCTTCGTGCAGGGCAGAGGTACTTTGTTCCTCATAATCCTCATTTTCAATCAGACGGGCCGGATCATAACGGTTATCTTCAAGATATAAAGCCGGTGCAACATAAGTTGAACCTTCATCATCGTCATCGCCGGAAGCATCAAAAGCAGCATCATATGCCGTCAAACGGCCTTCCATCTCCAGAACTTGTTCTGGTGTGACATTTAAATCATTGGCAATCGACTGTGCTTCTGCGAGGGTCAACTTTTTCGATGATTTTTTCAGGCTACGCAGATTAAAAAACAGTTTACGTTGCGCTTTGGTGGTCGCGATTTTAACAATACGCCAGTTACGGATCACATATTCATGAATTTCCGCCTTAATCCAGTGCACAGCAAATGACACCAAACGTACGCCCATATTCGGGTCAAAACGTTTTACAGCTTTCATCAGACCCAGGTTGCCTTCCTGAATCAGGTCGCCTTGTGGCAGGCCATAACCTGCATAACTGCGTGCAATATGCACCACAAAACGCAAATGTGACATGACCAGCATTTTTGCTGCATCTAAATCTTGGTCATAGTAATAGCGTTCGGCCAACTCTTTTTCTTGTTCGGCCGTTAAAATCGGAATCTGATTGACAGTGCTGATATAAGCACCGAGGTTGACCCCTGGCGCCGATAATGACAGGGGCATCAACTGATTGCGGCTGTCACTCATGTGTTCTCCTTGAAATGCGGGATAACCCTAAACATAGGTTTTATCTTAATCCAATCTCTCCGCAAATAATGGATATTTGGGTAGAGAAATGTAAAAAAGTATACGAAACTAAGATAAACAGTTTAATTGAAAATTTTTAAGATTCAATCAAGTAGTGAAATTCTGAATCAGAAACTTTTTTTGATTCAAGCTTGAGTTGATGAATCTGGCAATAACGGCTGACATCCGTCTGACTATGTGGATCAGAGGATTTGAGCAAGAAAGTTTTCTGATTACCGGCCTTTAGTGCCCGTTTTAACATTAATAGCGGCATCGGGCAGGGTTTTCCCATGGCATCGATAAGACAATATTGCTGTGGATTTTGCGACATTAGGGTTTCATTCATATAGCAAAAAAATGACAATAAATAGTAACAAAGAAGCGTATAGAACCAAACTGCTTTAATAAAAATCAGGATCTAAAAGAAGATATAAAGTCTTTTGACAATTTTCATGAAAAAAATAACTAAATCAAACAGAACATGCTAAAAAAAATCTATTAATTGTGATAAACCCATGTTAAGCTCGTTGCGTATTTGGGACTTTGAATAAACAAAGTGATTGTTTTTCACCCTATTACATAAATGGATGTAACCGGGATTTTGTTGATAGTTTTACAGAATGATTACAAGCTTAAAAATAATATTTTCAAACTTGTTTGCTCTGCTGTTTGCAACACCGGGTGGTCCTTCTTTTAGTTTCAATGAGGATTAACTTATGACAGCTGCTCGCGAACAAGGCGTAGTTAAGTGGTTTAACGATACTAAAGGCTTCGGCTTTATTCAACGTAACGGCGGTGATGACGTATTTGTTCATTTCCGTGCTATCCAAGGTGACGGCCACCGTTCACTTCGTGATGGTCAACGCGTTGAATTCAGTGTTGTTAAAGGCCAAAAAGGCTTTCAAGCTGAAGAAGTTCAACCATTAGACTAATCTTCGGATTAAGCTAAAAAGAAAACGCTCCAATATAACTTGGGGCGTTTTTTGTTTATACTATCCCCATCTTAGTGATTACCCAAGTAGAGCACCGCTTTATGTCATCTGGTTTTGAAACCTTAAATTTACATCCCAATCTAAAAAAAGCGATTGATGCTTTAGGCTTTACCACCATGACGCCTATCCAGCAGAAGGTTTTAAAATTCACGCTGGCAGGACATGATGCCATTGGCCGCGCACAGACAGGTACAGGTAAAACTGCAGCTTTTTTAATTAGTATCATGAATGATCTATTAAATAACCCAATTCAGGAGCAGCGTTATCGTGGTGAACCGCGTGCCCTGATTTTGGCACCGACCCGTGAACTGGCACTGCAAATTGAAAGCGATGCACAGGATCTGGCCAAATATGCCGGTCTCAATGTCGTGACTTTGCTGGGTGGTGTAGATTTTGACAAGCAAAAGAATCAACTAAATAAAGCACCTGTCGATATTATGGTCGCGACACCCGGTCGTTTGATCGATTTTGTCGAGCAAAAAGAAGTCTGGCTGGATCAGATTGAATTTCTGGTCATTGATGAAGCGGATCGTCTACTCGATATGGGCTTTATTCCTTCAGTGAAACGCATTGTGCGTTTTTCGCCGCGTAAGGAGCAACGTCAGACTTTAATGTTCTCTGCAACATTCAGCTATGATGTACTAAATTTGGCCCAGCAATGGTTATTTGAACCGGTAACAGTTGAAATTGAACCGGAAAAGAAAACCAATGCCGATGTCGAGCAACGGGTGTATATGGTGGCTAAGGCCGATAAATATAAACTGTTGCAAGAAATCTTGCGTGATGAGCCGATTGAAAAGGTGATGATTTTCGCCAACCGTCGTGATCAGGTGCGTAAGCTTTATGATCATTTAAAACGTGATGGTTATAAGGTGGTCATGCTGTCTGGTGAGATTGCTCAAGACAAGCGTCTAAAAATGCTAGACCAGTTCAAAAATGGTAAGCACAACATTATGATTGCAACAGATGTTGCGGGTCGTGGTATTCATGTGGATGGTGTTTCACATGTGGTGAACTTCACTTTACCTGAACAGTCAGATGATTATGTACATCGTATTGGACGTACTGGCCGTGCGGGAACACGTGGTGTGAGTATTAGTTTCCTTGCCGAAGATGATGCGTTCTATCTACCAGAAATTGAGAAGGCGATTGGACAGAAATTGCCTTTAACTCGTCTGGAAGGTTATTGCTAATCCAGATTAAAAAAACCGCTCTTCAAGAGCGGTTTTTTTTATGACCATGTGATCTGGACTTATTTGGCCTGACAACGGAAAGTCAAAATGGTTTGATAGTCATCATTCTGGTTTAAACCAGTATTGGTGCCTGCGATATTACCTAAAACAGTCGCTGCTGCCTGAATCATCTGTCCAGTCTGATCATCAACGACACCTTTTAATGCCCCGTTATAACCCGTCTTTTCATCGATAATAATCGCAGTAGCTTTCGAACCACAGGTTTTGCTGGCAGCATTAATGGCATTATTTTTGGCAGTTAATTGATTTTTACCTAATCCGGTGACCTCAAACTGATTATTTTCTTTCTGAATTGCCAGTGAGGTTGGGTTGGAAGCACAGGCAGTTAAAAGTAGAGCTGAAGCTGCTAATCCGCTGATCGCAATTGTTTTTTTCATGATAAAATCTCGGGTGAAAACAGAATTAAGCTTATTTGAGCATAGTAAAGCGCACAGAATTTGGAGCTGTTGTATAAGTTTGGAAATTTTTAGTGTGACTCTATGCTAAAAAAGTAATTCAGCTAAGCATTTCATTGATTAAAATAAAAATATTGTAATGTTCTTTAGTGATTTTTGCGGCTAAGTCGCGGTGAAGTTTATAGAGTATTACAGCTGGAATATGCTAATCTTGAAAACAGTTTTTAAGTATAGATCTACAAAGCAATGACGGAATCCGTGGTCGACATCGTTCATCAAAATATTCACCAACGTCAATCAATAGGACATTTGCTGGCACCGGCACCGAATGCAGAACAGCTGGAGCTGGCTTTTCAGGCGGCATTGACAGCACCAGATCATCATCGGTTGAAACCCACCACCTTTGTGGTGATACCTGATGCACAGCGTGAAGCATTTGGGGAGCTGTTGTCTCAGGCACTGGTCGATCTGGGTGAAACTGAAACGGCACAGATTGAACGGGTCAAGAATCATCCATTCCGTGCGCCACTATTGGTGCTGGCTTTAACGCGTTTGCAAGATCATCCTAAAGTTCCACATTTTGAACAGATTCTCAGTTCAGGCGCCGCCATACAGAATTTTCTGTTATCACTCCAGATTCAGGGTTTCTCGACCATGTGGCGCAGTGGTGCTGTAGTCGAGTCTGGCCTGTTTAAGCAGGCATTAGGAATTTCAAAAGATGATTTGGTCTCGGGTATTATTTATATTGGCACTGCAGCAAAAGCAATTCCAGCACGCGCAGAGATTCAGACCAGTAATTTTGTAAGTTATTGGAATCAGAACGGTTAATTTGCACGGTATAACAGGGTATTAAAAAATAACATGTCAGAATTAAATTTTTCAGCACTGGTCGAGCCGGTTGCAGTCGATCATAAGACCGCTTTAAGAGTCACGGTGTTGGGTGGGGGCAGTTTTGGTACCGCAATGGCCAATACTGCAGTGCGTAATGGTTGTAATACCATGATCTGGATTCGTGACGAAGCCGTTGCGGCAGATATTAATGCCACGCATATCAATAAACGTTATTTGCCCGATTTCCAGCTGGAAGAAAACTTACTGGCTGTGTCGGATCTGGAACTGGCTGTGCGTGATCGCGATATTATTTTAGTCGCGATTCCAAGTCATTCTTTTCGGGATGTCCTGCAACAAATCAAGCCTTTTATCACCTCACAAGCCGTGATTTCACTCACCAAAGGGATTGAAGCCAAAACTTTTAGCTTCATGAGTGATATTATTCGGGAAGTGTTGCCAGAAGTGCCTTATGGAGTGTTGTCCGGACCGAATCTCGCCAAGGAAATTGTGGCAGGTCAGCCGGCAGGAACCGTGATTGCCAGCGAGTCTGAGCTGGTACGTTATGCCGTACAGCAAGCCTTACATAGTGCCTTGTTCCGTGTTTTTGCCAGTGATGATGTACATGGTGTAGAACTCGGTGGTGCCTTAAAAAATATTTATGCCGTCGCGATGGGGATGGCAGCCGCGTATAACGTGGGTGAAAATACCAAGAGTATGATCCTGACCCGTGCACTGGCCGAAATGAGCCGTTTTGCGGTAAAATTGGGCGCGAATCCGCTGACTTTCCTCGGGCTTTCCGGTGTGGGTGATTTATTTGCGACTTGTAGCAGTCCGCTGAGTCGTAATTATCAGGTTGGTTTTGCCTTGGGCAAAGGCAAGACTTTGGAGCAGGCTACTACTGAACTGGGTCAAACTGCAGAAGGGATCAATACCATCGTACAGGTCAAGGCGCGTTCCGAAGAACTGGATGTCTATATGCCAATTACTTCTGCCTTGTATGATGTGATTTTTGAAGGTGCACCACCACTCAATATTGCCTTGTCATTGATGAAAAATGGTCATCGCAGTGATGTGGAATTTGTCTTGCCACATCATCAAGTCTGATCTATAACACAAAGGGACTGTCTGCGAATTGTCATATTGGCCAGTTATCATGCAGGCAAAAGAAAATAAGGAAATCCAATGCAACTGACTTTAGTGCGACATGGTGAGGCTGCTCCACCAGTCAATGGCAATGATAGCAAGCGTCCATTGACGGAGCGTGGTCATCAGCAGGCTGAGCAAACTGCACAGTTCTTAAAAAATATGATTAAACCTGAAGTGTTTGTGGTCAGTCCCTTATTGCGTGCACAAGAGACCCTGGCTCATCTGCAGCAGTATTTTCAAGATGTACCCGTGGTGATCTGTAATGCGATTAAACCCGATGATGATGCCAAGGTCGCGGTTGAATGGTTGTCGCAACTGCCTTATGAATCGATTGCCGTGGTGTGTCATATGAATGTGGTGGCACACATTTCTTCTATTTTGCTGGCGGAGTCTTTTCATCCCTATGCATTGGCAGAAGCACGTATCTATGCGCAGCCAGTCATTGCCGCGGGTTTGTCGACAACAGTTAAAAGTTTTATTCCTACATCATAAAAACCAATTAAAACGGTAGTACACAATCGATGTTGTATTTATGGATGCCTGAGGCCAATGGGGTTTGGCAATGGTCAACTGGGGAATTCTGGAACACTGCGGCCACACTTGAGCAGTTGATTCAGGAGATTCAGGCTCATCATGGCGAAGAAGCAGTAGTGTTTTTCCCGAGCCGTCATGTGCAAATTTTGCAGCAGACTTTGCCCAAGAGCCAATATAAAAAAATGGGCAATGAGGGCATCAAGTATCTGCTTGAAGAATATGTGGTGCTGCCCGTCGATGCCATGAAAGTGCTGCATCATTTTCAGCAGCCTGATCAGGTCAGTATTATGGGGATTGCGAATTCTACCCTCGAGACCTTGCAGTATTCTCTCAACCTGATTCCCGTCAAGCTGGCGGCTTTGCTGCCAGACTTTTTGGTGCTGCCGGTTCCTGAAGCCAATCAGCGGGTGATTACCCAAATTGGTGGGCGCTTGTTGGTACGAGAGGCAGAATATATCGGCCAGTCATTGGATGATCTGAGTCTGTATCTGGATTATCAGCCCAAAGATTTGCATTATAAAGTCAGTAGTCTGAATCAGGATCAGTTAAGTAGCCTAGAAGCATTGGTCACACAGGAGCAGTTAGAATCTTTTCAGTATGTCCTTCCGGTATTGAAAAAACCTAAACAGCATGCGTTTAATGTATTGCCCAAAGCCAAATCTGAAGGTGCCATTTCCGGTTACTGGAAAGCATGCGCAGCTGTATTTCTGGGCATATTAGTCTTACAGTTTGGTTATGATGCGGTGCGCTGGTATCAATACAAAAAAGTGGCAAATCAGACCGCTGCACAGGCCGTTGATCAGTTCAAGTACTGGTTTGGGCAAAATTATCCGGTCACTGAGCAGAATATCAAAAGCCAGTTTGAAGGGCAGTTGCGTCAAAGCCAGATTGCCGATACACAGGCATTGCAGCTGATTAGCCGGGTGGGACCAGTCTTGATGCAGAACCAGATTGTGGCACAACGGATCAATTATGATGCGTCTGTGTTGAGTATGGAGCTTAAAGCCAATTCATCAGATATGCTAAATGCATTGACCAAGCAATTGAGTCAGCAAGGCTTTAAAGTGGAGCTGGGGAATATTCAGGCCAGCGGAACAGGTGCCATTGGGCTGGTGAGGGTGCAATAATGAAAGCCATCGAAGCGCTACAAAATCGCATGGATCAATCTTTTGAAAAACTGAGGGATTATCTGGACAGTCTCTCGGCACGTGAACGGGTATTGGTGATTTTTACCACTATTTTTGTAGTTGTGGCTGCGGTCAGTTCAGCACTCTGGTATATGCATCAGGCAGCAGACACCCAGCAGAAACGTTTAAATCAGCTGAAAGATACCATTGTCTGGATGCAAAGTAATGCAGTCACCATAAAGCCTGCTGGAGACATGCAGCTGGATGCCGCAGAGAAAGTACAGCGGGTGGCACAGCAACAAGGTCTTTCGGTTGCATCCCAGCAAATAGATGGAAAAATTCAATTGGCGGTCATGCATGAAAATTATGCAGTTTTGGCAAACTTCCTGACTCAACTGGCACAAATGGGTCTAAGTGTTGAGAAAATGGAACTAAATAATGAAGCAGGACAGATTAAATTAACCGCGACCGTGCAATAAACGGTAAAAATAAAGATTTGCAAAGCATGGTTTTTTTGTCAGCCTATGCCTATAATATGCCGACTTAAAAAGCAGTAGACTTTTCTAGATATGTTGTATTCTCTAGCCCGCCCTTTGTTGTTTTCTTTAGCACCAGAGCGTGCACATGAGCTGACACTATCACTATTAAAATCATCCCATAAAATGGGCTTGATGCGTCAAAATGTTACTGCAAAACCTGTAACCTGTATGGGAATCGAATTTCCCAATCCAGTAGGGCTTGCGGCAGGTTTAGACAAAAATGGTGCTTATATTGATGCCCTTGCTGGTCAAGGTTTTGGTTTTATTGAAATTGGTACCATTACGCCGCGACCGCAAGCAGGCAACCCTCATCCGCGTTTGTTCCGTCTGCCGCAGGCCAAAGCTATTATTAACCGTATGGGCTTTAACAATGATGGCGTGGATCAGCTGGTTGAAAATGTCAAAGCGGCCAAATTTAAAGGCATTCTCGGTATCAATATCGGTAAAAACGCTGATACTCCGGTAGAAAAAGCAGTAGATGATTACCTCATCTGTTTAGAAAAAGTCTATAATTATGCTTCTTATATTACCGTCAACATTTCTTCTCCCAATACCAAAAACCTGCGCAGCCTGCAAAGTGGTGATGCACTGACCGAACTGCTTGAAACATTGAAAAACCGTCAGCTTGAATTGGCGCAGGAATACCAGCATTATGTACCTTTGGTCCTTAAAGTAGCGCCTGATCTGGACGAAACCGATATTGCCTTTATTGCCAAGCAGTTACTGCAATTCAAGATTGATGGTCTGATCGTGACCAATACCACACTGTCACGTGAAGGGGTGGAAGGTCTGGCGCATGCAGAGGAGGCAGGTGGTCTATCTGGCGCGCCAGTCTTTGAGAAAAGTACCGCATGTCTGGCTGCATTTGCTCAGGTGTTAAAAGGACAAATTCCCTTGATTGGTGTGGGTGGTATTCTTTCAGGCGCAGATGCTGTTGCCAAGAAACAGGCAGGTGCCAGCCTTGTACAAGTTTATAGTGGCCTCATCTATACTGGACCTGAACTTGTAAAAGATTGTGTAGACGCACTTTAAATCCTATGAATGCCATTGATATCTTTCTGCTGATTATCTTGCTCATTGGAGGGCTCAACGGTTTGCGTCAAGGATTTATTAAAGCCTTTGCGAACTTAGTGGGATGGATCTTTGCCCTGATTGTTGCGGCAAAATATTCAACGCTACTTGCGCCGTCTATGGTTGCTCTGAGTACAGATCCAGTCGTACAAAAGATAGCAGCCTTCGCCTTTATCGTCCTGTTAATTGTGGTTCTGACCTGGATCGTCACTGCGCTTTTAAACCGTATTTTAAAGAGTCTTAAACTGGGTCCGCTTAACCGTCTGGCAGGTGGTGTCTTTGGTAGCCTGAAAGGCTTGCTGATTGTACTGATTACCATGCAAGGCATTGGCCCATGGGTAGAAAGCTCACCGCACTGGAAACAGTCCAAGTTTATTCAAGCCTTATTGCCTTATGCGCCTTGGGCGACTCAAATGTCGAAAGACGCCGCGAATGGCGCACTACAACATATCAAGCCTGAAGGGACATCGAAACCTTCAGCTGTATCATCTGAAACATCGTCCAAATCTGGAGCTGCAGATGAGTCTACAAATAATCCTTTTTATTAATCCTAGCTTGTCTGCGAGGTTGCTATGTGTGGAGTAGTTGGTATAGCTGGTAAATCACCCGTTAACCAAATGTTGTTTGATGCATTAACGATGTTACAACATCGTGGACAAGATGCAGCTGGGATCGTGACATGTGATGAAGGGCGTCTGTTCCTTCGTAAAGACAATGGGATGGTGCGTGATGTATTTCATACCCGTCATATGCGTGCCTTGAAAGGAAATTACGGGATTGGTCATGTGCGTTATCCAACAGCCGGTTCATCGAGCAGTGCAGAAGCACAGCCATTTTATGTGAACTCGCCGTATGGAATTACCTTGGCGCATAACGGTAATTTGACCAATGCCGAAGAAATTCACGATGACCTGTTCAAAACTGACTTGCGTCATATGAACACGGATTCTGATTCAGAAGTGCTGCTAAACGTGCTAGCGCATGAATTGCAAAAACATGGCAAATTGGTGCCGACTTCGGAAGATATTTTCCATGCGGTAACACGTGTGCATGAGCGTTGTAAAGGCGCTTATGGTGTGGTAGCAATGATTACCGGACAAGGTCTGGTGGGCTTCCGTGATCCGAATGGTATCCGTCCACTGATTTACGGTTCACGTGAAACTGAACAGGGCATGGAATATATCATAGCTTCTGAATCGGTTGCGATTACTGCGCTGGGCTTCAAAGTTGAGCGTGATATTCAGCCAGGTGAAGCGGTATTTATCGATTTACAAGGTAATTTCTTTACCAAGCAATGTGCGAGCAATCCTGAATATCGTCCATGTATTTTTGAATATGTGTATTTTGCCCGTCCGGATGCCATTATTGATGGAATCTCGGTGTATAAAGCACGTCTGAAAATGGGTGAGAAGCTGGCGCAAAAAATTCTGCGCGAGTGGGGTGAAGAGAATGATATCGATGTGGTGATTCCGATTCCGGATACTTCACGTACTTCTGCATTGGAACTTGCCAATATGCTGGGTGTGAAATTCCGTGAAGGTTTCATGAAAAACCGTTATATCGGTCGTACTTTTATTATGCCAGGTCAGCAACTACGTAAAAAATCGGTACGTCAAAAACTGAACCCGGTTGAGCTTGAATTTAAGGGTAAAAACGTACTATTGGTCGATGACTCGATTGTGCGTGGTACGACCTGTAATGAAATTATCCAGATGGCACGTGATTCTGGTGCGAAAAAAGTCTTCTTTGCTTCCGCAGCACCGATGGTGAAATATCCAAACGTGTACGGTATCGATATGCCGGCAAAATCAGAGCTAATTGCCTCAGATCGTAGCGTTGAAGAAATTCGTGAAATTATTGGTGCAGACCGTTTGGTGTTCCAGGATCTGGAAGATTTAAAAGATGCAGTTCGAACCACCAAAGTGCCAGATCTGAAAGATTTTGACTGTTCGGTATTTGACGGCGTTTATGTCGCGGGTGGTATTGATGCGCAGTATCTGGATGATCTACAGCAAAAACGTAGTGACAGTGCCATGAAAGAAGGGAATTACATCGATGTGAATATCGATGCAGCTTCTGTGGATTTAACTGGCGTACGTGAAGTCTAAGCGCTTAAAATCATCATGAAAAAGCGGGAATTTCCCGCTTTTTTGTTTTATGATGAACCCATTGAAAATAATCTTAACTAGGGTTCTACATTGCGCAACGTAGGATATGATTTTATAAAAAACAAGAATATCGTATTGCCTGTAAGCTTCTGCTTGATTGCTGTGCTGTTAACTATTTTTATTATCAATACCGTTGTTGGTCTATTCGTTTTTTATGTTGATTCTACCCAGTCTATTTTCTGGCATATGCTCAGTCCTTATCTGATTGCGTTGCTGTTATGTGTGATGCTGATCTCGGTCATCTATGAATTTTATCTTTTCCGGAATGGCGGTTATTCGCTGGCAAAACAGATGGGTGCGCGCCGTCTCAGCCCGATGGAAAGTATTCCTGAGGAAAGTGCGGCACTGCAAATTACCCAGCAGCTGGCCGATACCTTTTTAATTGAACCTCCGGCGGTGTATGTACTGCCCGATGAAGTTGGAGTTAATGCACTGACGGCGGGTTTTAGCCCGCGAGATACCGCGATTATTCTGACTTGGGGTGCGGTACAAACTCTGGATAAAGTCGAGCTGTATGGTTTACTCAGTCACGAATTTAATAAAATTCTGTCGGGTGAAACTGCGGAAAATACCCGCTTAAAAATTTTGTATAGCAGTTTAACCACCTTTAGCCAGTGGGGCAGCAAAATTGCCAAATCTGGTTTCTATCGAACTGGTATTCGACGTGAAAATAAGTTTGAAACCTTTTATGTCGCAATTGGCGCGGTGATCTGGCTGATTGGCAGTTTGGGGGTATTGATCACACGCTTTATTAAATATATTTCACTGGGTGGACGCACTTTTAAGAATGACCAGAAAACTCGCCGCCTGATTCAAAATGATGCCAATATCCAGACTTTACTCAGAATTCATGTGCATCATTCCGGTTCGCAAATCTATAGTGAATATGCCGAATCCATTTCCCATATGTGTTTTGCCAATTCCTTGAGTCCGCAAAACTGGTTGAACATTCACCCGAACATCAATCAGCGCATCTATGAATTAAATCCTGCCCTGATTCAGGATTTGCAGCTCGAGAACTTGAAGAAACTCAAGAATCAGCCTTTATTCAGTTTATTTCGTTCTCTGGAAGAAGTGGTGCCCGAGACTGCGATGAGCTGGAGTTCGCCACAGCCTCTGCCGTTGTTGCGTCTATCTCCAATCAGCTTTGCAATTAAAGATGCGATCAAGCCACTGAATCCAGAGCTGCGGCTGAGTATGCCGCGTCCGGAGTTGCTTGAACGTGCATTGCAGACGGCGACCGGCTCGCGTGAAGTCATGGTTGCCATCTTGATGATTCGTCAATATCGTGAATTTATTCCGACTGAGGCTGAAGTGAGCCGCGCCATTGTAGATTCACTGCTGAATCTGGATGGGCGGGTGCATATTTCGATTTTCCAGCAAGCCTGCAAGAATATTGGCGGGATGCCCACCACAGTTGCACGTCAGTTTTTGATGAAACTGGCACGAATTATTCAGGAAGATGGTGAAATTGGCTTGCTCGATGCCTTATTGCTGGAATGTGTCAAATATGAGCTGAATCTATTGCCCGCACATATTCCAACAGCTTTGGATGAAGTTAAGCCTCAGATTGTGCGTCTGATTGATGCCTTGTTGCATGTGCAGCAGATTAATAGCGGAAACCAGCTTGAGGTTCGCGAACGCATTTTAAACCGGATTTTGTCGGCTCGAGAATTGGACTTATACAATGAAATTTCTGATGAGCCGATTGATCTGGCGGAAATTCTGAATGATATTTCGGGGCTTTTACTGCGTGAACGTCTCGGGATTTTGGGTATCGCAGAAGCCTGTTTGTGGAGCGACCGTATTGTGACTCAGGACGAACTGGATGTGATGGAACTGCTTTATTGGCGCTTGGGTTTTGAGGCAGAGCAGATTATTCAACAAATGTTGAAGAAAAACAGTTTAACCATTATGTAAAAAAGAAGATAACAATTCACAGTTTGAAACTGCATCTGTTATAACAGAGGCAGTGATTTAATTGCGTATTAAAAGTACAGTTTTTAGCAGGCAGATCGACTTTGTATTAGAATCCATCAGGATAAAAAAGAAAAGCGGAAAAAGTTCGGCAAAGTAGAGGCAATCCGGCTAAAATGTTCAGCCTGAAATTGGTGATGATGAAAAGATGATAGGGCATCAGCGTGACATACTGGCAACATTAGGAATTGATCTCTGGATTCCTAGGGACAGCGCATGTCAGCCACATCAGGTCTCGATCTGGCGTGATCAGGCCGCACCAGAATTTCACAGTGACATTGTCTTGCCTCAGTCCAAGCAGCCCGAGGTATTTACAGATCTATCAATTCCTGAGCCGGTTATTCAACCCGAAGCTGAAGTCATGCCCGTGGTATCAGTGCCCACGCCAGTACTGGTTCAGGAACAGCGTGAAATCATACAAATTCCGCCATTTAGTTTGCAGATTTTAAGTCTGGCCTATTGCAGTATTGTGATTGATGCGACTGCAATGACTGAAGAAACCCAGAATTTATGGACGAATATCCAGCGTGCAGTGGTCAGCGAGTTTTGTGAGCTGAACTGGCCATTTCCTTGGGCCAATGTTCAGGATGGGCGCGGTGTGGACTCTTATATTCAGGGTTTTCTCGATGGGATGAGTGCCGAGAAAAATATTATTTTTTTGGGAACTGTACCTTATATTTCAAATAGTAAAATAATCCAGTTGGCTTCTTTACAGGAAATGCTAGATCAGCCAATTCTGAAAAAACGTTTATGGCAGTTTATGCAAAATAGGTCTGCCAGCTTGAAATAATATGAGTTTGGAATAAAAAATATGAAACAAAAAGTGGTTGTATTTAGTCAGATCGATGCTGATATTCAAAATAAACTTGAACAACATTATGATGTCGCTTATATACAACCCAAGTTAGGCGATGTGAACCGGCAGCTTTTGCAGGAGGTTCAGGATGCCGATGGCATGATTGGTGCAGGTCGATTGCTGAATCGTGACAATCTGGCGACTGCCACCCGGCTTAAAGTCATTTCTAGTGTCAGTGTCGGTTATGACAACTATGAACTTGATTATTTAAATGAAAAAAATATCTATCTCAGCCATACCCCGCATGTGCTGACCGAAACTACAGCTGATCTTGCTTTTACTTTACTGATGTCAGCGGCACGTAAAGTGGCTTATCTGGATCAATGGACCAAGCAGGGGCAATGGCAGCGTACTGTTGGTGAAGCACAATTTGGTGTGGATATTTTTGGAAAAGCCCTGGGAATTATTGGTCTGGGCCATATTGGGGCTGCGATCGCACGCCGTGGTTTTTATGGTTTCAATATGAATATTCTGTACCATAATCGCCGTGAAAAACCAGAATTGGCCCAAGGCCTGAATGCACAGTATTCTGACTTAGATGAACTATTACAGCGTTCCGACTTTGTCGTTATTGCGGTTGACTTAAATGCTGATTCTAAAGCGCTGATTGCAGCGGCTGAGTTGGAAAAAATGCAACCACATGCGGTATTGGTGAATATTTCACGTGGCTCAGTCATTGATGAGCAGGCTTTAATTGACGCTTTAAAAGCCAAGCAGATTTTTGCTGCCGGTCTCGATGTCTATCAGAAAGAACCTTTAAAAGAATCTGAATTATTTCAGTTGGACAATGTGGTTACATTGCCACATGTGGGTTCTGCGACGGCTGCCACCCGTAAAAAAATGGCCGAATTGGCCTATCAGAATCTGGTGGATGCTTTAGAAGGGCGAGTGCCACGCTATGTGGTTAATCCTGAGTTTCAATAATATTAAATAACATTTTCTTGCGTATATGCCCATTTTTCAATGCTATATTCAAGGCAGCTTAGAACAATAGATTTAGAGATTTTTCATTGAAACGATTGGCGTTGGCGTGTGGCTTAACGATGTGCATGGTGACAGGGCATAGCTCTAGCCATGATTTTAATCAAGCGACTGCACACTTTTCTGTGCCTGATATTGGTACAGGCGTGGGTTTACTCGATCAGCAAAAAGAAAGAATGATCGGTGAAAAAGTCTATCGCGAAGTGCATAAGCAAATGCCAGTCATGCAGAATCCATGGCTGGAAGACCAGCTGCTGTCGGTATTTTCTCATATTCTCAGTCAGACTCAGTTACAACAGCCCATTGGTTTGCTGGTGATTAATGATCCACAAATTAATGCTTTTGCTGTGCCGGGAGGGCTGTTTGCTCTTAATGCTGGTTTAATCAATTCAGCCCGAAATATGGATGAAGTGGCGGGGGTGATGGCGCATGAAATTGCACATGTCACACAACGTCATTACAGTCGCTCTCAAGATGCTTTTAAGGGGCAGGGTTTGCTGGCATTGGCCGGAATTCTGGTCGGGGCATTGGTGGCCTCTCAGGCGGATGGTGATGCGGGTGCTGCGGTGATGATGGGTTCGCAAGCCGCGTTGATGGATAAACAGCTGACTTATAGTCGTAATCAGGAGCGTGAAGCAGACCGAATTGGCATGCAATACATGTATCGTTCCGGCTATAACCCGCATAGTATGGCAGACTTCTTCGAAGTCATGCATCGCTCGACCAGTCGCTTAAGCTTCCTGCCGGATTTCTGGTTTACTCATCCATTGACGACTGAGCGTATGAGTGAAGCACGTTTACGTGCCAATCAGCTGCCTGCGGTCAAACCTAAGCTGAATGATCAGGACTTTGAGATTATCAAATGGTATAGCAGGGTGCTGTCTCGCCAGACCAGTGAGGAGCAGCTCAGTTTGATGAATCGGCAGAATAATTTTGCCGGTCAGCTTGCTTTGGCTGCCTACCAGATACAGCAAAGTGATTTTCAGGCCGCACAGGCTGCTTTAGATCAGGCGAAAAAGCATAACCAGATGCATCCTTTATTGGTCTTGTTTCAGACTGATATTTACTTAGGTCGGAACCAGTTGAATGCAGCGCTGAAAAGTGTGGCTTCGGCAGCGCGGATCATGCCGGAAAATCGTGCGCTCAATTATAAATATGCAGAAGTCTTGATTCGTGCCCAGCAACCTGATCAAGCTAAACAGATTGTACAAAAGTTTTTGAATGCCAATTCCCGCGATGTGAGCGGCTGGCGACTGATGCAACTGGCGACCAATGCAGAGCCTGCATCGGCAATCAAGGCCGCCAATGTGCTGCGTTATCGTGCAGAAGTAGAATACTGGTCCGGTTATGAAGAAACCGCCATCAAGTCATTATTACATGCACAGCGTACAGCGAAAAATAATCAATCTTTATCGGCAACCATTAACCAACGCCTGAAACAGATGCAGCAGGCACGTCAATATAAAATTTAAGCCTTAGTCAGGTTTTAAGCTTTTTATATCAGGATGATATGGTCAGGATATACTGAATCGGGCTACAATCTTTTTTTAATGATCAGTGCGATTAAATCTGAAGCATGCTATGAAGAAAATATTATTGGGCATCTGTCTATTGGGGTGGAGTTATGCGGTATTTGCTGCGAGTGCTGTTGAGTATGTAGACGCGGTAGAGCGTATTAATGCTGACTATAAAAAGGAATCGCGTCAATTCTTGGGTGGTTTGAATCCGCAGCAACAAGGTTTTAGCGCAGCGCAGAATTCACATTTTTGTAGTATTGTGCAACGTTATGCCGATCGCTTATATCAGGCGGCTGACCAAAATCGTGCTTATCTGGATCGTCAGTTTCAGAAGATAACTAAACAGGATGTGATTATAGAAGTGAAATCTTCAAAAGAGATGCAATTGCTGAAACGTTATCAGGTTGACTGTTATTTGCAATAAGAATACGTTAAGAACTGTCTTTTATAAAAAGTCAGTTCAACGTTAAAGATCGAATATTAGAGAAGTGGGATTAAGCAAGTTTCGCTTTAATTTTAGCTGAAACTTGTGCAGGATCGGCGCGCCCGGCTATGAGCGGACGCAGAGAATTCATCACCTTACCCATATCTTTCATGCTAGTAGCTTCTTGCGCTGCAATCGTTTGCGCAATGATGGAATCAAGTTCTTCCTCAGTCATAGCTTCTGGTAGAAATTGAGATAACACCTCAACCTCGGCTTGTTCCTTACTAGCTAAATCTTCTCGACCAGCACCATCAAAGGCCTTGATCGATTCTTTACGTTGTTTAATTTGTTTTTCAATGACCGCAAGAACTTGAGCGTCGTCAAGTTCTTTGCGCTCATCGACTTCTATTTGCTTAATTGCCGCCTGTAGACCACGTATGACCGTCAGCTTGGACATTTCTTTTGCACGCATTGTTGCTTTCAAAACATCCGTGATTTGGTCTTTTAAAGTCGTCATTATTTAATCCAGGCAGTCAATCACAAATTAATCTTAGTAAAGGCGAGTCGTACGTACTGATTCACGTGCCAATTTCTTTTGGTAGCGTTTAACAGCAGCAGCTTTTTTGCGCTTACGTTCTTGAGTTGGTTTCTCGTAGAATTCACGCTTACGTACGTCAGCTAGAACACCCGCTTTTTCGCATGAACGTTTGAAACGACGGATAGCTACGTCTACTGGTTCGCCTTCTTTCAATTTAACTTGTGGCATGAAGAATCCTCATAAAGTTATGGATAAGATCGCAGGCCGAATGCCTGTGATCACAAGTGAAGGTCAGTATTTTACTCATTTACATCTCATACCACAAGCATATAATAGTGACTGCAATAGAATTGATACAGGTTATAGGCAGTTTAATGATCGTTTTAGGCTTGGAAACGTCGTGTGATGAAACAGGACTTGCGCTGTATGACAGCGAGTTGGGTTTACGCGGGCAGGTGCTTTATAGCCAGATTAAACTGCATGCAGAATATGGCGGTGTGGTTCCAGAGCTGGCGTCACGTGATCATGTGCGTAAACTAATTCCATTAATGAATGAATTATTGGAGCAAACTGACGTCAAAAAATCGGAAATTGATGCCATTGCCTATACACGTGGGCCAGGTTTAATGGGCGCATTAATGACAGGTGCGTTGTTTGGTCGAACTTTGGCCTTTGCATTGAACAAACCGGCAATTGGTGTTCATCATATGGAGGGGCATATGCTCGCACCATTGTTGTCTGAAACAGCGCCAGAATTTCCATTTGTGGCGCTGTTGGTCTCTGGTGGGCATTCACAACTGATGGCAGCCTATGGCATTGGCCAGTATGAATTGCTGGGTGAATCGATTGATGATGCAGCCGGAGAAGCATTCGATAAAGTGGCGAAAATGATGGGTCTGCCCTATCCAGGTGGGCCAAACATTTCCAAACTGGCTGAACAAGGCAATCCTGCTGCTTTTGCTTTCCCACGTCCAATGCTGCATCAAGGCCTAGAGTTTTCATTCAGCGGTTTAAAAACTGCAGTTTCCGTTCAAATGAAAAAACTGGGTGATGAAAACCGTGATGCAGATATCGCAGCAAGTTTCCAGGAAGCGATTGTCGATACCTTGGTAAAAAAATCCGTGAAGGCATTGAAGCAGACTGGCTTAAAACGTCTGGTGATTGCAGGTGGTGTCAGTGCCAATAAACGTTTACGCGAACGTCTGGAAGCAGATTTGGCAAAAATCAAGGCAACGGTTTACTACGCTGAGCCAGCACTGTGTACCGATAATGGTGCGATGATTGCATTTGCAGGTTATCAGCGTCTGAAAGCAGGGCAGCAGGATGGCTTGGCGGTAACCACAACGCCACGTTGGCCGATGACGGAGTTAAAAAATCCTGAAGCGGTTTAAAGATAGATAGGAAAGGGGCGGAAAGCCTCTTTTTTATTGTCTTGGTTTTATTGAGTAGAAATTTTCAACAAATAATAAATTATTTTGACTCTGCCATAGTAAGTGTTTTCTTACAGATACCGTAAAATGGTTTAATCATATAGGAATCCCGCTCTATGATAGGCGGAATTAAGAATAAATTTAATTTTTTATAAAAGTGTACAAATAAAAAATATTTTTTATTTGTCTTATTTTTGATCATTTATGGTTTTAAATAAATAGAATAAAATTAAAATAGGGAGAGTGAGTGTTTTTATTGGTTATCTTCGCTTTTAAGCAAAGATTAGAGTAGTTTAAATGAATATATCTAAATATTTTTTTATTTTAGGTCTTGGTTTGTCTGCTATTGTTAGCTTTGAAACCCAAGCATACAATTATACATCAAAAGGGGTGGGTGCAGACAGAAGTAAAGCATGTAATCAAGCTGATGAGAAAATTCAACGTGGTTCGACTACTTCAGGTTGTATATGTTCAAATATTCAACAAACCTATTGGGTTTGTAAAATAAACTATGATAAGCCTAAGCCAGTTGTATATACTGCACCTCCGATTTATCAAGCACCTGCTCCTACACGACGCTCATATAATTTCAGTGCACCAGGTGTGTTATAAGTAAAAAAGGCACTATGTTTAACATAGTGCCTTTTAAACTTAAAAACCTGTTCCATTCGCTGGATCACATTTTTGCTTAAGAAATGTCATGGCATAGTTTACACGTGTCGCTATATCTTCACTTCCTAATGAAAAAATAGTGTATGGTTCATTATTTTTTAAGCGTATAGAAACAAGTTCTTTAGATTGTTTAACTTCTAAAACCTTTCCCCAATCAATTCCATTTTCGGTACTCCCTAGTCGTAAGTCAGGTCTTAGGGATACTACCGGTTCAACCATTGAACCACCATGATAAACTCTCAAAGATAAGCTATTATTATCATAATTTATTTTGCTAATACAACGATCAATAGTAGTTACGTTGGTAATTTTACTATAGCCTTCGAGTCGTGCTGATCCATCATGCTCATCAGCCATATCTGAAAAATATTTTTTTAAATCTCCAGATTGGATACCTTTGTCTGGTAATATAATCGTTAAAAATTTTTGTGCATTTGCTACAGTTTGCTCTGCTGCTATAAGTGGTGTTGTAAATAAAAAACAGCTGGACATAATAGTCAGAGACTTTAGGTAATTCATGTATAAAAAGCCAAATAAATAAATCGTTTTATTTTAAAATAAAACTCCTCTACTTTAAAGATTAGTATTTTTCTTTTTTTAGCAGTATTAGGTAATATATAAATACAACTTAAAAGCTTGATTTTTTGATTTTCAAATGAAGAAATATTTAATTTATATATCGTTCTTTACCACCACAGGTCTTTCTGCAGAATATGTAATGATTGGACCTCCTTCTGGAGAGTGGGGGCGAACCTATGGTGAAACTTATCAAAACTCGGTAAAACAAAAAGAAATTCAAAAACAGGTCGATTTGTTGGGTAAACACCGGACAGCAGAAGCTCAAAAAATGGTGGATCTTGCAGACGCAGCGCGTAAGGCAAGAGGTGAGAATACTGATTCAGTAATTAAAAATAATGATCAAAAAAAATCAGAAATTAAAAAAGAACAGTTAAGTTTAAGTGAAAAAGAAAAGGAGCTTAAACGTAAACTGGCTCAAGTCGAGAAAGAAGAGCAAGAAGCAAGAAAGAAAATTGAGTTATTACAATATCGTAATGCAGTACGTAATGGAACCAGTGTAGGTGCACTTCGTTGTGGGAGTTCAGGGCGTCCACGTGTGCATTTGGTGGGTGTAGTTGGACGTGCAACACGACCAGATCACGTGTATTCGGATTGCCGTTTGAAGCAGGTACAGTATCGTTGTCGTGGTGAAGGAAATTGGCAATTTTATACAAATAATTTATGGGTCTTAAGTAATGCATGTATTGGTATTGGTGATGACGTAATAGTAAATGTTCACTGTGATGCTGAACAAGTTGAAGTGCGACCAACACAATTTAGCTGTGATATTCACTAAGTTATATCCAGTAGCACAATATTCAGCTTTTATCTGTCAACTCATTTTATGAGGAATGGCAAATCTATGTATCATGTTTAGTTTCAAGGTTTTGATTAATAAGATAGTGTTTTTCAAAGAAGTATTGGAGAATTTAAAAATAAAATGAATGATAAAGGGATCAAGAATGATTCGCCCTGCGACAATTGAAGATGTGGCAGTTATTGCACAAGCGCATGTGCAGAGCGGGCAAGAAACCTGTCAGCAGATGCTCTATCTACCTATTTTGGCGGAATATAAGCTAGATACACGGCTTGCTTTATGATTGCAGGTGCTCAAGCTCAATAACCATATTCTATTGGTTACAGAAGGAGCAGGGCATATTCAGGGCTTTATTGATGTTTCGCTAAGTGAAGCAAAAGGCATTGCCAAAATTATAGCGTTATATGTATTGAAAGCTGCATAAAAGCGTAGGATTGGTCGAGTCTTGTTTAAAGAGGCATTAAAAGATATTCACCCAATGCAATATCCATAGATTTTACTCAATGTTTATGATCAGAACCCAGTCTGTCAGTTTGATGAACATATGAGAGCAAAATGCATTACTGCTGAAGATGTTAGCAATGAAGGTAAAAATCTCAAGGTTCTACATATCTATGGGACCGCGATGCATTTGCTGATTTAGATGGTTTGATTTAGTAGATTCAGAGTAAAAATTGCATGATACACAAGATAAAAGACTCGGCTTTAAAAGTCCGAGTCAGGTATTATGGCAACAACATGGTGTTGCACTTCAAATGCGAATCTAAGAAGGCCCAAAGCGATATTTACGTTGAGCCTGATCTTTTGAATTTTCTATTGTTCCAGATTATTCAACTGAGTTGCCCCAATCCAGTGTTTCGAGAACTGATAAGCGGCACGGCCTGAGCGTTGACCGCGTGCCTGACACCAGCGCAAGGCTTCGGCTCGGGTTTCCGGGGTCAATTCCATCTCAGCTTTTTTAAGATAATGCTCTACAATTTCCAGATATAAATTCTGATCCATTGGATAAAAAGACAGCCATAAGCCGAAACGGTCAGATAGCGAAATCTTCTCTTCAATTGCTTCCTGAGGATGTAGCTCAGTATATTGCGGAACATCGACCCGGGTGACAGGCGTATTTTCATGCATAAATTCTGGCAGTAAATGGCGGCGGTTACTGGTCGCATAAATCACAAAATTACTCGAACCCGATTGCAATGAACCATCTAATACACTTTTTAAACTGCGATAATTTTCATCTTCTGCATTAAAGGCCAGATCATCACAATAGACAATAAACTTTTCAGGACGGTCTGCAATCAGTTTTTGAATTTCCGGAAGTTCTGACAAGTCATCGCGTTCAATCTCAATCAGGCGTAAACCTTGCGCTGCGTATTCGGTCAGCAGGGCACGAACGATAGAGGATTTACCGGTGCCACGCGAACCAGTCAGCAAGACATCATTGGCAGGCAAGCCATTTAAGAACTGCAAAGTATTCTGGATGACTTTTTCTTTTTGTCGCTCAATCCCTTTTAAATCGGCCAGTTCCATCTGTCTAAGCTGATGAATGGGCTTGAGTTCACCCTGTTGCCATTTATAGGCATGTGCAGAAAAATCAGGAGCATGTTTCAGCTCGGGCAGGCTTTGCTGAAGTTGCAGCAGAACAGTCGAAAGGGTATTCAAGATATTGTCAGGTAACTCAATTTTCGCCATGATCTCAGCATTACAGATTTAAAATTATGTCTAGGATACTATCACCCTAAAATTCACAGTCAAAGCCTGAAAAGTGTGATAATTTGCTTAAAGCAGAGAATTTTCGCTATTGTTGTTATGAACAGATCGGTGCATATTTTCTACGCAGTGCAAGATGAATGAAAAATACAATATAGGGAAGAAGGCAGATGCTGTTTAAAGATTTTACTCAGGACATTAATCCACATCAGGCCTATCGTATTAAAAAACTCAAGCAGCAGCTGCAACAAGCTGAGTCCTATGAGGAATGGAAATATATTGCGCTAAAAATAGATGAAGAATCCGGGGCGCAAGAATGGAAATTCGACAATAGTTCTCCCTATTTTGATGCAGAAGTTATTGCGCATCGTTTGGGTAAATTAAGACGCTATAGACAACAGAAACGTACCCACGACCTGATGTATATTCTGCGTGAAGGTCTAAGCTACGATATCGCCAATATTGCCCATCCTTTATTGTTCACCGAAGCCTATGTCGGCACCAAAAGAATTATTGAAGATTATGTGGAGCAGGTTAGTCAGGGGCTGGCACATATCGCTTCAACAGACTGTAGCTGTTTAAATATGGAAGAAAAAATTGAATTCTTCAAAGGCTGTCAGCGTGCTTATGGTCAGCCAGCCTTGATGTTTTCCGGTGGCTCGACCTTGGGTCTGTTTCATACCGGCGTTTGTAAGGCTCTGATGAAGCAGGATTTATTGCCAAAGGTCATGTCAGGTTCTAGTGCAGGTGCCATCATGACGGCAATGTTGGGTGTATCCAAACCCTCGCAGTATGTCGATCTTTTGAAGGGGCATAATTTTTTTCATGAGGCGTTTCATTTCCGAACCATGAGTGAATTGCTGAAAGGCAATGGAGGTCTGGCAGATGTCAAATACCTGAAAAAATTTCTGGTCGAAAATTTAGGCGATCTGACCTTTGAAGAAGCACTCAAAACCTCAGGTCTGCATATCAATATTGCTGTTGCCCCTTATGATTCAGCACAGGATGCCCGTATTTTAAATGCCTATACTTCTCCGGATGTGCTGGTCTGGAGTGCGGTCTTGGCCTCTTGTGCAGTCCCTATTCTGTTTCCGCCAGTACGTTTGACCAGTAAGCGTTATGATGGTGAATATACCCCTTATATGGGAGCAACACGTTGGGTCGATGGCAGTGTACGCAGTGATTTTCCACAGGAAAAAATGGCCCGGCTGTACAATATCAATTACACCATCGCCAGCCAGGTCAATCCGCATATCGTGCCATTTATGCAAGATGATGTCGCACGTTTCCGCAAAGGTACCTTAAGCTGGCCACAACGGATTGTACGCCGTCAGGGTGCGGTGATTACCAAAGGAATGATGGATTTTGCCCGGGAACATGCCGGAAGCTTGCCTCCTTTACGCCGCATACTCGATCACGGCTATGGGGTGGTCGATCAGCGTTATTATGGCGATGTGAATATTGTCGGTAAATATAGCCTGCGCCACTATAGCTATATGCTGCAAAATCCACGGCCCTATCTCTTTAAAATCTTGCAGCGCGAAGGCGAACGGGCCACTTGGCCAAAAATTTCCTTAATTGAGACTCAGGAACGGGTGGGGAAAACTATTCAGCATTGTCTGGAACTGCTAAATTATCAATATACTGCTGATCCAAAGCCTGAATATATTGCAACCACTTAATTTAGATCATCTTGATACTTTCGATTTTCAACCAAGAACCAAAACCCGCAGTCTGGGTTTTGGCCGACGCCTGTATTATGCTGCGGGTCAGCCCGCATTCTGGCTAAAAACTCAAGTGTCGACTAAATCTGACAGCTCAATATCATCTCCGCATGCAGAGCTGGGCTGGCAGCAGGAGCTGAATTTTTATCAAACGCATAGCCGTTCGAGTGATCTGAACTTTTTCCTTCCCCATCAAATTATTCAACAGCCATTCACCATTCAACATGAACAATTTGAGCAGGCTTTGATTCTGGTCGATGCACCAGCACATTTTCAGATCATGCCAGATCAACTTTCTGTAACGCAGATTCGACAACATTTGCTGCAAGCGGTAGAACCTTTAATCTGCCTGCAACAGCTGGGTTATTTGCATGCGGATTTAAAGCGGGAGCATTTTGTTGATGATCAGGGTAGGGTATGTCTACTTGATTTTGAACACGTCCAGCCTCTGGATCAGCTTGAAGTTCATAAGCTTAATGCGACACCACGTTATATGGCACCGGAATTATTCCAAGGAAAAGCCAAAAGCTTGCAGAGCGAAGTTTATGCTTTGGGCGTGATTTTTTATGAATGGCTGAGTGGACAGCGCTTGCAGGCAACTGACTATCTGGATTGGGCGTTTTTACATTGTCAGCGCCTAAAAGTTGAGTTGCCTGAACAAATTCAGATTTTTGAAAAGTTGTTAGCGCTGATGCTAGGCAAGCAAAAACAGCATCGGTTGGCAGATTTTAAAGCGGTTAAACACTACTTAGTGACTGAAATCGAATGAGAAAAATACAATAAAATCGGGATTGTTTCTTATTTAATCAAACGAGTGTTTTTTTCTTATAAACGGCTTGTCAGCTGGAAATGATCTCTATATTATACACAGCCATTGGGGACGTGGCGAAATTGGTAGACGCACTGGATTTAGGTTCCAGCGCCGCGAGGTGTGAGAGTTCGAGTCTCTCCGTCCCCACCAATTTACTTGAGTAATTGAGTAAACTGGCCGAGTAGAGGATTGGTGTAATGGTAGCATGACGGTCTCCAAAACCGTTCGTCAAGGTTCGAGTCCTTGATCCTCTGCCAAAGTTTGAAAAATCCAACGCTAAGTTGGTACCCCGATGGGGACGTGGCGAAATTGGTAGACGCACTGGATTTAGGTTCCAGCGCCGCGAGGTGTGAGAGTTCGAGTCTCTCCGTCCCCACCATCATATTAAAGCAAGGCTGATGCCTTGCTTTTTTATTGCCTGAAATTTATACCAGCTTTTTTAAGCTGTAAAATTTTGCTGTCTTTTACGCATAGGTTTAGTCTGTTGAAGAGCGTTAGAAAACGGGTCAATGCTCAGGAAAGGGCAGAGCTTCAGGAAACTTTGTTTTATTAGATGCAATAATTGATATTATCCAAGTCAGCTAAAGTCTAAATTTGAATATGTGATTCTCCTGTGGTGCGTATTGATCTTATCTGTTTCGATGAAACTAGGCGACAACAGTGCAAATAGGTCAGTATTTACACAATACTGAATTAATTGCTTAAATTTTGATATAAAAGTATTTTCCTGCTACAGAATTGCTTGTGAATCGGGTCTGATCGCTATAATATACACAGCCATGGGGATATGGCGGAATTGGTAGACGCACTGTGTTCAGGTCGCAGCGCCTTCTGGGCGTGAGAGTTCGAGTCTCTCTATCCCCACCATTATATTGAAGCAAGGCTGATGCCTTGCTTTTTTATTGCCTGAAATTTTATACAGCAATTTTCATTGATCTTATTCTTAAATCTTTATTTTGCTTGATAGAACGTGTGTGACGGAAGTTATATAAAAAGCATGGTTGCCTTATTTTGAATGCCGAGGCCATACAATATAAGGCTTGATCTGTAGTTTGTTTTTTATACATTTTGGTTTTTATGACACAAAATAAAGCTGAGACCTTTTAAAATACTGAATTTGTGGTTTCGTCTTCAAAGAGTCAAATTGTCTTGATAAATTTTATCAAAAGTAAAAAAATATAATTAACTGTTTAATTTCTAGCGGAATAGAATGTGATTGCTTGTAAAATCGCTTGTCAATGACGGTCTATCTCTATAATATACACAGCCATTGGGGACGTGGCGAAATTGGTAGACGCACTGGATTTAGGTTCCAGCGCCGCGAGGTGTGAGAGTTCGAGTCTCTCCGTCCCCACCAATTTACTTGAGTAATTGAGTAAACTGGCCGAGTAGAGGATTGGTGTAATGGTAGCATGACGGTCTCCAAAACCGTTCGTCAAGGTTCGAGTCCTTGATCCTCTGCCAAAGTTTGAAAAATCCAACGCTAAGTTGGTACCCCGATGGGGACGTGGCGAAATTGGTAGACGCACTGGATTTAGGTTCCAGCGCCGCGAGGTGTGAGAGTTCGAGTCTCTCCGTCCCCACCATCATATTAAAGCAAGGCTGATGCCTTGCTTTTTTATTGCCTGAAATTTATTTAATCAAGATAAAAAGAAAAGTCCGTCGAAACGGACTAAAGATTGGAGAATAGAGTTGCTGAATCAGTGGAATAATTTATTTATTTTTTTGATTGAAAATAACCTGCATCAGGCTTTTAAATGATCTTCAAATTCCTCACCCAGCTGGATCGCGAGTGCATTGCCGGCCAGATCACAGGTGACCAGACCGTATTCTTTTTTGAAACTGAAACTGAAACCACGATCATCAGCCAGGGTGCGAACGGAATATCCTAATTTTTCTAACCATAGTCGAAATGCAATCAGATTTTTAGCTTTAACCACTTTTTTCACGAGATCACTCCTTCATCATTGTTCTATCTTAAATAAGGGTGAGAAATTTTGTTTTAAAGGGCAAATTCCCATATTTAATTAATTTAATCTAATTTGAATGTTTAGTGAACATCGTATGCTCGCTAAAGAAGCAGTTTATGACTTAAGTAAATGATTTTTATCATATTGAATAGGTTGTAACTAAATATTAAGTTTTTATAGCATGTAAATAAACTTAATTATACTTTAATTTCAAAGGCTTATTTTGCTATTGATCTAAATTTGAACTTTATCAACACCATAAAATGTAAGAATAGGGAATGCCGAAGCATCGGCATATTAAAGTTGCATTGATTATTTAATCGGATCATTAGCAGCTGCTGGTTTTCTGAGCTATCGTTTGAGATGCATGCCCTATACTATCAAAAATGTAATTCTTGAATTAAATACGATTGCCATGACTGAGCTGACGATTGAACACAATGTGAATCAGAAAATTGAATGGATGCAGCAACAGGGCTTAGATCCGGTTGCTGTGATGCTGGGACATGAGGACTGGTTGAATTTTACAGTGCAATCGAAAGTAGCCTATACGCCGTTTGGTAGTGCACGTCGTTATCAACCGGCCTTAGCTGGTTTGCTGCTGGTACGTGTTGACGAAATGCAGGCAGTGCGTGTCGTCACTCAAGACGAACTGGATGCTTATGCGCAAAGTCACCAGATTCTTTAATATGGATCTTTAACTCTAGAACTGATCCTTCAGGGTTCTCAAGCGCTGAAACTCTTCCACACTATCCGCACGCAGGAAAGGATTGGTTTGTAATTCATCTTCAATGCTGCTTGGCAGCGTGCACTGGCCTAACATACGCAAGCGTTCGATATGCTCGAAGCGTTCCAGAATTGCCTGATTGTCCGGTTCGACATGTTTGGCAAACTGGGCATTCGAGAGGGTGTATTCATGCGTGCAATAGACCTGGGTGCGTGGTGGCAAGGCAGCCAGACGTGACAGTGAATGATACATCTGTGAATAAGTACCTTCAAAAACCCGGCCACAGCCCATGGCAAATAAAGTATCGCCACAGAACAGCACATCAATCGCATCAATGAAGTAAACGATATGGCCTAATGTATGGCCTGGTACTGCGATCACTTGAACATCTGCCCCATGAAAGCTGAACTGTTCTTCATGCTCAAGTGGATGCGTGATAAACGGAATTTTACTGAGTTCTGCACGCGGGCCATAAACAGGCAGATTTTGTCCCTGAATTAAGCCGGGCACACCGCCAATATGGTCTTTATGCCAGTGCGTTAACCAGATTTGACTTAAGGTTAAACCGTGTTCGGCACAATAATCTTGCACCAATCCTGCTTCGGTCGGGTCAATGACTGCGACCTGATGAGAAGCCGTATGTTCCAGCAACCAGATATAATTTTGCAGCGAGTTCTGGACATCAATACAGTGAATTTTAAAAGGCATCATAGCGCATCAAACCAAATGAAGATTGAGAATAAAGTAGCATAATTTCAGATGCTCTGGGCTTGCAGATATTATCTGCTCATCCGGGATAATTTTTGTTTATGTCCCATTTAAAAAATTATACGTCCGAATCATCAACGCTTACCGCCTTGCCAATGCTATAAAATTGTCCACCAGTCACATGATGAGTACTTTTCCATTCTTCACTCACTACATGATAATGTCAGTGACTGTCGCGGAAGACTGATCATTGGCATCGGCTGCAATCAGCTTGCCAATAAACAGATCATGCATTTGCTGGTTATACGGCCCGGGAATCAGCTCGCAGAGTATTTATGCAGCACAGCCTTGCCCAGAGAAATATCAAAACCAAAGAATTTAAATAACCTTAGGCCAGATGGTGCTAATTTTTCAGGTACATCATGCAGGCTCAGCCTACCCAGCCGATAGGATTTTTCTAGGAGAACACTTTGAAGATGGGGGTTGGTCATACCGCATCATTCACTATATTGGTGTATTTAAGTGGCTAGATTAGTTAGATTATTAGCATATTCAAGTTCACTCTTGCAAAAAAGCTTTTAAACTAGAGACTGTGATATTGAGGACTTCAGAAAATGAAAATGTACCAGGTCGATGCGTTTACCACGGAACTGTTTAAAGGAAATCCAGCTGCGGTGATTGTGCTGGAGGACTGGCTCGAAGATGGCCTGATGCAAAATATCGCCTTGGAAAATAATCTGTCTGAAACAGCTTTTGTGAAAATAATTGATGCAGAAAATTATGCCATTCGCTGGTTTACCCCGACCAAAGAGGTCGATTTTTGTGGTCATGCGACATTAGCGAGCAGCTTCGTACTTTTCAATCAATTTGGTACGGCAAAAACGATTCGATTTCATGTGAAAGATCTGGGTATATTTGTGGTCCATCAGGATGCGGATGGCAAGATCAGAATGAATTTTCCAATCCGCCGTGCAGTAGCCGTCACAGAATATCCAGCAGCTTTAAGACAGGCATTAAGCAAACCGTTCAAGCGGGTATATCTGAATGCACAAGCCTATATTGTTGAATATGAATCGGTACAGGATGTACTGGATGAAACACCTGATTTTGAACTGTTAAAACAGTTAAATGGCAAGCGTGCTGCGATTACTGCTCAAGCGACTTTACTGGATGTCGCAATCACCTCACAAGATACGCAATATGACTGTATTTCACGTTATTTTGCTCCGAGTAATGGCATCAATGAAGATCCGGTTACAGGTTCTATTCATACCGGAATTGCACCGCTTTGGGCAGAAAAACTGGGTAAAAATGAACTGGTCGCTTATCAGGCATCAGCGCGCGGTGGTGTACTTTATTGTGCTTTGCAAGATCAGGAACGAATTGAAATTTCGGGTTATGGCAAATTATATATGCAGGCTGAACTTTATCTTTAATCTCTGATTACATAGATATGCATGTCGTCAGGCAAGGCGGCATGTTATTTTAATGATTCAATTTAGAAAAGACTATTCAGAATAAGAATCATTCTCTAAAATGAGCGCAAATAAAAATTTACATTGAAAATCTGGATGAATAATGTTGGTACGTTATAAGAATTTAAGCTTGGCGATTTTGTTGTCGGGTTGTAGTGCGCTGAGTTTTGCACAACCTGTTTTGGTGAAAACTGAACAGAATGTGGAGGAGTATCGTCTTGATAATGGTTTACGAATTATCCTGGCACCGAATGATAAAGAAAATAAAATTTTTATGAATACGGTGTATTTGACCGGTTCACTGAATGATCCTAAAGGAAAAGGTGGTCTGGCGCATCTGCTGGAACACTTGGCTTTTAAAGGCACTAAAAATGTCAAAGGTGATGAATTTCAGCGTCGGCTCGATCAATATACCTTAATGACCAATGCCAGTACCGATTATTATTCAACCAAATATACCAATGTCATTCGTCCTGAAAAAACGGCGCTCAGTGAAGTGATTTTTCTTGAAGCTGAGCGTATGGATCAGCTGGTTCTTCAGGAAAAATATGTACCGACCGAAATTGATATTGTAAAACGCGAACGCGAAATTCGTCTGGATCAGCCATTTTCAGTACTCATGGATCAGGTGTTCAAGTCGGCTTATGGCAATCAGTATTTGGGCCGTTTACCGATTGGTGATCTGAATGAGCTGCAATCCATCAATATGCAGGAATTGAACCAGTTCTACCGGAGCTGGTATGCACCGAATAATGCCTTTATGGTGATTTCAGGCAAGTTTGATAAGGCGGAAGTATTAAAGCAGATTGATAGCCATTTCAGTCCGATTCAATCGCGAAGTGTACCGGCGCAAGTGAAAGTTCCGGCTTTAAAACCTGAGCAGATTCAACAGCGTGAATTTACTGTGCAAAAGGGCAGTGATCTGGCCAAATTCAATATTTACCTGAATGGTCCGGATGAAAAGATCAAGACTGCTTTGGCTGTTTCGCCGACGCTCTATACCTTGCAACCGAGCGGGCATTTATATCAGAGCATGGTGGAAAGTGGAAAATCGACCATGGTGCAATCTAGCACCTGGTTAGATAAAGACTTTAATCTGGTGTTTATGGGCGCGATCTATGCACCCAATCATCAGCCAAAAACTGTGGAACAAAGTTTGATTCAAGGCGTAGAGCAAAGCCAGCCATTTACCGAGGCCGAATTAAACCGAGTTAAAAACCTGACCCGCAATCAGGCTGATAATATTAAAAATAGCGCGACTGCATTAGGTTCACGTTTAAGTGATTATGCCGTGGCTTATTCGGGTGACTGGAGCCAGTATTTTAAAGATCTGAATGCGATTGAAAACCTGAATGTGAGTCAGGTCAATCAGGTCTATAAAGGCTTTCTAAAACCTGAATATCGTATTTCTGGCAATATCCTGCCAACACCTGAAGATCAGAAAAAAGCGCAGGAAGTGACACAGACGGAAGCACCGAAAAAAACACTGGACCAACAGGCTGAGACAGAAGAGCCTTTAAAGGATGTCAGTGTTTATCAGGCGGAAGTGAAGCAGTATGTAGCGCAATCCAAGCAGTATTTATCTGCCAAGGACAAGCAGATTCAGCGTGGTAAGTTAAAAAATGGCATTAAATACGCGCTATTCCCAACCAATATTCGCGATGACAAGGTGTATGCCACAATTTCTCTGGATTTTGGGACTGCGCAAAGCCTGATGAATAAAGGCGAGATTCTGGATCTGACCGCGTATTTAATGCTGCGCTCATCGGAAAGCCAGAGCTTGCAGCAGATTGCTGACAAAATTATCGAAGTAGGCGGTTCAGCGACTGCCAGCCCATCGAGTAATGGCCTGAACATACAGATCAGTGCCAAAAAAGAGAAGTTTGCAGAGTTTTTCCAATATGTGGTTGATGTACTAAAAAACCCTGCATTTGAGCAAAGCCAGTTTGATTTGATCAAGGGTCAGACCTTATCCAGTCTGGATCGTCCTTATACCGAGCCAGATACAGTGTCGAGCCTCACCATGGCGCGAACCATCGAAGTTTATCAACCCGGTGACATTCGTTTCCATTTTGAACCTGAACTGGCCACCAGGCAGTTTAAAGCAGCCACTCGTGAGCAAGTGGTCGCTTTGTATCAGCAATTCTTTAAAACGCATCATGCACACATTGCAGTGACTGGGGAATTTCAGCCAAAATCTATACAGAAAATGCTGAAAAATAGTTTCGCGGACTGGAAAGCGGTACAGCCTTATGAACGCCTGAAATCAGAATATCGAAGCTATCCAGCCCAAAAAATTCATGCATTATCTGAACAACGTGAGTTCGGTAGTTATCAGGCATTGCTGACCTTCCCGGTGGGGGCAGACCATGCAGATGTACCTGCTTTACAAGTCTTCCGTCATATTCTGGGTGACTCTCAACTGTCTTCCCGTTTGGCTCAGGAATTACGTGAAAAAAATGCGCTGGTCTACGGTTTTAGTGCCCATGTTCAGTTTAATGAATGGGCCGATTCAGGTGCTTTGGCACTGGGTGCCAATTATACCGCAGGTAAATCTGCACAGGTTTCTCAAACGGTGCATCAGGTACTCAATGAGCTGTTAACACGTGGTGTAACTGAACAGGAAGTGGAAGCGGCCAAAGCCAGCATTTTGAAAAAACGTGTCAATGCACTGGAAGATGATCGCCGTATTCACAGTATGTTGGTTCCTCAACTGGAAAAAGATCGTAAGCTGATTTACCGTGAAAAACGTGATCAGGCGATTGCCCAACTGACGAAAGCCGATATTGATGCCGTGATTAAAAAATACATCAAGCTGGATCAGTTGGTCGAAGTGATGGCTGATCAGTACGGTAAGCAAGTTAAAACATCATAGTGTTAATAAATAAAAAATCCTCTTACTTAAGGGGATTTTTTATTCTTCAATATAATTAAAAGCTCTAATTTAAGTTGCTTTTCTGGTAAGCAGGATTCTACTTAAAACGCCAGATAGCACAGCACTGGGTAAGTTCCACCAGAAAGTGGCAAAAAGAAACAGGAAAATCCCAGCTGATACTAATATTGCTCCAACAGCGATATCTTTATTAAAGGGAAGGTGAATAATATGTTGGTAATAATATGATGCGATTAAACTAGAAAAGATTGCTCAGCAAGTATAGAAAAGCCTATCTGATCGGGGACTCGCGATTATTTCCTCCCAGAGCATATGTATTTTCCTTCTTTCTTTAAAAATCCAGACGCTTCTTATAATTTATAAAATGCTTTCGCATTCTCATAAAAAACTGGCTTTAACGCGTTTTCATCATAGTCCTGAACAATATCGCTAAAAGCATCAATGATATTCACGAGTGAGCTGCTGACACTGTCCATTGGAAAGTTGGAGGCAAACATCAGGCGTTCAGAACCAAAGCAATCTAAAGCATGCTGAATCAGGGGAGCTGCACGTTCCAATAATTCCTGTTTATTGGCTAACCGTTTCTGCTGATGAAAATCATGACCTAGAACGGGCATAAACAGGCCAGACATTTTAGTCGATACATTTCTGCACTCGGACAGTTCAGCCAGTTGATCTTGCCAACTTGAAAATATCAGGGCGCGATCTTGTTCGGTCTTGCCTGTAGCTTTGCCCACCTTGCCAAATAAGCCGACAGGCGTACCGAGGTGATCTAGTGCGATGGGTGTTTTAGGAAAGGCTTTAGCCAGTGCAGTCACATCAGCAATCTGGCTCGAATAGACCCAGGCATCAAAACTTAAGTCTTGCTGGGCCAGTTCCTCAAAGCCCTTCAGGAAATCTTTGTTGCGATAGAGATGCGGCTCATCGGTCCAGGCATGAATGCCTTTGTCTGGATGTACCGCAGCCATTTTACGGATGCCGCGAAATTTTGGAGAAGCTTCCTGATGCAATTGAATCAACTGTTTAAAGTTTTTCTGCCGCGGATCCGCCGTAGCGATAATGCCACCGAGCTGGATATTATGCTGATCAAAAGGAAGTCCGGCCACAAAACGGGTTTCATCAACCACGCCTGTACCTTTCTGATCATGCCAGCTGGCTTCAACATGCACAATTTGTTCGACTTCATAATGCCCTAGATCTTTGTTGTAGTTCGCAGGCAGATAAGGGGCGGTCAGATGCTCGGTCAGGCCAATGGTCTCAATCACATCTTTAGGTTTGAGCAGCCGCACCATTTTGTCCAGTAATTTAGGATATTTGCCAAACAGTTTTACGGCAAATGCTGCCGCGTGTGGGGTGTTGTACGGATCCCATTGGTGAATATGTGGGTCAATGATCGGGAAGGGAAGTTGCTGCATGCTATGCCTTGTTTTAGTGTATTTATTATTCAATTTATATGGGGCTAAAATCAGTTCGAAGTCAAGATGATAAATTACAGCAAATAAAAAAGCCCCGAGGGGCTTTTCGTATTTTAATCAATGATCGTGCTTGTGATCATGGTTATGCTTGTTGGCATGAAACTCTTCATTGTGACGGAAACGCAAATAGTTTTCGAACTGTTCACAGTATTCATCATAGTTATCTTCCAGCATCATTTGGAATTGCTGCATAATATAAGACATCACCTGATCTTTGGCATCGCGCATTTCGTTGCCATCTTTAAAGTTATTCGCTGCCACCCAGGTATTGAAACGGGCAGTACCAAATAACATGGCTGCACTGACTTGACCGCGCTTATCACTCGGTTTTTCCTGCGAGCCTTTTTCTACGCGACAAAACTCGTTGGCTTGTTGAATAAATTCATCAGCACGTTCAAAGAATGCCGCATTTAACGCTTCTTCTTCGGTTACATCGGTTGCTTCAATCTTTTGAACCATGAATTTTTCCTGACCATCATAAAATCTTAATGGCTAATTATAGGCAAAGCCTTGCAGAAACTAAACCTTTGCCTTA
Source organism: Acinetobacter sp. YH12156 (assembly GCF_013418235.1). Classification (NCBI taxonomy): domain Bacteria; kingdom Pseudomonadati; phylum Pseudomonadota; class Gammaproteobacteria; order Moraxellales; family Moraxellaceae; genus Acinetobacter; species Acinetobacter sp. YH12156. The sequence goes on from NZ_VPCL01000001.1 coordinate 173,773, forward strand.
ATCTAAAAATAGCCTAAGCATATAAAAGTGAATGCCATGCAGGATGCGATTGCGGTACAAAGTCTGAAAAGTGATATTGCCTTATTGCGCCAGAATATCTGGCCACCGGCAAATCTGGCCAATGTCGAAGGTCTGCCGATTTATTATGGAACCAAATCGCAGGTCGAAGAATATTACACCCAGTGGCTTGGTCTGATTGAAAGGGCGCAGGATCTGTTCCAACCTTTCATGGACGATGAAACCCTAGATGCTATCCATCTTCCCAGTCATTTAAACTTGCCGCTGTTTTATTTTCATGTTGACCGAATCAGGCTAAATAAAACCCGGGCCAAAGAATCTAAAACTTTTCGTGGTGTGGCCAGCTTGATTGAAAAATGCGGGCAGTTTGAACCCGAACAGATCGCAGCCATGCGACACTGGCTCGACAGTGACGATACCGCGGCTTTGGTGGCACACCGCGAATTTGTAGACTTACGTACTTATGTGTTTCAGCATGGTCAAAGTGAATATACACGTACCCGTTTTTATGTGAATGGTATCGTGCTGAGTGTCGAGCCACATTTTGAGCTGATCGATGCCCGTGATAAACCACGTAAGCAACGCAGTGATAGTTATAATGACCCTCTGGCCGATAATAATACCTGGAAAGTGTTTGGTAAATATCGCTAGCCCGGTTTTACCAGAAGGGTTTGGTATTTTCAGCAAACTGCTGTAAACGCTCGGCTGCTTCACTCGACAAACGCTGCTGTTCCGCGCTTATCCAACCCAGCACAAACCAGGCTTTGCTATTTTGCTTGACATACGGTCTAAACAGTTCGTCTGCCACAAACAGGTCGTTATAATGCCCCAAGCTTTCCTGTAAGGGTTTTAGGGCTTTCAGATAAGTTTTCACATCCTTTTCAGGAAATAAACTCTGTAAAAATTCTACGTTATAGCGCAAGCGTTTCACCCGTTTACGGGTGCGATGCCGCGATTCAATATCCAGTTCCTGATAGTTTTCGGCATCCTGACAAATTTGCTGATGTAACTTGCTCAAACCTTTACACAAAATTTTATGCGAAGATTTGGCTTTGCTATGCGTTTTTTCCTGACTAAAGCTGAGTAGTTGCAGTATCAAGTCCACTGTAGCTGTTTGTCTGAACAGCGCGCTAATATCTGGCTGTTTTTGTCGGTGTGGTGGTAATTTTAATAAGGGTGAGCCGGCTTTTTCCAGTTGCGGAATCAGACTTTCTGCAAGGGCATCGCGATCTCGGGTAGAACCCAGTTGCTGAAAAATATCTCGCAGCTGTTCCGGCCATTCTGGCTGTACATGTTCAGTCACAGACTGAAAAATTTTAAAGGCACTGCGTAAGCGCCGGATCGCGACACGTGCCTGATGCACATGATCGCTGTTATAATGATCAGCGGCAATCGCAGTTGCATTCGGAAAAAGATGAGCCAGACAGTTGGCTACGATTTTCTTTAAAATAGTAGCAATCTGATCTTTCTGCTCAAGTTCTAATGGCAGCTGATGCTGCACAGGCAGACTTTCTTCACCCTGTAATAGGGCATAACCGCGTTCCGATTTACTCCGCGTATCCAGCCATAAATCATAACGTTGAATCCATGGCCGAATGAAATCAATCAATTCGCTCAATTGACCGGATTTTAGCTCAAATTCGACTTCATAAATATCAATGGCTTGATCCTTATGGCGAATTTCCCCTACATCAAAGGCAATCTCAATCTGGCTATTTTGATGTGTTTCGGTCAGTACATAACGCGCGACATCTGTTTCAAATTGCAGAATAAGCGGTATATCCAAATCGCCAAGCGCCTGTTTCAGGATTTTTTTTGCCGGTTTGTGTTTGCGATATAACTGAAAATCACAGCTTTCAGGTGGGCTTTTTAATGTATGTTCAAGTTCAAAACGTTCAAATTGCTGCTCAGTAGGTGCTTTCAGGGTTTGAATCCATTGCTGGTCTTCTAGACGTTGTCGCAAGGCGATTTGATTTTGTTGGAGTTGTTGTGCTTCAGTATCGAAGTAGCGCGCACATAAACGATGCCGAGTCGGCTGAAGCTTCTGGAAGTCCTGTTCAAATTGTGCACGTGACTGTGACGGAATCTGGAATTTAAGCTCTATTTCTGCCATCGGGTCATTCCTTCTCGATGTAGGTTATACAGATCAATATAGCTCAAAGATTAGCCACAGTGTGATGTGCTTCTGCAACAAAAAAAGCACGCCGTAGAGGGAGCGTGCTTTGAAATGTTCTTAAAGATATTTATTTGAGGAATTTACGGCTCACCAGGAACTGTTCTGTCGCCTCAAGCAGTTTCTGGGCATAGACTTCCTGTTTAGCAGTCAGCCAGCCTAATACAAACCAGTCACTCGCTTCCAGTTCAGTTTGCTGAATATACACTGCCGAAGAGGCCAAGGTTTGATATTCACCGGCTGCAAGTTGTGCATCATTCAGCGCTTTGCTGTACTTCTGCAAGTTTTTGACGTCATAGATTGTGGTTAAAATCGGGAAGCTGAATTTGAGTTCCTGAATCCGGCTTGCCAATTGATCCAGACTTTCAAAATTGTTAATTTCAGTCTGGTTCATCTGTTCTTGCAGCACTTTATACTGTTGTTGCAGCGTGGTTTGTGCAGCAGTTTTTAAATCCAGAGCAGCATGTTCATCTTCAGTTAAACTAAAAGTCAATAACTCCAGATAATGATGCACATTTTGCGTTGATTTGACTAGATTGCCCAGTTTTTCCTGAGCATACAGAATATCTTTACTCAGATTTTCCGCAGTGGTCGGATTTTGCAGGAAGCTGGCCAAGCTGTTTTGCATATGCTGCAAATGTTGTAAATGCTCGAACTGCTGCTTAAAGGCAGCCATTTGATGTGCCCATTTGTCCGAAAGCTGCGGATGCCAGTCTTTAAACAGCAGCAAAGTGAGATATAGCTGATCCAGTGCCAGTTGAGCCTGCTGAATATGTTCCTGCTGTGCAACCTGAGCTGAAATCGCGGCGATATTTGGCAATAAATGTTGCATCTGCTGCGCAATCAGACTGCATAGGGTTTTACCAGCGCTGTCTTTTTTACTGATCTGGAACTCTTTGGCGAAGGTGGCCGGGCTCACGCGTTGTGAGGTGGCCAATAAATTACCAATTTCTGCCTTGCTGCGTACATCGAGCCAGAGCTGATATTTCTTGACCCATTCAAAACTGAATGCCAATAAATTGTGTATCAACCCACTTTTTAGCTCAAACTCGACTTCATGTACCTCTTGTTCAGCATTTCGGGTACGGATCTGCCCAATATCCAGACTGACTTCGATTTGTGTGTCTTGGTATTCAATTACACGCAAGGTGCGGGCAATATCGGTTTCGAATTGCAGTTGTAGCTGATCAGACTGATTGCCGAGCGCATGGCTCAGAATCGCCTGTGCTTCTGGGAACTGGGTATAAATACTTAAATCCAGTTCAGGAGATTCAGTTAATTCCCCCAGATCATGATTATGTTCAAAGCGTTCAATATGGCTTTTACCGGCAGCTTTCAGGGTTTGCACCCAGCGCGTACCTTCCAGACGCTGACGTAGTGCTACCCCGTGCTGGGCCAGTTGACGGTCGGCAGTATCATAATATTTGGCTTGAAGCTGGATCTGTTGAGACTTTTTCGGATCAAGTGCCTTGAGCAGCGCAGTGCGTCGTGCCGCAGGAATCTGGAACTTGAGTTCAACTTCAACCATAATGATTTTCCTATCTGTTTAGTACACGCCAGCATGTACTGATATTTTTCGCTTTAATGAGATGCTGAAAATTCGGCGGGCAATCGCCGCAATTATATTTTTAGATGTATGCGTGGCAGATTGTAACCAAAATCAAAATGCATGTAAGACTTGACCTGCATATAAAAATATTGAACAGGAATTTAAATATTGGCTTTGAGCTGTTAATAGGGTTGCAAAGCGAGAGGAATTGCGGCTTTGCTTGGAAAATATCTAAGAATATTCGAGCAAATCAAGAGACTGTTAATTGGCCAAAATATACGCTAAGGTAAAAGAAAACATCAGGACGATGAGAAATGAATGTACAAGTACAGCCAGAGAATACCCATGTGATCGCGCATCAACCCCAGATGCCGATTGGCAATTATCATGAGTTTTACCGCTTTTATTTGACCGAACACCGGCATATGGTCAGTCGCCGTTTACATGTCGCAGGTAGCAGTATCGGCCTATATTGTTTTACTCAAGCCATTCGTCAAGGCAAACCACGATATTTTGCTTATGGTTTGCTTTCGGGTTATGCCTGTGCCTGGATTGGCCATTTTATCTTTGAACGCAATAAACCGGCCAGTTTTAAACAGCCGGTGTATAGCTTTATTTCAGACTGGCGTATGTTTGCGGATGTCCTGCGTGGTCGTCTCAGTCTGCTTGATCGCAAATACGATAAGATTTCAAGTTAAACTCAGGTAACTTTCATCGGATTGTGTGGCTAGGGAACATGATCTTTCGATAAAAGACTTGCAAGTCGCCATTTATTATTCTATTAATTGTGTTATTGCTTATTCAGTTTGATGGAATTTGATCAAAAGTTATAGTTTACTGAATAAAACAGTTTTCCAAGCCTGGAGCGACCTTCTCCGGGCTTTTTTTATGTCTCTATTTTTTAAATAAATTTACTGACTTCGTTGCCATTATTGCGTAAATATTTATAGAACAAGTCATGCGGATCATACATAAAGAAAATGATCCTTTCTAGCTTTGAAACGTCTCCCCACAAACGTATTATTCAAAACTAGAAAGGATCGGGTGTCACCAACACAGGTATTTATTTTTCTGGTTATTTTCTGTGTCTAACGCTATTTAAGTCTCTTTGAGCTAATTGGGCCATCCCTGAAATTGGGTATTTTTTAATCTTTTTGAGTTTAATCTTAAAGAGGCTTAACAATATTGAAAATTTAAAGGCAAAAAAAACCGCTCTTAGAATTTTGCAACTTCTCCACCAAGTTATCTGCAAAATCCTAAAAGCGTTTGTCGGAGGGCGTAAGCATTAACACTTTATTATTTTTGTTATAAAGCGATTAAAACCCATATTTTATAGTCGGTATATCCCTGAAAATGGTGATATTTTAGATTTAACTGGAAAATTGCGCTAAAAAACTGCAAATCTGTTGCTACCCGGTCGCGGAAACAGCAGGACTGCGGCAATTAAACCGAGTTATGCCTATAATAGAGCCATCCTAGCAAGTGGCGAGCAAGATGCGCGGTTTATATTTAATTACCAATGATGATCCCGTAGAACTTTTATTGGCAAAACTGGAAGGCGCAATGGCCAATGGCGGCATTGCAGTATTGCAATATCGCCGTAAAAAAGTCGCCAAACAAGATCAAATTTACGAAATCGAGTATATGAAAGCCATGTGTGCTGAATATGGTGTGCTTTTTGTGATTAATGATGATCTTGAAATGGCCGTTAAATACGGGGTGGGTGTGCATTTGGGTCAGGATGACGGGTCTATTGTCGAGGCAGTTGCACGCTTGCCGAAAAATGTCTTGATTGGTCGTAGCTGTAATAACTCGCTTGAGCTGGCTGAACGGGCCATTGCCGATGGTGCAAACTATGTGGCATTTGGTGCCATCTATGCCACCGACAGTAAACCTGAAGCCGGTAATATTGGCTTGGAAACCTTAAAACTGGCCAAAGAGAAATTGAACGTGCCTTTATGTGCCATTGGCGGTTTAACGGTTGAAAATTCCAAAGAAGTCATTGAGTCAGGTGCGGATTATTGCGCCGTGATTAGTGATATATTGGGCTTACCGATGAATGCCATTCCTGAACGTTTAGATGAATGGTCTGCGCTTTTTCAAGCTACAGCATAAAATTTTTTGATTGATTTAATTTTGAGTCGAGTGCCTTCATGAGCTTATCTCCAAAGCAAGAACAATTGTTCAAACAAGCCAATAAACATATTCCGGGTGGCGTCAATTCACCTGTACGCGCATTTAACGGCGTCGGTGGTACACCGGTCTTTATCGAAAAAGCCCAAGGCGCATATTTGTATGATGTAGACGGAAAACGTTATGTGGACTATGTCGGTTCATGGGGACCGATGATTCTGGGTCACGCCCATCCTGCAATTATTCAAGCCGTTCAACAGGCCGCAGTAGATGGTTTAAGCTTTGGTGCGCCAACAGTTCATGAAACCACGCTTGCCGATATTATTTGCGAGATCATGCCGTCGATTGAATTGGTACGTATGACCAACTCGGGCACGGAAGCCACCATGACAGCGATTCGTTTAGCGCGCGGTTATACCGGCCGTGACAAGATTGTAAAATTTGAAGGCTGTTATCACGGTCACTCAGACTCGCTTCTTGTAAAAGCAGGTTCGGGCTTGTTAACTAAAGGTGAGGGCGAAGCGACATCTGCGGGTGTGCCAGCTGATTTTGCCAAGCATACCATCACGCTTCCATACAATGACATTGCGACTTTAAAAGAATGCTTTGCCAAGTTTGGTGCTGAAATTGCCGGCGTGATTGTGGAGCCTGTGGCAGGCAACATGAATCTGGTGAAACCAATTGACGGTTTTCTGCAAGCGATTCGTGATGTTTGTGATGAGCATGGTTCAGTCTTTATCATCGACGAAGTGATGACCGGTTTCCGTGTTGGCTTAGGCGGTGCGCAGGCACATTATGGCGTAACTCCGGATTTAACCACATTGGGTAAAATCATTGGTGCAGGTCTGCCAGTCGGTGCCTTTGGCGGTAAACGTGAAGTGATGGAATGCATTGCGCCACTGGGTAAAGTGTATCAAGCAGGAACATTGTCGGGTAATCCATTGGCAATGCGTGCCGGGATTGAGATGTTCAAGCATCTTCGTGCTGAAGGTTTCTATGAAAACCTATCTGCGCAGTTGTCAAAACTTCTTGCAGGTTTACAAGCAGCAGCGGACGAGGCGGGCGTACCCTTTAAAACCCAACAGGTCGGTGGGATGTTTGGTCTGTACTTCACCGATCAGGAAGACATCACCAGCTTTGATTCGATGTTGAAATGTGATGTCGATGCTTTTCGTAAATTTTTCCATGGCATGTTGAATCGGGGTGTGAATTTAGCACCTTCTGCATTCGAAGCTGGCTTCTTCTCGGCTGCACACAGCGATGAAGATATTGAATTTACCATTCAGGCTGCGATCGAGACTTTTGCTGAGATGAAAGCTTAAATTTTAATTTTTTTTAAATCCTCCCTCTTGCGAAGCGGTGCTTTTCACCTTTTCAAAGGAGGGAATTTTATCTGTACAAATAATAAATTTCCCCTCTTTTCCTTGTGCCATATCTGGCTCAGGGTTAGGGGAGATTAAATTCTAAAATTATGGATATTCATTCATGCAAACCAAACACTATTTGACTCTAAGTGATGCGGAATTTCTATTGGATCACGCCCATCAATACGCAATTCAGAACAGCTTCAATGTCAGTATTGCCGTAGTCGATGAAACGGGCAATTTGCTTGCGATGAAACGTATGGATGGTGCAGCACCGATGACTGCAAATCTGGCCATTGAAAAAGCCAGATGCTCGGCGATGAGTCGTCGTCCATCCAAGCTGTTTGAAGATATTATCAAAGGCGGGCAGATGGGCTTTCTGACTATGGAAAGTTTCTCGGGAATGCTGGAAGGTGGCGAACCGATTCTGTATCAAGGGCAACTGGTGGGTGCGATGGGTGTATCAGGTGTGAAATCATTTGAAGATGCAGAGATTGCGCAGGTGGCGATTAAGAAGTTTTTGGCGCAGCTAATTTAATTCAAGATAAAAAATTGATTATCTAAACTCAATAAATTTATCTAAAAGTATACCAAAATGAAGCGTGGAACGTGAAATATCAACTAAAAAGCTCAATTAGTTATAATTGGGCTTATCTATATACAATAAGGTTATGAATTATATAAAATAAAAATAGAATTTTGTATAAGTTGTATTATGTTGATTTTAGGAAAATTAAAGAGTAGAAATGAACTTCAATCTAAAAGTAGGTTAGTCAATTAAAATGAATATTAAAATTTTAGAATCTTACTATTTTAATTTAAAAACGAATGAGCTTTTACAGCAATATTTGATTGAGCACCATTTACCTAAGATAGGTTTTTATCATGTAGTTGTGATAAAAGATCATACGATTATTGCTTTAGGAATGCTTTATACTAATAAGATACATCCTTATCGTGATTATATTTTATTTCATGACGTGCAAGATTATTTAGAACCTAGTATATTCTCAAAATTGATCAACTTTTTAGAGAAGAACTCTAAACTAAAAAGATTACAACTGTTACTTAATTCTAGGGATACTCACCTACATGAGCTACTCGAATTACATGGTTTTTATATTGCCAGAACTTCTTACTTGATTGAGTTAACTAGATTAAATGAAATTATTACTGATCCAAAAACAATAAGAACCAAAAGCTTAAATCACATGTCTGTAGATGAATGGATAGAGTTTAAGAAATTATTCCACTTTAACTATAGTCGATATCATGAAAGTGTTAATCGTTTAGCTCAAGAAATTCCTCCTGATCAATTGTTCGAAAATTTAGAAAATATAAACTTAGAACAATCAAGAATACTCTTAAATAGTTATTACGATCTCTGTGCTTACGTCCTTATTGGTAACTCAGATGATAATTTAATAGAAATCGCATATATAGGAGGGATGTATGAAGATCGTATGAACTACTATTTAGCTTTCTTTCAACATGAGTTTAAGACATTACTTAAAAAGTATAAAACTATTTATTTTGAAGCTGATGATTCAGACTATTATATTTCCGCATTAATTCAGAAGTTTAACTGTGATTTATCAAATTCTTTCTACACACTTATTAAAGACGTAAATTAGTATCTATTCACTTTTATGATTTTTCGTATTTTAACTTAACCACTTTAACGCCCATTTAACATAATGGTGCTTATACAAAACTATAAGAATAAATGTTCGTACAATCAGAGTGTTTTTCAAATAGATGCTAAACTCACATAGCATGAATCATTACGTTATTTTGTATTTATAAGAGTCTCCCATGCTGTACCCAATACCCAAAAAAATCCAACTTGCCCCATCTCAAGCCAAATGGCAGCTTGCATCGAACCAATCGGTTTTGGTCTTAGTCGGATTACAAAACTTGCGTATGCAACAGGGCATACAAGAAAGTGGACTCATGGCGAATTTGATTCAATTGACCAATAAAGCCAAAGCACTGGATATTCCCATTGTCGATTTATATGGTGATGACCTGATGCAGGGTATGCAACAGCTTGGTGAATATGCCTCCACGCATCCACAACTGATTTTTACAGGGCAGGTCACACCGATGCTCAAGCAAATCTTACCGCATTTGATGAGTGTGACAGATCAAATAGGTGTGGTCGATGATGCAATCTTATTGGCCAATCAGGAACAGCATATTCAGTGGATCGAAAATATTTCCAGTCAAGGTGTGCATCACTTAAATACTTATAGTCTGACACGGTTGTGGGATTTAAGTGCGCCCTCAGACTATATCTTATCAACCAAAGGTATTATGTTGGCTGTGGCAGAACAGCTAGACATAGATGCTCTGGAGATTGATTCCTATGTCGATTTAAGAAATTATGGATTGGACTCTGTAGCCGTGGTGAGTTTGGTCGGTGTATGGCGTGCACATGGTGCCAATATTCGTTATGAAGATGTACGACAGCATGCATCTTTGCATGAATTGGCAGGCTTCATTTTACAATCCTCAGGTTGATACGCTGCGATTGAGCATTTTTATGACCTAAATCGGAAATTTCATCAGCATTTATATAAAAGCGCATTGTAATTATGGGCGAAGCTTTCTATCATGGCCGCCTTGTTTTTCGCGATCAGCCTGGGATTGAACTTTGAGTAATTTTCTAACCGAACATCTGATACATCGTGATGACGATTTCATGGTCATCCACAAACCTGCAGGTTTACTCACAGTTCCCGGGAAAACAGAAGATTTACAAGATTGCCTGATTAACCGATTATTAAAAATAGAACCAAAAACCTTACTGATCCATCGACTGGATCGCGATACTTCCGGCATTCTCGTGTTTGGTCTCACAAAATGGGGACAAAAAACCATTTCCCGCCAGTTTCAGGAACGCCAGACCGACAAAACCTATCAGGCCGTGGTTGCCGGTACACTCGAAGGTGAAGGTAGCATTGAGGTGCCCGTGGTATATGACCCAAGCCGTCCGCCCTTACATATCGCAGATCCGGCACATAACAAGCCGGCCATCACGCATTGGCAGGCGATCGAACACTTTAATATTCAGGAACAAGCCGTGACTCGGGTGAAACTTACGCCAATTACCGGCCGTTCGCATCAGTTGCGTGTGCATATGCAATATCTGGGGCATCCGATTATCGGCGATACCTTATATGCGACACCTGAACAGCAACAGCTCAGCTCGCGTCTACATTTACATGCTGAACGTTTGAGTTTTTATCATCCTCAAACAGATCAGCTGGTCGAATTTTATTGTCCGGCGCCGTTCTAGGAAATACTTCTTGAATCGGCGTGAATTATGCTCACTTTTTAGTGGGCTTTATGTCAAAATACATTGCTTGAAGGTGTGAAATTTTGCTCCAATGACGTTTCGTGATTGAGCCTAATATTCATAATCTTGTACTTAAGATAAAGGTGGAAAAATTGCAGCAATTTGCTATTGGTCAACGTTGGTTATCAGATACTGAAACAGAACTCGGTTTAGGCGTTCTTATTGATGTTGATGAGCGGTCGGTTAGCATTTTATTCCCGAAAAGCGATGAAACTCGCGTCTATGCACGTAGCAATGCACCCTTATCTCGTATCGTATTTAATGTGAAAGATGAATTACAGGATCAGGAAGGAACCAAATGGATTGTAGAATCCGTGGAAGACCGCAATGGCGTGGTGCGTTATCACGTCATTCGTACCCTGGAAGATGGGACTGAAGAACGTAAATCGCTGAATGAAACCCGCATTGGTGCCACCATCCAGCTGTCCAAGCCTCTAGACCGTCTACTGGCCAGTCAGGTCGATTATAAAGAATGGTATGACTTGCGCATTGAAGCGCTGCTGATGCAGGCCAATATGCAAAGCAGTCCACTGCGCGGTTTGGTCGGTTCACGTGTCGGCCTGATTCCGCACCAGTTGTATATTGCGCATGAAGTCGGTCAGCGTTTTGCTCCGCGTGTATTACTGGCCGATGAAGTCGGTCTGGGTAAAACCATCGAAGCGGGTTTGATTATCCATCAACAGCTGAAAACTGGCCGTTCTGAACGCATCCTGATTTTAGTACCAGATTCGCTGCAATATCAGTGGATGATTGAGATGCGCCGTCGTTTCAATCTTGAGTTCTCGTTATTTGATTTGACCCGTACTGCATCAATCAAAGAGCATGATCCTGAACAAAACCCATTCCTGACCGAACAAAAAATTATTGCCTCTGTCGATTTGATGGTCGACCATGAAGATCTGCGTGAACAGGCGCTCGAAGCCGGTTTCGACTTGCTGGTGGTCGATGAAGCACATCATTTGATGTGGAGCGAAGAAGATGGCGGTAATGACCGTTATGATCTGGTCGAAGAACTGGCTGAACATACGCCGGGCGTATTGTTATTGACGGCAACACCGGAACAGCTCGGGGTAGAAAGTCACTTTGCACGCCTGCGTTTACTCGATCCGCAGCGCTTTAACTCGCTGGATCGTTTCCTGGATGAAGAAGCGCAATATCAGCACACCGCTAAAATTGCAGAAGTGTTGATGTCAAATCTGCCACTTGAAGCAGAACATTTGACTGCGATTGAGGCCTTGTTGGGTCATTCAATTGAAGATCATCCTGAGCAGCGTTTCCGTGCCATTCACGAACTTTTAGACCGTCATGGTACCGGTCGTATCCTGTTTCGTAATACGCGTGAAGCCATTCAGGGCTTCCCGGGTCGTGACTGTCAGCCGGCACCATTACCAGCACCGGAACACTGGTCGAAAGATGGTAAGTTGCGTGAGCAAATGTGGCCTGAAGAAGCCCAGCTCGATGGTGCATGGATGGAAGCCGATCCACGCGTGATGTGGCTGATGGAGCGTTTACGTACCGATCTTAAACACAAGAAAGTCTTACTGATTGCGCGTAGCGGGCCAGTGGTTGAAGCGCTGGAAAATGTACTTCGCTTACATGCCGGTATTCGTACCGCGATGTTCCATGAAGGCATGAGCTTGTTAGAGCGTGATCAGGCTGCCGCTTATTTTGCTGAAGATTCGTATGGCGCGCAGATTTTACTTTGTTCGGAAATTGGTTCAGAAGGGCGTAACTTCCAGTTTGCATCTGATTTAATTCTGTTCGATCTTCCTGCCAACCCGGACGTTTTAGAGCAGCGTATTGGCCGTTTAGATCGTATCGGTCAGGAAAACCGGATTCAGATTCATGTGCCTTATCTGGTGGGAACTGCGCAAGAACGTATGTTCCGCTGGTATAACGAAGCCTTGAATATTTTCGGCAATATTTCCCCAACTGCACAAACCTTGCAAGAAAACTTTATTGTTCGCTTGAAAGACTGTCTATTGGCAGACAAAGGTCAAGCGTTTGAAGACCTGCTGGAAGAAGTCAGCGTGCAACGTGAAGCGCTGGAAGCTGAATTGCAGGAAGGCCGTGACCGTTTGCTAGAGTACAACTCTTGCCGTCCGGTGGTGGCACAGGAAATTGTCAAGGCACTTGAAGACTATGATGACAATACTACTTTGCCGATCTTCATGAAACGCTTTATGGCGTCCACGAATATTGACTTTGACGAGCAAAGTAACGGTACCGTGATCATCAAGCCAACAGATCAAATGCAGGTTCAAGGTTTGACGCTGGATGAAGAAGGCATCACTGCCACTTTCTATCGTGATCAGGCACAAATCCGCGAAGATGCGCAATACCTGACCCTGGAACATCCATTCACTGAAAGTGTGATGGAAATGATCAATACTCAAGGCTTTGGTAGCACCAACGTTGCGGTATTGAAATCTGCGGCACTGCCACAAGGTTCGGTATTGCTGGAAGTCTGGTTCAAGGTCGATGTGGTTGCACCGAAAGCATTGAACTTGCCATCAAGCCTGCCGCAACAATTGGTTCGTGTGTTATTAAGCGAGAAAGGTCAGGATCTTTCACAAAAAATTGCGCCAGAAATCCTGAAGCCGTATCTACACCATTTAGATGGCAACAGCTGCCGCCAGGTAGTGAAAGCACGTCGTGATGTGATTGAGGCACGTTATCAGCAAGCACTTGAACTGGCACGTAGTGCATTGCCAAACTTCAAGCAGCAAGCCAAAGAAGTGTATGGCAATAAATGGCAATATGAAATTGACCGTCTGACCTATCTGAAACAGTTTAATCCAAGTATCCGTGAAGATGAAATTTCACGTTTACAGAAGTTGCAGAAAGAAGGTCTCAGCCTACTGGATGGTTTATCTGTGACCCCGGAAGCAATCCAGGTGATGGTCGTCGTCAAGCCTTAAGTTTTAAGCAATTAAAAAATGCAGCTTTCGGGCTGCTTTTTTTTATGGCCGAAATTCGGCTTTTATATTGTTTTGGTCGGGGAATACTGGCCTGTCATTTTTCTTGTGTTTAAAATCAGTCTAACTAATAACCAGAAATAATAAACATGTCCAAAGCCTTTATTGGTCTCGGTGCCAAAACCACTCACGGTGGTATTGTGGTGGAAAGTGAGCCGTCTTTTATTATGAATGGCATCGCCGTACATTTAAATGGCATGACGCATTATTGTCCCAAATGCCAGACCATGGTCACCGCAATCTCCAGCGATTTATCTATTACTGTCAAAGGACGGGCAATGCTTATCGCAGGGGATAAGACCAGTTGCGGCGCGACTTTTCTAGCCATGCAGCATTTGACGGTATCGCAGAAATAAATCTTAAATTCGTTTAATAAAATAAGAAGAGCTGACTTCAAGGTCATGCTTTGAGCGTTTTGGCACTATCACATGACTTTTCAGATCAGTAAGCTCATCCGATGATTTCAGGATGAATACGCGCTGCGTTTGGAAAATAATGAAACAAGCCCTACATTTTACCCATGCCAATGGCATCCCTGCGGCAACCTATCAGAAATTTCTGGACTGTTTCCAGCCAGAATATGAGGTCAAAGCGATTCCCTTGATTGGCATGAAGTCGCAATATCCGATTACGCCAGACTGGCGCTATCTGGTCGATGAAGTCATTGCAGATATCGAGCAGCAATTTCCTCAGCAGCAGGTGGTGGGTCTTGGACATTCCTTTGGTGGTCTGGTGACTTTGATGGCAGCGTATCGACGTCCGGAACTGTTTTCCAAACTGTTAATTATGGATCCGCCATTTATTATTGGAAAAAACAGCGCCATGTTTGAACTGGTTAAAAAGCTGAATCTGAAAAGTATCGATCGCTATACACCTGCAGGAATTACGCTAAAACGCAAGGATCACTGGCCATCGAAACAGGCCGCAGTTGATGCACTCAGATCAAACCGCTTATTTAGCAATTTTGATGAGCAATGTTTTGCTGATTATATCGAGAGTGGCATTCAGCCAGAACCTGAACGCGGTGGGGTGACTTTGAGCATTCCAAAACAGGTAGAAGCGGAGATTTTCCGGACTGTACCGGCATGGTGGTGGCGTACGCCAAGACGACCACCTGAAGTGCCGATTCATCTGATGACTGCAGAGCAGAGCCAGTTTTATCAGCAGGGTTTGCCTCAAGGCATGCACAAGATTTATCGGATCAATTATTCAGTGGTCGAGGGCGGACATATGTTTCCGCTTGAGTATCCGGAAGCCACTGCGGAGATAGTGAAAGCACAACTTGTACTGTTGTAATCGTCATAAAAAAGAGATGACTGGTACCACTACTGTTCCACAATTTTAACTAGGCTATAGTTTGAATTGTATGGAGTAATAAAAGCAATTAGATAGTGTTTTTAAATATCTGATATTTATACTTGGATATTGCGCAGCCTCATCTTCCCTTTAAAAGTTTAAATGGATTTGTGCAGGCGCAACCCTACTTTGGAAAGCCCCAAAGTAGGCAAAAGTCTCTTATTACCCATACACGACGTCCTGTCGTGATGGGTAATGTGTGGCATCCCTGCCACACGCGCGTAACTTAAAGCTAATCACTTTAACTTTGGGACAGTAATCCGTCTAGTACGTCTCTTTTTATATCATTTTACGCAAATTGGAAAATTAACGCAGCTGCGAATCTTCCAGATGGCGAGCGCCTTCCAGAATCATCCGAATCATGAGCATGGTCTGTTCGGCAATTTCCTGGCGGTCTTCAGCCGGCATGTCAATGACATTGGCCCCCATGTTAAACACCAGTTGAGTAATGGCTTTGGCGGCAATATCGGCATGTAATAACTTTCTATTATTCAGGCGTTCCAGACGAATCAAATCATCCTGCAATTCCTGCTGAAAATAATTTAACTGGCGTTCTACAGCCTGTTTATACGATTTTGAACCGGTATAACCTTCACGCAATAACAGGCTTAAATTGCCTTCATCTGCATCCAGCTGAGCAATAAAAATTTCGACCGAACTACGAATAATACTGCTTTGTCGGGAGGCTTTTAAGCGTGCTTCATGCAAAATCTGACGTAATACAATCCCGGCACGATCAATCAGCTCAATGGCCAGCTCATCAATATCTTTAAAATGACGATAGAAACTGTTTGGCGCAATGCCGGCCTCACGTGCGACTTCGCGCAGGCTCAACGATGCAATACTTTTTTGTGGACCAATCAGGTTTAATGCTGCCTGAAACAGTTCTTCTTTGGTAATGGTGGCCTTGCGACCGACACTCCGTACGATAATCGGCTCATCAATGCTTTTCGATTGTAGTAGAGATGCGTCACTGCTTATTTTCATTGAAGGCTCGTTCATCAATAGGTTCATGCATGAATCGTTTGATTATAACCGAGCACGACAGGCTTGTGAAATGAATGGAAACAATACACATGTATATACAAATATATATACATGTGTATAATAATTCAAAACCTCAAGATGATGTCGATAACGATGCATGTACTCCAAAAACTTAAAATGCCGTTGAATGCACTGTCTGACAGTGTCGTCGATCAGCATGCGATTAATTTCTGGATTCAGAAACTCAATCCGATATGGTCGTTGAATCAGCCATTGGGCAAGATTGTGCACAAGGAAAATGCTGCACAGGATATGCTGAGTCTGAAAATTCAAGTGAATCGTTTATTTAAGTTTGGTGAAGCGGGGCAACACCATCCAGTGTATGTGGTGGTGAAGGGCATTCGTTATGAACGTAGCTATAGTTTGACCCGTATAGATGCCCAGCATGTGTTATTGACCGTGAAAAAAGTCCATGCCGGTAAAGTCAGCACCTGGTT
The DNA here is from genome assembly GCF_013418235.1 of Acinetobacter sp. YH12156. Lineage (NCBI taxonomy): Bacteria > Pseudomonadati > Pseudomonadota > Gammaproteobacteria > Moraxellales > Moraxellaceae > Acinetobacter > Acinetobacter sp. YH12156. The sequence goes on from NZ_VPCL01000001.1 coordinate 190,189, forward strand.
TGCAGAGCAGGCGCAAGTGGGTGATGTCATCGAATTTGGTCAGCCTTATGGCGATATGACTGTACCTCAGCAGGCGAGTCCACTGATCTTGCTTGCAGCAGGCAGCGGAATTACCCCAATGCTGAGCATGCTGGAAAGCCTGAGCAAAAAGGGTGAATTATCAACACCAGTGAGCTTGTGGTACTGGGTTAAAAAACATCAAGATGCAGCATTTAAAGCACGTTTCGAAGAACTTGCTCAGAAACATGCAAATTTCTCATTTCATGTTTATGCCACGCAAGAACAAGCTGCGGCAGCTCGTCTGAATGAAACTTATCTGACAGATTTGCAAAATCTGGAAAATAGCACGGTCTATTGCTGCGGCCCGTCAGGTTTTGTATCGACTGCAGAGCAGCTGTTTGCTTCAGCCAAAGAGTTTAAGGGTGAAGCCTTTAGCATGAGTCTGGCGGATCAATCCGATATCGGCTTTATTAATGTCACCCTGACTCAGTCGAAAAAAATTGTCAGTATTCCAAAAGGCCAGTCCATTTTGGTGAGTCTGGAACAACAAAATATCAAACCGACACATGGTTGCCGTATGGGCATTTGTAATAAATGCGCCTGCAATAAAGTGGAAGGTTCGACCAAGAATTTGGTAAACGGCGCACGAAATACTGAGCCAGGTAATCTGCTCAAAATTTGTGTTAACTCAGCGCAGACTGATCTAGTCATCGACCTATAAGCGAGTTTTATCCTATGAATATGCCAGTAAAATTTCAATATTTTAAAAATCCTAAAAACCGTGAATTATCACAAGTAGAACTCGATGAACTTGCACGTGAACTTGATGCGATCAAGCAAGAAGTGCTGGATGATTTAGGTGAAAAAGACGCGAAATATATCCGTCGTGTCTATTCAACCATCCGTTATTCATCAATTGCCGGTCGTGCGCTATTGTTTGCAGGCTGGTTCCCACCAGCATGGTTGCTAGGCACAGGTCTATTAGGCTTTGCCAAAATCATGGAAAACATGGAACTGGGTCACAATGTCATGCATGGTCAGTATGACTGGATGAATGATCCTAAAATGAATGGTCAGACCTATGAATGGGATATCGTAGGTACTTCGGATAACTGGCGTCAAACCCATAACTTTAAACATCATACTTATACCAATATTAAAGGTATGGATGATGATATCGGTTATGGTCTATTGCGTCTGTTCCCAGAACAGCGCTGGAAACCGGGTTATTTATTACAACCGATTTATGCGGTGCCATTCTGTTTGCTGTTCCAGTGGGGCGTGGCCATTCAGAACCTTGAATTGGGTAAATATTTCAAAGGTCGCAAAAGCAAAGAGCAGACCAAAGAAGAATGGCGCCCAATGCAGAACAAAATCGGTAAACAATTGTTTAAAGATTATGTGTTCTTTCCATTGATTGCAGGTCCTGCTGCTTTGCCAGTTTTGACGGGTAATATGGTGGCCAATGGTCTGCGTAATATCTGGACGTTCAGTATTATTTTCTGTGGCCACTTTACCAAAGATGTAGAGGTGTTCCCGAAATCGGTACTGCAAAATGAGAGCCGTGGTCACTGGTATATGCGCCAGATTCGTGGTTCATCTAACCTGACCGGTTCTGAAGCATTCCATATCTTGACGGGTCATTTAAGTCACCAGATTGAACATCATCTGTATCCTGATGTGCCTGCCCGTCGTTACCGGCAAATGGCGCCAAAAGTTCAGGCGGTGTGTGAAAAATATGGTTTGAACTATAACAATGCCAGTCTGGTTAAGCAGTATGGCAGCGTGATTAAACGTATTGTGAAATATGCATTTCCGTTTAAGAAATAATATTTCTTAAAGCCAAAACCACCTTATTTGAGGTGGTTTTTTATGGATAAAGCTTATATTTAAAAAAAGTTTGGATGATTCAGTCATCAGATCTGCATTAAACGTATTGTTGAGCGACAACTCATCTGTCATTTAAGCGCTTGTTAAAGACTATTATGGCGTATCAATAAAGCGGAAATTTTAAAGCCCTAATATGTCATTGAATCGGATGGTAGATTAATTTTTGGCAATTGCTGATCTTGTCCTTCCAGATAGCGTTGATGTGCCAAACTCAGCATTTCCTGATCTTCTTCGCTGTTACCATAGGCATAAATTTCAGCATAATCTTCCAGACGATATTTTTCTAAAATTCTCAGTTTCTTCTGCGCATTACTACAATCTGGAGTCTGATAAAATCCTGTTATTTTTCCAGCTTTGATTTCAACTTCGCTACACAGTAAATCGATATTTAAATAGGTACAGACCGGTTTCAAGTATAAATCCAGTGATGCTGAAACCAGCGCGATCTCATGACCCAGTTGCTGATGTTGCCGAAGTTGCTGCAACAGTTTTGGATTAAACTTAAAGACCAGCTGCTGGGCATAGTCCTGCGCCAGTTGTAAAATTTCTTCTGCATCGCTGTCCTTAAACATGTTGCCATACAATTTTGGACGCATCGCATGGGCAGGATACAGCTTCAGATAATAGGCCTGAATCCAGGGCAGGAGACGAATGCCGCGTCTTAAAATATGCCGTTTTTTCAAGGCATAGAAAATGAACCCGGTAAAACTGTCGTCTGTATACAGGGTGCCATCAAAATCAAATAAGGCTAGAGTTTTAGGTGTTTGATTTTGCGCATGCATGTTTGATATCGACCATCGACACGGGTGGCAAACCAGTTGGTATTGTAATCACGACTCAGTTTTGGTCCAGAAATGACCACTTCCGGCATGATTGCATACATCGGATCTTTGCCTGTTTTTTCCTGATAGAGCTTGCTGATCCCACGATAGGTCATGGTATCTTCAAAATCTTTCTCTTTTTCTTTCTTTAAATCGGCGCGGATTTGACGTTCGGTAATAATAAAATTATTTTTCGCAAATACACTGATCAGCTCACGCTCGGATTGACTCTTCTGCGAACGGATCGCGCCATCTTTGTTATAGAGTAATAAATCGCCATCCAGATCGAGTTCAGCTTCAGTTAAATCATTGAGCATGCTCTGAAAAGCGGCATTCCGGCTGGAATACATGCCCGAGTTATAGTCTGCAAAACGGTAGATCGGTTTGTCATAATCTGCAGGATACATCATCAGACGATGAATCCCGTAATATAGGCCGCCATATTGCGTATAGACATCGGAGCGTAAGGCTGCGATGTTGCCACCTTGACGTTTATATTCCTTGACATAACTAATATGCACTTGCATTGAACCCAAAGTGGTAATCGGATTCATTTTCTCGCCAATGTTCTGGCCGACCAGTTTTGCAGCACCAGTCAGTGCGCTGACATGGTAATGCTTAGACATATAGTCAAATATTTCACGATATAACTCATCTAATTCACGTTCGGTTTTTACCCGGCGCATCTGGCTTAAATAGTTATCTTCTGGGCTTGGATGGTTCTTGAGTACTTCCTGGAAATATCCCGCAACTGTTCCACCGATTGCTTGTCCGAGTTTATCTTTAAATTTTTCTTCAAGACGATCCTGAACTTCTTTAACCGCTTTTTCTCCCAGACCTGGTACTGTAGGGTCTGCCACAAAATTGGATTCCTGATCGACCACGGCCACAATCGTGCAGACATTTTCCTTGGTTTGAGGAATACCCAGTTGTTCGGTGATGTCGTAAATATCTTGTGCCCAGGACTCACGCTGATTTATCCGACTCGGAATTGCTTTACGAATATGTTCAACTTCAAGTGTCGGTTCATCATCTTTTGACCACCATGAGCCATTGCCACAGCCGGCAAGACCCAGAGAAAGTGCAAGTACAGACAATGACTTAACAGAAAAACAATCAGCAAAAGTTTTATTCATGGTGTGGTAAATTAATTGAAAAGATGAGCGAATAAGGCAGATGCAGTATACTATGCCCATCAAAAAAGTGATGAATTTATATGTATATTGGTCCATATCAACTGTCAAACAATTTGATTGTCGCACCGATGGCAGGTGGGATAGATTAATCACATATACATTATAAAAATTATTATTTATTAGCATCTTACTGAATAGCCGCATGGTGCAAGGTGCAAAATAGGTGCAACCATGCGGCAATTAATCAATAATTTAGCAATCAATGGTTCATTGCTACCCAGTCTTTCTTAGACTCTTTTTGTATTGCTTCAAGCCAGAATGCTACATCACTTAGATGAACATAAAAAGGTGAGTTACGTCCATCAGATTTGAATGCTGGAAATGGAAGAGTGCATTTATTTGCGCGCTTATTTGCCTGCTCAATTGTAAGATGAGGCAAGTAATCAGGCAAGAGCTCTTCAAGTTTGATTACAGGTTTACGATACTTCATGAGTAACATAAAACTGATATCAACCGGATCATCAATTTTCATAGCTGCTCCCATTATGAAATCTCCTTCAAACTTTGTTTTACCGATTCAGGTAAACCAAACACATCACGAAAAGCCTTATCAAATTCACCGCTTGCAATGAATTGATCGATGCAGTTTTTCGGCTTCTGATGTTCTGCGATATAACTGCTCAGTGCTTGATATATACCGTTTGAATTTCCCTTTGTTACACCGACATGAATCTTGTCACCGATGTTCTTGACTGGAAATCCAACATCAAGATTTGAAGCATCAATGATTTCCATAAATGGCACGAATTCGTCCTGATTAAAAATGAGATCAAATGGCATTTCTTTATGCAACTCATCACAAACATAGTTAGCCAATTGAAGCTTGGTTAGTTGAATTTCAGTCATTGGCTTCATCCTCCACATCAGCTTTTCGATACTCACTACCCAGAATCTCAATAGCTACTGGCGCAACCTTTAGCGATGTTTCGAACTTAAAATATTCGCCCTTTTTCCAAGACAAGCCATAACCAGATCCCCAAGGCAAAACTTCTTCAGCCAGAATAATCTTATTCAGCTCGTCGTAGGTCATGGACCTTGGCTTCATGGCATCATATTCAGCCTTGTGCTCCTTGGCAGTAGCGCGAGGCAAAATAGCTAAATAACCACTTTTATGCTTTGATGTTTTCCATTTTGTTTTATCAATTTCAGCCTTTGGGTCTGCTGACATATTGAAGAAACGAAGACCATTTTGAATGCTGTCATGTGTTTGGTGCATCTCAAAACCATAGTGCTTACAGAGCTTTGTGACTTGCTCATAAAAGGCATCGCGTTTATCCATGAAGGCATCAATTTTTGCCAAGGTTTCAGCATCTTCAATTTTGTAAAAACAAGTTTGCTTAGTCATTGGCTGGCTCCTGTGCTTTAACTTCACCACTCAACTTTTCATAAATTGACTGAAGCAAGTTATTAGCGGCTCTTTCTGTATTGCTCAAACCATTATCAAAATAGCAATCAATATCATGAAGTATTGAATTGACATCCAATTGAGCCGGCACCGCTTGGACTTTGGCTGCCTGCCATATCTTCCAGCCAAAATGAATAATATCCATTTGATAGGAATCATCTTCATTCTTAGAAAATGTTTCATTGTCAGTTTTTCCCATTTTTTTTAAATGGTTTTCAAACCCTTCTCTTTCTTTCTGAATATCCATCCCACCACCTTCTTTAATTTTCATGCTGCTTTACCTCGCAGTGCTTTTTCGAGATATGGATCCAAGTCATCCTGGCGCAGCAGCCACGAAACATAGCCAGCATCAAGATCCTTAATTAAAGTGCCCTTATACTTGCCAAAATTGATGCGTTTCGGGATTCGTGCAGTTTCTGACATTAGATAAAGTGATTGCATATCTTTGATTGCAAGCCTTTCAACAATTGCTTGAAGAATCACACCAGTAAAATAGATGTCAGCTCTAGCGTTGTGAGCATTGCGCAGGTGCTTTCGGGCTGCCTGCTTATCACTCATGACAAAGTAGTACAAAGCGCCAAGGGTGTGAGTTTCCAAATCACCCCAGATCATGCGAGCAAGAGCGAGTGTGCAGATACCTTTTGCTTTAAAGTCAGGCTGACATTTTTGAACAGCCTCAATGTCATAATTGATATTGTGACCAATCAGATATTCGACATCTTCTGGCATACAGAAAGTGTCGTAAGATGGCTTTTCCGCAATATCTACTTCAAGAATATGATGCACTGCCATAGCGCCGAGGGAGATCGGCTCAGGGCAAGAGAAATACTCATCAAAAACCTGATCCTGATGAATCACCAACACCCCTTGCGCAAAAGCGCAAGGTGCGAAAGCGATTTCAATTGGATAACCATTTAATGTGTGGGTTTCGGTATCCAAAATTAGTGCTTTAAGTTCAGTCATTAGCCAATCCTCAATACGGAAGATCATCAAGGTAAGAGGGGGCATCCAATACAGGTGGTACATCATTGGCGTATCCACCTTGATCATAGCCACTCTGATTAGAGCCGCTCTGATTAGAGCCGCCATTCTGACCATACCCACCGCCATAACCGTTGTTTTGGTTTTGCTGGAATCCACCGCTATTTTTAGGTTTGCGCATAGTGATTGGGTTTGCCATCAATGCAGCAAGTGATTTTGGTAGTGCTTCTGGTGTGGTTTTCCGATCAAGAATTTCTTTGGCCATAAGCTCACTTTGAGCATGAAAACAAGAGAAAAAATTCATCTGGTATTTCAAATCACCACTGTCATTTTTGTAGTTTTCGCGCTGAAGTAACAGCCCAATTCGCTTGCCCGCAACCTCAGGAGCCACAACACAATTTTTCATGACGCGCTCTTTGAGGTCGAAGTCGTACTTTTCGAGCTGCTGATTCGTTGGAGTGAGTCCCCGTACACCCACACAAGCAAGCAGAGCATTGATCTTGTGAACACCACCTAATGGAGTGCCGTCTTTCTTTTCAGTCCAGACGGTGAATGACGCAGACTCCTTATTGTCCGTTTCAAACTCAACTTCAAAGCCAGTTGTGCCAGATTTAGCAGTGATGAATTCCATGCTTTTGATAACGCCAACATACTTACCAGCTTCTTCGATACGATTGCTGCTGTCCGCTTGTTTTGCAGATTCAGGGTTAAAGCCAAATTGTTTGTATTGCTGAGTCATGATGATTTCTCCAAGAGATTAAATTAAGGATTTTGAGCAGATTGTTGTTGCTGTTGAGCATTTTGAGCTTGCGGCATAGGCAAGCCATAAAATTCGCATATCGCCTGATCGACAAGGTTTAAGTCATTTTCAATGTGATCAGAATCAAACATATCCATAGGTGATTTAACGGTTGTGTTGCCGTTGTTCTTAGTCACAAATAGGTTTTGATCATTAATTACAGCTGTCTGTAGGCAGATAGTGACCATGCCTTCTAGGGTGATTTTTTCATCGAGCATTTTCCCGATGGTCTTAATCTTGGTCTTACCGTGCTGGTCTTCTTCGGTGTGGCTTAGGATGTAGACACGTTTTTGCGGATGAGCATTATTTGCTTCGGTGATGATGTTCCACGCATTGAAGCCAATTTCTGTGAACTTATCGAAACCACGTTCAGTGCTACGACGCATAAATTCATTTGCCATTACATACTGAAAGTCATCAATAATTATTATTGGGCGACGAGTCATGCGGATGTGCTGAATGATTTCTTGCGGATTGTCAGACACAAGGATTGAGCCATTTGGGTCTTCAGCAGTGATGTACTTCCAGTCTGCTGAACGGAAAGGCAAAGGTTTTCTAATCGACTGGATCAGCAACACGCGACGCGGATTAAGGTTGCGAAGGCTGGTTGACTTACCAGAGCCTGATTGTCCCAGTATAAAAATAGATGTACTCATTATTCATTCCTCATTATTCGGTATTCATTCGGGGTGCCGTAAATAGCATCTAGCTACTAACGCGCTTTGTTTTGATGGTTATTACGCTTAAAGTTCTTATAGTCTTCGGATGCAAAGAAGCCCGTACTTTCTAAAGCTTGATGACGCTTGTTCTTTCGCATAGCAACACGCGCATTTTCCAACCCATCTAAAATCCATTTTGGAGTAAGGGATTTACCCATCTTCCTCAATGAGCCGTCCGGCTGAATGGAATAGATAGTTGTGTTGCAGAAATAGTCAGCAATAGTTCCTGAGCTTTTGACACGTAGGGCAAAATAACTCGCACGAGTTTTACCCACTCGATATATTTCAAGCCCTTCAAAGGTCTTGATGTATTCAGAGAAGTAGCGATGAGTTGAGTTGAACTCAATCGGCATTGGTATTACAGGCAACTCATCTGCTTTGAATTGCAGGAAACCGGTGTAAAGATCTACAAAATTAATTTGAGTTCGATCATTAAGAGGAGACCAGTCGTCAGAGCCACATTCACACCAGTAGACCGATTGGCCATTCAGGAGCGCTTCAAAGATTTGATCAGCAGAATTTAAGATCATGACTGCACCTCCACCAAACGATGCTTCATGATGTAACCAGCGATCATTGAATTGATTTCGCGATGATCCTGGTGATCAGTGAAGTCTTTATATGGATTACCATTGGCATCAAATACATTGATTTCACCGAGCTCCATTACTTCGACTGCAGTGAACTCTGAACCAGGTACGCCGTAGCTATCTGGATAAGCCTGAACTTCAAATGAAGAGATATTTAAACGAAATCCATCCAGATTTACGACTGCTTCACCGCGCATATCGTCGAGCATCTTTAAAGAGACGATTCCATATTCAGATTGAATATTTTGAGCTGGTGCTACCTGGTCAGTACCAAAGTCAGCAAGATGAGCAAACGCCAAGGCGCTTACTGTTAAAGCAGCAGTAAACAGAGTTACCTTGAAGCTATTGTGTGGGGTTAGTTTTGTGTTCATAATCACTTTACTCACAGAGAGAGTGTGGGTCACGCTCCAGGTTGTTACAGCAACGCTGGGGCTTTTCTTTGTTTCGATGAAATTATTAAACCAAAGGTATAAACATAAAGCAAGCGAAAATTAAACCAAAGGTGAAATTTAGTTGAAATTAGGTTTAAATAAATTTTAATAGGCAAAAGAAAACCCACCGCTGGGTGGGTTGTCCTGCAACAATAATCTTATTTTTTGTATTCAGTAATACTGATAGGTTTGTCTTTCATAAACTCTACAATACCTTCACCAGCTTTGAAATGAATTGAAACACCATCATTATTGGCCAAACGCATACCACTTCCTGAAATAGCTCGTTTAAGGTGATAAACCTTGCCAGAATTATCTGTCATTTCTGCGGTTTCAAAATTATCTGAAGATTTCAATTCGACTGTAAGATCCATTGGACCAGTAAAATTAATTACCTGAGTTTCAGTTGCAGTATTGCTCACAACTTTTTCTTGCACTACTTCGTTTTTTTGATTTGAAGTACAGCCAGTAATCGCTAATCCTAACAATGCTGCGCCTAACAGATATTTCATTGAGACTTACCTTTCTATTTATGAATCATAGGTATCATTATACTAATTGTTATAATGTAACATTTAAAGACAAGGTTACACTTACCTTACATAAAGAAAAACCCGACGTAAAGTCGGGTTAGTGATGCTTTGCTTTGTTATTACAGGCCAGGTCATGAGAGGCCTTAAGCTCAATATAAAGATTTAATATTTCAGCAGTAAGAAAATTTTAGCACTGAATAGAATCTTTCTCTTTGTAGTGATCTAAAACCAAATCCATATCAGCTAGAAGTGCGACTTCAGAGTATTCACCGGGTGATAGCTTCAACAAGTTGGGCATATAGTTCTTTTCATACTCACGCGGATAGTCTCTGCATAAGATCTTTACCCGCACATCTTGAGTGGTGAACTCTGAATCTAACTTTTCCAGGTATTTACTAAGAATATTATCTGAGTTCTCAAGAGCTGTTGTGGTTGTGATTGGATCTATATCATCAGTTAGTTGCTTCTCACAACCAGTGAAAGCCAAAGATAAGAGTAGGGTGGTCAAAGTTATTCTTTTCATGGTTTTGCTTTTTTGTTGTTGGTGGATGAATTATAGGCGGAAATAAAGGAAAGAACACCCAAATAAGATAGAGGTTGGCAATAGTATTGTTTTTTAACACACAGATCATTTTATTGGAGTCTAAACTAGATCTTAAAGCTTGTGTAATAAATTGTTTTATCTGCAGTTTTTTGTTTTTAAAAGTCTTTTATATTCAATAATTTAATTATAGTTTTTTTGTCAAAAAAATGGTATAAGTGCTATGAACTTCTGCAGTATTTAAAGATGAACCAACTTTCCATTCATAATCAGAATCTTCGATATCTAATCGATAATGCTCCTCCAGAATCAATCAAATCAATTGTGGACCTAGATTCTATAGATACAGTTTTAAGGCAGTGCCTTCCTCTGGAGCAGATGAGGGAAGCGGGAAGTTTTTTTACAGGTCAAATGCTAGCAACTGAAGCAATTAATTCATTTGAAAGAGCTCTAACTTTAAACTCAAGGGTATTAGATCCAACGTGCGGGGCAGGTAACTTACTAATAGAGTGCTCTAGAAGACTTGGGGTGCGCGATACTTTAAGTGAAACACTTGAAGAGTGGGGTGAAATTTTGTGGGGGTTTGATATACATGAGTCATTTATTGAAGCCACAAAATTAAGACTAATTATTGAAGCATTAAATCGTGGCGTTCAAAAAAATTGCTCGATTGAGCAAGCTACATCATATTTTAAAAATATAAAAGTAATGGACGCATTGCTTGTTACAAAGACGGATTTAAAAAGTATTACCCATGTTGCAATGAATCCCCCATTTTCTATTTGGAAGTCACCGAACAAAAACTATTGGAAACAAGGGAAAATAAATGCGGCTGGTATTGTTTTTGATCACTTTCTAAGGGTTTTGCCTAAAGATTGTGTTGTGGTAGCAATTTTGCCTGAAGTTTTACGATCAGGAAGTCGATATAGCTTATTTCGTAATTTCTGCTCTATCAACATGTCTGCAAAATCCATTCTTTGGGGGAGGTTTAATACCAAAACCGATGTAGATGTTTTTATTCTTTCTGGGATAATCATGGCAGAAGAAAGTCAAAAGTCGATTTTATGGCAGGAGGAATTAGGAGAATATAAAGCGTTATCAAGTAAGTTTAATGTCTGTATTGGGCCTTTAGTTGCCTATAGAGATATAGAGATAGGTAATGAATACCCCTATTTTCACTCCAAAAATACTCCAGGATGGGAGATATTGGAAGATATAAGTGAAACAAGGAAATTTCAAGGAAAAGTAATTTCACCGCCATTCGTAATCATTAAAAGAACCTCTAGTCCTGGGGATAGATATAGGGCAACAGCAACAATTATTAACCTTAAATCAATGGTAGCGGTAGAAAACCATCTTATTGTAATTAAACCAATGAGCAATTCTTTAAGAGATTGCAAGAAGCTCTTAAAGACACTCAAATCAGATGCAACTAATGAATTCCTAAACAAGAGAATTCGATTACGTCATTTAACAGTACAGGCGATTAAAGATATACCTTTGGATGAATCATTTTAATGGTTCTCCCAAAGGTATTGATTGCTATTTTAGATACTCTTGATTATCAACTGCTTTAAATATTAGATTTTGAAATAAGACAATCATACTCAGCAACTCTTTTTTAATCTCCTCATAAGTATCCTCAATATCTGTCAGGCCTAAAATATCACCGTGAGCTATAGCGTTACGGCAGCGTACTAACTTTGAATCAATAAAGTGTTCTTTCAAGTCGTAGGGTCTTGAGTCTAGGCCTAATTGCTGCAAAATATTTAGCAGAATGGGGTATTTCAGGTTTGAGTCGGTGTCAACAACTAGACTTTCATCCACCTTGAAGTTTCCTATTGGAGGGCTATTCATATAATCACTCAACTCCAATAACGAAGAGATTTTATTGAGTGAAAAGCCTTTTCTAAATTTATCAGGAACACTTAATAAAAGAAAATTATCCTTCATTTTGTGAAATGGCAATCCTTTGCTATTAAGGAAAGTTATATAAGCTAACGCACAGTGTTTTATATGCCCCTCCCAGTGTGCGTAAAGTAAAACAATAGCAGCCCTAATTAAGATTTGCTTTTCGTGACCACGACTCGACTGTATCATGAAGTTTAGAGAGGTGAACTCTCGCTTACGCCATTTAATATCCTTCTGGAGACTATCTTGGAGTTCTAAAGATGTTCGAATTTTCATTTAAAAACTCGAATTGCAATTTTTGACATCTCAACCATTCTATCAATTGGACGAGTGCGATTTTCGATTACACGTAAGTATTCACTATCTGCTGTCAATTCTTTGGTTTTTCTTATAAATAGCTCCACCAGTTGATTATCATCAAGCTTGTTATTTTCTATAAGCTTAGATAGTCCGAATGAAGCCGCTTCATACACAGGCAGAGATATAGCGCCCTCATATTTGGCCTTTTGGTGATTGTATTTTTTAAAGGCAGAGTCCTCTAAGGCTTTATCGGCGATGGTAAACGTTTTTAGGAAAATTTGTTTTTCATAATCAAAATTAAAATTCTGTTTTTCATCAAACAATCTGATCATTTCGGCATTTAAATATGGTGCGACATCTGAGTGTTCTTTTCGAATTACCTCACTACTATTTCTATAGATAAAGAACCTAAGGGCTAGTTCTGCATCATACGACTCTTCAGATTGTTTTTCAGAAATAGGTAGCGTTGTTTTAAAAGAGTCTTCTTTAGTGAGTTCTTTTAACCAAAAGAATGCTGTTTTATTATGCATTAAAAGCATGCAATTTCGAACTTCTTGATCTGATAGTTTAGAGCCACCGGTGTTCAATCTTTGGAATAATTCAAATTTAGTATCACTATCACTTTCTCTTTTGATAATTTTTATATCAATTTTTTCTCGTTTAAAGATTCTTTTAATCTCAATGTCAAGTTCTTGTTCAGGATTATGAATATTTTCCCATACTTTGTCTTGTAGTGCTGGCAGATATTTTGTTGCCTGCAATATTAAAGGTTTTTTAACTTTACCCTCTTCATCTTTTAATTTTCCTAAAAATGAAAGAATTGTTGAAATCCGTTGTAATCCATCAACAACATCCCAAACACCATCTTTCCTTTGAGCAACAAAAATTGATGGTAATGGAATACCTAAAAGTATCGATTCGATCAACCTACTTTTTTGTTCAACCGACCATCTATACACACGTTGAAATTCTGGATGAATATCAAGCTCGCCATCATCATATAAATTAATTAACTCACCTATCGACATCGGATATGAATCAGTATTTACTTGCATGCGAGCTTTATCAATTTGTTCCTGAAGATTTGACATTTCCCTTCCCTTAGTACTTTAAAGAAATTAATTTGAATAAATTAAAAAATTATAATTACACATCCACACACCCCAACCACCAAGCCGCATATAGCGGCTTTTTTATTAATATTTAAACTCTCTGTGGTGCTGAACAACCACACCAATGATGGATATTTCTATTTGCAAAGAGTTGTAAGTAGGAAAGTCAGGATTAAGTGGAACCAATTCAATAACATCCACCCCATGCTCATTGACCCCAATAACACGATATTTTTTAAAAGTTGTTAAAGCTAGACCGTGCTGAATTTCTTGAGCAATAACCAATGATCCCGGTACTGGCGCTTTTGCTGCATCCACAACAACTTCATCACCTGGCATGAATTCTGGTGCCATGCTCATACCATCAATAGTTAATGAAAATACCGCCTTAGGGTCTATACCTTCATAGGTTGTATGGGTCTTTCCTTTGGGGTGAAGCCCATCATAAACCACATCTCTCCACAAGCCTGCTTGAACAAAATCCAACACCGGAATCTCCCTTAACTTTTTCCCTGTTGGCTTTACATTTCCATATTCATGAGCAATTACGGGTTGGGTTTTTTCTGTTTGAGCTGATACAGGCTCACCCCCAGTCATAAGCCACCCAACATCAACCTCAAGAATTCCAGCTAATTTCTCTAGGGTCTCTTTACTTATTTGACCTTTCTTCCACTTGGATGGCGCTTGAGGGCTAAGACCAATCATGGTTGAGGCTTTCGACCATGAGAGTTTTTTGGCACTTAATGCCTTCTGTAAACGATCAACAAGAGTTTCCATATCCACACACTTTAACCTTTGGTTAAATTATCAAGCAAAAATCAGCCTAAAGGAATCAACCATAGGTTGCATTATTATGTAACTGGTGGTTTAATTAAAAAAGTACATCTGGTTTAATTAAGGTTTAAATCATGAACCCTATGCAAAAAGCAATTAATGCTGTAGGTGGGCGAACAATCGCAGCAAACCTATTAGGCATCTCCTATGTAGCGGTTCGAAAAATGGAGGCAAAAGGATCGCTTCCTCGAACAGACTACACGGGCGAAACAAACTATGCACAAACATTAGCTAGCAACAGTAATGGCCTTATTACCACGGATTGGCTTATGGATAAAGCCAACCCCAAACATCATACCATTGCTGCTTAAACCAATTATCAGCAACTTGGCTTTTTTAATAAACGTGAAAGTAAACAAGGTATTCACATGGATATATCGAAAGAGACCAAAACCGCATTGCACAAGATGGTGCACCAGTCGAACGGCATTACTCCAAAAGAGATAGCTGATCTTGTTGGCGTGTCTCATAACACGATTTTGAACTATGCCAATCCAAACATGGAAAACCATCTGCCGAGCCTAAAGGCATTTGAAGCAATGCTGACCTACACACAAAACCCAGCTCCATTAAAAGTATGGGCGCACAAATTAGGTTTTGTATTGGTTCCAGTAGATCAAGCTCAAGGCAAGGATCATGAACTAGGTGTTCTCGAATCACTGCTTGGCATGAATGTTGGCAATGGTGCAGCAAACAAGCAGGTTTTATCTGCTCTGGAAGATGGTGTGGTGACACCTGCTGAAATGGATGAGACAGATCGCATCCTGGAAGAAATCGAACAGAAAATTCAATCTTTGCGTAAGGCCATGAAAGGCGAGTGCTCAAAGTATTTATCAGCTCTACAACGAGAAAAAGCCTGAGGTCTGAACTCAGGCTTTTAGCGTCCAAAAACCCGCAAAGGAAAATGAACATGAGTAGTTTAGCACGAAATTTTAGAGAAAAAATACTTATCCAGAAGATTCAACTTCTGGAACAAGCCCTTAAAGCAAATATTCAAAACCCATGCCTTGATCACGCCTGTTTGGTGGCTAAAGCTCGTCACGAGCTGCTTGTATTTGTGAGAGGTGAGGCATGAGCAAACTCATTCCAATGATTAGGTTAATTGAAGCTATGAATGATCAACCGATCGCATTCAATAAGCATTATGTTTTTATTGGATGCGGTGTAAATGGTGCGCTCATGTTATCCCAGTTGGTGTATTGGACTTCGCGCACAAAGGATGCCGATGGCTGGATATATAAGGATCACCACGAATGGACCTTGGAAACTGGATTAACCAGAAAAGAACAGCACACAGCACGAAAAGCACTTAAGGATTTAGGCTTTATTTCCGAGAAGAAGCGCGGCGTACCACCTCGAGTTTATTTCCGTGTTGAGCGCGAAAATCTTTATAAAGCGCTCATTGAATACTCTGAAACCCTTACTGGCTCTCAATTGTGCCATACGGAACAATTGAATGTGCCAAATGGAGCAATTGAATGTGCCGTTGGGAACAATCAAATGTGCGCTACGGAACAATCAAATGTGCCAAAAGGGGCATCTAATACAGAGAATACAACAGAGAATACTACAGATATTAATTTAGGCGCATCCGCACCTGAACAACCTAAAAAATTCTCTGCTAAAAAATTCATGATGGAAAACGGTGTATCTGAAAAAACAGCTCAAGAGTTTATTGATCTGAAAAACAAGAAACGCAAAACCATTACTGATCGTTCCCTGAAAATTATCTTCAAGCAAGCAATTGAAGCAAAGCTTTCAAATGAGCGCGTATTCCAGATTATCGTTTTACGCGGATGGGAGTCATTCAAAGCTGCATGGAATTGGGCTGAAACCAATGCTGAGATCGAACAGCTAGAAGATCCACAACCAATCTCAACCCCTGATCAACAACCAGCACCAATCTTCAAGGGTGTGGCGAAGAAATTTAAGGGGATGAGCAATGACTGAGTTATTTTCAATTCCTACTGAACAAGCTGTTTTGTGTTCGTTCATGGATTTCGCTGGATCTGGTGACTACATCGAGCAACTGGAAGAAAGTGATTTCTATGCCAGCCGCCACCAAGTCATCTTCAATTACATCAAACGCCAGCACCTAAAAGGCGAAGGTCATGATGCAGTTGTTGTTTGGGAACAGATTCGCTCAAATCCAACAGAAAGAGCCCAAATTGATGAAACGTACATCATGGAGCTATCGAGTGCCATATCGCTTCCTAGGCTCATTCCTACGCACATCAAAACCTTAAAAGATTTATCTACTCGCAGAAAGATTGCAGACCTGAGCAAGCATATCGGCACCATTGCCAACGATACGCTGACCTATACCGGTGAAACCGCAATTGAGAAGGTGCAGTCATTGGTTTCTGGTCTTGATAATACATCGACTCAGCAGGCCACTTTGAGTGTTGAAGCGATTGCTGTAGATGTGCTGACTGACATCATTGACCGTCACCAAAAAATTCATGCCGGCATTGAAGTTAAGGCAGGGGTAAAAACAGGTTTTATTGAACTGGATAACAAACTAGACCGCATTGATCGTACCGATCTGGTGATTATCGGTGCACGTCCTTCGATGGGTAAAACCACATTGGCCCAAAACATCATGCTCGACCTTGCTGTAAATCAGGGTGAAGTGGTGTTGTTCATGTCTGGGGAGATGTCGAAAGAGCAGATCATGGAGCGAATGATTTCGGGCCTTGGTCAGATTCCATTGAAGCAAGTCCGTTCGGCTGTGTTTGATGAGGAAGGTGCAGGTTGTATTTATCGCGCTGTCGACACTTTGAAAAAATGCCCGATCTTCATCAATGACAAGGCATCTCCAAGTCTGGCTGATATTCGCCGTGAAGCTCGTAAGGTTCAGCAAAAGACTGGTGGTCGATTGAATGCCATCGTTGTTGATTATCTTCAGATCATGACCCCACCTGAGAAAACAGGAAACAAGGTGCAGGAGATTGGTGATATTTCATGGGGCCTTAAAAAGATTGCCAAGGACTTTGGTTGCCCAGTGATTGCACTGTCTCAGCTCAACCGCTCATTGGAGCAGCGACCAAACAAACGCCCAGTGATGTCAGACATTCGTGAGTCAGGCGCTATTGAGCAAGATGCAGACATCATCATGTTTATCTACCGTGACGAGGTTTACAACAAGGACTCAAAAGAAGCGGGTACAGCGGAAATTATCATTGGTAAAGCACGTAACGGATCAACTGGAACGGTTCGCCTGGCAACTGATTTAGGTCGGGCCACTTTCTGTGATTTGAGTCCTGAATATTACACGCAGTTGCAGGTTGTAGGGCAAAGCGCAGGGGGTGGGGTGTGAGTGATTACCTAGAAATGAATCTTGAGCAGCTTCAAAAAGAACATGCCGACCTGCTCGCCTTCAATGAAAATTTGGATCGTGAGCGTAATGGATATTGTAAAGATGCTCGTAAGTACGCCAAGAAAGTACAAATGATTGCAAGCCTATTCGTTGTGCCGAGTGATGACCATGAATTAACGCTTAAGGCCATTAAGACGATTGTGGAGCAAGTAGGGGGTGGGGTGTGAAGGAAAGAGAATACCAACATAACAAAGCAGCTTCATTAAATCGTGGTATTGATGTTTTACTTGTTATTAAAAACACACCAATCGCCACAACCAAGGAAATCAAAGATCAAGCGCTGCCATACATGACGATTAGATCGGTACAGCGCTACTTAAAAACCTTGGTGCAAGTCGGTCTTATTGGATTTGTCGGGGGTGGTAATGACGAATATCGCTACTTCCTTACACCTAAAGCCAAGCAGTTATTCGGGGGTGGGTCATGTTAGACACCAAAGAACAAATCAGAACAGCACTGATTGAAATTGCTGAAGCATTGGGTCGACCACATTACGAGCCGCTGACTGTCAGAGAGGTTTTGGCGAGTTTTGATAACAACACTGATCACCCATTGAAAGTAGCAGTATTAAGAAAAATACCTTTCCTTGGGCGCAAGAGTCCAATCGAGGTTGTGACACCAAAAATAAGACCTAAGAAACCAACTCGGAAGGCATCGCCAGTTGAGGTGAAGAAAGAAATCCTAAAACTGGCTCAACATGGAACTATCACAAAATTTAGAAGTGGTTGCGACTGCAAGGAGTGCATGGAATGGGCATGAACTTAATCGAAAAATTAGGGTTGGAGAAGTGTAAGCAGATTGTGGATGGGGCGCCATCAAATGCAGAAAGTTATCAAGATGGTTATTACTTCCGAGAATCTCCTGAATTTCAATTCCACAACGGGGTTCATGAGCAATGGAATTTAACTGATAACAATGGCGATTATTTCAAGAAGCGTGGGTTTGATCCAATTTTGATTTCAGACCTCCGCATCGCTCTAGCCGATCACGACCGCATTGATACGTGTAGTGATATTAAGAACCACATTTCTCCAAATACGAAGGTGATTGAGCATGAGTGATTTTGAAAAGTGGTTTAAATCCTTAAATAAAAATGGCCGAGTTACTTATTTTCTTGGCCAAGAGGGCAGGATTTCAGAAGAAGCATGGAACCACCAACAAGCCATCATCGACGAGCACACCGAAGTCATCAAGCTTCAAGACGCTGATTTGCGAAAGTATGAGAAGCAGATTGAGAGTTTGAAAGCCCAACTCAGCAACATGGAGGCTTGTTATATCGAGAAGAAGAAGGAGGTTGAGGGCCAGCAAAAGCGAATTGATGAGGCTTTATTCGAAATGCGGCAACTCTCTCTAATTTTAAGTGAAGACGTTGATGGCTATAAAGACCCTGCTCAAATATGCCAGTCGGAAGGCGTTGATATGGGTGTGAAGATTTTAGAAAAAGCCCTGCGAGGTGGTCATGAGTAAATTCCAACAAGAAGTAGCGGTGCTTTTAATTTGCAACGTCATTCTTTTCGCTGAGTTTAAGACAACCACATTGGGCGTGTTGATGATTATTTTCCAAATCGCTTTTGTGGTGATGATGTGGCGAGGTGCCAATGACTGACCTGATTATCGGCATCGATCCAGACTTGGAAAAATCAGGAGTGGCTGTTTTAGGGCAGTCACTGGAACTTAAAAACTTAACCTTTCCTGAAACTGTAGAGCTATTCCGAAGCCATCAAGATGAAATCAAGAAAGTCGTCATTGAGGCGGGTTGGTTGAATAAAAAATCTAATTTTCGTTTTGGTCATTCCAAGAGCGCAGGAGAGAAGATTGCCAAGAATGTAGGGGAGAACCACGCAACAGGCAAATTGCTCGCAGAGATGGCAAAAGAATGCGGTTTAGCGGTGGTATTGGTTAAGCCGACACGCACAAAGTTGAAAGCTGAAGATTTTAATCGAATTACAGGTTGGCAGGGCAGAACGAATCAAGAGCAACGAGATGCGGGAATGCTGATTTGGGGGATGAAGTGATGGAATTAGAACAAATAGCGTTATGGGTTTTGGTGTTGTCGATTGCATATCAATTTTTCTTGAACTGCATCGGTCTGGTCGACCCGCTGTATTACACGATGTATCGGGGCAAGCAGGTTAAAAAGCGCATGGAGTACCACGAAAACCAATACAACCAACTTAATCGTGGCGAAAAAGTCTGGACGCATAAGATTGCATCGGCATGTGCTTTAGGTCTTCAGGGTCTGCTGATTTTTGCATTATTGAAAGCATTGAATGTGATTTAAGAGGGAATAGGGATGAATGCGATGGTTAAAGCGGAAGTGATGAACTGGGATCGTTTTAGTATTGAAGATTGGCTTAAGCAGTATGGGGCATACATCCAGATTTCTCGCATGAAGTCAGGAAATCAACCAGACTCACTTGGGGTAAATCAGATCTACTGGCTGATTCTTGAAAATAACAAAGGGGTGGCACCACGTAAGGATCAGGTCATTTGTCAGATTAGTGACTTTGAGGCTGAGCAGGTGCGGAAGTTGATTGTTGATTTTAATAAGTCTAGTTCGGTTTGTGCTTCAGCGAAAGTGGCAGTGCAATTGTTTATCGAAAAGAATGTGAGAGGGATGTCATTAAGCCAGATGGAGAAGGAATTCACTCTATCAAGAAGCTCGATAAACAACATGGTTTTTGCAGGGAGTTATTACTTAGCAGGCCATGACAAAAGACTTCGCTTAAAATGATTAAATAACTTGCGTTTAAATGCGAATATGCTATTTTGTGTTATAAGTCACCGAAGTGTAAGTAATTCACTTTGACTGACAAAGAAGCTCATCGAAAGGTGGGCTTTTTGCATTATGGCGGTTTCATTAATTTCTAGTGGTTTGAAATCGGATGCCGCCACCCAGATATAGCAACGAAAGCTCGGTCAATTGATCGGGCTTTTAATTCCCAAAATATTGCCATACCGTGAAAAGAAAAATAACTCAAAGTGGACGGTTGAAAACAGTTTCTACACATTCCTTATACTTTGTTATCGAAATTCAGGTGCTATATTTTTACTACTCCAAGAAGTTAAAGCAGTAAAAATAACTAAATGGTAAAGCAAATATTGGCCCGCCTAATTCCCCAATTAAGCGGGCTTTTTATTGTCAGGAGAAAAGTCATGCTCCGTTTATTGATGTGTTTATTTGGTCTTCATGGTGTAACTGAAATCGATTACACGATTGATGATGAAGAAATCAAAATCTGTCGGGATTGTTTGAAAGAAATTGAGTAATCCATAATAAACTAATCGATAAATTCACTTATTAATTAATAATTTATTTTGAAAATAAGTTGGACGTTATATTAATTCTCTATTAATTTACCACTTGTTCAAAGACTCCACATTTTGAATTTAAAGTTTCGCCCACATCGACCCCAATGGTGTGGGTATTTTTTTGACTAAAATTCGCCGGACGTATTACGGCAATCAAAGCCCCTCGCATTCTAGATGTTGAGGGGTTTTTCTTTTCTTATTGGTGGTACCCATGACAGACAAAGTACAAGCTAAACAAGACTTAGAATTTTGCAGTACTGAGCTGTCTAAGTATCAGAATCTCAGTCGGGCCGGATTAACGCGAAATGAGCTGCTGGCAATTGACGGCATCATGATTAAGTTGAAAGAGCGGATTAAGAATTTACGTGTGGCTTTGTATGGATGAAAAGGCTTATAAACTTTTCACCCAAAAAATCCCGCCAAAAAAGAAATCGCGTGTCAGACCCCTACCCAAAGCTGGTGAAAAATACCTAGAAGCATTCGATCGATTAAAAGAAATCTTGGATCGGATGGAAATCAAATACGAAGAATATTTTCACTTTAAAAGTACGAGGCACTGGCGTTTCGATTTACACCTGGTTGGCTATCTCACATTAATTGAAATTGCTGGTGGGCCTTGGTCTGGTGGTCGAAAAGGTAAATTAGCCACAAAAGCTTGGAGTATGGATCGCTATGACCATGCTGAAGAAATGGGTTATCGATATCACCGCTTTGAAGTTAATGACATCAATATGGGCCGTGCAACCAAATGGCTAAGAGGTTTAAAAGCATCGTATGGAACAGTTCAGACCATTCCCACCGACGGAGCTGATTGATCAGGCTGAGCAAGAGGAAGCCATTCGCTTGGCACCAGCACCAGAGCTTAAAGAATGGGTCGTGAATAACTGGCTTACTCTCGGTGGTGAACTACATAACCCTGATCATGATCATATTGCTGAATTACTGCATGACAATGAAGAGTTCCTTGCATTCGCTTGGGCTTCATCTGCCGCCGTAGCGAAAAAACGTATGGTACTGGGCCAATGTGAAAAGGTCATGTTTAACCAGGGTGGCTGGAAGAAGGCACGTCAGGAACAACAGATGCGTGATTGGTACGGCTTTGTACCTCAATATTTGATTACTGTTGATGCTGCATTCTGTGAACAGGCTTCAGATCGTGAATTCTGCCGGCTGATTGAGCATGAGCTTTATCACATCGGGGTTGAGCGCGATGAAGATGGCGAAATCATTTATAGCGACCATACTGGCTTACCTAAGCATTACTTAGCCGGCCATGATGTCGAAGTGTTCTTTGGTGAAACAAAACGATGGGGTGCAGACGAATCTGTAAAACGGCTTTTGGAAATTGCCAAGAATGCGCCGTTTGTATCTGAAACGAATATTGCAGCATGTTGTGGGAACTGTGTTATCGGCTAATTTTTTTGCCCATTTAGGTTGACGTAGGTTGACAGGATTAAGGATATGGCAGTTCTTAAAAAAGAGATAAAACTCTTTATAGTTCGATCACTTGCCAGATTTAACACACCTACCGAAACAGCGGAACTCGTCAACCAAGATTACGGGGTGCAGGTTACAAAGCAGCAATGTGAAAAATATGATCCAACAAAGCGTGCAGGTGAAAATCTAAGCGATGAATTGAAAGCTGAGTTTGAAGTAACCAGAAAAGATTTTTTGGAAAAACCTCAAAATATTCCTATTGCAAACTTGACTGTTAGACTTCAGCGTTTAGAAAATCAATATCAAAAGCATGGCAAGAATCGAGTAGCCGCTTTGAATATTTTGAAGCAGGCTGCCGAAGATATGGGTGGTAAATATACCAACCGACAGGAAATCACTGGTAAAGACGGCGAAGCATTACAAACAACAGTTGTGCACGCTACCCAAGACCAAGTTGAAGCTGCTGTAAAGAAGGCCCAAGAGGAATACTAAATGGATCTGCAAACACAGGTTGAAAAGAAGCTGTGTGAAGATGAGCATTTATATTTCACCCGGCGATTCTTTAAACCCCGTATGGGTTTTAAATTTACTGTGAACTGGCACCATGTTTATATCTCTTGGATCATTGATCAGGTGATAGCTGGTGAGATTGCGAACGTAGTTATCAATGTTCCACCAGGGGCCGGAAAAACTGAACTGACCACCAACCTAATTCCACGAGGCTTAGCTCTAAATGCTCGATCACGGTTTCTGTATTTGTCCTTTTCCCAATCACTGGTAGAAGGTGTTTCAGATACTGCGCGTGACATTGTGAAGTCGAAAGACTATCGCCTGATGTGGGATTTAACTGTCTCTAACAGTACTGATTCAAAGAAAGAATGGAAAATTACGGTTGAGGACTATGACGTTGGTCATGTGTATGTTGCCTCTATGGGTGGACAGGTCACTGGACGACGGGCAGGAACACTGGCAGATGATGGATTTACTGGCTGTATCATCATTGATGACCCATTAAAGCCTGAAGATGCTTTCAGTAAGATCAAGCGGGATGCAGCGAATCGGAAGCTACTGAACACGGTGAACTCTCGTAAAGCTAAATCTGATACACCTATCATCATGATCATGCAGCGCCTTCACACTGAGGATCCCACTAATTTCGTCATGACGGGAAATCTACCAGGTGAATGGAGCCAAGTATCTATTCCGGCATTGATAGATGATAAGTACATTGCAACCTTGCCAGAGCATATTCAAAAGCTGGTACCGCGAGATACTGAGCGTGATGAGCAGGGTCGTCAAAGTTATTGGCTAAAGAAAGAATCACTGCAATCCTTACTGCAGCTTGAAAAGGGTGGTAAGGATAAAGAGGGCGCGACGGTATCACGCTATACATTCTCAAGTCAGTACATGCAGCAGCCTAAAAAGCTGGGTGGTGATTTGATTAAGTCTGAATGGTTTGGATTCTATAAAGAGCACCCAGAGCTTCAGTGGCGCGCCGTCCTTGTCGATACAGCGCAGAAAACCAAAGAGCACAATGACTACTCTGTATTCCTGCTGGTGGGTATGGGTATAGATGGAAAGCTGTACTTACTGGATCTCTTGCGTGGCAAATGGGAAGCACCGGAACTAAACCGCCAGGCTAAGGCATTTCTGGATAAGCACAAAGAATACACCTGGCATACCAAGCCTATTCGCTACATGAAAGTAGAGGATAAGGCATCTGGTACCCAATTGATCCAGACACTCGGTACTTACTCAGGTGTTGCTGTGATTCCGGTACAGCGTAATACAGACAAGCTATCCCGGTTTATGGATGTACAGGTTCATCTTGAAGCGAACTATAAGGATAAGCCTGAAGATCGTTTTGTGATGGTACCTAAAGATGCTCACTGGGTAGGCGAGTTTTTTGAAGAGTGTGAAGCGTTTAATGCGGCATTTACCCATGATCATGATGACCAAGTGGATACGCTCATTGATGCAATTGAAGATGCAGTAATTGCGATTAATTATAGCCCACCAGCGGCTTAAGGTTTTATTTATGGCTAAGAAAAGTAAAAAGTCTGAAAATAGTAAGCCCGAATCTGGTGCACTCTATTCTCATGAGGCAGAGCAGGCCTTAATCAGTTATCTGACTAAAATGCCGGATGGTGATGAAGTTTTGCGTAAAGCCGGTGTTACCCGCCCACGGTTAAAAGTCATGATGTATGACGATGAGATTTATCAGGCAATTGAAAAACGGCAGGATAAACTTGAAAGTGCATCATGGCGTGTAGAGCCGATGGACCGACCGGAATCTAAAATCATTATGGAGCATTTACGTGAGTGGTGGTCTGAGATTCTCTTGGGTGCGCAGAATGCTCGCTGGTACGGATATTCTGTATTAGAGGCAATCTATACCAAGCCTGAGGAACCGAGCCTACATATTGACGGCGATACTATTACACCGTTTATTGGTTTTAAGTGGATTGGTGAAAAGCCAATGCAATGGTATGAGCCTAAGAATGATGGTCGTCTGATGTTGCTGGCTAACTACAACACAACTCGACAGGATCAGGAAGTAGACCAGCGCTTCAAGCACTTTTTGACACGTTGTAAATCTACTTATGAGAATCCATTAGGTGAGGCTCTTTTAAGTCGACTGTACTGGGTCTGGTTCTTCAAAACGTCTGGCTTTAAGTTCTGGGCCAAGTTCGTTGAAAAGTTTGGCTTACCAATGCTGGTTGGTAAAACTGCCGGCAAGACGACAGATATGCGTGATGCACTACTTAGAGCTCATGCCAGTTCGGTTATTGCCTTAAGTGGTACAGATTCAGTTGAAATCCAAACTGCCAATACTAATGGTAATGCATCCCAAACATTCGAAGTCTTTGATAAGAACCTTGAGCGCCGTATTCAAAAGGTGATTCTTGGTCAGACTCTTACATCTGGTACCGATGGCTCTGGATCACGCGCGTTGGGTGATGTTCATCTTGAGGTTCAAAACTCAAAGTACAAAGCCGATGTACGAATGATCATGCCAACGATCCAAGCCGTTATTAATGCGTTATGCGATCTAAATGGCTGGGAACGTCATCGAGTCATCATTGGTGAAGAGAAATCACTCGAAGAGCCTAAAGCAGATCGTGATGTGAAGTTAAAGAATGCAGGTGCAGTCTTAACGCCACAATACTTCAAGCGTGAGTATGGGCTTGAAGATGGTGATGTGATTGAGGAGGTTCAAACCGGTTTTAATCAATTTTCAGCATTACCGCGTCAGGCATTCAACTTTAAGGCATCAGCAAACAAGCTCTCACCAGAGCAGCAAGAAGTTGAAGAGTTGACTGATGCACAGGATGAATTGCAGCTATTAAAACCGGATCAGGTCAAGGAATTGATATTCAAATCTGATAGTCCTGAAGCTCTGGCTTATAACTTGATGCAATTAATACCTGGTGCAACACAAACTCAGTTCACGGCCAATCTGGATCAGGCTTTGTATGCTGCGGATGTACTGGGATATGTGACGGCTCAAAACGGGAAGTAAGTTATGCAACCAGTCACATTCCTTGAGGCGCTTCGATTTGCTCACAATAAAAAGATCGTGCTACCTGATGAGTTCTATTCAATGGACTTAAAGACCCGGCAGATGGCAACCACGGTTAGTTTTCTATCCAGTCTTGAGCAGGTTGAAACGGTCATCAAGGCCGTGAATAAATCGATTGCCGATGGTGGCACTTTCAAGGACTTTCAGAAGCTGATTGAAGAATCTGAAATCATCCTGCCTAAACACTATTTGGATAATGTATTTCGTACCAATATCCAAAGTGCATACGGTCATGGTCGGTGGCAACAGCAGCAACGGAATAAAGCTAAACGACAATACCTGATGTACTCGGCTATCGATGATAGTCGCGTACGTCCTGCTCATTTAGCTTTAAATCGTATCGTACTGCCGATTGATCATCCATTCTGGCTAACACATTATCCACCATTGGGATTTCGTTGCCGGTGCACCGTGATTGCCTTAACCGAGAAGCAGGCATTGAAATACGGGATTACACCAGATGATCAGTTGCCTGAGATAGCCGAAGCCTTAGATTGGAGTTCTCATCCATTGCAGTTTGGTGAACTTGAATCACTGGTGGATAAGAAAATCAGTGCTTCAAGTCTGGATAAGGAGTATCTCCTCGAGCAGAAGGAAGTCATCAGGGCAGAATGGACGGCGAGTAAAAAGCTCACCAGTCTGTTTGCTCCGATGGATGATAAAGCTCGGGATCTATTTGATACGGTGGCCAATACGGTAATTCCACTAGATCCAAAGATCAGACCTAGTGCGATTCGTACTTTCCTTGATTATGTGCAAGGAAATGATGCCGCACTGACTGGCTACTTAAACTCCGCTACAAGCTCACTGGCTGATGATGTGCTTAAGCGCTGGCTGAGTACCGATATGACAGCGATTCAAGCTGTGGCAAGTAATACCGCTTCAACAGTGGTGGGTGCTGCAACGCTTCAGCAGGTAGCGGCTTATCAAGTTGGGCAGACAGTTCAATTGAATGCGCCGTTGTTAATGGCTGATACAGCTTCAGACATCGTAATCAAGATTGAGAATGCTAAAGGTTTAGGTATTGATCTGGATATGCTGAATGCTGGAAACGGCGTGCTGATGCCGATGGGATTGTCTTTTGAAGTGGTTTCGATTGAAACAGTTGAAGGGCAAATGGTTTATACATTAAAGGCATTGGTGAATTAGATGAAACTTACTTTAAAAAATGGGATGAGCGTTTTATATCGAGATGGGATGTCTTTAACCGGATTGAACATTGACTCCATTGTTGCAGAATCAAAAGAGGATCGAGCAAATCTTAAAATGCTTCTAATGGGTGCCTTAAAGGTCGATGAGCATGGTTGTCATGCATTAGGACATAATTTTGGTTCAAATGCCTTAGCGATAAATCCAGATGTATCGAATGGAAGTATGGCTTTAGGTAATGATGAATCTATTTCAAATCTATCTGAAAGATTTAAAAATCTTGCTTTTGATACGAAGTTAGCAGCTATTAATGCTTTGAGTGCTGTGGCGAGTATTGATGGGTACTTTGGTGCAAAGACCGAGGCTATTGAAAAACTTGAATTGTTAATCCAATCACTCTAAAAAAATTGAAATTCAAACCGCTCCTTATGGGGCGGTTTTTTATGGAGCATGAAAAATGCCAGATCCAAATGAAGAGCGGCTGAAGTATTTATTTAATGCCTCGGCAATTGAGGTGCCTAAAGCTGAAGAAGGGCAAAAGCGAAAATTTAAAGGCACTGCTTATGCTGGTGGTCGTGTAGATGGTCACTGGTATTGGGGGCGCTCCGGTGTGGTCTTTGATCTTGATGGAATTGAGATTGATAAGCCGACAGCCTTACTTGAAGAACACTTTGGTTCAAGTCGAATTGGTGTAGTTCAAGCTGTAGATACAAACGGAAAGATTGATGTATCTGGTGATTTTCTTACGAATGCGAAAGCACAAGAGATTGTTCAAGACTCTGATGACGGTTTCCCATTCCAAATGTCGATGATGATTGATCCAGGATCCATTGAAGAAGTATCACAAGGCAAGACAGTCACTGTGAATGGTCAGTCCTTTGAAGGCCCGATCACAATTTTTCGTCAAAACCGTATTCGTGAATTTACGATCTGTTCAACAGGTGCTGATCGCAATACATCAATTAAAGCCTTTTCGGGCAAAGCCAACCCAAACCCAACCAAAGAGGACACCAACGTGACCGAATTAGAAAAAGCACAACAAGCCAAAGAGCAGGCAGAGCGTGAGCGTGATGATGCGTTGACTGAACTTAAGCAATTCAAAGCGCAAAAGCGCGCTGATGAAATTACAGCCTTAGAAACTGAGCTGAAAACACAGTTCAGTGCTGAAGATAAAACCGCTTATACCAATATGGATGATTCAGTTTTTACCTTCGCGGCTAAGCAGCTTCGTCAATTCTCAGCAGGTAATCAGCAGCCACCAGCTGGCCAACAGCCACAACAAGCACCAGGTGTGAATCCAGCATTTGCACATTTGTTTAGCCATCAAGCTAATCCGGGGCAAGGTGGCCAGTCAAATAACAATGACACTCACAAATTCACTTCAGGTGCACAAGCATTTGCAGAACAAAAGGGGAAATAATCCATGGCTATTCACTATGTACCGCCCATTTCAGTCACCTCAAAACGACTGGTCTTGGACAATGAAAAGTTACGTCGTGCCAATGCAAAGGTTCCAACCGCCACTGCATTTAAATATGGTGATCTATTAACGCTGTCAGATACCAATGTGCTGGCCCACGCCACTGATGAAAAAACGTGGGATGTGATCTGCGGTCAGGATGTAACTGCGGCTGAAGCTACGATTAAGGCTGCTGATGGAATCGAAATTTCGGTGTACTACGGCGGCGTATTTAATGTCGAAGCTGTATCAGTAAATGGAACTTTGCTTACAACTGCTCAATATGATGCAGCGCGTGCACAGGCAACTAAAAACAAAATCGAACTTTCTAAGGTGTAATTAACATGCCACAGTCTTTTAATATTGAAGGTGCTCCACTTGAACTTCTTGATGTGGGTGAGCTTGCACTGATCCACTCAAACTACCGTCCGATGGACACCTGGCTTTTAGACAAGCTTTTCCCTAATCGCCCGTTATTCACGCGTGATGACGTACCTTTGGCGGAAGTATCTGCTGAGCATGATTTGGCACCACTGGTATCACCACAACAACCTGGTAAGCCATTCGATACCACTCAATCCGGTGAAGTACGCCACGTCAAACCGGCTTACTACAAACCAAAAAATCAGGTCACACCTGCAGAAACTTTTGAAATTGCTTTGCTTGAGCGCTTGCGTGCGGCAAAGATTATTTCTACGGGTAATCAGCGACTGTCTGAGCAAGAGCAAATGATCGTTGCTCAGATCGCAGTGATGAAGCGCAACCATGATGCGATTGATAACTCAGTCCTGATGATGGCGATTGATTTACTGAAAAATGGTAAATACGCGCTTCACTCAGATGATTATGAATACAACCTGGTGGATTACCGTCGTGATGCATCTTTGACATATACACCGTTGACTAAGTGGAATGAAGTGGGTGCCAAGCCAGTAACGGATATCCGCACCATGCTTGAACGTCAATTGGCTGCTGATGGTGGTGAGACCAAGCTGTCTATTATGTCGGGCTTGGTTTGGTCGGCTCTCTGGAATAATGAAGAATTCAAAAAAGAATTCATCACGCCGTATGCGGGTATTTCTGTTCCAGTGAATCCGAGCTTTGGTGTTAAAGAATCTGCGACATTCAAAGGTACTTTTGATGGGATCGAATTCTGGGTGTATGACGCGACCTACCGTAACAAAGGTCAAGTGAAACGCTTTATTCCTAAGGATTACTTCTCATTGATTTCTGATACCAATGGCTCAGTTGCTCACTGTAAGATCAAAAATATGCTAGCCAATGGTGCAGCTCAGCAATACTTTGATCGTCAATGGTACTGCGAAGATCCAAGCGGCATCATGCTAATGACTGAATCTGCTCCACTGGTTGTGCCATCTAATAAGAACGGTGTAGTTGGTGGTACTGGCTTTATCACCCTATAAGGAGCAAGACATGCCGAAGTACACAGCAAAACAATCCATCGGGCATTTTATGCCAGGTGATGAAATCAAAGGGCTTGAAGCTAAACAACTTCAGGCCCTTTTAGCATCTGGGGCTATTGAAGAATATCAAGAGCCGGAAGAACCTAAGGCAGATGGTACGGCCGAACGCTTGGCTGAACTTGAAAAGACCAATGCTGAGCTGACAGCAGCAAATAAAACCTTAACTGAAGCGAATCAGACAGCTGCTGCTGACAAGGCCAAGGCTGA
The DNA here is from genome assembly GCF_013418235.1 of Acinetobacter sp. YH12156. Lineage (NCBI taxonomy): Bacteria > Pseudomonadati > Pseudomonadota > Gammaproteobacteria > Moraxellales > Moraxellaceae > Acinetobacter > Acinetobacter sp. YH12156. Next base: position 220,262 of record NZ_VPCL01000001.1, read on the forward strand.
TCAAGAAGTTGCTGAGCTAAAGGCAAAAGTGGCTGAACTTGAAAAGGTGAAACCTGCCGCAAAACCTAAAGCCGGTGAAAAACCTGCTGATGAAACCAAATAGGTGATCTATGTATGCGACTGAATCAGATTTGGTCGCACGATTTGGTGATGAGATTGGAAATCTAAAAACGATGCTTCCTTCTCAGTCCTCAGTAACTGATGCGATTCAGGATGCGACAGAGGAAATTAACGGCCACATCGGCGGCCGTTATCCCTTGCCGCTGCCTAATGTGCCGAGTAATTTAAAGCGTATGGCGTGTGATATTGCACGCTATCGTCTTTACTTTCAGCAACCCACCGAAGAGGTGCGTCAACGTTATGAGGATGCGATTGCATTCTTAAAACGTGTTGCTGACAACAAGGCACATCTGCAGATTCAGTTACCGGAAACAAGCCAGATCGTGGATGACCAACCTAAAGGACGACCTTCGACAGCACCAGTCGGTACTTCATATACCGGTGGTGTATTTGGTGATGCCACTTTAGACATGATGCCCAGCATGAAGTGAGGTGTTTATGGCTTTCGCAATAACCATTCGAGCTGATAGTTCACCTATTGAAGCAGTGCTTAACCAGTTGGGTAACTTTGATTCGCTGAAGAACCAGTTGTTTGATGAGATTGGTGCTGGGCTTGTGAATAGTATTCAGCATCGGTTTTTAACCGGTACTGGTGTGGATGGTAACCCGTGGAAGATTTCATGGAGAGCCAAGCTGCAAGGTGGCGAGACGCTACGTGATACTGGCCGCCTAATGAATTCCTACACACACAATGTACTTTCAAGTGGTGTGGAGGTGGGTACAGATGTTGCGTATGCACCCCATCTGCATTATGGCGCAACAATCCTACCCAAGAATGGCCAATACATTACTTTTGCAGTGGGTGGCCAATATCGGAAAGTTAAGCAATCCATTATTCCGCCTCGAACTCAACTCGGTCTTGATGCAGAAGATGAAGCCATGGTTTTAGACATTGTCGGGAGTTTTATAGATGAGCACCTTCTTCGCGGTGCGTGATGAGATTGCAGAAAAGCTGAAAGAGATTCCAGAATTTCTAAAGATCTATACGCCGTTGAATTCAGTCAGCGTAACAGAGATGTCGCAGGTCACGCCGTCGGCACATGTCAATTTTGTCCGTATAGACAAGAAAGCCAGTGCAGGTCGTGGAAGCATCAACCAGATCGGCCAGCAATGGGCGGTTACGGTGGCATGTCGCAATGCTCAATCTCAAATGACCGATGGACGTGCTGTAAGTGATGAAGCGGGGTTTTTGACTGAGAAGGTGATTCAACTGCTTTCCGGTTGGCAGCCACAAGCATCACGAACTGCACTGGATTTCATATCGGTTCGAGATGGGTACAGTCCAGGCTTTGCATATATCACCATTATTTTTGAATCACAGAAATTCATTTAGGAGCCAATCATGGCGAAACAATACAAGGCAACACAGCCCGTCGGACGCTTCCAAAAGGGCGATGTCGTTGGCGGGTTAGATGACGCACAAATCAAAAAATTACTGGCAGATGGCGCTATTCAGGAAGTCCCTGAAGCTAAAGCTGCTCCAGCCAAGAAAACCACAGGGGATGAAAAGTAATGGCTAAAGAATATATCTCGTTGCAGGGTAAATTCTATTTATCCAAGCTAACCAATGGTATTGCTGGCGCTATGCGCCATCTGGGCAACGTGCCCGATTTTGAGCTTGAGATTGGTGCAGATGTTATTGAGCATCAAGAGTCAACATCGGGCAATCGCACAACCGACTTCACGATGGTAAATACAACTTCTGTGAATTTCTCCGGAACACTGGAAGAGGTGGATAAAGACAATCTGGAGTACATCGTATCTGGTACAAACTCTGAAGTTGCAAGCGATACCATCACTGATGAATCTTTGGGAACAGTTACCGCTGGTCAGGAAATTCAATTAAAAGGTTATAACTTATCAGAAGTGACCTTTAAGGACTCAACCAGCGCTACACCAAAGACACTTACTGATGATCAATACACTGTAGATGCTAAGTTTGGCACTGTGATTTTTCATGATGTAGCTGATCTGAGTATGCCTATTCTAGCCACCTATACAACTGGCGCCGTAACACATACAACTCTGGCCAATAACTTCAATGAAGAATATGAGTTGTTCTTCAAAGGGGTGAATACAGCAAATGGTAAGCATATGGCTGTTCGTTTGTGGCGAACTAAAAAGTCACCTGAAACCACTTTCCCATTAATTCATGAAGAATTGGGTCAGTATGAAATCTCTGGTCAAGCCTTATCTGATGTGGGTAAAGAAACAGACCCAACACTTGGCTTATATGGCCATATCGTAACGATTCCGGCAGCAACAGCACCGTAACCCATACAGGCACAAAGAACTCCACGGCGCTATGCGTCTTTTTTTGTGCCTGTTTTATGGTTTCCTCTCTGATCTGGATAATCAGTATATTCATGAGGCATATAAGAAGATGAGTGAGATAGCAGTGTGAGTTGGTTTCTTTTTACTTTTAGACATATGAGAAACTGTAAATCCATTTGTATAAAAAGGTTAACCCGCATAAAATGCATACAAATTTATAATATTTATTGTTCTTATGACTGCGCCTAAGCCCAAAAGCAAATTAGATGAAGTTTCGCAGGTTATTTTTAATAACCCCGATAACGTCTATTTGTCTGAGTTTCAAGCAGCACGACTTGAAAAAATGACTAGAGATGCGGAGTCTGTGGATTTTTTGCGTGCAAAAAAGCAGAGAATGCTAATTTATTATCAATCTGGACAGTATTCCAAAGCTAAGGCGGAGTTAACCTCCTTAATTCCATATATTTCAGGAAATGGCAATATATATATAACCTTGGTTGGAATGGCGGTTCGCATAGGTGCTTTTGCACAGCTAAATAAAATATTAGCCAATCTAGATGCTGAGGCGGTTTTAAGTTTGCCACAGGCTTATCGATTTCCTGTTTTAAAAAATTTAAGCACATTTTCTTTTTTTACAGGCAGGTTTGAGGAAACTATTATGAACTTTAGCCGTATAGTAGAAAGATTAAAAGTGATCTCTGATGACTTAGAGTATTTAAATCTAGAAGATATTCAATATCAGATTGAATCTTTTTCAAATGCTTATGAAGCCTTAAATATTGACAGTTTTCAGATAGAAAAATTGACCATCACTTTAGAAGAATTTATTGAAAAGCATAATGTTAGAGTGCTTGGCCTAATGACATCAATGCCTAGCGGTGAATTTTTGATTGATTTGGGTATTAATAAATCTATTGAAGATATAATTTACCTCAATGATAAGTTGTTTGATGCGGTGTTTGAACAAGGTGTAATTGATGAGTTTAATGCTTTTTCTATTAATTTTTCACCAATTAATGAGGAACAATTGAAAGATGTCCTCGTGTGAAATTTTAGATTTAGCAAAAAAGTTATTTCATCAAGTAGACCACAGCGATTTACCAATGATAAGAAATATTGTTGGTAGGGCTTATTATTCTAGCTTCCATAAGGCTCAAGAGGTTGCTATTGAGCGCTATTCATGGCCGGAATCAAATAACATAAAAGGAGGCATGCATGAAAAACTATACAGCCGATTTAACAATCACGGTCTGGTAGATTTAAATAAGTGTAAAACTATTGCTCAAATCAAGAGTGACTTAATTCGTCTAAAAAAGAAGAGAGTGAATGCTGATTACAGCCTAAATGTTGTCATGACCAAGTTAGATGCAGATTACTGTATACGCACGGCTGAGTTGATTAATAGTAGATTAGAAAATATTTAACAAGACCACTCTTCGGAGTGGTTTTTTAACCCAAAAATTTGGAACTTTTCCCCCTTGGTTTTGACTATTTTGGTTATATAAAATGTACCTGCCAATAATAAGACAGAGTACTTTGCGATGACTAAAATAGAAATATTTATCTCCATCCTAGCCGTAATAATTATTTCTACTATTATTTATCTTGTATGTCAGTAAGTTAGTAAGCTAAGAACCTCCTTCGGGAGGTTTTTTGATAAGTGGAAGTTTCACCTGGCTATATAAGTTGAATTTTAAAAATACTTAAAATGGTTAAACATAACTTTACAAATCCACTCTCCCTAGGCTTTAGATAAGATTGAAAATTAATGTAAAGTGCTGCCCTTAAGACATGGAGAAGTTATGAAAAATTTAAGCTTATTATTTTTTATTATGATTTTATCGGGTTGCGGACACAAGGAATCTAACGGTCAGCAGCTTGATCTAGAGACAATCAAAAAGGAACAGCTTGAATTTGCAAAAGAAGCTACAAAAGAATTCATTCCCAATCCTGATTCAGCTAAGTTCCGCAATCAAATAGGAGAGTGTGGAGAGGTAAGCTATAAAGAAGCAGACGGTACAGATATTGGTTTTCAACGTTTCATTGTGCTTCAGAAAAATATAGTGCTTGTAGAAAATCAGACGGATCAAAAGCAATTTGAGTTGTCATGGAAGAGTGCTTGTACGCCAAGCTGGAAGTAATTAAAAAGCCCTTTAATTAAGGGCTTTCTTTTATTCACCAGATGATTCAGATTTTTGATCTTTTTCATTTCCATACTCTAAAGCAACCTGTTGTGCTTCAGCTGCAGCAGTGGCTTCAATTGGTGGTTCTGATGCAATAGCTACGGTGCCAGTGAATCCGAATAAAGCCAAGATTAGAATTTTCGAATACTTTTTCATTTGAATTTCCTCTACGTTTCTAAGACTTAATTTCAGTCTAGAGAATGATTTAAATCGTGGATGTAGCAGCTATGTCGGGATATGTAAGATATTCAAGGCTAGAGTTAGAAGGATCTAGTTTTGCGTAAGAATGCTTTTCTGATGAAACTTTTTGTTGAGTTGCTTAACGAAATGTTTGAATGCTTTAGTAGGTAGCTACACTCTAAAGAGCTTTCCTTAACTTCTAACTCTTTGTAACATCCAATAATTTTATTGTAATATTTGTGTTATTAATTGTTTGCTTTGCTTATCATATGAATGATGAAAAGTGGAGCACCGAAAATGCTAACAAAAACAGAAATCGTTGTTGTCATACTAATGGTACTAGCCTTAATTTTTATCGTTTATGAGATGGGACAAGGTGGTAGTTGGACTTTATAGAATTCAGCCTTTATCAAAGTTAAAAGAAAAGCACCTTCGGGTGTTTTTTTAATGTCTAAAATTTATCTCGGGATTCCGCCATGAATGATTTTTTCCTAGCAACGAATCGAAGCCTCAAAATCAATGACATTGAAGTTCGCCAGATCCAGATGAAAGACTTTGATACCTGGGCAATGCATGCTGAGTTGATTAAGAGCTTCATCAAAGACCAAAATCATTCAGATGAGATTTTGACAGGTCTATTTAAAGCTCATGGTGTGCAGGTCATTTCGACCATGGCATGTGTCACTGATCTGAATAATGAATCACTGGTAGAGCTTGCTGCTGATGAGCAAGGATTTAAAGATCTGCTTAAAGCGGTGCTTCTGGTCAATCAAGCTTACTTTAAATACGAAAAGCCAAAACGCGGCACCAAAAAGAAAGATGACTCCACCTGGTTTGATTCATTCCAGTTTCTGGTATCAATGGGCCATCAGCATAGCGAAATCATGGAAATGACCTACGGCGCATTTCAGAACTACGTTAAGGCAGCAAACAAGCTATATAAGCAGGGAATCTTCAATAACGCCGTTGCAGCACGTGTGGCTCAATCTGATAAGAAAGGCTTTGAATCATTTAAAAAAGAAATGGTCTCTGATTGATCAAGCATCTCCCTAAAGTTATGATGCGTAAATAACTATTTAGGGGGTTAGTGTGAAAAAATTATTATTAATTACGGTTCTTATGCTTAGTACCACAGCTTTTGCTGCAGAAGTGAACTCTGTACGTGGTAGTACCAGCTATGTGAAACCCGGTTCTTCACTGGGGCAAATGTTTGATGTATTGGGCGAGCCCGAATCTTCTTATAAGCATGTTATTCATGACCGCAAAGGATGGCCACATAAAGCATCTTCATATCGCTACACTGTAAATGGTCAGAAATACACTATCACCGTGGTGGATGGTCAGATCTATAAGATTGAGTGGGAGCGTTGAGGATGGGTGTTAAATATTGCAAATCTTGTAAAAAACCAATGAGACCAACAGATACTCACTGTAAAACGTGTGGCACTCACCACAAGCCCCCTTATGCTTTTTTAGTTATAGTTTTGCTTCTGGTGGTTGGTGGTTTGCTAGGAGGTGCTTGGTGGTATTTTTCGCAAAAGCAGATAGAGGAGCAAGCTAGGCACGAATCACTAGTTTCTACCTATGTTGAGGTATTGAAAAAATTAGATTTTCCTACTGGCGAAGCAAATACGATCGCAAATTTAAAATACTCTAAAGAGATCCATGCCGAGAGATTGGGTTTCTCGGAATTAAAAGGCTACGCAGCATCATTTAGCGATCAAAGAAAACTTTCAAATAGCGTAATGAGGGTGGCTTTGGCGCAACCACTTTCTGAATTGCAAAAAATAAAACGCGACACCCAGGAAAAAAAGTACTCAGGATGCTTAGAGGCGAGCAAGCTACTTTATGTGAGCTCCATGGAGGCCACTAACGAAGCACTACTAACCTTTTTAGCTGATGGTGATAGTAAAGAGGATGAGGTAACTTTCTTGTTCACTAAAAGCATACTTCAAGAAAAAGAGGCTGAGAAAGTGCTTGCGGAATGTGAAAGTAAAAACCTAAGTTAAAAAAGTATCGTAAATCAAAAGCACCTTAGGGTGCTTTTTTAATATTCAACTTATACCCGCCACTGCGGGTTTTTTATTGCCTAAAATTTGAGGTCAGTATGTCTGGTAAAAATTTAACATTCAAATTAGTCATGGATGCTGACACCAAGGGCTTTGATGCTGGCACCAAAGCATCTAAAGATAATTGGGAGTCATTCATTTCTCTTTTGAAAAAGGAAGCGGATGGACTTAAAGCGGCCTCCGTAGAAACAGGAAAAGAGGTTAGCAAAATAGTACCAGATGACCTTCAAAAGAAGGCTGATCAGGCTAAAGGCAAGCTAGGTGAGGTATCTCAAGCTGCTGGCGAACTGCAAGGCCAGGCTGTTCAGGCAGCTGGAAAGATTGATGGTCTAGGAAGTGAACTTCAAGACACAGCAAATAAGGCCAATAAGGCCGGCTTTGAAATCGGTGGTGCCATTCCTGGTGATGCTGTTCAACTGGCAGAAATGCTGGGTAATAAGTTCTTCTCTGCTGCAAAAGAAATTGAATCTCTGGGCGATAAGTCGACTATCAGCGCTGGTGAACTCCGTGCAATGTCGAGTGCTGGTGAACAGGGCCTTAATGAGCTGAATTTAGCTCTTAAAGCTGCTCAGGCAGAACTGGTTCGACTGCAAAGCACTGATGGTACTCTGCAAGATATTGAAATTGCCAAACAGCGTGTTCTGAGTATTCAAGACGCCATCAATGAAGCCTCCAGTGCCTTCAATTATTATCAAGGTGTTGCTATCAATGCCATGAAGGGCGTGGATGGCGCTACTCAATCAGCTATTAATCAGGTGCAACGTTTTAGCGCCGTAGATTTAACTGGTGTGGTGGGAGAGGCTCAAACTGCTACCCGTGCAATTGAAAGCATGGGTGACGGCGCAAGTCTTAGCACCAAAGAAATTGAGCGTATTGGCAGTATTGGCACCAATAGTATTAATGCCTTAGAGCGTGAATTACTGACAGCAAGAAATGCATTTTCAGCATTAGAAAAAAGTAGCGAAGCTGTAACACTTAATGAGATTAAGGCAGCTGGTGACAAGGTAAAAGGTCTTGAGCAAGCAGTAGATCTAACCAAATCAGCTTTTTCAGAATTTAATGTAAAAGCTACTACTGCAATGCAAGGCGTTTCTACAAGCACAGACAAGGCATCCGGTAGCGCCAAACAAGCTGGGCATGCAATTTATGAAGCACTAGGCATTAAACCACCATCTGTGATTAATGATGCTATTGCCGATCTGACCAGAAAGCTCGAAAACTTTAAGGCCAATAGTAAATTGCCGGCTGAAGAAGTAGAACGTGTAACCAAGATCACAGAACAGCAAATCGAAAAGCTTAAAAGTGAACTGAATGGTGTTGAGCCTGCTGCTCAAAAGGCAAATTCTGGAGTTTCTGTTTTCTCTAGAGGTATGGATGGTGCTAAGTTTGCTGTAACCGCATTGGTAGGGGCATTAGCTACAATTGGTGTTGGCTTAGGGCTTCGAGAGCTTGCTCAGGCAGCAGACTCTTACACCAACCTTTCAGCTCGAATTAATATCGCAACCAGTGATGGTGGTAACTTCCAGCAAGCAATGGCTGGGGTGCACCAAGTCGCATTGATGACTAATTCAAGCCTTGATGCTACTGCAGGCCTATTCACGAAAGTGAATGATGTGGGCAAACAGATGGGGATGACCCAGCAGCAAAGTCTGGATCTGGTTAAAACCATTAATATGGCTATTCAGACCGGCGGCGGATCTGCTCAAGCAAGCGAAGCAGCAATTGTTCAGCTAACTCAAGCATTACAATCTGGAGTATTACGTGGTGATGAGTTCAACTCCATCATGGAGCAGGCTCCTGGCATCTCTAAAGCACTGGCCCAGTCACTTGGCGTAACTACCGGTGAACTCCGCAAGATGGCTGAAAACGGCGAACTGTCAGCCGAGAAGGTTATCAAGGCCTTGCAAGATCAATCAGCAGCAATTGAAGCTGATTATGCCAAGTTCCCAACTACCATTGGTAACGCTTTGCAGCGAATAGCTACACAGTGGCAAATTCTGATTGGTGAGATGGATCAAGCTAATGGGTCAAGTGCCGCCGTAGCTAATGCACTATCAATCATTGCTGACAATCTTGGAATCCTGAAAGTATTGTTTGATGATGTTGCTGAAGGTATTGGGTGGTTCCAAGGCAAATTATCTGAGATTGATCCATCTACTATTGAGGCAATCAGAAGCACCTTATCTGCTGTCTACGACACAATAAAAAATGTCATATCCAGTATGGCAGGAATTGCTGAAACAGCATGGAGTACCTTTACATCTGTCCTGGATTCAATAGCTCCTTTATTCAATGCAATACTTAATGGTAAAGAAGAAGTTAGTGGATTAACCACTCTATTTAATGTCTTTAAAGTTGCTCTAGGTGTGGTCTCTGATGCAGCAACTGGGCTAAATATTGCCTTAAAGCTACTTCTTTCAGGTATCCAGTTTATTTCCGGTGGCATTCATGCGCTTAGTGCATCAGTATTAGATTTCCTTGGTTTTGATGATCTGGCTGCTCAAGCACAAAATGCTTCAGATGCTTTATTCAGGCAGGCCGAAAAGAATGCATCCGAAGCAAACAGACTGGCACTTGAAAGCAAGTCAGCTACCAGAGAAGCAATTCGAGAGATTCGTCAGACTGAGAATGAGGCAAACCAGGAACGCATCACTGAGAGCCAGAAAACTCTTGATGAATTAAAACTTCAAGAGGAAAAGCATAAGGCTGACTACAAGGCCATCAGTGATGAGCGCATTCAACTAGAGCAGCAACTCCATGAAGCACGTAAAACAGGAAATCAGGCTGCAATTGATCAGGCTGTAAAAGGCCTTGCTGAATTGGATGCCAAGGAAAAAGCCTATCAGACTGAAAGCCAGAAAATTACTGAGGCTAAGATTCAGGCTGCTCAGATCGTAGCAAGTGCGATGATTCAATCTGCAGATGCTGCGGGGATGGCGCTACTAAAAGTTCTTAATGCCCAGTTGGCTGCCCAAGGCTTACAGGCTGAATTTGACAACACCGGCAAGGTAGTTGTGAAAGCGATGCAGGATGCAACCATCGCCACCGACGGTCAAGTTAGTGCGACAGACAAAGCCCGTAAAGCTGCTGCTGCGCTTGGTATTGATTTAGATGTAGCTCTTAATCGGGTTTCTGAAAAATTTGCTGCTGATCAAAATCACTTGAATAGTTACGCGGGTGGCCTGGAAGCAATGGGTGTCACTGGCGCACGTGCAACTGAGCTAATTTACCAAGGATGGGAGAAGTGGGCAGAACAGGCCAAATCACCAGCCGAGATTGATGCAGCAAAAGCCCAACTCCTTTCCTTTGAAAAACAAGGAGTGTTTTCTGCAAAACAGGTTCAGATGGGTATGGAGCATCTGGATCAGGTGAACGGAAAGTTGCCCCAGAATATTTCCGAAGTAGAGAAAGCTTATAAGCTGCTTGGCATAACCTCAAGAAAAGAGGCAGGTGAAGCCGCAGATGCTCAAATGAAAGCATTCAATGTGTTAAAGCAAAGCGGTACTGCCTCGGTCGAAGAATTAAGACAAGCCTTAATTAATATGGCTGATAAGATTTATGCTTCTGGTGATGCGGCTAAAATTGCAGCTTATGAAGCTAAACTTGCTTACCATGGCTTATCAAAGGAGGTAAGTGAAACCGGCCAAGTTTCAGTGAAAGCCAATAATGCTGTGGAAGAAAGCCTGCACCGTGTTCGCAATGCCATAGGAAATGCTGGCGATGGCTTTGATGATCTAGGCCGTAGAGGTGTTAGAGCGGGTAATGATACCACTGAAGCGTGGGAAGAGGCTCGCAAAGCAATGGAGGCTGCCATGGCTTCTCAGGGCAAGATGAAGGCATCCAAAACTGGAACAACCGCCAAACATGGTCTTTCTGTTGAAGAAATTGAACAGAGACTTAAGGATATTGATTATGAAGGTGATATTAAGCAAAAAGCTAAAGAGCTCTTCCAAGATGCCGAACCAGTGGCAGGTGGTTATTATAAATCAGCTTCCAATGAGTGGGTGAAGAGAAAGTATGGGACCACTGCTTACGACAACCAAAAGGCTCTAGGTAATGCGATGTATGTTATGGAGCAGATTGAGCGGCTGGAGCAGTATGTTGGTAAGAATGGTAGATCAACCGGATCTAGTAACCTAAATGACTATGCGCCGTCTATTCCTTCAGCGCCGTCAGTTAGAGATATTGACCCTACTCCAAAGACCACAATTCGGATCGAAGCTGCTAATGGGCAGTATGTGGATGCACAGGTTAATGCTGATCAAGTAAATCCATTAACCCAGATCCTTAAACAATTAGGAACACTTAAGGGTTCAACATGAAACTCATTCGCTTAGCAACATCCGAAACCGTCCCATTAGAGGACGGTTTTTTATGGCCTGATGAATTCTCATGGAAGGCTATTGAACAGAATCAGGCCTATACCATGGATGGCACTTTGATCATTCAGGAAGGCAAAAAGAAGTCTGGACGGCCAATCACCTTACAACCGGCAGATTCACAAATGGGCTGGATCAAGCTGCGTGAACTACGGACTGTTTTGGAATGGTCGAAACTGCAGGAAGAAAATTTCAGACTACAGTTTGAACAACCACATGACAGTCGGCAGTTCACCGTCAAATTTAACCACCAGGATGGGGCTTTAGAGGCCGCACCGGTAAAAGGAATTCCAGCGGTATCACTGGATGATTATTTTAATGTGACCTTGCGCTTTACGGAGTTAGACGATGGCGATTGAAACCAAGGATTTAGTAATCTACAAGTCTGAACGCTTGACGGATAACTCGGATGGCGGTGGTAAATATTCAGGTGTGGTGGTTCAGGATGGCATCAGTAACAACCTGTTCAATGACGTGTCGGAAATGGATCGGACGATGGGTGATGTATCCATGCGCAAGGTCTTTCCAGCGGTTACGACTGAAGACACTGATCTATTGATGGGGGCAACGGTCTTTGTATCTGAACTGCCTGCGGATCCAAACGTATCAGCACTGCTATTCAGTACCAAGAACTGGACGGATGAACGTCAGTCTGCTCAAAACCGGGTAGAGAACTACTTGGCCAAAGGTGGTCAGATTGCCGGTACACCACTCGATACCCATTGGCAGGGCATGTCATCACTGCAAGTGGCCATGTTTCCGCAAGAAACTGAGTCGTCAGTAGGTGACACGATTGTTCTGATTAGTGATGAAGGTAAGGTATTAGAGCGTGAGCAGTATGTGCGAATCACTAAAGTTGAAACACGCACTGCGATCATGGTGGTCGACAATAAGGATGTTGAGTACAAGGTTGCCACTTACTCTCTAAATGATGCTCTGGAAGTTGACTTTGTCGGATTATCAGCGCGTCAGTGGTACAACGGTGAAAAATCCAAAACCATCATCCGCGATACCATTGTTGCGGATACTGGTCTGTATTACTCATCGACTGCGTTGGCTTCTGAAGCCAATGTGGGTGAATTTACGGTCAATGCCAAAAGTATCTTTGCCCAGCTGATTCCATCGGCCCAGACCGAAACACCGATCATTGATGTGAACGCTGCAGGTGAAAGTGTAGTTCTGGTGGCGGGTAATGAAGGTACGATCACCGTCAATTATCCCGGCATGACTATTGGAGTGAGTCAGAACCTGTATATCGGTTCTGCAGTGATTCCATCCAGTGTGGCTTTCACATTACAAGGCCAGCAGATTACCGATCAGGGTGGGTTGCTTAAGAATACGCAAGGTACACAGGTTGGTACGATTGATTATCAGCGTGGCTTGATTCAGTGGACTGCGGCAGCACCGGCTGGAACCATGAGCTTAAACATCACGTTCAAGCCAGCCGCTGCACCAAATCAGTATTACCAAAGCCATGCGATTCCAGTGACTCAGAATAACCAAAGCACCAACTGGACCGGAGTATTGATTCCAATCCCCGCACCGGGAGCTTTATCAATTTCCTACATGTCACAGGGCAAGTTCTATGAGCTTAAAGATGATGGTTCAGGCCAGTTAAAGGCTGCCAGTCCATCTTTTGGTTCAGGCATGATCAACTATGAAACTGGGTCATGGTTACTCACCACAGGTGCCTTGCCGGATGTGGATACGCCGATTCTGCTGAACTGGGGCACACCGATTATCACTTTTGTGCGATCTAATTTAAGTGTTGAAAAAGCTGCATTTGAGTTTGATTTGGGTCGACCGGGTGTATTGCCGGGTATCACCATCAATTGGACCCTTGAGGGTGAGGCGAAAACTGCAACATCAAATGCTCAAGGTAAGTTTACTGGGGATGCCACCGGTGAAATTAACTATGCCACCGGTATTGGCAAAATCATTCCAAATAAGTTGCCACAAAAAGGTACGGTCTTTTCGGTGATCTATAACTATGGATCATCACTTGAACAAACCAAGATGGATGTTACCCCTGCAAATCAAAAGCTGACCTTTACCATTGGTACAGGACCAGCAATTCAGCCAAATAGTGTTGAGCTAAAAATTCCACTTCAAAGCAGTGAGGGGATTGCAGGGTCTGTAACTCTGACAGATGTGCCGGTGAATGCAACTATAGGTAATCTGGTGAATAGCCGCGGTCAAGTGCAAGGCACCATTATCTATGCCACTGGCGCAGTTGAAGTCACACCAAAAAGTACAGCGAGCAGATTTGTGCAAACCTTTACACCTATGGCTACCTATGCGGCTGCCTAGCGAGGAAATATGTCTTTTTATTCTCCACAAACGTCAGACATTCAAGGTCAGCAGGTTGAATTAAAAGCCCTTAATGCTGTTGATGTACAAGTTAAATACCGCGATACCTCGGGCTCCAATTCGGCCACACATACAGTGACCGCAAACAAGCTCAAATTGGATTTATCCTCCGGTTTTGATGAGCAGATTCTGACAAGTTCAGCCCGCTTTAAAGTGGGGGCAGACACCTTTCTGGATCGTACTGGCTTGCTGTATCGCAATGTGAATCCGGCGAATAACAGCGGGATTCAGTCTGGTCTAATCCAGTATGGCACCGGTATTGTTGAAATTGATTCCTGGACTCCGAATGCAGATAACACGATTACTCTGGAATCCCTAACCACCACAACTGACTTATTGCCGGTCAACAAGATCAGCTTTAGAACACCAATCATGCCGATCCGGCCACAATCTTTAACTGTAGTAGTGGGTACGCTTGAATATGGCCAGCTCACACTGACTGCTGATGAAAATGGCGTAATTGAAACCAGTCGGGCGCATGGTCAGGTCAATTGGGAAAATGGCTTTGTCACGATTTACTTCTATACCAAAACCAAAATCACCGAAGCCAACCGAGCGGAAATTGAAGCCAACGAATGGTATGACCCGCTGCTCGAATATGATGAACTAGATGGTCGCTATATCAATGTACCGGTTTGGGTGGATGCCTCCTCAGTACGCTATAACGCTGTGGCTTATACCTATATTCCTCTGGATTCTGAAATTTTAGGCTTATCAGCAACACGTTTACCGATTGATGGCCGGGTGCCGATCTTCCGGGTCGGTGGGATCGGCATTGTCAGCTCAAGCAAGTCTCAGGAATTGCCAAGTGCGATTGCTGGAACCACATACGATCTGAGTGATCAGCGCATTTCATGGGCAGAACTTGAAGATGCCAACGGAACGAAAGTCGCTTTCGATTTGTACGCGGTCGATTATGATTATGGCCGTGTGACGCTGGGTGGTGACTTCGTACTGGGTAATCTGGTTGCACCACTGACAGTCAAATATCGTTATCAGGATATGGGTTTGATCCGTGATGTGCAGATTAATGGTCAGCTGACTTTCACCAAGCCTTTAACCCATAACTATGATGCAGTAGATACCATTGTCGGTTCTGCTTTAGTCATTGGTGATATGCAGGCACGTTACACCCGAAAGTTTGTGCAAGGTTCGTGGAGTAATGCCTGGACAGATGAGCCAAGCTCAAGCATTTTGGCTAACTACAATGATTCACTTTATCCACTCCAAGTGACAAATAAAGGTGCGATTCAGGAACGCTGGGCATTGATCTTCACCGATGCGCAGTCATTCCGCTGTGTTGGTGAGTATTCCGGTCAGATTGGCACAGGTACCACCAATGCAGACTACGCACCGATCAACCCGGTCACCGGTGTTCCATATTTCATCATCAAAAAGGAAGGTTGGGGAGCAGGTTGGGCAAATGGTAATGTCTTGCGCTTCAACACCATTGCTGCAAATTTTCCAGTCTGGGTGATTCGAACCGTGAAGCAGTCAGAGCCAGCAGTACTGTCAGATCAATTCCAGATCATGCTGCGTGGCGATATTGATCGCATTGTTTAAAATTTAAATCAAATATGACCGCTTTATGCGGTCTTTTTTATGGGTAAAAAAAGATGGCAGGTTTAGTAAAACACTATCAAAGCACGATGCAAGGTATCCCGCAATTAACTAACAATTGGGGATCAATGATTGCACTACTCGATGCAGTTTTAATCACAGGTTTTAACCAGGTGCCAGTGATTAGCGTAAATAAATCCACACCCACAGCCATTACCGCAACAATTAACCTAGGCAGTGGTCATGGTTTTATTGACCGTCAAGTAGTCCGCATTGCTGGGTCGACCAATGGCTGGGATGGTGATTATAAGGTTTTAAGCGCAGATAGCGCATCAATTTTAGTAGAGTGCTTACCGGAGCAGCCATCTGCATCCAGTGGAACGGCAACTTGTTTTACGGCGCCACTTGATTTCGAAATTGTCCACCAAACGCCGTCCGGCTCCTTACAGCCAAAGCGTGCATATCGCTCGAAAGACCCTGAATCACTTGGTTTAATTTTACTTGTACATGATTTTTGTTCACCTGGGGCAGCAGAAACAGGTGCAAAGTTTGCGAAAGTGGGCGTCGTGTCAGGCATGTCGGATATTGATACGATTGTGGGTAGTCAAATGCCTTTTGATCCGGCGAACCAAAATGCTAATTGGGGGTGGGATGGTACATATCATGGCTGGGCTAAATGGTATTACGCACAACCAATTATTTCATCATCAGGTGACGGTCGTTATAGTGATGTGACGGTGCCTAGTGATAAAGAGCGCGGCTTTGACATTGTTGGCGATACTTGTGGTTTTTCACTACTGGTTGAGCATAGTTATTCATCAGCGCTTTATGGTGTTGTTGAATTTCACGACATTAGCTACGGCGGGAAAAATTTACTTTTTATGGCATCAGGCATATCGCTTAATGTACAGCAAGATCAAGAGAAATATGCAAAATCAAGCTCCGGCTACATGACTATCTACGCTAACTCCTTCTCATCATCAACAATATATACAGCAAATGGTCTTATATGGAACAGTAAGTTTGGTGTGCACGCACCTGAACAAACTGGAAAACACCTTGTTATCGGTCACGTTGCGAATTCCACCACAATTAGCATCTCTTCTGCGGATCACGACACCACAAACCAAGGTTTCATGCAGCACTACATAACTGATAGCGAGGGCTTTATCCGGGGGGTGGCGCCTTTTTTGCGAGTACCAACACGAAAGGTTAGTGGGCGCCACACTTACACAAGTGGCAAACATGTCTCTTATTTTGATAGTAAACGCGGTGTGCAAATCATTGGGTTAAGTTTGGAGCAGAAATGAATATATTGATTACGCTACCAAGCCCAACGTCAGAAAAACAAGCCATTATTACAGGTTTTGTAAAAAAACTAGGGCTACCACACCAATCAAACGTGCGTGCTTATATAAGACAGACAGGCGTTTTAGTGGCAAATCAAAAAACTGACATTAATGGGTTCTATAAGCTTTATGTGCCGCCAGGCTGCTACACACTTGTTGCTATAGATCCAAACCGAAAATTTAACGCAGTCATTCAAGACAACGTGGTGCCAAAATGAGTCAAACTTCAGTCAAAGCAAGGCTCGCCATGATTCAAGCCTTTGCAAATTTCATGGATAGCGGTAGCCAAAGTGCTACCGTTATTTTTTATGAGGGTGTGCAACCGGCCAGTCCTGCTATTGCAGCAGATTCGAATAATGCCTTGGTCATACTCACATTTCCTGAGCCTTGCATTAAAGAAGTTACAGCTACCTATATAGAACTTCATCCTACTGATACCGCCACCGTCATTAAAACCGGGACCGCCACCTGGGCGCGGATCTACAACGGTGCTGGTGAAGTGGCTGCAGATTTAACTGTGGGGACTGATATCACCCTAGCCAATACCAATCTAGCCCTTGGCGGCACATTGTCTGTTACTTCAATAAAACTCAGACCTTAAATTAAAAGGGTGCTCATGTGGATTTTAAGAATAAGCTCGGCACCGTTGATGCTCACAACCTAAACCTGAACTTTAAGCCTGATAATACTGACAGCCATAACATCATTCTGAATTTTGAGCATCTGGCCGATGGATCGACCAATCTCAATTTTGGTGATGATGTATCCGCAGTAATCGATACAGTACTCGATGCTGAATTCTCATTTGAAGTCACTGCAGTGTATGCGGAGAGTGGTGCAAATACTGCAGTCATCGACACAGTACTTGATACTGGATTTAGCTTTGATGTAGTTGCTGTATTTAATGAGAATACTGATGTCATTGGCCAGATCGATACTGTTTTAGATACGAGCTTTAGTTTTGAGGTCGAAGCGGTATTTAGTGAAAACCTGTGCACGATTGATACGGTTTTGGATACTGAATTTCAATTTGAGGTTATAGCGTTATTCGATATCAATCATCTGGTCGGAGTGTCTTATGGTTTTGATATGCGATATCAGAAGGCTATCGCAGCCTTGAGCACCACAGAAATACCGTGGGCCAAGCCAATATTAAGAGTCTCAAATGAGGCTCTTTTTTATGAGCAAGGCTTGGTGATTTCCAATCAGGCAGATATTCGGTACGAGCAGGCAGGGTCATTAACCCGGGCGATTAGATCCTTTTATGAGCAAGCCACTGGTTTGAGTTCTGATGTGTATGTAATCTGGGAAGAGGGTGGTAAGCGCTTTATTCATCAGCGCTATGTGCATGAAGAAACGATCAGGCTGTGCCATAACCGTGAAATGGTCTGGCAGGAAATGATTCGTCGGCGTAAGGCTTTTACTTATTCACATGAAGTGGCTCAAGTCTTTGAGCATCGCTTTTCATTTGACTGGGATAAGGGGCTTGAAATTGTCACCAAGTCAGATATGCCCTGGGATAAAGCCAAAGCGATTCATTATCGCAAGCATCCGGTTTTACCTTGGCCAAAGCCTGAATTACCCAAATATGAAGGCACTGGCGATCTAAATTTTGTCTGCTTATGTCATGACGTTGATTCACACAATGTTGTTTTAAATTTTGGTGCAGATGACTGTATTCCAGCACTGCCAAAAAGGAACTGGTGGTATATCGTGAATACATTAACAGCCGAGCGATTGGATACCGGCGAGAAAATTAAAGTCATGGATGGCACCTATAGTACCAGTCGGTCGCAATGGTGCTGGACCTATTCCATTACCGTGGCTCATACGGAAAAAGACAAGCTACAACCAATCAATGGTCAGCCGGTGACTCTGAAAGTTATGATCAATGGTTTTGAGCACCATATTCTGCTCGAAGATCCAGAGGAGACTCGACGTTTTGCCAGTGTTTTATACACCTACCCAGGGCGCAGCATTACTGCTTTGAACTCGGATAAATACGGGCCTTCACGCTCATTCATCCAAGATAACGAGCGCACCTCTGTACAGCTGGTTCAGGCTGAAATTGATCGGGCAAATAGCGGTACCAGTTTGGACTGGAAACTGATTGATGAGCTGGGTTGGATTGTACCGACTGAAAGCCTGAGTTATGCAGAACTTGCACCCATCGATGCAATCAAACAGGTCGTTGATGCAGGCGGTGGCTTTATCTATAGCCAGAAAGCAGGCAATACACTGACCATTTCACCCCGGTACCAGAAAGGCTACTGGGATACGATGACAGTGGATGATTACGATATTTTGTTATCTGAAAGCCTAGTGATGCAGCAAAACATCAAACAGAATGATGAATATATTGCAGACTTTAATGCCATCACTGTAGTGAATAGTCGAAGTGGCGAAAGCCTAAAAGTAATGCAACGTGGTACTTCAGGTGATGTGCCGCTAGAAACTATCACTGGTCCATTATTCAATGTGGTATCGGGTGCGAGTTTCGGCAAAAATGAACTGGTCAAAGCTAATATTCAGGAGTTGCACACCTTTTCTGATATTCCGGTCAGTCAAGAAATTGGTGAGATGCTACCTGGTACATCGATTGCATTTAATGGTCAATGGTGGGGTGTGATTGACTCAGTTTCAGGCAGTTTCTCACATGAAAAGGTGAATGAAACTATTACCGTGGAGCGTATCAGCCGTGAATAATCCTTTATTTGAACTGCGTAAGCTGCTTAATCCCACACATGCTGAATATATTGGCACCATTACATCGGTGAAGCATCCAGAATACCGGGTTCAGATTGATGGAGGATCTGGTCCTGTACTTTGTACTTCTGGTACAGCCTACAATTTAGGTGCTAGGGTATTTATTGCAAATCAAGTGATTTTAAGGCCAGCACCCACTGGCCAGCATTCAGAAATAGAAGTCTAAACTTAACCAAATAACAGCACCTTCGGGGCTTTTTTATTACCAAAATTTAGGGGGATGTATGCCCGAAAATAGGCCGTACAACAATAATGGATGGGAGGGGAAAATTGATTCCATTCATAAAGACATTCGATTGATCCTGGAACATGTTGCACGCCAAACCTTTATTAACGAACACCATGAGAATGCAATTGCCAAAATCCAAAAAGAACTTGATGCACTTGAATTAAAGGTATCGGGCCTTGAAAACAAGTCTGAACGGCAGGATGGCGGACTTGGTTTTTTAAAAGGATTACTTGGGCTTTGTGGTGGAACAGTTATAGCTGCCTGCATCTGGGTTGGCGCATCAATCATTCAAATCAATCAAACACAATCATTAATGAAAGAGAAAGTCACAAGACTTGAGGAAACTTTAAAATGAAACTGATTCAAGAAAGTGCACTTCAGTACCTATCCGTAAAGCTCCCGCTACTGGGGGCTTTTTTAATGCTTGCAGTTTTAGTTATTCAGTGGGCATTAGACTTTAATTTTATCCCTGAACAATATGCGCCTTTTATTATTGGTACAGTCTTGCCAGCTTTGAGTTGGATAGGCCGTAAAATTGCACAGCCACAATTACATAATCAGACTTTAGGCTTTGTCACAGTTACAGCCGGCCATAGCAACACCGACCCGGGCGCTGTAAACGGAAAAATTAAAGAAGCAGATCTAGTGGTCAACTTCCGCAATGCAGTGACTCATTATTTACGTGAAGCAGGGCTGCAAGTCAAAACGGATGGCACTGGCACCAAAAACGATCCACTGTCTGCTGCGGTAAAATTAATTCAAGGCTCAAGTGTGGCAGTCGAATTCCACATGAATGCTGCAACATCAAAACAGGCGAATGGCATTGAAACGATTGCTTTGCTAAAAGATAAGAAACTTGCACAGGACTTATCTAAAGCTGTAGCCGATGCATTGGGTAGTCGATTACGCGGTGACAATGGTTGGATTGATCAAAGTAAATCTGCGCGCGGTCGTCTGGCATACATCAATGCTGGCGGTTTGATTGTAGAACTTGGCTTTATCTCAAATGAAGATGAACTTGCCCGATTTAATGCGCGTTACTGGTTGGCTGCTAAGGCTGTGGCTAAAGTGCTGATTGATTATGAGGCTAGCAAATGAGCGAGTTTAAAAAAGTAAGCGAAGTATTACTTGAATCACAAGGCATTTACTTCATTGAGTGTCCGGGATGTAAAACCTTACATCCCATCCATGTTGGTGAGCAGCATCGTATCCGGTGGGGTTTTAATGGAAATGTGGATGCTCCAACATTCACACCATCATTAATGGTGAACCAAGGCCACCCAAGTCAATGTCACTCTTTCATCACTGATGGAAGAATTCAATTCTTATCAGATTGTCACCATAGCTTGGCAGGTCAGACAGTTGACTTGCTACCAGCGGAAGAATTCTAATGTTGAAAAGCCCTCTCATGAGGGCTTTGTTTTTTTACTTAAATAAATAATTATTGGTTGCACAGCTCATTCGATTACGACGAATGTGAGTGTGGGGATATGTGTTGGGGTTATTTAATCCTTCCACCCATCCACAATATCAGCCCAATCCTGCATCATTTTTATTTCTCGACATGCTTATCATCAATCAAATACTGTCCAAAACTATCTATCCAGCCTTGAATAGATGCTTCCCACACATAAGTACGAGTTTTAAGTTTCTTCACCAGGGTAAGATCCCTAATTCCAAAATGCGTACTTCCTTCCGGTAATTCATCCCAATCTACCTTTCCATTCTCAGTAAACCAGTCTTCCCAAGCTAATTGAATATCATGAGCCACAAATCGACTATTAGAATTATCCCAGGCGAATGGATTATTACTATTCAACTTATTCACATGCAGACGTTTAAAATATTTATTGTTCTGATGGATCTCAATAAACAGATCTAAATGTTTTTTGATGAAATCAAATTCAACATTAATTACGCCCTCATCTTCAAAAGCATCACTCTTATCAACCAATGCCATGTAGCGCTGTTTCTTACTCCATTCCTTGTAATAGCTATTATAGTTATCTTCTGCAACACGGATTGCTTCCTCAAATTCCAATCGAATGCCACGTTTTTTAAGATTCACATATCGCTTCAAGGTATTCCATGACTCATGAAGGGTAATAGTCTGCAACTGGGGAATGGTAAAGCCATCTTCTGCATAACGTGTTGCAGCCTCATGGCGTAAATCATGGAATCTTAAATCACTAATACCACATGCATTACACGCCCGGGTAAAGTATGTAGACACGGTACGGGTATTCACTGGAATTAAAATATTCTTGTCATATCCCAAGGCAAGCATTCGATCCCGGACTTCTGGCTTCATAAACTCATCAATCATATTGATGGCTCTTGGTTCCATGTGAGCATACTTATGATTACCCAAGGATCCATTCGGATTTTTAGCATCTCTGACTAACCACTGACTATTCAGATCATCGTAATCATCCAGGCGCAATGAACACAGCTCATCTTCACGGCGGGCAGTGTAGAGTGCAAACCACATAATCAGATGCATCGGCGTTGAGTTCTTGACCCGTTTCCAGCTTTTATAGAAATAGTTGGTCAGCATTTGAAGTTCTTCCGCCGTAGGCAAGCGGTCACGCTGTTTGGATCTGGTCACGATGCGAGACTTCTGTAAACCAATCATGGCTTTTTCAAATTCGATTAGCACAGTCTCTAAGGGTTCGCCCCATACAAACTCTGCATGAACGATAACAGCCTTGATATGGCTTAAGTCCTTTAAGATGGTGGCAGGTGCAACACCGTCAGTTCCTTTAACTGGATCGCCTTTTCTTCGCATAATTGCATAATCAGAAAAGTCTTGTCGTGTTAAAGAATAGATATTCTTCTCAGAAATATCTAAACTAGCGATGTGCTGTAGTGCTCCTGTTTTTGTCCTGGCAAAGCTGTCTGCTTCTTCCAAATACTGAAAAATGAACTCCCTGAGCGTTTTGTGCTTTATTTGCACCGCCGGATTCAACATTTTTTCAGGGTGCAATTCGATTTCTGCTTCCGTGCGTTTGATCCAGTCCTCAGCTAATGATTTTTTGCTGAAGGTTTTTGATTGTTTGAATTCAGGGTAGCCTTGACGTTGTACACGGACTTGAGCTCTATACCGGGTTGTGCCGTCTTTTGTTTGTCGCTTAGTGACTGTTCCCATGAATTTGCACCATTAAAATATTGGGGTGCAAGTAGGGTGCAATCAAAGGACACTAAAAGTCAATACGAAGCGACTAAACGAAGTTAAACGAGGTTAAAGATTTTGAGCAAAAACAATGTAATTGAAGAATTGTTTGGAAGATCAATAGATAGGAAGCTTTGGGTGGCCCCCATGGCAGGTGTGACTGACCGTCCGTTTAGAACCTTGTGCAAGTATTTTGGTGCAGGTCATGCGGTCAGTGAAATGATGACCTCAGACAAAACTTTGCGTATGAGCAAAAAAAGTCTTTACCGTGCCAATTTTGATGGGGAGCTGGCACCAATCTCAGCCCAGATTGCCGGTTCAGATCCACAAGATCTCGCTGAGGCTGCGCGTTATCAGGTGGCCAATGGTGCACAAATTGTTGATATTAATATGGGCTGTCCAGCCAAAAAGGTCTGCAATCGATTAGCCGGTTCAGCCTTGCTACAGGATGAAGATTTAGTTGCCCGTATCTTGGATACTGTCGTGGCTGCAGTCGATGTGCCGGTAACTTTAAAAACCCGTCTGGGGTATTTAAATGGTCATGAAAATATCATGCGGGTGGCAAAACGTGCGGAAGATGCCGGAATTGCGGCGCTGGCTTTACATGGCCGTACCCGTGAAGATATGTATTTAAATACCGCACGCTATTCCCTCATTAAAGATGTAAAAGATATGTTGAATATTCCCGTGATTGCTAACGGAGATATCGACAGTCCTGAAAAAGCCAAATATGTGCTGGATTATACCGGTGCAGATGCCATCATGATCGGACGTGCAGCACAAGGTCGTCCCTGGATTTTTCGTGAAATTGCCCATTATTTAAAAACTGGCCAATATCTGGATGCGCCGAGTATTACAGAAGTTAAGGATGTTCTATTGGGACATTTGGCTGAGCTATATGAGTTTTATGGCGAGTATTCCGGTTGCCGAATTTCCCGGAAACATATTGCCTGGTATACCAAAGGTCTGCGTTCAAGCAACGAGTTTCGTCAGGGCATGTATCAGGTAGAAAATACAGCTGATCAATATCGTGTAGTAGAAGATTATTTTAATACTTTACTTGAACATGGCTCAACCATGAGTGATGTTCAGGTCGAACAGGTCAATTTATTAGAGACCAAATGATGGCAGGCTAGTAGGAGATAATCAAGAAATATGTTTTGTGTAGAAATACTACCTTTTTTATCTTGAGCGCGTCGATTTTAGCACGCTGTTTACACTTAAGCCGGTCAAATACATAGCACAACATTTTGTTGACTTAAACCGGACAGGACTTGGACATTGCTTACTTAAACTTGTTCTATGATGGATTCATCTAATATGAACAGGAGGTGATCCTTCTTGTTTGTAGTCATCACCAAGGGAGATCTGTAATGACAAATACCAATCGTCCAGTCACAGAATTTAGCCATAAAACGTCAACGGAATTGCCACAAGAACGCAGTGAAGGCTTAAATATAGATCCTACTGATGCCAATGCACGTCCGGATTTAAATACTCCTGAAAAAGATAATCCGAATGTGCCAGATATGAATGAAGGCAAAGATAATCTGGCCGCGACCGGTGCGGGTACAGTAGGTGGTGCTGCTGTAGGGGCCGTTGCAGGTCTGGTCGGTGGTCCTCCAGGTGCAGTGGTGGGCGGCATTATCGGTGGTGTGGTTGGTGGCATTGCCGGTAATGATATTGCAACATCAGATCGCCAAAAACAGGCAGATAACTACCAGCATCCAGAAGTTCGAAGTGAGGCAGATAATTATCAGCATCCTGACCAGTTGATTGCCGAAGATAATTACTGGCGCGATGAGTATCATAATCGCCCGTATTTTAATGAAACGCGGAATAGCTACAGCGATCTAGATTATGATCGTGACTATCGCGGCGCTTATCGCGTAGGTTATGAAAACCGTGCCATGTATGATCGTGATACAGATTTTGACCATGCGGAACCTGAACTACGGACCAAGTGGGAACAGGTGAAAGGTGAATCCCGTTTAAATTGGGAAGAAGCCAAGTTTGCAGTCAAAGATGCCTGGCATCGACTTACCCGCTAAGTCCGACTGAATAAAAAACCTCTCTAATTAGAGAGGTTTTTTATGCTGATAAATTTTAGAGATGTTTCATTTCCAGCACCAGCTGATTGATCAGATCAGACGCTTCCATTTCACGAATTTGTGCCACATTTGAGCCTGCCCAGAACGCGCCATAACCCTGATCGCCTTGTTTGGCTGCAGCAGCATGTAATTGCTTGGCCAGATCATAGGTATAAGGATAAGCCGGCACATCCAGACGATCGGGTGTGTCGACATCCATATGCCAGTGGTTGATGATTCCGCGAGCAGGGCGGCCGGAAATACTGGCACTGACTTGAGTGAGTGGCTTGGAAAGCAGGGCTTTACGATAAGCCTCATTGGCATTGGACGATTTGCACTGTACAAATGCAGTGCCAAGTTGCACGGCATCGGCACCGAAATCCAGCATTTGTCTTGCCTGTTGGCCGTCCATAATCCCGCCTGCGGCCACAATCGGCAGGGAACAATGCTGTTTGATCAGTTTCACCAGATTAGAGGTTTTGACCGAAGCATCGAATTTGGTACTGAAAATTCCACGATGACCACCGGCTTCAATACCTTGGGCAATAATAATATCAATTCCGGCAGCTTCAATGGCTTTGGCTTCGGCAAAATTGGTCGCAGAAACCATGGTTAAAATTCTCGCCTGTTTTAAGGCTTGAATCTGATGTGGATGCGGAATGCCAAAATGAAAACTGACCGCCCATGGTTTGGTTTCCAGCACCAGATTCAGGAAGTCATCATTGTCTTTAAAGCTCGGATAAATACAGTTTAAATGCTCGGGTGGCTGCGCCCCATATTCAATAAATTTATTTTTAAACTGTGCGATCCATGCCTGCGCGACAGCTTCATCTAGGGGTACACTGTCATGACAGAAAAAATTCACCTGAAAAGGGCAGTCTGTCAATTCCTGAGTTTTTAAAATCTGTTGTCGTGCTGCCTCGATACTGCTGGCTCCCAAACCGAGTGAACCCAAGCCGCCTTGATTGGACACTTCAGCTGCAAGTTCAGCTGTAGAGACACCTGCCATCGGCGCCAAGAAAATAGGATGTTTAATTCCGAGATTTTCTAATAAAGACATAGATTTGCTCCTTGTTATGTTTTTACTTTGCCCTTGAGTTCAAAATTAAGCAAATCATATTGGTTATTTTATTTTGAAATACTTAAACTTTGTTGATGTAGTGTTTACACTTCTCACGACACGCTATGTCGCTAGCCAGACAGATCAACTATAGCGCTGCAATTGAAGACTTTATAATAACATTTTGGTCAAATCTTTCTGAGCTCATGTCTGATCGTATCCGTGAAAAACTGCAAATTTTAGCCGATGCTGCCAAGTATGATGTGTCCTGTTCATCCAGTGGAAGCAATCGTAAAAATAAAGACAAAGGGGTAGGAAATACCGGCAATGGTATTTGTCATAGCTATACCGAAGATGGCCGCTGCGTTTCCTTGCTGAAAATTCTATTTTCCAATGTCTGTATTTTTGATTGCTCTTATTGTGTTTCGCGCCGTTCCAATGACGTCAAGCGAGCAGCATTTACCGTGCAGGAAGTGGTGGATTTGACCATGAACTTTTACCGCCGTAATTATATTGAAGGTCTGTTTTTAAGCTCGGGTATTTTCAAATCGGCGGATCACACCATGGAGCGGATGCTACAGGTGGTGAAAAAACTGCGACTAGAAGAAAACTTTAATGGCTATATTCATTTGAAAACCATTCCGGGTGCATCTCAGGAAATCATTACCGAAGCCGGACTATACGTAGACCGCATGAGTATTAATCTGGAAATGCCGACTGAAGCCGGATTACAGAAGTTTGCGCCTGAAAAAACCCATGCCGAAGTACAAAAAGATTTGGGGATTGTGCGGGATCGACTGATCCAGCTCAAAGATGAACGCAAATTGATTAAAACGGTGCCAAAATTTGTACCTGCCGGACAAACCACACAGATGGTGGTAGGCGCACATAGCGAAACTGACCAAGACATTATTTTAATGGCCGATCGGCATTACAAGGAATTTAAGCTGAAACGGGTGTATTTTTCCGGCTATATTCCGATTAACCCTGAAGAAAAAGCCTTACCGGCTGTTGGTTCAGCGCCGCCATTATTAAGAGAAAACCGTCTATATCAATCCGACTGGTTAATGCGTTTTTATGAATTTTCTGCCGATGAAATTGTCGATGACCAGCATCCGAATCTGGATCTGGATATTGATCCCAAACTCAGCTGGGCCTTGCGACATCCTGAAGCTTTTCCAGTTGATATTAACCATGCCGACTATAAAATGATTTTGCGTGTACCGGGTATTGGGGTACGTTCGGCCAAAAAAATTGTACAGGCACGCCGTTTTGGTCAGATTCATATCGATCAGCTAAAACGCATGGGTGTGGCATATAACCGCGCACAGCATTTTATCCGCTGTGCTGATACGCCAAAATTTAAGAAAGATCAGCAATCGCATCAGATCCGTCAGCAAATTTTACAGTCTGGCCAATCTAAATATCAGCAGCAGCTTTCACCACAGCTTGGACTGGCATTCTGATGGCCTGTTACTGTTTTGATGGCAGCATGACCGGCTTGCTCAGTTGTGTATTTCGGGCTTTTGAGTTTAAGGAATTGAATGCCCGCATCACTGCCAATCCACAAGCACAAAATGGCCTGTTTGATGAATTTATTTATGTTAGCTCTAATGATGAGCATGGACAGCGGGTCTGGCAGGGGCTCAAGCAAAAAGTCTCCTCCAGCAGCTTGCGTGCCTTTTACTATACTTTTCTGTCGGAACAAGAAGCAGCGTTTCAGATTCTATTTGATTTCGCGGTTTATGTATTTAAAAACCAGCGACCTGTCGATAAAGATTATGGTCATCATGCGGTTATCGGTATGTCGCAATGGGCCAAGCAAGTCGGACGGGAAAAGCACCGTATGGAGGCATTTGTACGCTTTAAAAAGGCCAAGGATGGACTATTCCTGAGTCTGGTTAAGCCAGACTTTAATGTTCTACCGATTATTTCCCGACATTTTCAGGAGCGCTATCAGGATCAATCCTGGCTGATTTATGATGAGCTGCGCAATTACGGGATTTATTATGATTTAGAGCAGGTACATCAGGTCGAGATGAATGCTGAAGCAATTGATTCACAAATCCAGATTGGGCACAGTCAGTCATTCAGTATCGAACTGGATGATGATGAATGGTTGTATGATCAGCTCTGGAAAGATTATTTTAATAGTGTGAATATTCAGACACGTAACAATATGAAACTGCATATTCAATATGTACCGAAACGCTACTGGCGTTATATGAATGAGAAAACACTTTAAACAGTACATCTGGCATCTTTCAGGCATAATAAGCGTTTATATTTAGATTGAGTGCATAGATATGAAGGTATGGCTAACGTCATTGGCGCTGCTCATTGGATTAACCGCATGCTCGAAAGAGCCACAAAAACCGGTCGTCGATCCAGTCAAATATCAGGTTCAGACAGCGCAGGAATTGCAGCAACGTTTTGATGCACTCAATAGCCAATTGGCTCAGGATTTTCAGAAATTTAAAAAACTAGAAAGTATTGCTTTCTCACACCAGTTTCCTTTAGATGTGAATAATCTGCAAACTTTAAACCGTCATTTGGTCAGCAGTACGGCATTAAAACCAAGTAAAATTGCCTATTGCGATATGATGAATGCTTATTTTGCCGATATGTATCGTTTGGGGCATTATAATCTGGAACTGGTCGATGACATCCAATTGCCGAATGCTGCCAATGAAAATCTAAAAGACAATTTTTCGAATGCCGATCACTTCTATACTTTTATTCTGGATCGCTATACCACTTATCGTCAGGTTCAGCAGACCATGGGTTATGGTTGTAATTTAAAAGCCGCGCTTTAAATCTTAAAGATAAAAAAGCCTATCATTAAGATGGGCTTTTTAGTTTAAATAATTAACAACCTGTAATTTTTTCAGCTTGTGGTTTTTCTTCCGGGAAGAAGATTGGACGAAGTTTCACCCCAATACCATTACCGATAAAGGCAAACACCAGCCATAACCAGCCATGTAAACTGCCTGAAGCGATGCCACTGAAATACGCACCAATATTACAACCATAGGCCAAGCGTGCACCATAGCCGAGCATGATGCCACCGACAACAGCAGCAATGAGCGAGCGTTTCGGAATGTTGAAATTCGGGGCAAACTTACCTGCCAGACTGGCTGCCAGCAAAGCACCGAGCATGATGCCAAAGTTCATCATCGAGGTAATATCAAACCACAACGACTCTGTAAGTGCTTTGGCATTGCCAGCTTTCTGCCAATAATCCCATGCAGTTACATCAACACCCACTAAAGTGGCGCCTTTTGCACCCCAAACTGCCAGGGCAGAAGTCACGCCCCAAGGACGACCTGCAAGTGCCAACGTCGCAAAGTTGAGCAGGGTCAGAATAATCCCGCCCCAAATCAGAGGCCATGGACCACGAATAAAGCGTTTCCAGCCTTGATGCTCACTGCTTGGTTCTACTTCCAGACGACCATGACGTTTCTTTTCGAAATAAACAGTCGCCGCAGCAATCAGTGCAAAAATAACAAAGCTCAGCAGCAATCCAGGCATCACCCCTAAACTCTGTACCAGAGAAATAGGTTCCAGATGCGGCAAAGCAAACCACCAGTCTAAGTGTGAGGTTGCAATCACAGAGCCGATACAGAAGAACAAGAGTGTTACCAGCATACGTGCACTACCACCACCCACGGTATACAGCGTACCCGATGCACAACCGCCACCGAGCTGCATGCCGATGCCGAAAATAAAGGCACCAATCATGACTGACATGGAAACAGGACTGACGTTACCTGTGACCGGGTTGCCAAACAATTCACCCGCACCTAAAGCGGGGAAGAATAACAATACTGCTAGAGCGAGCATAATCATTTGTGCACGCAGACCACGACCGCGACGTTCCTTGATAAAGACGCGCCAACTCGAGGTAAAACCAAATGAGGCATGGTACAGGGTCATGCCTAGCGCACCACCGATTAAAAATAACAGAGCCTGATTTAAGCCAACGATCTGATAGGCACCGATTGTACCGATTACAAGTAAAATAAAAGCCACCCAGACCGAAATATTCGACCGTTGGGAAGCAGCAGCAATGACTGACATGGGAGATTAAATTTTAAAAATAAAGGCTGGTATTCTACTGAATTTCAGCTTAAATGCAGCCCATTTTGGCCAATGAGTGAGTATTAAGTCATTCTTATAGTTGATAAGTTTTATCACTTTATCTGATTTGTGGGAGTGAATTATAAAAATAAATCTAATGGAACATCTCATTATTCTGTAATTCTCTACACTTAAGCAGCTTAAATAAATTGCAGATTTAATCGTATGGTTTTATGCTGATAGATCAGTATCGAGCATTTTTGAGTTTCTGGGTTTTCAAATGAAGTACATAAAAAAGCCTGCAAATTGAATCGCAGGCTTTTTAAGCATTAAACTGAGAGCTAAAATCAGTTTTCAGCTTTTTCTCGAACATTGCCAGCACCTTCTTCAACCGCAGCTGCAGTGGCCGCAGTGGCTTTTCGTGCTGCTTCAGCAGTAGCATCTGCTGCTCGAGACGTTGCAGCAGCAGCTTCGTCAGCTGCCTGAGCTGTATTTTCCGCTGCATTATCCAAGGCTCTTTCAGTGTCTACCGCAGCTTCACGGCTGGCATCCTGCATATCATGACCGGCTTGATCTGCTGCATTTTCTAAATGCTCACCTGTCGTTGCCCCGGTTTCAGGTGCTTTATCTTTGTTACAGCCGACCAAGGCAACAGTTGCCGCTAAACCTAAAGCAATCATTAATTTATTCATCGAGTAATATCCCTTGTTGTTGTATAGCTGCCAACTAATTTAACAGTCATTTCTTAAAGTTTATGCTAGAAAATAGATCAAAATTTGTTGATTAACTGTAATTTTTTTCAATACTTATGCTGCTTTAACTCGCTCATAACTTATTTAATAAGTTGTTTTAAGTGTATTAGATGAGTCAGATCCAGAAACTAAGAAATTTCTAATTTAATAAGCATTCAAGGATGATGGAGGTGAACAGGGTATATTATTAATCTTGCGATTTAAGTTGTCAGTCGTATAAAAAAGATGATTTTAAGCAATAAAATCCCAGTCATAAAAAAAGCCCGCAGGGTGCGGGCTTTTTAAAGAGAAAATTAGAGACCAGCAGAGGCTTTAAGCGCTTCCACTTTGTCGGTTTTTTCCCAAGTAAAGGCCGTATCAGAGCCTTCACGGCCAAAATGACCATAAGCCGCAGTCTGCTTATACATTGGCTGAATCAGATCCAGCATGCGGGTAATGCCATATGGGCGTAGGTCAAAGTGCTCACGAACCAAGGCAATAATCAATTCTTCAGATACTTTTGCAGTATTAAAAGTGTTGATTGAAATTGAAGTGGGTTCAGCAACACCAATTGCATAAGACACCTGGATTTCACACTTGTCTGCAAGACCAGCCGCAACGATATTTTTTGCTACATAACGCCCTGCATAGGCAGCAGAACGGTCAACCTTAGATGGATCTTTACCAGAGAAAGCACCACCGCCATGACGCGCCATACCACCGTAGGTATCTACGATAATTTTACGACCAGTCAAACCACAGTCACCGACAGGGCCGCCAATCACGAACATACCCGTTGGGTTGATGTGGAATTTGGTCTCTGCATGGAACATATCGGCAGGAATGATTTTCTTCACGATTTCTTCAATCACAGCTTCTTTAAGATTGGCTTGTGAAATTTCAGGATCGTGTTGAGTCGACAAAACCACAGCATCTAAACGAACAGGTTTGCCATTTTCATAAGCAAAGGTCACTTGGCTTTTCGCATCTGGGCGTAACCAAGGCAAAGTTCCATTACGACGAAGCTCTGCTTGTTTTTCCATTAAGCGATGTGCATAGGTAATTGGCGCAGGCATTAAAACGTCAGTTTCACGGCTGGCATAACCAAACATTAAACCTTGGTCACCGGCACCTTGATCTTCAGGTTTCTGACGGTCTACACCCTGAGCAATTTCAGGTGACTGTTTGCCAATCATGTTGATTACGGCACAGGTCGAACCATCAAAACCCAGATCAGAATGGTGATAACCAATACCGTTCACGGTATGGCGTACTACCGCTTCAAAATCGATATTGGCCGTCGTTGTGATTTCACCGGCAAGTACAACCGCACCTGTTTTTACAAGCGTTTCACAAGCAACCCGTGCATAAGGGTCTTCTTTTAAGATTGCATCCAAAATAGCGTCACTGATTTGGTCAGCCATTTTATCTGGATGGCCTTCGCTTACAGATTCCGAAGTAAATACAGCGTACTCGCGCATAGTCCTATCACAGTTAATTTTAAAGACCCGATATGTTACATCGAGTTGCGCTCTAGGACTAGCTTAACACGACAAAATTGGTCGAAATTGTTTCAAATTATTGTGTTTTTAATTGATTAATAGAATTAAAAAAATTGATATGTCGATTTAACCGTCATTGCTGATTTGGCAAGGAGCGACAAATTAATCCGGATTTTCCCAGATGTAGCAAAATTAAACAGTTATATTCTCGAATAAATTTTAAAAGATCGCTGATTGGAAAAATATAAAGCTAAAATCTGAGCAATTTTCAGGAAAGTGATCATTACATTAATACGCTCGTATGTGATTCAACATGATTCGACTAGCTGTATTGTGGTTGCATCGGCTTCTCTGCATATTAGGCCTAAGGTTTCACTACTGGCCGGTTAAGCATGGCCAAGATTCTTTTTGTATGGGCTTCTTGAAGTAAGGCTGTACGGAGTAAGTCATGATGTATCAAAAGGCATTTACCTTAATTGAGGTGATGATTGTACTGACGATGATAGCGATTTTAGCCACCATGGCGTTTATGAGCTATCAGGGCTATGTGGTACGTGCTCAACTGGCTGAAGTGTTTGAGCAGGCTGGCACATATCGAACTCAGTTCATTGCCTCAGGTCAGCATTGTGATGCTGGACGCGAGATTGGAGGGAATACACGATATATCGAAAAAGTGGTGATTAATGCGACATGCCGAATTGAGTTTAAGCTGCGACAGCAAGGCCTAGATGCAGCGATTCGGGGTAAATCAATTGCATTTGATGTCTATACGGGAAAATGCTTCTCGACTGATATTTATCAGCGCTATTTACCTAAAAGCTGCCAGGGGCGCTAAGCACGCTTGCTGCTTATGATTGAGCCTAAATAGATGTAAGCTTTTCATCTAAAAAATACATAGTTGATCGATCTATTGATAAGAATGAATCATCAATGCTCTTCATCATCGACGAGAAAATTATATGACACATCTCTCTTTAAACGGATGGAGCCGACTTTAGATTAAAAACGAAATAACAGTCAATTCTAAAAAATGCAGGGTTGAAAAGCTCAATCAGACAACAATATGCTAACTATCATGTCTAATAAATCCCTCGCAAAAATGACCAGAGAAAACAGAACTAGAGAGAAAAATGTGGAATAATTACCCGATAAGGAAATACAAGACTAATAAACTGATAAATGTTGTTGCTTAGTCTTTACCCCTCGCTGTTTTTTTAAGACAATAGACCATAGTTTTGAAAGTCTTTTCATCATTTCCTATTTCTGAATATTTTGGACTCTGATTTATGACAACCCCGCTTAATGAACGTCGTATTGCAAACGCAATTCGTGTATTGGCAATGGATGCTGTGCAAAAAGCAAACTCAGGACATCCAGGTGCTCCAATGGGGATGGCAGATATCGCTGATGTGGTTTGGCGTGAATTCCTGAACCACAACCCGACCAACCCGAATTGGGCTAACCGTGACCGTTTTGTATTGTCAAATGGCCATGGCTCTATGCTTCAATATGCACTGCTTCATTTAACGGGCTACGATCTTTCGATTGAAGATCTAAAAGCATTCCGTCAACTTCATTCTAAAACACCTGGTCACCCAGAATTGGGTTATGCACCCGGGATTGAAACGACGACTGGTCCTCTAGGTCAAGGGATCGCCAATGCTGTTGGTTTTGCGCTGGCTGAAAAAACCTTAGCCGCACAATTTAATAAAGATGACCTCCAGGTTGTGGATCACTTTACTTACTGCTTCCTGGGCGATGGCTGCCTGATGGAAGGTATTTCACATGAAGTGTGTTCATTGGCAGGTACCTTAGGTCTTGGTAAGTTAATTGCTTATTATGACGACAATGGTATCTCGATTGATGGTGAAGTTGAAGGCTGGTTCTCTGACGATACCGAACAACGCTTCTTGGCTTACGGCTGGCAAGTACTTAAAGTAGATGGTCATGATAGCGAAGCACTTCGTGCTGCAACTTTAGCAGCTAAAGCTGAAACTGCTAAGCCAACCATCATTATTTGTAAAACAGTGATTGGTTTGGGTTCACCAAACAAGCAAGGTAAAGAAGACAGCCATGGTGCGCCACTCGGGCATGATGAAATTGTCTTGACGCGTGCAGCATTAGGCTGGACTGACGAAGCATTTGTTATTCCTGAAGATGTGTATGCAGCTTGGGATGCCAAAGACAAGGGCGCTAAAACTGAAGCAGCGTGGAATGAAACATTTGCTGCCTATGCTGCAAAATATCCGACTGAAGCGGCAGAGCTAAAACGCCGTATGTCAGGTGATTTGCCAGCGGACTTCGTTGCAAAAGCAGATGCTTATATCGCTGAAGTGAATGCTAAAGCTGAAACCATCGCGACACGTAAAGCAAGCCAAAATGCATTGCAAGCACTGGTTCCATTATTGCCAGAAGTTCTAGGCGGTTCTGCGGACTTGGCTGGTTCTAACCTGACGCTGTGGAAAGGTGCGCAAGGTGTACAAGACAATGCAGCGGGTAACTACGTACATTATGGCGTGCGTGAATTCGGTATGACTGCAATCGCCAATGGTGTTGCGCTGCATGGCGGTTTCATTCCTTATGTGGCTACATTCCTGATGTTTATGGAATATGCACGTAATGCAGTACGTATGTCTGCCTTGATGAAGCAACGTGTGATTCATGTGTACACACATGACTCTATTGGTCTCGGTGAAGATGGTCCTACGCATCAGCCAATCGAGCAAATTGCATCTTTACGTGGTACACCAAACCTGAATACCTGGCGTCCATGTGACACCGTTGAAGCTGCAATTTCTTGGAAGTCTGCATTGACTCGTTCTGAGGGTCCGACAGCGTTAATCTTCTCTCGTCAAAACTTAGCTTTCCAAACTCGTACTCAAACACAAATTGAGAACGCTGCGAAAGGTGGTTATGTATTGGCTGAAGAAAAAGGCGAATTAAAAGCGATTATTATTGCAACAGGTTCAGAGGTTGCTTTGGCAATGGAAGCTTATGCACAGCTTGAGGGCGTGCGTGTCGTGTCTATGCCATGTGCTGAAGAATTCATGAAGCAAGATGCAGCGTACCGTGAAGCGGTTCTTCCATCCAATATTCGTGCGCGTGTTGCGGTTGAAGCAGCGCATGTAGATTATTGGTGGAAATTCGTTGGTCTAGATGGTCGCGTGATTGGTATGAGTACTTATGGTGAATCTGCACCTGCAAAAGACTTGTTCCAGCACTTTGGTATTACCACTGAAGCCGTTGTTGCAGCAGTAAAAGAAATTACTGCTTAATCAGCCCTTTAAAAGTTTAAAATGGCGTCCCAGTTTTGGGACGTCTTTTTGTTTTTTGGTCTTTTTAGCTCTGTTTTCATGTGACAAGAGTTGAAGAGTTCTCTTGATAATTGAATGCAAAAAGTGAGATGAACATGAGCTTGTACGAGCAAATTAGCGAAGAAATTACTCTGATGGATGCAGGCGAACAGAAATGGATCGGGCAGGATCTACCTCTTGAGGCCATGATGGCGGTTGAGTTAATGCTGCAAGAACTCGCGGAAGAAAAAGTCATCAAAGTCCGCCGTAAAAACCATGAAAAGACGACTGGCCTAAAACAGGTTGATCGTATTCTGGTTGAAAAACTGTAAAGCTAAAATACTAAAAAGTCCCTGATTGGGGCTTTTTTTATGCCAGATGATTTTTGTCTGGAAGTTGCTTATCAAAACCAGATGAGATAAAGATAAGCTTGTAACTCACTATAGAACTCAGCATCCTATCGAAACGGCTTATATTGATGAAATAGGCAAAAGAAGTTGGTAAACATGAAAATAAATTCCCAGATTCAGATCAAATCTTTAGAGCAAATATCACAGTACCAATGGCTGCCTTTATGGCAAGAATATCAGGCTTTTTATCATGCGAAGATCTGTGACGAGGTCAGTGAAAATACCTGGGCGAAATTACACAGTACTGAGCTAGATTCGATGTATGGATTTGCTGCATTGCTTGATGAAAAAGTGGTGGGCATTGTACATGTGGTCGAGCATGACAGCAGTTGGACGCTACGGCCTTATGCTTATTTGCAGGATTTATTTGTGCCTTCGCAGTATCGAGGTCAAGGTATCGCTTGCAAGTTGATTGAACAGGTTTATCAGGTGGCAGAACAGCGTAATTGTGACCGCGTTTACTGGCTCACGCATGAATCAAATCGTCAGGCACAAATGCTCTATGATAAAGTGGCCAAAAAGACCGGATTTATCCAGTACCGTATGGATTAATAATAGAAATTTAAAAAATAACTTACAAATTTATCGTTTCATCGCTGCAACAAAACGTTTTATCTTTAGAGCTGTAAATATTTCTGAATTCTATACACTGAATAACATCCAAAACGAGAGATAAAAACATGAATTTCAAAACATTAGCATTAGGCTTAGCGGTTTCATCTGTAGCAACATTTTCTATTGCAAAACCAGTAACCTATACAATTGACCCGACCCATACTGCAGCCGTATTTAGCTGGGATCATTTCGGTTTTTCTACGCCATCTGGTAATTTCTCTGATATTCAGGGCAAAATCGTGGTGGACAATGAACAACCGGCAAAGTCAGCTGTGCATGTGACAATTCCAGTATCCAGTATTAATACCAACGTGACAGCTTTAGATGATCACTTAAAGAAAGCCGATTTCTTTGATGCAGCAAAATATCCAAACATCAGCTTTAAAAGTACCAAAGTAGAAACGCAGAACAA
Organism: Acinetobacter sp. YH12156; assembly: GCF_013418235.1. Classification (NCBI taxonomy): domain Bacteria; kingdom Pseudomonadati; phylum Pseudomonadota; class Gammaproteobacteria; order Moraxellales; family Moraxellaceae; genus Acinetobacter; species Acinetobacter sp. YH12156. Next base: position 257,106 of record NZ_VPCL01000001.1, read on the forward strand.
AAAGAACTTCAAAATTACTGGTGACTTAACTATTAAAGGCGTGACCAAACCTGTGGTATTGGATGCTGTTTTAAACAAACAGGCTGAACATCCAATGATGAAAGTTCCAGCAATTGGTTTCAATGCAACCACTTCATTTGACCGCTCTGCATTTGGTTTAGGAGCAAACGTACCGAGTGTGGGTGATAAAATTACTGTTCAGATTACCACTGAAGCCACTGTACCTGCGCCTACAAAGAAATAAGATTCTCTGTATGGGTAGTATGAAAAAGCACCTGATTTAGGTGCTTTTTTATCAAATAAAATGACTTAGATCTAATCACGATTCAGAATCAGCAGACAGCCAAAACTGATAAAGATCCCGCCTGTAACTCCATCAATCCATTTGGCAAATTTTTGATAATAAGTCGTCATCTTCGGCATTGAAAAAATAATGGCTACAACCGTAAACCAGAGCAAACTTTCGATAAAGACCAGAGCTAAAAGAGAAGATTGTTCTGATAGTTTTGCATTAGGGCTAATCGCCAATGCAAATACACTGCTAAAGTAAATCAGGGCTTTGGGGTTGGCCATGTTGGTGAAAAAACCTTGCAGCAATAATTTAAGATACGACGGCTGAACGATAGAAAGAGCTTCTGCTTTCGAATTTGTTAAAGGTAGAGGTGTCTTAAAGCTCGACTTCAACATCAAACTGCCCAGATAGAGCAGATATAATCCACCCAATAGCATTAAGATCTGCTGTAACCAGACCATTTTCTGAAATAAAAAATGCAGGCCGCCAAGTGCACAAATTGACCAGACCAGAATGCTCAATGAAATACCGAGGGCTGCACATAAAGCATGCTTTCTGGACTGCCGGATGGCACTTTGTGTGACAAAGAAAAAGTCCGGTCCTGGACTAATCAGGGCAAAAAAATGAATCACGGCAATGCCGAATAATGCGCTCATAATGTTTCTACAGTCGAGAGGAAGAGTTTAGTCTGGAATGCATCTTGAGACTAGGATACGATATTTAATTGCGCCAGATATTGCTTTAGTACAGTTTGCGAGGTGGTTTCCAGTACAGGCGCAAACTGAAGATTGGCAGCGCGTAGTGCAGGAATATCAATTTTAGCCTGACTCAATTCACAGCTATGGCCAATCAGCCATTTTTCCAGACTATCACTGGCGACTTCAGGATGGAATTGTAGTGCCAGAATATTACTGCCTATACGAAAGGCCTGATTTGCATAAAGCTCAGTACTTGCCAGTAATTCAGCCTGTTCAGGTAGGTCAAAGGTATCACCGTGCCAATGTAGCACTTCAATATTTTCCAGATTTCGCAGTGGATTATTCTCGATAGCTGCAAGACTGAGCTTAGACCAGCCCATTTCTTTACTCTGTCCTGCATAGACTTTGGCACCAAGCGCATGCGCAATCAATTGAGCACCCAGACAGATTCCTAAAGTGGGTAAATTCTTATCCAAACGTACTTTAAGCAGGTCTATTTCTGCTTGTAAGAAAGGAAAGTTTTCTGTTTCATAAACCCCAATTGGGCCACCGAGAATTACGGTTAAACCAGGATGTTCATAAGCCTTACGCAGGTCATCAATCCCGGCTTCAAAATAGCGGACACGTAGCCCCAGCTGATAAAATACATCTTCCCAAGCACCGAGGTCTTCAAAAGCGAGATGTTGGATTGCATATACAGTATCGGGGAAATGGTCCAGGTTCAGCATGGTCATTTAATCTAAAACGGGAAATATTTATTTAACGTCATTCTGTAAAAAAATAGAAGTCTTTTTAATCCCGTAATTTATGAAGCAAGATATTCTCAATCTGAATAGTGAATCCTGGTGCAGGGCTCTGAACCGGCTTTGTATCATTATGCAGCCCAATTTCATTTCCCACTAGAAAGGCAGTAGAGTAGAGGTGAATATAGAATAAAAAGACTGAGGAAGAAAAAATGCACAATATCTGTCTCTATATCGATAAAAAACGTATCAGTCCCTATGTCATGTCAGTTTACGTCGCTTTAAAAGAAAAAGGCCTGAATTTTCAGAAAAAAACAGTTGACCTAGATCAACTGGAACAACAAAGCATGGCATATCGCAGAATTTGCCCCAGTAGAAAAGTCCCTTGTCTGGTGATGGATGATTTTCATTTATTTGAATCTTGGGCGATTACAGAATATCTGGAAGATGCTTTTCCAGCGCCAGATTATCCAGCTTTATACCCCAGAGAGAGTCAGGCCAGAGCAAAATGCCGTGCAGTTCAGGCTTTAGTCAAAACTGATTTTATGGCAATCCGCCAGGCCATGCCTTCAGACTCAATCTTTGTTCCACCTAAAGGACTTTTTATTGCATCAGCCGAAGTCTTGCAAGATATTCAGCGTTTATTGGCAGTCACAGAGAGTTTGCTCAGTGAATGCTGGCTGACTGAACAGTGGTCAATTGCAGATTTTGATCTGGCCTTTATGCTGCACCGCCTGCTTAGCCAGCAGATTGAACTGCCTGATAAAATTCAGGTATATATCCAGCGAAATTTCCAGCGTGCTTCAGTTCAGGCGTGGCTAACAGAAAATGAAAAGCTCAAGCTTTAAGCTGCCAAAACTTATCAACTAGAGGATACAAAAAAGACTGAAATAGATAAAAATCAAGCGTAATATAAATCAGAACTGTGTGGAAAATTACGAGAAATAATGTCCTTGTTGCATCATTATTAAGGAGTGCGGGGTGGGGAATTCACATCATCATGAGCATAGTCATGTCACTGTGACTGCGAAAAATATCAAAAAATTATCGATTGCTCTGGCACTCACGACCAGTTTTTTAATTGTGGAAGTGATCGCCGGCTTTATGACGCAAAGTCTGGCCTTGCTTTCTGATGCAGCACATATGTTTATCGATGCTGCGGCACTGGCCATTGCGCTGGCGGCCATCAAGGTTGGGCAAAAACCGGCAGATAACAAACGCACGTTTGGCTATCAACGCTTTGAAATTCTGGCTGCCTTATTTAATGCCTTGATGCTCTTTATGGTGGCGATTTATATTTTATTTGAAGCCTATCAACGTTTAAGCAATCCTCCAGAAATCCAGAGTCTGGGGATGATGGTTGTGGCGAGCTTAGGACTCATCATTAACCTGATTTCGATGAAAATTCTGGTGTCGAGTAGTCAGGAAAGTCTAAATATCAAAGGGGCTTATCTGGAGGTGCTGAGTGATGCATTGGGGTCAGTCGGCGTGATGATCGGGGCGCTGCTGATTTATTTTACTGGCTGGATGTGGGTAGATACACTGATTGCCGTATTGATCGGATTTTGGGTTTTGCCACGCACCTGGATTTTGCTCAAACAAAGTATCAATATTCTGCTAGAAGGAGTGCCAGATGAAATTGATATTGAAAAACTGCGTCATGATCTTTTAGCACTCGAAGGCGTACAAGATATTCATCAGCTTAAAGTCTGGGCGATTACTTCCAAAAAAGTCATGTTGACGGTACATCTGGTTGCACCGAATGTAGATTATCAGAAACTGCGTCATCAGGCTTTTGAAATGTTGAGCCATCAGCATCATATTACTGAAATGACTTTACAGATTGAGGCAGAAAATTGTCCACCGGAACAACGAGGGCATTCGACCCATCAGCACTGAAATATAATCATCTGAGCATCGCAGGGCTTAATTGTTTTTTAGAAGTGAACGGATGACATCCAAATAACTTGGTGGAGCATCGCCATACTGACGCTCTCTTAACATTTGATGCATTTTCGCCAGCTTTTGATGCGGAACAGCGGCCATTAAATGATGTTCAATATGATAGTTCACATGAATCGGTGCCACAAAAGCCCGTGCCAGATAACCTGCGCGGGTTGTACGGGTATTGCTGAGGGCAGAATAACTGGTTTCCAGACCCGCATGTTCAGCCATTGCGCGAATACGGATAAATAAAGGGAATGGTGTGATATAAGCCAAAGGCCATAGCAAATACAGCTTAGGATGGCCACTGGCCCAAAACACAGAGAAAATCGTGGCATTCGCGAGCAGCATACCGGAACTGTTTTTCAGCAGATTTTTGGCCAAATCTACCTTGCTACGATCGCCACGTGGAATAGGTTTGGGATCGTTCGACACACTCCATTCCAGAAGCTCCAAATCCATCAATACCCGACCTGCCAGAAATTTAAGTCCAGATTGCCCGTTTAAGTCGCGAAAGAATTTTCGGAATAATGAGCTTTGAGTAATGGGGAAGTTTTTCACTAGGCCTAAATCTGGGTCGTCTGGTTGAGAGGTTTTAGCATGATGTTTCAAGTGATAAGGACGATATTTGCTGACCTCATTCCAGATTGGGCGTGCACACAGCCAATCGGTCAAATGTGTATTTAGCCATTTGGTTTTAAACAGGCTATGGTGTGAGGCATCGTGCATCAAAATCGCCATGGCCAGCTGACGACCTGCCAAAATCGCCAATGCCACTGCACACATTAAAACCTTTCCCCAAATGGGCAAATATTCCCAGCTATAGGCCACTGTACCGAAGGTCATCACAATCACAGCCCAAGTTGAAGCTATAGACCAAGCACCATGTAAGTCAGAAGTCGTGGTGAGTTCTTTAATTTCTTCGCGGCTAAAAAATTCGGTGACACTGAGCTTAGTGTTCATTGTTTTGCCTATAGCGTTCTTATCATTACTTTCAATATATTTGTCCTAAATATTACAGTCAATTTATTTTTGTGAATAAATATGAAATAAATTATACACCCTGATTGTTAAAATATTGCTGCCATAAAAATTGCCCCTGTTTTTCTATTTTACGAACCGCCCGCTCAAATTGTTGCCGAGCTTCGGCTTCTATCCATTCTGCAGGAAGTAGGGGATCGGCACGTAAACTAAATAAGGCAGATTTACCGAGATAGAAGGCGGTTTTTGCTGCATCAGATAAAGGCAAGCTTTGAGAGTAATCAAACCATTGATGAATGTCTTGATTCACCTCCAGATAAGTTTGATGTAAGGCTTGAACATCCCAAAGTGCACTGACATCTATTTCCTGATCTATCTCACTGACTTGAAAAAAACGTGCATCTGGATCTAATCCAAACTGGATTGCAGCCGTTTTTAATTCGGTTAAGCTCAGCATTAAGTTGTCTGGACGAATAAAAACATTCTGCTCCATTTCCTGAAAGCCATAATAACCTAGTGCTTTTTCCCGTTTGGATAATGCAGTGCGATCTACACGTCCCAAAGCACCGGTATAAACCAGTACATATTTTCCATTCCACGCGGTCGCCATTTGCATATTGGGATGCTTGTTTAAACTGATAAAAGAAGTATCAAATTTTTTTTCTAGCAATTGATACACGCCGCGCTCTACAGCTTGAATGATATTTTCCTGATTCAATCGGGCTACAGCAACTCGCAAACTATTGTGAGAAATGCTTAATAAGTCTGCTGCACATAGCATCTGTTTAATGCTGGCAGTAGAATTTTGAGACGCATATAACAAGTCTAAAACCAGATGACGGGCATTCAATTTATAAGTCATGAAATGATATCGTAATTAAAGGAATTGAAAGTTTTGAAGTTTTTTTACAATAGCACTTTGTTGTGAATAACCCAAAAAATGTCAGGGTGAAAGAGGATGAATAAGTGATTTGAGATATGCTTTTTATTAATGAATTTTTTTAAACACAATAAAAAAGCCCTTATCTTTCGATAAGGGCTTTTCGTATTCTGGAGCGGGAAAGGAGACTCGAACTCCCGACCCCAACCTTGGCAAGGTTATGCTCTACCAACTGAGCTATTCCCGCAATGAGATGAATTATAGAGAATTCCACAGCAGTGTCAACTCTCTATAAATCTGTTTGATTAATTAATCAGCACGGCGCCAAACCGTACCTTGACGGGTATCTTCAAGAACAACACCTTGATCAAGTAAAGATTGGCGGATTTCATCCGCACGCGAAAATTCTTTGGCTTTTTTGGCATCTTGACGCTGTTGAATTAAACCTTCAATTTGTTCAGGTGATAATCCTAGGGCTTCCTGACCAATATCAGATTTGAGAAATTCATCTGCATCTTGTTGTACCAGACCGAGAATATTGGTCAGATGGCGTAAAGTTGCGTAGTAGATTGCTGCCTGTTCCGCATTTTCTTCTTTCACGGCACGATTCAGTTCTTTGTTAATTTCAAATAGCACTGCAATCGCTTCAGGTGTATTGAAATCATCACGCATGGCGGCATTAAAACGTTCAACCAAAGCATCATCCAAGGTTTCCACCAGATGATCGCCATAAACCGCCTGATAGGTTTTAAATGAATGGTAGAAACGAGACAAAGTATTTTTCGCTTCTTTTAAGGCAACATCCGAATAGTTCACCGGACTGCGATAGTGTGAAGACACAATAAAGTAACGCACCACTTCCGGATGGAACTTTTCGATCACGTCGCGAATGGTGAAGAAATTGCCTAAAGACTTCGACATTTTCTCGCCATCGACATTAATGAATCCGGCATGCATCCAGTAATTCACATATTGTTCACCGGTTGCTGCTTCAGATTGTGCAATCTCATTTTCATGATGCGGGAAGGTCAAATCGGCACCGCCGCCATGAATGTCGAAATGATTGCCCAGGCAGCAGGTCGACATCGCTGAACATTCAATATGCCAACCCGGGCGGCCATTACCCCAAGGTGAAGGCCATGCAGGTTCATTTTCTTTGGCGTGTTTCCAGAGGACAAAGTCAAATGGATGTTTCTTTTGAACTTCGACATCAACACGTTCAGAAGCTCCAGCTTGCATATCTTCTAACTTGCGACCAGAAAGACGGCCATATTTGGCAAATTTCTCGACTTCAAAATAGACATCGCCATTATTAGATGGATATGCCGTGCCTTTGTCGACCAGATTGCCAATCATATCTTGCATTTGGTCAATATAGTCTGTGGCTTTAGGCGCAGCATCAGGCGGGAGACAGCCTAGTTTGGCAAAGTCTTCATTCATCGCATCAATAAAGCGGCCGGTCAACTCAGAGATACTTTCGCCATTTTCATTGGCACGTTTAATAATTTTGTCATCAATATCGGTAATATTGCGCACGTATTTGACTTTCCAGCCTTGGCTGCGCAGGAAACGGATAATATAGTCAAATGCAACCACTGTACGTGCGTGTCCAATATGACAGTAGTCATAGACGGTCATACCACAGACATACAAATCAATTTGACCTTCAACACGAGGTACGAATTCTACTTTTTTGCGTTGCTCTGAGTTATATAGAACAAATGGTTGCATAGCTGTTCAAAAGACTTCAAATAAAAGGATGAATCATCTTAACCTAAGCATAATTATTCATAAAGACAAAAGCGTAAAAAGCCTCAGATATTTAGCATAGTTAGGCAGAGATACTGATTGATAAAAAGGTGATTCTTGGACGGAAGTCAGAATATTGAGCTCAGCTTTACAGAACTAGTGTTTGCCAGGGAGATTAGGTGATATTGGGATGAGTATGATCTTATTCGAATCCAGCTTATTGAGGAGAGAGTAGGCGTGTGTCGATAGAAAATAAAAAACAAGCATATTTTACAGCGTCAAAAATGGAGTAAATGTAGAGATGGAGATACCAGACTGCGTAAGTCACATACAATCAAGATATATTAAAAATCTGTCGAATCTTCTACATTTAGAAAGCTTGCAATTGCATAGCTATGCTAAAATTGCGAAAATTGTGCCCATCAAATGAGAGTTTTTCTCTGTCCTTAACGTAGGTAAACAGGCTTTGAATTCACAAAAAACAGCGAATCAACTCGATTTTCAGAAAGTCGCACTTGAAACACTGCGCATCGAAGAAAATGCATTACAGATTTTAGCCACACAGATTGATGGCCGTTTTAGCCGGGCCTGTGAAATTATTCTACAGTGTACTGGCCGTCTGGTAATTACCGGAATGGGCAAGTCAGGTCATATTGGCCGTAAAATGGCGGCGACCTTTGCTTCGACCGGAACACCCTCATTCTTTATGCATCCGGGTGAAGCCGGTCATGGCGACTTGGGCATGCTGGTCGCGGGTGATGTGCTGATTGCGATTTCAAACTCAGGCAAGAGTGATGAGATCATGATGCTGATGCCACTCATCAAACATCTTGAAATTCCTTTAATTACCATTAGCGGCGATGAGCGTGGCCCAATGCCACAAAATGCCGATGTGGCTTTGACCCTGGGCAATATTCAGGAAGCCTGTCCGCTCGGGTTGGCACCCACCTCATCAACGACTGCCACCTTGGCCTTAGGCGATGCTTTGGCGGTGGCGTTACTGGATGCGCGTGGTTTTACTTCAGATGATTTCGCCCGCTCGCATCCCGCCGGAGCTTTGGGTAAGCGCCTGTTATTACATGTAAAACACCTGATGCGTACGGGTAATGATTTACCTAAAGTTTCACCAGATACCGCCATGAACAAAGTATTGTATGAAATTTCCAACAAACGTCTGGGATTGACCACGGTCGTAGATGCAAATGATGTCTTGCTGGGAATTTTTACCGATGGTGACTTGCGTCGTTTAATTGATAAACAGCAAGGTTTTGATGTCAATCTGGCAATTCAGGACGTGATGACCAAGAATCCGCTTACGATTTCTCAGGAAGCACGTGCAGTCGTGGCGCTGGAACGTATGAATGAACGTAAAATTAACCAGTTTGTAGTGGTTGATGAGGCCAATAAAGTGATTGGTGTGATTAGTATGCATGACCTGATTCAGGCTGGGGTAAATTAATAAATGGCATCTTATGTATTATTAGAGCAGGCACGTCATATTGCAGCATTAGTGCTTGATGTAGATGGTATTTTAAGTGACGGCTTTGTAACGCTGACCAATACTGGTGATGAAATCAAATCATTCGATATCCGCGATGGTCTGGGTATGAAACTGGTTCAGCAGGCTGGAATCAAGGTGATTATTATCACTGGCCGTAAAAGTAATATTGTCGAAAAACGGATGTCTGACCTGGGTGTGGATCTGGTCTATCAGGGCCGTGAAGATAAAGGCACAGCACTACGTGAAGCATGTGCACAGCTCAATATCGACCCTGAAGATTGCTTATATATGGGCGATGACTGGCCTGACTTATCTGCTTTTGCCATTGCTGGCATGAAAGTGACCGTACCGAATGGTCATGTCGAAGTTCGTCGCCGTGCAGACCTGGTGACTCAGGCGCTGGGTGGCCGTGGTGCAGTACGTGAAATCTGCGATATGCTGCTGATGTCCAAAGGCGTATACCAAGAGTTACTTGAAAAATATACTCGTGCGCCTTATTAATAAGTCATATCTTTTGGATTAAGTACACCGCTTATGGATACTAAAGTTTTATATATTACGGCTGTGATGATTGCCGCAATAAGTGGTGGTTATTATTATTACAGTGGCAAGGGCAATAAGCTGCAGACGGACTCCGCGCGCAGCATGACCTATTCCGCTCAAGATATTAACTTAACCCAGACAGATGAATCAGGCATGTTATCGGTTCGCGCCCAGGTGGATCGACTTGAGCAGAACTTGCAGCAACAGACCTCCAAGCTGGAAAATCTGCAAGCTTCGACCTATGACAATGCTCAAGTCGATGCGACTTTCTCTGCTAAAATGGCGCATGGCTATGATGACAATACAAAAGTTGTACTCTCTCAAGAAGTGCTTGCCACCAAAATCATGCAAAATGGACAGTTAGAGTTCCGTACTGAGGAGCTGACGGCTTTTCCAAAAACACGTGAAATTGAAACAGACAAGACAGTCATGGTGACTTCACCACAGGCTGAATTTGTCAGCCAGGGTCTTAAAGCCAATCTTAATGATGGTCAATACGAATTCTTTAATATTCGAGGAAAGTATGAACCAAACTCCTAAAGCCAAAATGATGCACACTTTCCTGAAGCGTATGACGCTGGCGACTGTGGTTGGACTCGGTTCAATCGCTGCTTTTGCCCTGCCATCTGACCGTAACCAGCCAATCACCTTGCTGGCGGATCGCGCGACTTTTAATGAGCGTACTGGTGTAACGACGTATTCTGGCAATGTCATCATTGAACAGGGCACCATGAAGCTGCAAGCCAATTCGATTGTGGCCAATCTGAACAATAAGCGCCAGATTAGCCTGATCACGGCTACCGGTAGCCCGACACAGTTCCAGCAAAAAGTAGATGCCTCCAAAGGTCTGACCAAAGGTCAGGCTCAGAAAATTGTCTACAATGCTGAAACCGGAATTATTACCCTGTCTGGTAATGCCTTATTGCAGCAGGATGGGGCCAGTATTCGTGGTGCGACTTTAAAATATAGTATGAATAAAGGTGATGTTGAAGCGATTGGTACACCGAATAAAACCGGTTCAGCTGAAGGTCGCGTAAAAATTGTGATTCCACCATCGGCTTCACAATCCTTTCCAGGAGCACGTGATTAATGGAACAATCGCAGCAGGTTCAAACCTTGACCATCAAACATCTGGCGAAAAATTATAATAAGCGCTGGGTGGTGAAAGATGTGTCTTTTAGTATGGAAAGTGGCCAGATTGTCGGATTGCTCGGACCTAATGGTGCAGGTAAAACCACCAGCTTCTATATGGTCGTCGGTCTGGTACGTATGGATAAAGGTGAAATCTATCTGGATGATCTGGATCTTTCTGATCTGGCCATGCATGAACGGGCACGCAAGGGAATTGGCTATTTGCCGCAAGAAGCATCGATTTTCCGCAAGCTGACAATTTCACAAAATATTATGGCGATTCTGGAAACCCGCAAGGATTTGACCAAGGCCCAACGTCAGCAACGTCTGGCGGAACTTTTGGCCGACTTTAAAATCACTCATATCAAAGATTCTTTAGGAATGAGTGTCTCCGGTGGTGAGCGACGCCGTGCCGAGATTGCACGTGCATTGGCGGCAGATCCAAAATTTATGCTACTCGATGAGCCTTTTGCTGGTGTCGACCCGATCTCGGTTGGTGATATTAAAGATATCATCACCACTTTGAAAGATCGTGGGATTGGGGTATTGATTACCGATCATAATGTGCGTGAAACGCTGGCGATTTGTGAACATGCTTATATTGTGAGTGAGGGAGCATTGCTTGCTGAAGGTACGCCAGCAGAAATTCTGGCCAATGAAACAGTAAGAAAAGTTTATTTAGGTGATGATTTTACCGTATAAACAGCTTTTATGTCTGTAAGATACCCACATCACGACACCAATTGTCGGATGAGGGTTTTTTTCATCAAATCAACGTTAAAAAAGTATCTTTTACAACGATTTGATATATTGTTAGGCTAAAACACGAAACATTAATTATTATGCGATTTAGGGTACAGCACATAAAAAATGTTCAGGGGGAAAACCGATAAAAAAAGGGGGATCTTCATGAGTCTTCTTTTGCCTTTATCTATTTCCTTGGCACATGCAGAAACTTCGCAAAACCATTTTGCAAATATTAAAAACGGTTTAAGTAAACTGATTGCACCAGAGCCAACACGGTCAGCGCATTCAGTTGATATTACGTCACTCAGTCGCTACTCATTAGACACTTCTCAGGTAGCTGAACTGCCACAGATTACCCGGCCACAACAGGGACAGTCTGCTACCGGCCCTATCGTGGCTCCTATTCCACAAAAGATGAATGTGGTGGAAGCGATCCATACCGCAGTTCAGCGACGTCCTGAAATTAGCCAGAGTATTTCCACCCTGTCTGCACAGGCGGCCAATATTGATGTGGCAAAAGCAGCCTATTATCCGCAGTTATCGGGCGGATTGGGGACCGGTGATCTGACCTCGGGTGAGCGTGGACGTCAAGTGATTTCCTTAAATGCGACACAGATGCTGTATGACTTTGGCAAGATCAAAACCAATGTCAGTATCGAGGAAGCCAGATTGGCAGAAGAGCAGGCAAGGGTGCTGGTCAGTCTGGATCAGGTGGCTTTTGAAGTGGCAGATGCGATTGTCAATATCAAGCGTTATCAGGAAATTACCAAAATTGCCCAGCAACAGATTCAGGGCATTGGACGGATTGCAGAAATTGCCAATTTGCGTGCCCGTGCCGGTATCAGCAGTCAGGCCGATCCAATTCAGGCTCAGTCCAATCTGGAAGCGGCACAATCGAACCTGCTGGTGCAGCAGACCCAGCTCAGACAATATCAGCAACGTTTACGCACTTTGCTGGGGTTTGATGTGTCTGCGGTGGAATGGGAGATTCCAGAACGTATTGTGGCGCAGGCCGATCTGTATCAGGATCCGGAATTTACCCAGATTCCCAATATGATTCTGGCACAATCGGGTGTAGAGGTTGCACGCTTTCAAAAAGATCAGGCACGTTTAAGTCGTTATCCAAGCATTCATCTGAAAGGCAGTTTAAGTCAGGCTGTTAATGGGCGGAATCCGAATAATAATGAAGATGACGGCTTTTATAATTCAATCATGATTGAAGCCAGCAGTAATTTTTATCAGGGTGGCGCAGCACGCTCTCAGGCACGTTCTGCCAGTTATGCCGAAGAAGCTGCACGTGCACAGGTCAATACGGTTTATCTGGATGTACTGGATCAGGTTCGCTTGATTCGTGAGCAGATTGAGAATAAGCAAAAACAAATGGGAGTTTTATCCCAACGTCGTGCAACCACGGTACGAACCAAAGAGCTGTATCAAGAACAATATAAATTGGGTACCCGAACCGTGGTGGATTTGCTCAACGCAGAACAGGCGATTCATAGTGCAGCACAGGAAATTGAATCTGCGCGCTATGACATCTATTCGGCGATTGTGCAATATATTCAGGTTACCGGCCGTACACGGGATATTTACGCGCTTAACCGTATTTCTATTCAGGGGTTTGAAGTTCAGCCATGAGTACTACAATAAATTATCAACCGTGGCTTAAAGCGGTTTTGAATATTGCCAGACATTACCGGATTGAACCTTCTGAGGAGCGGATTCGTCTGCAACTGGACTGGAACCAGCATCATGACATCGACGAGATGCTCAAAATTGTCAGCCGGCAGATTGGTTTAAATGTCCGTAAAAATAAATTTGACAGCAGCTTGCTGAATCCGTGGCGTTTGCCTTTGCTGGTGGAGTTTGAGAGTGGGGATGTGGGTGTGATTGAACGCATCGACACCCAAGCTAACGTCAGTATACAGCTCAGTGGCGATGAAGGCTTGTCTCAAAGTTTCACGGTTGAACAGTTAGAGACGGGCGTAAAGCATCTGTATGTTCTGCGTCCCGAATCTTCTGTGCCGGATGCGCGGGTGGATGAATATATCAAGCCGTTCGAGAAAAACTGGTTCTGGTCAATTGTCTTGAATGACTGGAAACGTTATATCGATGTCATGTTCGCCTCTTTAATCGCGAATATTCTGGCACTGGCCACGATTGTTTTCTCGATGAACGTGTATGACCGCGTGATTCCATCACAATCGATTCCTACCTTATGGGTTTTGGCTGGCGGTGTGCTGATTGCGGCAATTTTCGAGTTTGTTTTACGCGTCTCCCGAATCTATCTATCAGACATTATTGGTAAACGTGCTGATCTGAAAATTTCGGATCGGGTATTTGGCCATTCTTTGCGCATCAAAAATAGTGAACGTTCCAAATCGACTGGTACCTTTATCTCGCAGATTCGGGAACTGGAAGGGGTACGCGAACTGGTCACTTCAACCACAGTGACTGCGATTGCCGACCTGCCATTTTTCTTCCTGTTCTTAGGGATTTTCTGGGTGATTGGCGGCAACCTGTTCTGGGTGATGCTGCTGGTGGTGCCACTGATGATCCTGCCTGGCATTCTGGCGCAGAAAAAACTGGCAGAACTGGCTCAGCTGGGCATGCGTGAATCTGCCATCCGCAATGCTTTGCTGGTAGAAGCCGTGCAAGGGATTGAAGACATCAAGCTGCTCAGAGCTGAAACACGCTTCCAGAATCAGTGGAACCATATGAATGAAGTTTCAGCCGATGTCAGCATGCAGCAACGTAAGATTGTGGGTTTGATGACGGCCTGGACGCAAAAAATCCAAGGCTTGACCTTTGCCATTGTGGTATTGGTCGGTGCTTTTGCGGTGATGGATGGCGAGATGACCACAGGTGCATTGGTGGCCTGTTCGATTCTGTCTTCACGAATGCTGGCACCCATTTCACAAATTACTGGCGTGTTGGGTCGTCTGCAACAGGCCAAAGTGGCCAAAGCCGGTCTGGATGAGTTGATGAAAAAATCGGTCGATCAGCCGGATTATTCTCATCTGATTCATCGCCCAGCTCTGGATGGTCATTATGAACTCAGTGGTGTGGTATTCAAGTACGGCGAAGATGATCCAAAACCAAGCCTGATGATTCCAAAACTGGAAATCAAACCCGGTGAAAAAATTGCGATTCTGGGGCGTAATGGTGCCGGTAAATCGACCTTGTTGCAGCTCTTGTCCGGGATGCAGACGCCATTACAGGGCAAGGTCAAGCTGGATGGTATTGACCTGACCCTGATCGATCCTTCAGATGTACGTCGTGATATGGGCTTGCTGAACCAGAATTCGCAGCTATTTTATGGTTCGATTCGTGAAAATCTCAGCTTGGGTGCGCCCTTGGCCACCGATCAGCAAATTCTGGAAGCGCTGCAAATCACGGGTGCATTCGCTTTTGTGCAGGAGAAAAAAGAAGGTCTGGATCATATCATTCTGGAAGGTGGTGTTGGTTTTTCTGGCGGTCAGCGTCAGGCGCTGTTGTTAACACGGTTATTGATCCGTCAACCGAAAATTCTACTGCTAGATGAGCCTACTGCTGCGATTGATGATGTGTCAGAAAAGCAGTTGATTGATCATCTTAAAAGTTATTTGAGCCATCGTACCATGGTGGTTGCGACGCATCGCCGTGCGGTACTGGAGCTGGTGGATCGTATTATTGTGGTGAATGATGGGAAAATTGTCATGGATGGTCCACGAGATCAGATCCTGAATCAGTCACAGGGTGGTAATAAGCGGGTTGTTGGAGCAAGTGCATGAGTGAACTCAAAGAACTAAAACGTTCAAGCAAAGTCAGCTTTCAGGAACCACCTTTACCTAAATCGAGTGTCATTATCTGGATTGTCGGCATTGGTTTATTGGTATTGCTGATCTGGGCCTGGTTATTTAGCCTGGAAGAAGTCTCTACCGGTACGGGTAAAGTGATTCCATCTTCTAAAGAGCAGGTGGTTCAGTCTTTAGAAGGCGGTATTTTGACCACACTCAATGTTAGAGAAGGTGAAATTGTAGAGCGCGGCCAAGTGTTGGCTCAGCTTGACCCGACCCGTTTTGAATCCAATGTCGGTGAATCTGAATCCTTACTGATTTCATCACGTGCGACCTCAGCTCGCTTACGCGCGGAAGTGAGCGGTACGCCATTGGTATTTCCCGAAGAAGTCTTGAAATACCCAAAACTGGTGAAAGAAGAAACGGCACTGTATCAGTCACGTCGTGCCAATCTGGAGGAATCCGTGGCCGGTCTAGAACAGGCCTTGGTACTGGTACAGCAAGAGCTGGAAATGACAGCACCACTGGTGGCTAAAGGGGCAGCCAGTGAGGTTGAAGTGCTGCGCTTAAAACGTGAAGCCAACGACCTGCGTAATCAAATGAATGATATTCGTAATCAATATTATGTGAGTGCGCGGGAAGAGCTGTCCAAAGCCAATACCGATGTGGAAACTCAGCAGCAGGTGGTACGCGGCAAGTCAGATACCTTGAGCCGGACTATTTTTAAATCACCGGTACGCGGTATCGTAAAAGAAATTGATGTGATGACCTTGGGCGGCGTGATTCCACAAAATGGCAAGTTGATGACCATCGTGCCACTCGACGAAAAACTACTGGTTGAAGCGCGGATTTCACCACGTGATATTGCCTTTATTCGTCCAGATCAGGAGGCACTGGTTAAAATTACAGCATATGATTATTCAATCTATGGTGGGTTGAATGGTAAAGTTGCGATGATTTCACCAGACACCATCCGTGATGAAGTCAAGCAGGATCAGTTCTATTACCGGGTCTATATTCGCACGGAGAGTGACAAACTGAATAATAATGCGGGTCAGGAGTTTAATATCACCCCAGGTATGGTGGCCACGGTAGACATTCGCACCGGTTCAAAAACTGTCATGGATTATCTGATCAAGCCATTCAACAAGGCCAAAGAAGCCTTGCGGGAACGCTAATCTTTTCAGGCCATTGAGTCAAACAATCGAGTCAAATCGGGCCTCTCCATGGAGAGGCTTTTTATTTGTTGAGGTAAAGCAGGTATACTGCCAGGGTTCGATTTTAAAGCCTGAAGTTATGCCATATACGCTTGCCAGCCTGGTCAGTTTTGAGGAAGACATCAAAAAAAGCCGATTTCAGGCATTTGCGACCCCTGTAGAAAATGAACAGCAGGTCAAAGATTTTCTGGACGTTTATCGTGATCCAAGTACCACGCATCAATGCTGGGCCTGGAAAATTGGCCATCAGGTGCGCTTTAATGATGATGGTGAACCTTCAGGCACTGCGGGGCGCCCGATTCTCGCCACCATTGAAGGTAATGAATTGACTAATGTACTGGTGCTGGTCAATCGCTGGTATGGCGGGATTAAACTCGGCACCGGAGGTTTGGTTCGTGCCTATGGCGGCTGCGCTGGACAATGCTTGCTGCTGGCAGACAAAATTGAACTGATTGAAAAGAAAAAAGTGCAATTTTTCTGTCAGTTTAATGAATGGGCCATTTTTCAGTATGAACTGAATCAGCAGCAAATCGATTATCAGGAAGACTATAGTGCCGAAGGCGTTCAGGTTCAGGCGCAGTTGCAGAAGCATCAGATTGAAGCTTTTGCTTTAAAAATTCAGGATGTGACTCGTGGCCGTGAACAGCTCAAAATCATAGAAGAAGCAACAGATGACTGAAGCAGATCCATTACTGAAATATCGTGAGCAGCATAAACATCGCCTGAACTATATGCCTTGGCTATACTGGTCCTTAAAGCCGAAAAACCGTGGCTGGGCAGAAGCTTGGCAAAAAGAATATCAGGCTTATCTGATGGAAATGGAAACCGTCGAGATTGGTGAAAACTGTTTTATTTCACCACTGGCACATATTTTTGCGGAACCGGGACGCAAGATCGTCATTGGCGATAATACCTTTATCGCCGCAGATTGCACCCTGCATGGCCCACTGGACATTGGCAATGAAGTGGCGATCAATCATCACTGTATTCTGGATGGTGGCCGGCTGGGGATTAAACTGCATGATCAGGTGCGTATCGCAGCGTATTGTCATCTGTATGCATTTGATCACGGTATGCAGCTAGAACAGCCAATTTATCAGCAAGCGGTACGCTCACAAGGCATCGAAATTGGCCGGGATGTCTGGCTCGGTGCACATGTCGGTATTAAAGATGGCGTTAAAATCGCAGATCAGGCCATTGTCGGAATGGACAGTATGGTCACCAAAGATGTCGAAGCACGGGCTATCGTTGCTGGGAATCCTGCAAGCTTTATTCGATACCGCAAATAAAGCTTTACACTCAGTAGATCTCTTTCATCAATCAAAAAATGATGGTTCTATTGATATTTAAATCCACGAGATATTAAAAGCCCTTTCTCTCTTTCGGATGAGAAGCAGTGCGTCGCAAGGGCATGAGCGGATTTTATAAAGACCTCTTTCTTGTGCAACAGTATTGCTGACTTCCTAACAGCAAGAGGGAATTTCGCTGATATGAATTAGAAAATGATTTTAAAAGTATTTTAATGATCTGAATTTAAGTGTTTGGCCTAATGGCTGAATTATTCTTCTAATTATCGGTCAATCACATAAAAGTTAACATATTTCAATTCAAGCCTTACAGATTTTGCTGCACATTTTATAAAGCTTATGCTAAGTTAAAAATAACAAAGAAATTTTTATCATAAATAGAGAGGCTAAACATGAAACGTGTCATCGCCTGCATCGACTCTTCACCATGTATAAACGCGCTGGCAGACGCGGCTGCATGGATTGCCAAACAGACTGGACGTGAACTGGTTTTGTTACAGGTCTTGGATTATTACCCGGCCAGTTATCATCTGGGCGAGATCAGTGGGGTAATCGGGTTTGAAAGCAATGCCATGTTGCTGAAGGAATTGGCCGAGCTTGAACAAAAACAAAGCGAAATTGCCTTGGATTATAGCAATAATCTGCTGCAACATATTTCCGAGCGGATTTTAGCCGAACATGGTATTCAAACCACACATATTCAGGAAAAAGGGGATTTTCTGGAGCAAAGTTTCCAGATTCTGCAGCCTGATGATATCGCCGTCATCGGATTGCTCGGTGAACGCTCAGCGGAAAAAAACAAACCGATCGGCACCAATGTCGAAAACTTTATTCGTGGCGCCAATTGTACCGTGATGACCGTTGGGGAGCAGTTTAAACCGCCAACACGATTTATTTTTGCCTATGAATATTCTCCGACCTGTATCAAAATGATGAGACGGATTGCGGAAAGTGATCTGCTGCGTTTATTACAATGTCACCTGTTATATATTGGCGATCATGCCGAAATTTTAACTGAGCCGCTGCAATATCTGACTCAAGCGGGTCTAGATGTAGTGCCGCAATATCGCTATGGCGATGTCGCCGAGAATATTTTGACCTATCAACAGGAGATGGGTATTCAACTGATTGTTCTGGGCGCATTTAGTCACAGCAAAATCCATCAGTTTTTCCTCGGTAGTATTGCCACCACAATTTTCCGTAATTCCAAGGTGCCTTTACTGGTCGCAAAGTGAGGATTGCCTAAAAAGCAAACAAAATTAAAATTTAAACGTAAATTGTTACAGCTTGATTTAAAAATGATCAGAGTTATCCTCATATATTGTGGATAACTCTGTGGTTAATGTTTTTAAGTTAATGTTATATATAATAAATATGGCGCTGGGTAATTTTTGTTCTTCTGATTTTATTTGACAATCGCAAGTGCAAAACCATCATGTCCTTTACTGCCTACAGTCTGTAAAGCGGTACAAGACAAGATACGTGGATGATTTTGCAGCGCTTTAAACATGGCACGGATGCCTTCAATACTTGGCTTGTGATTGTCCGGATTGATAATCTCGCCTGCACGGATTACATTGTCCAGAAAAATAAGTGTACCTGAATGCGACAGATTTAAACTGAGTTCCAGATATTCCGGATAACTCTGTTTGTCTGCATCAATGAAGATAAAATCAAAAGCCTCGGTCTCTGCGGGTAGAGCTTTGAGTACATCTGCTGCACGACCACATTTCAGTTCAACAGTTTGCTTGAGCTGGGCACGGTCAATATTTTCCTGACCCATTGCCGCGTGGGTATCACGTCCTTCAATTGTGAGGATATAGCCATCATCGGGCAAAGCACGTGCCAACCACATGGTGCTGTATGCGGCAAATGTTCCGAGTTCCAGTACACGTTTACATTGATTCATCTGGATCAGCATCTGCAACAACATGCCTTGATTTGCTGCTACAGCCAGATGATC
Source organism: Acinetobacter sp. YH12156 (assembly GCF_013418235.1). Lineage (NCBI taxonomy): Bacteria > Pseudomonadati > Pseudomonadota > Gammaproteobacteria > Moraxellales > Moraxellaceae > Acinetobacter > Acinetobacter sp. YH12156. The sequence goes on from NZ_VPCL01000001.1 coordinate 276,581, forward strand.
TGGCAGACCATGCGCAGCAGTATTTTCCAGCGTCTGGTTCAGGATGGGATCTTCAGGAATTAAATGTGACTCAATGTAGTTGTCAATGTCTGTCCACATGTGTTGCATAGTTTTAGCACCATCAATTGCGATGGGTGCATTTTAAACTTTTCGCGGCATAGCGCAATTTATTGTGCTATAGCTGCTGTTTTTTTAGGCTACATAAAGTCCTAAATGAACTTTGTATAGCCGTTGTCATGACTTAGTAATTACACATTGAGGAGTTTCGCCCCAGACTTGGCCCCCAGGTACGGTAACCTTGGGTATCGATGTGGATCTGACCAGAAGCATACATGCCGAGTCCCATATTCAGACTTTGACCATGTTGCGCCCAGAACTGGCACAGTTTGAACTTGGTATTTTCAATATAACTATAGTCTTGCGCTTGTGGATATTCTGGGCCAATACGAAAATCGATGGCAGAATTATACAGATGGCGTGAAGAATTGGCGCCACCGGCACACTGGTTTAAAGGCAGGTCACGATAGACGGAAGTGACTTCAAAATCAGTCAGGACATTGGCGGCTACTAAATATTTAAATACACGCAAGGTTGGAACCTGATTGGCCCATAATTCACGGCTTGGAATCATGTACTGTGAACGACCACATTTGGCCCAGTCTCGCGCGGTGCGCATTAATTCAAAACTGGGAATAATATTACCTACGCCATTGCGTTCCAGAAACACTTCGTACTCACGTACACGTGATAAATTATCCAGCGCAGAGACCCAGTGGGTATACAGATAAGGTACAGTTTTGGGTTGGACTTTGCGGTCGTATTGAACACGTTCTTGGGGAATATAAATCCGCTTTCCATCGGGCACGGTCTGTCCCGGTGGTTTTGTGGTCGTGGTACAACCCACAAAAACGAGAGGGATTACACACAGACTCAATAATCCCTTTGCAAAATTCTTCATTTATAGAAATCAGATATTTATAAATAGCGCCATTTTAGACTAAATATACGGAGAAATTTGGAGAATATTGCAATAAAATGTGTGGATTGAGTATAAAAAAGATCAGCATGTGCTGATCTTTTTTAACTGAAATTAATTACTTTTCAAGATATTGTAATTTGTCAGCTTTACCATTCCATTCTTCACGATCTGCTGGCTGGTCACCAATTTGTGTGATATTTGGCCATTTTTGCGACAGGTCAGCATTCAATTCAATAAATACTTCTTGGCCTTCTGGTAATTCATCTTCAGAGAAAATTGCATTCGCCGGACATTCAGGTTCGCATAAGGCACAATCGATGCACTCGTCCGGGTTAATCACCAGGAAGTTAGGACCTTCATAGAAACAGTCTACAGGGCAAACTTCAACACAGTCTTGATATTTACATTTAATACAATTTTCAGTGACAACGAAGGTCATGGCGACAGCTACCTAAAAAATATGGTTCTATTTACGAATACTGTATTTTAGGCAAAAACAGGGGGAACTAACAATTCCTTTTATTGATATTTGTTATATATAGGGCTGTTAAATTTGAAAAAAGCCGGAATAGGGCTAAATTCAAGTATAAATCAGTGCTAGACCCCATACGGGATGAGGTCTATGGCTCAGAGAATTACCCCGGCTGTTTGAGTAAATCTTTTAGTGCATATAATTGTGCTAAGGCTTCGCGTGGACTCAGGTTGTCTACATCGATGTCCTCAAGTAATTCGAGAGCTGGAGATTCTTTCTCAATTTCGACAATACGTTCCACTGGCTCTACAATTTCCGGCAGTGCAAATAGATCATGTTGTAGACTCTTTGGTTTGACCAGTTGTTGCTTTTCCAGAATCTTTAAGCGGTTTTGTGCTTCTTTAATGACTGATGCCGGAATACCGGCAAGTTTCGCCACCTGTAAGCCATGACTCTGGCTGGCAGGGCCATGTTGTACCTTATGTAACAAAATCAGATTGCCATTCAGTTCTTTAGCCGTGACATGGTAGTTATCAATGCCGCTTTCTTTATCGAGTTCGGTCAGCTCAAAATAATGGGTTGCGAATAGACACAGGCATTGAATGCGTTTGCTCAGATCCAGCACACAGGCCCAGGCCAGAGACAGGCCATCATAGGTACTGGTGCCACGACCGACTTCATCCATTAGTACCAGCGACTGACTGGTGGCATGATGCAGAATTTGCGAAGTCTCGGTCATTTCCACCATAAAGGTCGATTTGCCAGTTGATAAATCATCGGCAGAACCAATACGGGTGAAAACCCGGTCAATAGGCCCTAAAGTCGCAGCTTGTGCAGGTACATAAGCCCCGCAATACGCCAGCAAGACGATCAATGCGGTCTGGCGCATAAAGGTCGATTTACCGCCCATATTGGGTCCGGTAATAATCGCCATGCGATGGGAAAAGTCCAGTCGCGTATCGTTCGGTGTAAAAGCAGTTTTGCTTAAAGCTTCCACCACCGGATGACGGCCAGCAGTGATACTTACACCGACTTCAGGGCTGAATTTTGGACGTGACCAGTTGCGTAAACGTGCCTGATGGGCAAAGTTTGCCACCAGATCAATCTGGGCAATGGCACTGCTCATCATCTGTAAATTGCCGATATCCTGACGTAATTCATCCAGCAACATTTCAAACAGCATTTTTTCACGCGCCAGAGCACGGGATTCACTGGATAAAACCTTATCTTCAAAGGCTTTCAGTTCAGGTGTGATATAGCGTTCGGCATTTTTCAGAGTCTGACGGCGGATATAGTGCTCGGGTGCCTGTTCGGCCTGAGCACGTGAGAGTTCAATATAATAACCACTCACTCGGTTATAACCAATTTTCAGTCCCGGAATTCCGCTGGCTTCACGTTCTTTAATTTCCAGATCAATCAGGAACTGGCTGGCGTGATCACGAATCTGACGTAATTCATCCAGTTCACTATCAAAGCCTTCGGCAATCACATTCCCATCACGCAGCAATACCGGCGGATTTTCTACGATGGCAGACATCAAGCGTTGATGCAGGCCATGGAAATCTCCGAGTTCTTCATTTAGCTGGATTAATAGCTCAGACTGTTGTTGACTGACAATCGGCTGTAGGGCATGGCGTAAAAATGGAATTTGCGCACAGGCCTGACGTAGTTGTACCAGATCCCGCGGTCGGGCACTGCCCAAAGCAATTCGGCTCAGGACACGTTCAATATCGCTAATTTCCTTAAGTACCAAACGTACAGGTGCTTCATGGAAACCTTGTAGCAGGGCCTGGATGGCATCTAAACGTTCATCCAGCAAGGCAGTGTCACGCAAAGGCTGCATCAGGGTGCGACTCAGCAAGCGTCCACCCATAGCCGTCTGGCAATCATTAATTAACTGAAACAGTGAAGTACCATGCTCAAATAAAGGCTCAATCAGTTCCAGATTGCGACGTGTCACTGGATCTAGGGCAATAAAGTCGGAACTCTGTTCTAGCTGAATCGAACGAATATGTGGTAAAGCGGTTTTCTGGGTTTCTTTGGCATAGTGAATTAGTGCCGCAGCGGCAGCTTTTGCCAACGGCAAATGATCAATCCCGAAACCGGAAAGTGTGCTGACGGCAAACTGGTCGCACAAGGTTTTTTGTGCATTGTTCAGGCTAAAGTCCACATTGGGACGCTTCGTCACGGAAATATCAAGTTGCTGCTTGAGTTGCTCGGTCAGCATCGGATCAGCGGTATTTTCATCCAGCAAAATTTCGCTTGGCATTAAGCGCGCCAGTTCAATCATGAGCTGGTTAAGATCATAATCCTGCTGCTGTACTTTAAATAAGCCGGCACTGAGATCGAGCAGTGCAATCCCGATCTGATTTTGCTGAATACATAAAGCCACCAGATTAGAGCTTTGATGTGCACCGAGCATGGCATCATCGGTCAGGGTGCCCGGGGTGATAATCCTTACCACGCCGCGCTCCATGGGAGCCTTACCGCGAGTGCTCTCGCCCTCACCAATCTGCTCACAGATCACCACCGTTTCGCCTTTTTTGACCAGACGGGCCAGATAGCCTTCGGCTGCATGGTAAGGCACACCTGCCATCGGGATCGGCTGACCATTGGCTTTACCGCGATGGGTCAGGGTAATGCCTAAAATTTTGGCTGCCTTGTGTGCATCTTCAAAGAACAGTTCATAAAAATCACCCATACGATAAAACATCAATGAGTGTGGATGCTGCACTTTCACCGACATGTATTGCTGCATCATGGGCGTTAAGGTAGAAAGATCAGCCATAATTTCCGAACTGGTCATTAAAAATAAATCCTTTCAACAAGAGAGAAATGCAAATACTGATAAGCAGCGTATGCACAAAAAATTAAAGCACATCTAAACAGATCTATAAAAATATTTTATCGAGGATCTGCTCAGGAGCATAGTGAATGAGGTCGCTTATCTTAGGGTGCTTTAAATCAAGATTGAAACAAGTCTATCAAATTTAATTTTTAGAAAGAAATGAAATTCCAGATGAATGTTTAAGTCATGCGACAGATCTGTCGGTCTGAGTTTTTATTCAGCATGATTTCCAATTTTAAAAAACAAACCACTGGATGTGAACATGCAGTGGTTGATTTAAATTAAGGGAATTGTTTATTCGGGATCATAAAGACCAAGGTCAGACAGGTGTAATCTGAGAATCCGGCGCAATTCCAGTACAGCCTCAGGGGTTTCCTGAATGGAATGGCCACCCTTGATCACTTTACTGGATACCGCACCTTGCAAATAAGCACTTTCGTAGGAAACAATCCCATCACTCATCAGTTGAGGTTCTGTAGTATCTACGGTATTACCGATGATGGAGTGAAATTTGAAGCCGGTATAGGGCTGAATGTTTTTAGTCAGCACATTGAATTTCGAATTTTCACTCAAATCACTCGGGCCATTTTGAATCAGGTCATGTCCCAGTTCTTTGACAAATTCTTTTAATCCGATTTCGCCTTGTAAAGTATCAGCAAAGGCACCTAAAAATGCACCTGGAACCCGAATAATTTTACGCGCCAGTTTGGTATGCCAGCGATTGGCATATTCTGTGCCACGATGCGGTGTGGCCAAGAAAATCGCCCGACTAAAATTTGGAATCGGCTGCATTTGCAGGCGTGCTTGAAACAGCGGTTTATCCTTAAACTGTTCAATACGGGTATTTTGTACCAGTTTAAAAGCATCTTGGCTGATATCGGCATTGCTGACCATCAAACGGGCAATCACGCCGCCCATACTATGTCCGACCAGTACTGCATCTTTTTTAGCTGCGGCATTGTTCGCGACCTGGGCAAATCCTTGCTGAACCAGTGCATTGATTTGAAAACGGCTTTCCAGAATCGGCATGTTGGTAGAATAAAACACCTGCCAGACCTGAAAGTTTTCTCTTAGAACCGGATCACCCATAATATCGTTGGTCATACGAATCCAGGCTTCGGGGCTGCTGGCCAGACCATGGACCAATACCAGGATCTTCTTGTTCGGATTATAAGGTTCCAGCATATACAGGTGGGGCATGCTCAGACTATCATCCCGATCAATCAGGGTCAGATAGGCCAGACGCCCCAGATTGTTCTCGGCCAGCCATAAACCATAAGGTGCTGAAAAATTGGCTGCCAGAGCATATTCCTTAGAAGCGACCTTAATTTTTTCATATTTATAGGGATCATAGAGTTTCAGATGAAATTCGGAGGTCGATAAAATCTGTTCAGTACTATTGGCTGATTTAGGTACAGCGGTGATCGTGGTGGCCAGATATCGTGCTGCGTGGATATTGGGATTGATACCATTCGGATATTTGTGATTGAGTGGGTCAGTAACATATTTTTTATCTTTTTCGGATGGTTGCTGCTCCGGTAGAACCACTAAAAACTCTGAACCAAAACCGTCACGACGGGTAATTGAACGAAGCCCAGAGAAGTTCATGTTGTAGGTGGATAATAGTTGCTCAATGGGCTGGTTTTTCAGCTGCGGAAAATTTTCCAGATCAATACTATATACACTGTTACCCACCTGAATCCGTTGGCCGGAACGCTTGGTTTCATAACGTTCAGCATAGCGTTGAATCAGATGAGCAATCGCCAGGTTGTAAAAATCACGAATCTGAACCTGACGGTTGTCGAAAATACGGTCTTGCGGGGCACGCTCGGTTTTAAACAGGTAGGCATAACTATAACGAATGCTTTTATCCAGCATGCTGAGCTGCTGATCCAGACATTTCTGGATATTCTGTTTTTGCAGCTGTTGCTTTTCCTGAGATTGGGTCTTGCTCAAAACACTGGTGTTGCACTCGGCTGACTTGGCATTCTGTAAAGAATTGGCGAGATACAACTCACTTGCTGTAGAAAGTAATTGTTCATCTAAAATCTGGGGAATCTTTTTAAGATCCTTTACACATTCTTCGGGCTGGTCAATACAGATCTGGGCTTCACGCCCCGTCATGGACAACACATTCAGACTGGCTTCGCTCAGTTTGTCGCGCGTCAAAATACTGTCACGCTCATTGCTGAGTGTGACATTAAGTGCCTGTTCCTTAACACTGACCACCTGACAGCCGCTCAGCACGCTGGTGATGACTAAAGTGCACAGTATTAATCTTTTATTTATTTTTTCGTGCATAAAACCTTTCACTGAATTTAAGTTGTAAGTTTGGATAATGGTTTGTATTTTACTAATTTTTTCTCATAAAAATAGACCGCCGTAGCAGTCTATTTGTAATCAGAGAAAGAAGATAAATTTTGATTATGGCGTTTTAGGCGTTGCAGCAGCTGGAGCTTGATTTGCGGTTTGCAGAACTTGCCAAACATTCCAGCGACCTTGTTTCTCAATTTCCTGAATCAGACGGTCTGCCACTTCAGCTTCTTGCGGGTATTTCACTTTATAGTTTGCCAAGGTTTGAGCCGCATTTTTTTTCTGTTCCAGCGCAATATAATTATTGGCTGCAGCAAGATAGGCTTCCTGAACGCCAGCTTTCATGGCTTTGTCCAGATAAGGGATCGCTTCACGTTGACCGCCACCTTCGGACAGGCCAAAGCCGAACCAGAAGTTCACTTCAGGATCATCTTGGTTGATCTTAAGAATCCGTTGTGCATAGGTCAGGGATTTGGTGGTATAGACTGAACCCAGATCCAGATTACGTGCCATGACACTGGCTTTAAATGCACGTACCAGAACATCGAAAGAGGCATTTTCACGTGCAGCTAAAGTATCCAGCTGTTGAGTGACTTCACGCAGTTTGGCTTCAAAGCCACGACGTTCCTGACGATCGCTAAAACGTGGTGGATAATGACGTGCTTTACCTTCCACCATTTGCAGGAAATCATCAATCTCGGTGATGTCGATTTCATTGGTATTTGCCAGAGCCGCATAACGCATTGAACGTGTATTGCTGTCTACAATGGGAATAATCAGTTTATTGACATCCAGGGTCAATTGCTTGGATGGATCATTTGGATGAGTCACGACCATTTTGGTCACGGGTTGAGCCGCAGCTTTTTGCAAATGCACCTCAAACGGAGGTGGTTCATTATAATTGAATGGATTTAATGCATAAAATGGCGGACTTAATTCAGGTTCTACAAAAACCACTTGATCCACAGGTTTCTCAGCAGACTTCTGAGAGACGGTCGAACATGCAGTCATTGTGAATGCTAAACAAGCAAGTGCCAAGGGCTTAAAGGTCATAATATTCATCCATTCGTGTTATTTTTTAAAACAGCTAGTACAAAAATCACATGACCGTCAGTCTATGAAAACTCTAACGATCATGCAAGTAAATGCATGTTACAGAATTGAACGCTCTATTCAGGCTTTAGACTGACTGGTTTGAGCTTCACATTCACGGCGCGCTTCTTCCAGAATCTGTAATTCTTTTTTGCTTAAAGGCTGACCATCTTGTTGCTGTTTATTAAAGGTCGGATCCAGCAAAGAAAGACGGTTGCACAAGTTGTTCATGCGTTTTTCATTTTGCTGAATACGGTCCAGCAGAATGCGCATACCCTCCAGAATTGGATCAGACTGGTCTTCAGTTGCAGCATAGGGCTGGAAGCCGATACTTTCTGCATAATCACGACGACGGGTTTCTGCATCATCCTTCGGTTTATTTTTGGTAATAAAGCGTGCAGGGTTACCCACAGCCGTCGTGTTTTCAGGAACTGCTTTAGTCACGACCGCATTAGAACCGACCTTGGCATTTTTACCGACAGTAAATGGCCCTAAAATCTTGGCACCAGCGCCAACCACCACGCCATCTTCTAAAGTTGGATGGCGTTTGCCTTTATTCCAGGTCGTTCCACCCAAAGTCACCCCATGATAGAGGGTAACATCATCGCCAATTTCTGCAGTTTCCCCAATTACGACACCCATACCGTGATCAATAAAGAAACGATGGCCTATCTTGGCGCCCGGATGTATTTCAATACCAGTCGCAAAACGGCTAAATGAAGACAATGCACGTGCAGTTCCCTTACAGTCTTTGTTCCATAGCTCATGTGCCATGCGATGCATGATCAGCGCATGGATGCCAGGGTAAGTGGTTAAGACTTCTAAGGTATTGCGTGCTGCAGGATCGCGCGCAAAGACAGCTTGTATATCTTCTTTGAGCTGTTTTAGCATTAGATTTGATCCTCGTCCTGTGATGATGTGTGTGAAGATTTTTTCCAGGTACCGTTATTCAATGCCTGAACACGGCTGAAAATACCACGAAGTAAGTGATATTCCATACGATCTAATTGTATACGTCCGAAGAGACGACGCAAGCGTAAAGGCAATAATCTTGGATTTTTTGGGTCCATAAATTCAATTTCGGCCAGCATTTTTTCCAAATGCGGATAGAACTGTTCCATCTGCGCATGATTCACCAAAGGCTCATCCCATTCCATTTCAATGCCATCAATGACTTGCATGGTTGCTTTAGCATCACGTGGTTGTTCAATCTGGCTCATGGCTGCCATGCGCATTTCATAGCAGATCACCTGAATGGCTTGAGCCACATTCAGTACGCCGTAATCGGTATTGACTGGAATGGTCAGGTGATAGTTGGCCATTGCCAGTTCTTCATTGGTCAGACCGCGGTCTTCACGGCCAAATAGAATTGCAACTTCTTGCTGCTCTTGTACCACGGCGCTCATGGCTTTTGTCGCAGCAGGGCGCACATCTAACAGCGGCCAGGGAATGGTACGGCTACGTGCGCTGGTACCGAATACAATCTGACAGTCTTTAATGGCATCTTCGAGCGTTTCTACAATCTCGATCTGCTCGATCAGGTCAGTTGCGCCTGCGGCCAGTGCATCAATATCCGGATGCGGATAGGTTTTTGGCGCCACCAGAACCAGCTTGGACAGGCCCATGGTTTTCATGGCGCGTAAAGCACTGCCGATGTTGGCAGGTAAAGTGGTATTGACCATGACAATACGCACATGGGAGAGATGTGCTGAAACAGCAGCATTGTCAATTTGACTCATGAGGATTCCAATTTAAAGGTGTTTTAAAGATCAGGATTTATGAATATTGTGGCTGGGATTCAGCCTGATACAGTTCCAGCGCATCGTCCATGCTCATGCCAGCAGGTGGCGGTGGAACATTGACCGGTTTGGCCTGTTCATAAGAAACAGCTTTGGCGGCTTTGGACTTGACCTGATATTCAATATGCAATGCTTCTTTACCAAAATAATCACGCAATTTAGCCAAGAGTTCGTCCAGTGGCGCCACTTTCCAGTTGAGACCCAGATGAAGTTCAGTCGTAGCATAAGGATAGTCTAAATACAGAATTACCGGAATATGCGCTGACATGTCGATATTGGTATATGGTGTCAAAATCTGCTGCAAGTCACGACTCAGACTTTTACTGAAATGCTCAGTAGTTAAGGTGATTTTAATGCTGTTGGCACGCTTCTGGCGAATTTCATTCAGGCTAAAGGCTTTAGTGAGACGTCCCATTGGGCGGTCAAAACCTTCACGCTCATAAATTTCACCTTCAATCACCACAACTTTATCCAGCTGGATAATCTCTTTAAAGCGGTTAAAACGTTCATGATTGGCTGAAATTTCAATACGCGCCGTACCATCATCCAGAGTCATCATCATCCGGTTCGGGAAGTTGGCAATATCCACCACCAGTCCTGCAAACACGGTGGTCACGCCACGGCGTGTCGGCGTCAGCTCATTGATCTGACTAGGTACAAAGGATTTCAGTTCATTGCGATAGACATCAATCGGGTGGCCGGTTAAATACAGACCAAGTGTGTCTTTCTCACCTTTCAGGCGAACTTCATCCGCCCATGGCTTGACCGGTTTAGAGGGTTTGCGCTGAACTTCTTCCACTTCACCAAACAGGTCCATGATGCCGGTTTCACGGTTGGAGCGCGCCTGTTCCGCAGCTTGCACCGCTTCAGGCAGTTGTGTCATCAGGTCGGCACGATCAATGCCTAAACAATCCAGCGCACCGGAGCGAATCAATGCTTCCAGGGTACGTTTATTGATTTTTTTCAGGTCAATACGATGACAGAAATCAAACAGGTCACGGAAAGGACCTTCTTGTGTACGCGCGTCAATCACTGATTGCATCGCAGCTTCACCGACACCTTTAATCGCACCCAGACCATAGACAATGGTTTGTTCATCCGTGGCATGGAACTGATACAGCGACATATTCACGGAAGGTGGTAAAACTTCCAGGTTATTCTTGCGACAGTCATCAATCAGGAATACCACGTTGTCGGTGTTCTGCATCTCCGAGGTCAACACCGCAGACAGGAATTCCGCCGGATAATGCGCTTTTAGCCATGCAGTCTGATAGGCAACCAAAGCATAGGCCGCAGCATGTGATTTGTTAAAGCCATAGCCGGCAAACTTTTCCATATAGTCGAAAATATGGTTGGCAGTGGCTTCATCAATGTCTTTTTTCGATGCACCTTCAATAAAGATCTGGCGCTGTTTGACCATCTCTTCCGGTTTTTTCTTACCCATGGCACGACGTAACAAGTCCGCGCCACCGAGGGTATAGCCGGCACAGTACTGTGCAGCCTGCATGACCTGTTCCTGATAGACCATAATCCCGTAGGTGGGTTCTAGTACGCCTTCAAGCAAGGGATGCAGATATTCAAAATCGCCTCCATGCATCCGGTGGATAAAGTCAGGAATCAGATCCATCGGGCCCGGACGGTACAGCGACACGAAGGCAATAATTTCTTCAAATTTGCTTGGGCGTGCCTCTTTCAGCATCTTCTTCATGCCCACGGATTCAAACTGGAATACCGCGGTGGTGTTGGCATTGGCAAAGACCAGATACGCGTCTTTATCTTCAAGCGGGATATAGGCAATGTCTAGAGGCTTGTCAGATTTGATGCGTTTATTAATATTTTTAACTGCATCTTCAATTACGGTCAGGTTACGCAGACCCAAGAAGTCAAACTTTACCAGACCAGTAGATTCAACATCATCTTTATCGAACTGTGCCACGCGTGAAGTACCATCAGCCTCACACATGACGGCAGAGAAATCGGTAATTTTGGTTGGCGAGATGACCACACCACCGGCATGTTTACCGGTATTTCGGGTAATACCTTCCAGTTTTAGTGCCATTTCCCAGATTTCAGCCGCATCATCATTATCTGGATTGGATGGATTGGTGACGATATCTTTAAGCTGGGGTTCAGCTTCTAGTGACTCAAGCAGGCTTAGACCTAAAGGCTTGGTCGGAATCATTTTCGAGATACGATCCGCCAAGCCATAAGATTTACCCAAGACACGCGCCACATCACGAATCGCACCTTTGGCCGCCATGGTACCGAAGGTGGCAATTTGCGAAACTGCATCACGCCCATAAGTACGCGCCACATAGTCAATCACGCGGTCACGACCTGCGATACAGAAATCGACGTCGAAATCGGGCATCGACACACGTTCCGGGTTCAAGAAACGTTCGAAGAGTAATTCATAACGTAGCGGATCAAGATCGGTGATTTTTAAGCTATAAGCCACCAGTGAGCCTGCACCCGAACCACGGCCCGGACCTACCGGGACGCCGTTACTTTTCGACCACTGAATGAAGTCCATGACGATCAGGAAGTAGCCCGGGAATCCCATCGAGTTAATGATATTAATCTCGTATTCGATACGCTCATCATAAGGCTTGCGAACTTCTGGCCAGTGTTCATCACGCTGTTCAGGTGGATACAGGAAATTCAGACGTTCTTCCAGACCTTCTTTGGACAAGTGTGCAAAGAAAGTATCAATGGTATGACCTTCAGGAATCGGATAATCCGGCAGAAAGTATTGACCCAGTCGCAATGTGACATTACAGCGTTTGGCAATGTGGTAAGTGTTCTCAATCGCAGAGGGAATATCCGAGAACAGCTCTGCCATTTCCTCTGCAGATTTAAAATATTGTTCAGGTGAATAGGTTTTAGGGCGGCGGTTATCCCCCAGTACATAACCATCGGCGATACACACCCGGGCTTCGTGGGCTTCATAATCATTGCGGGTCATGAAGTGCACGTCGTTATGTGCCACTACACCGATATTATATTTTTTGGCCAGTTTCACTGCTTCCAGAATGAAGTCATCTTCATCCGGACGGTTGGTGCGGGTCAGGGCGATATAAACGCGATTGCCGAATTTTTCGACCCATTCTTCCAGCAAGGGTTCAGCTTTTTGCGGATTTGAACTCATCAGCATCTTGCCGACATCGGAATGCATGCCGAGCAGGGCAATCATGTCCTCGGACTGGTTTAAAATCCATTGTTTTTGTACGCAGGGAATGTCTAATTGCTGACCACTGATAAAGCCTTCAGACACCAGTTCAGTCAGGTTACGCCAGCCTTTATTGGTCATCGCCAATAAGGTCATACGATGTTCGGCATCATTCAGGCGAATTTCAGAACCGAGGATCGGCTTGATGCCTTTGCCTAAGCATTTGCCATAGAACTTGACTGCGGCATGCAGGTTAGACAGATCCGTCAGCGCGAGGGCAGGCATCTGCTCTTTTTCGGCAGCTTTGACCAGGTCAGGTATCCGTACGATGGATTCAGTAATCGAAAATTCTGTATGAATACCAAGATGAACAAAGTGCATAGATGAGTCCCTGCTAAAACCATTGAATAGTTTAACATGGGATTTATTGTTTCAGTTTGAAAATGAGGGGAAATGGCTAACTTTTAGATTTTAATTAAATGTTGATTTGGGGCTTTGTCTATATCTATAACGAGATGGGATTGTTAACCGAAATTGAATTTCTGACTAGCGACATGGATGTCGCCAGTTGATCTGTGGCACAAGGAAGTATCATCAAGCCAACAGAAGATTTTTGTTACCTTGCATAGCAGTGCTTTCAAAAGTAAAAGAAGAATTTTAAATATTAGTAAGTTTATTCATGACATTATTTGAAAAATAGAATTTCGTTATTTTTACTTCAATTTTAACTTTGTAATATTTGTGCCTTACTTTTGACGGGGCAAAAGTAACAAAACCCCTTTGTTGATCTGATGGTACATCCCAGTACCACAGATCAACGGGCGACTTCCTGTCGCCATGGCACGTATCAAATAGTTGCAGGACTTTACTTTGAAATAATGAGAAAGGGTTCGTAAGTATTAAAAACAATAAAAACTAGATTAACGAAGTCGGGACAACCAGTCCCCCAGACTTTGTACAATCTGTACCAAAATCAATAACACAATCACCGTCATGATCACCACAGAGGTATCGAAACGCTGATAACCGTAAGAAATGGCCAGATCACCGATACCGCCGGCACCGACAGCACCCGCCATTGCTGTTGCACCAATCAAGCTGATGGTGGCAGTGGTCAGGTTCAGAATCAGTGAACTACGTGCTTCAGGTAAGACAAACTTGAAGATAATCTGCATTGGGGTTGCACCCATCGCTTGCGCAGATTCAATAATGCCTTCATTCACTTCCAGTAATGAGGTTTCAACCAAGCGACCAATATAAGGGCCGACATAAATAGTCAGTGGTACAATTGCGGCCCAAGTACCAATTGAAGTGCCGACCAAAAACTTGGTCAGCGGAATAACGGCAATCAGTAGAATAATAAATGGTAGTGAACGTAGCGCATTGACAATCGGATTGAGACCGTGATAAATCACACGATTTTGCAAGATGCCGTTAGGACGCGTCACCACTAAAGTAATTGCCTGAATAAAACCCCAGATACAGCCAAACAGCATTGCGAAGAACACCATATGAAAGGTTTCTTGCAGCGCTGTCACAAATTGATCCATCGACAGCGAGCTTTTCCAGAACGGCGCAGTAATTGTCGTCAGCCACTGTACAATTAAATCTCTCATGCCTGTACTCCTGCTTGATCTACCTGTACGCCGTTATCTTTCAGATATTGCACTGCAGCGCTAATCTCTGCGGAATCACCCAGGAGCTGAATAAACATCTGACCAATCACCGAACCATTAATTTCGGTCATGTTGGCAAACAGGATATTTAAACTGATATCAAACTGTTTAATCACGGCCTGAATCACCGTTTCCTGTGCCGAGCTACCAAGGAATTTTAAACAATAAATACTGTGATGATTCTGGTTTTCCAGATTATTCAGAATATTGACCGGCAAATGTTGCTGAAGCACGGTTTGAATAAAATTTTTGGTGGTCGGGTGTTGCGGCTGACTGAAGATCTGTAGCGTGCTGCCGGTTTCAATCACATCACCTTTTTCCATCACAGCGACATAATCACAGACGGTTTCAATTACATCCATTTCATGAGTGACCATGACAATGGTAATACCTTGCTCTTGATTGATTTTTTTGAGTAATTGCAGAACTGATTTGGTGGTTTGTGGATCGAGTGCCGAAGTCGCTTCATCACAAAGTAAAATCTTGGGATGGTTGGCAAGGGCACGGGCAATCCCGACGCGCTGTTTTTGACCACCAGACAATTCATCCGGAAAAGCCTGCCGTTTATGTTTCAGGTCAATAAAATCTAATAATTCTTCGAGGCGTTTTTCCCGTTCAGCCTTGCTCCAGCCCAGAAGCTTCATAGGCATTTCGATATTGGCCGCCACGGTTTTGGTTTGCATTAAATTAAAATGCTGGAAAATCATGCCGATATTGGCACGTTCTTGACGCAATGTTTTGGCATCGAGTGCGGTAAAATCTGTTCCATTAATGATAATCTGACCTGAGCTTGGACGCTCAAGTAAATTAATCAGACGGATGAGGGTACTTTTACCGGCACCACTATAACCGATGATGCCAAAAATACTGCCGGTTGGAATCGATAGATTAATCTGATTCAAGGCATGCAAGGTTTGACCCTTAAGCTCATACTGTTTTGAAATATCTTTAAATTCAATCATAGTGTCAAAAACTGCATCACGGATAAAAAAACAGGCAAGAAATCGTCCTTGCCTGTTCTAAAAGACTATTATAGTACTATTTTGATTCAGTTAAATACGTCACCGGCTTGTTTACTGCAACTTTAGTGCCACCAAAATTTTCATCGACATACGCTTGAACTGCTGGCGTATGATACAAGGCACCTACTTTTTGCAGTACAGGATCCGTTTGACGATCTGCTGCAACCGCTAATACGTTTACATTCATTTTTGTGCTTTGATCAATTGGCTCATAGTAAACCGCATCTTTTAATACGTTTAAACCGCCTTCCATTGCCAGCGTATTGCCTAGCACAATTGCATCAACTTCATCTTTTACACGTACTGCAGTTGCCATTTGAATAGGCTTAATCACGATTTGTTTTGCATTTTCAGCCACATCAGCTGTTGTGCCTTTTACATTGTCAAAGCCAGCTTTTAATTTGACCAGACCTGCCGATTGTAAAAGTAATAACGCGCGTGATTCATTTGCACCGTCGTTTGGAATGGCAATGGTTGCACCTGTTTTAAACTCATTCAAAGATTTTACTTTGCTTGAGTAAATTCCCATTGGTTCTAAATAGGTGGTAGACAATGGTGCAATTTTTGCTGTATTGGCATCGTTATACGCAACCATATAGGCATATGACTGGAATGCATTCACATCAATTTCTTTGTTGGCTACTGCCGTGTTCATTGACACGTAGTCAGTGAAATTTTTCACATCAAGTTTGATGCCGGCTGCTTTGGTTTCAGGCAGTGTCGCGATATAACGCCATACTTCTGCATCTGAACCGGTCGAAGCCATAGTTACAGTCTGAAGACCATTTGCATCTTTGCTTTGCGCTGCATCATTGGCAGGCGCTTCCTGTTTACCACACCCAGTTAAAGTCAATACAGAGGCACTCAAGATAACGCCAAGTAACTTTTTCATGAAATTGTCCTAATTCTATTGTTGCCTAGAGTATAAGCATTTTTAAATCGTGTTAAATAAGAGTTTTATTACGATCTAAGTAGGTGGCTTGATCATTGCTGAAGATGGCTTGAATTCAGAAGATGCAAGCGTGCAGCAACAGTTCTGATGAACTTGATCAAGTCAGAGGCGGCCCAAACCTGATGTACTTGATCTATTTTGGAGAGAGAAAATAGATATTTTATAAGGACATGGCAAGGTTTAGGTACTCTGAAGTTGCAGATATCATAGCAATAAATCTATATTCAATATACTGGATAGAAAAGCCTTGCTTATCTCTTTAGTCGAATATAAAAAAGATCTTTTAAAGAAAATATTAATTAAAACAATATATTATTTATATTGAAAATATAGTTTTAATGGGTGTGTTTAAATAGTGATCTTTATAAGATTTTGTAAGATAGAAATATAAAAAATGCATATAGATAAATATAAAAAAATATCTGATTTTGGGAAATGAAGAAAATTCTATCATTAAAGAGATGAATCTTT
Source organism: Acinetobacter sp. YH12156 (assembly GCF_013418235.1). Taxonomy (NCBI): domain Bacteria; kingdom Pseudomonadati; phylum Pseudomonadota; class Gammaproteobacteria; order Moraxellales; family Moraxellaceae; genus Acinetobacter; species Acinetobacter sp. YH12156. The sequence continues at coordinate 293,374 of NZ_VPCL01000001.1, forward strand.
CCTTTATATTAACTTAAGCGAGTCAGTATCTGATCTTGGTTTTCTCAGGTCATGATACTGTAAGCTTGTTTTAACAGAAGGGAATATAGAGATAATCCGAACGCTGTTTTTCATAGAGTACGTGTCTACACAAACTATGATCGGCAGGTACAAGCGGATGATCAAACTCTCCTATTTTTTCTAAGCCAATGTTTTGCATGACACGTTCTGATGGCGTATTGACGCATGCAGTAAAAGAAATGACTTTCTCTAGGCGTAGGGTCCTAAAGGCATATTTCAGTACCGCTTTGGCTCCTTCAGTCGCATAGCCTTGATTCCAGTATTGCGGTAGCAAGCGCCAGCCAATTTCAGGTGCATCGGCAATTTCAAATTCAGGTGGATGCACGTGTAAGCCAATAAATCCCATGAATTCGCCCGTGTCTTTGAGTTCTACGGCAAAGAGTCCCCAGCCACGCGTTTCAATTGCGTCTTTTAAGCGCTGCATAAAAGCGGTAGTTTCCTCTGCATTTAGTTTTTTGAGGAAATAACGCATGACATTGTCGTCTGCACACATTTGGATAAAGGGTGCAGTGTCGGAGTCTTGCCATTGGCGGAGGATGAGGCGAGGGGTTTCAATGATTTTTTTCATATTAATTCTTCGTCATCTTTTAATGGTTTCACTTTCTAATAAATAAAGCTCATTAATTAATAAAAACTCTCTTTGAAGTTGAGATGTAGATTTATTTACTTCGCTGTGAGCTCGTTGATTGCGATAAGCTTTAAATGTATTTACAAATAGTCTTCCTATCGCGGTAGATGATTCCTCATTTTCTGAGTCCCATTTAAAAGGAGATAATCTATTTTTCTTTAAATCTGAACAAAATGCATCCTCCATAAGAGAGGCGGAAAATTTGTGTGAATTTATTTTTTTACGAATAATGTCTTCTAATCGAGTATAGGCTTTCATTATTGATGCGTCTGCATCATCTCTGAATTTTAAAGCCAAATCCAAGACTCTTTCATCAATTAAATTAAGTGGTAATTCATTAGGATAATATCCATCTATTCTTAGTGGTTCTTTAAGCATAAAATTTAAATTGCTAATGTATTCATAAATAGTGTTAGTTCGGCTCCTAGGGTTGTTTAAAAAGCAATCTATATTACTATCACTTAGAGAGTTTTTATTTATAATTTCAAATTCTTTAGGTGTAATAATTAATTCTTTAATTTCAACTTCATGTCGCTGTAAAAGATTTAATGCTTTTACAAAACCTTTATAGCCTTCTGAAATATAGTCTGATCGGAATCCGAATCTAATTAGATAGATATTTCTATATCCTTTAATTAAAAAACAGTGACTATGTTCATACGTTAAAACAAGCGCACGTTCTAATTGGTCTTCGATCTGTATGACCAAAGCAATTGCTTCAATGCAATCTTGAGTATATGGAGTACCTAAATATTGTATTTCTTCAGATGGTCGATTAAATAAATTAGTTATCATTTTTCAGGAAGTGTTTGTTTTATATCTAATTGAATATATCAAAAAACCCCGAATGAATCGGGGTTTTTTAACTTAATATCTTTACGAAAAAAAATTAAGCATTTTCACGTGCAATGGCACGGTAACCGATATCTTTACGATATTGAACGCCGTCGAATGTCACTTTTTTGCAAAGTTCCAAAGCTTTGGCTTGTGCTTCACCAATCGTATTACCAAGCGCAGTTACGCAAAGTACACGACCACCCGCAGTCACAATCTCGCCATTTTCATTGGCTTTCGTACCGGCATGGAAAACTTTTGCATCAGTCATTTCAGTGTCTAAACCAGAAATCACATCACCATTGCTTGATGTTTCTGGGTAGCCTTTTGATGCCAGTACGATACCGACAGTCTTGCGCTCATCCCATTCAGCTTCTTTCGGTAAATTACCGTCTAAGCCTGCTTGAACCAAATCCACTAAAGATGATTTTAAACGCATCATGATGGGTTGAGTTTCAGGGTCGCCAAAACGACAGTTGAACTCGATCACTTTCGGTTGACCTTGTTCATCAATCATCAAGCCAGCGTACAAGAAACCAGTATAAACGTGACCGTCTTTTTTCATACCTTCAACGGTAGGACGCATCACTTCATTCATGGTTTTTTCAAATACATCCGCAGTCACAACAGGCGCAGGCGAGTAAGCACCCATACCACCCGTGTTTGGACCTTGGTCGCCTTCAAAGATACGTTTGTGATCTTGTGAAGTCGCCATAGGTAAGATGTTGTCGCCATCAATCATACAAATGAAAGATGCTTCTTCGCCTGCAAGGAATTCTTCAATTACAACGCGAGAACCTGCATCGCCAAATTTGTTGCCTGCAAGCATGTCATCGATCGCATCAAATGCTTCTTGATTGGTCATGGCAACGATCACACCTTTGCCCGCAGCAAGACCGTCGGCCTTAATGACGATCGGCGCACCATTTTTTTCAACAAATGCTTTCGCAGCATCTACTTCTGTAAATACATCGTAAAACGCAGTTGGAATGTTGTGGCGTTTTAAGAAATGTTTCGCGAAAGCTTTAGAGCCTTCAAGCTGCGCAGCAAATTGAGTTGGACCCCAAATTTTCACACCCGCCTCACGGCAAGCATCAACGACACCGTTTACCAATGGAGCTTCTGGGCCGACAATGACAAGCTCAACTGCATTGTTTTTTGCGAAATCGATAATCGCAGCATTGTCTAAAATGCTTAAATTTACGTTTTCACATTTATTTTCAGTGGCTGTACCTGCATTGCCCGGAGCAACAAAGACTTTAGCAACTTTATCATCTTGGGCGATTTTCCATGCCAATGCATGTTCACGACCGCCATTACCCAAAACTAAAATATTCATCTAAAAATCCCTCAAAAGAATAGAATCCCACCTTGCGAAGCCATGCTTCTCACCCTGTAAAAAAGAAGGGCTTCACGAATAAAAATGTCCCTTTATTTGTGAAAAGTCCCCCTTTTTACAAAGGGGGATTTAGGGGGATTAATAAATACGACTTTGAATCAATTAGTGACGGAAATGACGCATGCCAGTGAACACCATCGCAATACCTGCTTCGTCAGCAGCCGCAATGGTTTCTTCGTCACGCATAGAACCACCCGGCTGGATAATGCATTTGATACCCGCTTTAGCGGCGTTATCAATACCATCACGGAATGGGAAGAATGCGTCAGACGCCATGACAGCACCCTCAACCACCAAGCCAGCATGTTCAGCTTTAATTGCAGCAATACGAGCAGAGTTAACACGGCTCATTTGACCTGCGCCAACACCAATGGTTTGACGGTTTTTCGCATAAACAATCGCATTAGATTTCACGTATTTTGCGACTTTCCAGGCAAAGATCATGTCATCGATTTCTTGTTCAGTCGGAGCGCGCTTGGTCACCACTTTAAGATCAGCTTTAGTAATCATGCCCAAGTCTTGATCTTGTACTAACAAGCCGCCATTCACGCGTTTGTAATCAAGTTGCGATTGACGTGCATCGATTGCTGGAAGTTCACCGCAAACTAAAACACGTACGTTTTTCTTCGCACCAGTCACTTCAAGTACGCCATCAGCAATACTTGGTGCAATGATCACTTCAACGAATTGACGCTCAACAATCGCTTGTGCAGTTGCAACGTCTAATTCACGGTTGAATGCAATGATGCCGCCAAATGCAGATTCGGGATCTGTTGCATACGCAAGGTCATAAGCCGCTTGAATGCCGTCTAAAGACACTGCAACGCCACATGGGTTTGCGTGCTTAACGATTACACAAGCAGGTTTCGCAAAAGATTTAACACATTCAAGTGCAGCGTCTGTGTCTGCAATGTTGTTATAAGAGAGTTCTTTACCTTGTAGCTGTTTCGCAGTTGAAACTGAGGCTTCTGTCGCTGTGTCTTCAACGTAGAACGCAGCAGACTGGTGCGGGTTTTCACCGTAACGAAGATCTTGAGCTTTGTTCAATTGTGTATTGAAGGTACGTGCAAACTTGTCCGCTTCACCTTCTTGTTTGCCTACGCGAGCGCCAAGGTAAGATGCGATCATGCCGTCATATTGTGCAGTATGTTCAAATGCTTTTACTGCAAGGTCGAAACGAATCGCATGCGATAAAGCGCCTTCAGCTTTAAGCTCAGCTACAACAGTGGCATAGTCAGAAGCATTTACCACGATGCCTACAGATGCATGGTTTTTTGCCGCAGCGCGAACCATGGTAGGGCCACCAATGTCGATGTTTTCGATCGCATCAGCCAGTGAACAGTTTGGTTTTGCTACAGTTGCAGCAAATGGATAGAGGTTTACAACGACTAAATCAATAGCATCAATGTTGTGTTCAGCCATCACAGCTTCGTCTAGACCACGACGAGCCAGAATACCACCATGAATTTTAGGATGTAGCGTTTTTACACGGCCGTCCATCATCTCTGGGAAACCAGTATGCTCTGAAACTTCTACTACAGCGACACTATTGTCTTTCAACAATTTGTAGGTACCACCTGTAGATAAAATTTCTACCCCTAGAGCAGCAAGTTCTTGTGCAAATTCAACAATACCAGTCTTGTCAGACACAGAGATTAAAGCGCGTTTAATAGTCATGATCTTCGTCACAGTTTTCAAGGAACAGAATAAAACAAAATCAGCAATTTACAGGTTAAAAAAAATGCCTGCGGAAGCCGCAAGCATTTTATCATTTATTCACTCATTAAACCGTGAGCTTTTAACTTTTTACGTAAAGTACCACGGTTGAGTCCGAGAATCTCGGCAGCACGTGTTTGGTTACCACGTGTATATTCTAGAACTACAGATAGAAGAGGTTTCTCCATTTCTGCTAGCACCATGTCGTATACCTGAGATGGTTGCTCGCCCTGTAGTTGCGCAAAATAATGGCGAACTGCGCGATCTACGTGGATACGTAAAGCAACATCAGATTGTGCAGTAAAAATAGGAGATTTGCTATTCATGCGAATTAATCCGAAAAACAAATATCGCTTGGGTAAAGCGATATAAAAAGTGGTCTAAAATTGAAATGAACTCCGCTTTAGATCCTAAAACTGGAGTTCTAAAACTTAATCATTGCATTGAGCCAATAGCTTGACACATCTCAACGTTTTGGTCGAAAAATAAGCGTAACAATAGTTAAAGTTTTGTTACTGACCAAAATCAAAACAAAAAAATCTGCACGATACGCAATAAATTTTATAGCGCATTAGGCAAGACTGTATTTGTTGTGAAAAAGTAGCGAGGAGTTGCAGCACATAGCTTTCGTGGCGCGTATCATACCATTGTCTAAGCAAAAGTGAGCAAGAAAACTGCATTTTTTTAACTTTTTTTAATTTTTTAATGCTTTCTATTCAGATTAAGGGCGAATTATTTCCAAACTATAGCGATCAAAGCTTTTACGATCGACAGGAAGCTCAAATTTGAATTTAAATGGACTGTTTTTCGGGATACGTTCAATATTGACCAGACTTTCAATCAGATACTCTTTGGCAGACAGGTTATAAGTCGCAACAACTTCACCGCGCTGTTCCAGATTGATTTTTAAAATCGGTAAAGCCAGGCTACGGTCATGGAAGTTGATCAGCTCACCGCTAAATTCAGTTTTCTTGTGACTGGTTGCCTTGATCTTGACTTTATTGACCTGAATCAGCGTGTAGTATTTTTCCAGATTGGAACAATTAAACACCTCGCATACATTGTTAAAGGCCAGACTCATGATATGACTATTTTTGATGTATTGCGGATTAAACCAGAAAAACTGGAACAGCAATACGCCAAATAGCATCAGGTTCAAGATGCTCCAGCCAATATAATACATTGGCCCACGGTATATCTGTTTTTCTGCCTGATCTTCCCAGTTCATGCTCGGCAGTACCGAGATAGGTTCGGTACTGAAATAGTTCAGATTGTTTAAATAGGTTTCCAGATCGATATTTGAATGTTCAACTTTCTGATCGAAAATATATAAAAGACTGTGCGTATTTTGCTGTTGATCGCGACCATATACAGGTGGGTTATATCGAGAATAGGTTTGATCCTGAGACGCTGAGGTAGTGACCGAGTTTTGGGCTTCGGCCACCAGATGCGATAAGGCATTAAATGAAGTGGTACATTTGGGACAGCAAACCATACCCTGCGCAATGGTGAGTTGAGCAACTGTGACCTTGTAGGTGGTGGAACAGGTAGGGCAATGGGTTCGTTTGTCACTCATAAACTATTTGTAGACTCATTCATTCTTATGGCGTTTACCCGAGATACGGCACCAGTGCTCGTCTCGTTTTTCTACTTCTAATATATCAAAATAATTTGAGTAAATGCTAGTAACATCAGCAACTTGCTCTTCGATAACTCCGGCAAGTGCGAACTGTCCCTCAGATTTAATTAAAGTTGCGAACTCAGGAGCCAGCATCATTAGTGGCGCAGCCAAAATATTGGCAACAAATACGTCAGCTTTGCTAGTGCCGAGTTCATCTCTAAATTCTTCTGGCAGGCCGACATAAAGTTTGTCCAGTACGCCATTCAGTTCAGCATTTTGCTGGGTGGCCAGAACTGCTTGTGGGTCAATATCAGTGGCATATGCTTTTTTAGCACCTAAGAGCAGGGCAGCTACCGCGAGAATGCCTGAACCACAGCCATAATCGATGACGATTTTGTCTTTAACGTCAATTTTGCCGAGCCATTGTAAGCACAAGAATGTAGAGGCGTGGTTCCCTGTACCGAATGCCAGACCCGGATCAAGCTTGATATTGACTGCATCGGCTTCAGGTGCTTGCATCCATTCCGGTACAATCCAGTATTTTTCAGCAATCTGGATTGGCTCATACGCATCCATCCAGGTGCGTTCCCAAGCCTGATCTTCAATGAATTCGTACTTGATCGGCGCTTCTGGCATTTGCGCACCAATAAAGGTTTCTAGTGCAGCAACGTCAATTTCTTCGCCTTCTTCCTGTGCATAAATACCAGTCACAATCACTTTATTCCAGAGTGGTGTTTCGCCTGGAAGTGGTTCCAGCAAATCCTGGTTTTCAGCATCATCCAGGGTCACACTCACTGCGCCTAGTGAGCTGAGTAATGTCTCAGTATAATCGACCTGAGCTTGTTCAACCGTAATATGAATTTGTAACCACTTCACAGAAATAACCTTTATACATTTTTCAAAAAGCTATTGTAACGGAAGTTCAGACACAACGCTGCTATCTTCTTGATGCATACCCAAAATAAAAAGGATGCCGAAGCACCCTGTATAAAGCTCTATAAAGACTTATGAAACCTTAGAGAGAAGAGGTGTTCTGTCTAATGGTGCAAAGCGGTTAAGCAGTAGACCAAAAATGGCAGCAAAAATATACATGAAGATTGAATAAACCGCGGCAGGCATGGCCACAGCAGTGCTGGACATCACGGTCAGGGCAATGGTCATGGCTAATGTGCTGTTGTGAATGCCGATTTCAAAGGCACTGGCCCGTGCCTGAGCGGTATCTATATTCATTAAGCGGGGGACAAAATAGCCGATGGTCAGGCTGAAAATACAGAACAATGCCGTGGCGACACCGACCTGAGTCAGATATTCGGCAATATTGGTGCGTTCACTATAGATGGCCCCGACAATAATCAGAATCAAGAATATGACTGCAAAAATGCGCAGCGGTCTATTCAGTTTTTCAGTCAGGCGTGGTGCATGATGTCGAATCAGCATACCAATCGCGACAGGAATAATAATGATGCCAAACACCTGAAAAATTTTACCAAGCTGGAGTGTGATCTGCTGGCTGTCCTGCATGAAATGCATAATCGAAAAATTAACAATCAACGGTAAAGTTAAGGCTGCAATCACTGAATTAATTGCAGTCAGGGTGATGTTGAGTGCCAGATCACCTTTGAAAAGATAGCTAAACAGATTGGCCGTACTGCCGCCAGGTGAGGCAGCTAACAGCATCAGACCCACGGCAAGAAGTGGAGGCAGGGCCAAAACTTTACACAGGATAAATGCAATACCGACCAATAAGACCAGTTGGCAAAATAATGCGACTAAAACAGCTTTAGGATGTTGGGTGACCCGGGCGAAATCTTTGAGGGTAAGTTCGAGACCTAAACCCACCATAATAATCGCGAGCGCAAGCGGCAGTAAAATCGTAATAATGCCAGAATCCATCTGTCATGCTCCTTGTTAAAAATTATTTTAATACTTTTGCTTTTCTTGGGAAAAGCATACAGCTTTATCGCAGACTCAGCCAAATAAATTACAAATCCGATAAACGATTTTTATGGCGATAACCGATATATTGGCGACTCATCATTACCCCGAAAATAGTCGCAAAACTATACATGACAATGGTGTAAATGCCGGCCGGAATTGCCATAGTGACATCGCCTAAGACCGAAATCGCAATGGTGATCGCAATCGCCGTATTATGAATGCCGATTTCAAAGGTACAGGCCCGTGCCATTTTTTCTGGAATACCCATCAGTAGCGGAATGCAATAACCAATAAACAGGCTGGAAAAACATAAAATCACAGTGGCTAAACCAATACTGGAAAAATATTCAAAGAGATTAAAACGATCTCTAAAAACGGCAAATATCAAGAGTATGCTTAAAAAACTAATTGAAACGAAGCGCATCGATTTGCTGACGGTAATGGATAAGCGTGGAAATTTGGCCCGAAGCAGCATCCCGATGATCACGGGGATCAGGGTAATTAAAAAGACCTGTATCATTTTTTCAACTGGAAATGTCACAGTCGAGTCGTGACTCATAAAATATTGTAATGACAGATTGATAATAAAGGGCAGGGTGAAAATAGAAATAATGGTATTGATGGCGGTCAGGGTGATATTCAGCGCGACATCGCCTTTATACAGATAGCTAAACAGATTGGCGGTTGGGCCTCCTGGTGAAGCGGCCAGAAGCATTAAACCTACTGCGAGTAAAGGAGCTAAGTCCAGAATCAGGCAAATAAAGAAAGCAATACTGGTCAACAGCACGAGCTGTGTAAATAGGGCAATAAAAATGACTTTAGGATAGCGGCTTAAGCGCAGGAAATCCTTGATTTTTAATTCGAGTCCCAGCCCCATCATCATGATTGCCAATGTAATAGGCAAAAAAAAGTTAAAAAACCCCGAATCCATGAAAAATCCTTTTTATTATTGATTTTTAGATAGATTTTAAGTGTAGCGGAGCTGAATAAATAAGCAATATAAAACGGGCAAAATGTATTCACTTTGCCCGTCAAAGCTTTTACTTGAAATGTAAGCTATTTAGAGCTATGACAGCTTACATGCCTGGCTGAGTTTGCATTGGTGAAGCAGACGGATTCTGATCATTCATCGGTGTTTGCATAGGTTGGTTTTGCATCTGCGGCTGGCTCATCTGTGGTTGCATTGGCTGGTTCTGCATCTGAGATTGTCCCTGAGGACGTGGTGGTACAAAGCCTAATGCACATTTACCTTTGACCTCCGTGCCATTAATAGTTGCACTGGTCGCGCTACTGTTGCCACTACAGGTACTCATCAGCTCTGCTTCATCACCTTTAATTGACGCATTCTTGGATGAGGCGAAAAACTGCGGTTCACAGGTTCCATTCCAGATAATGCCCCGATGAGCAAAGCTGACTTGTGCACCTTGGGTTTTGCCTTTACAAACCTGTTGGTACTTTTGTGCATTGTAAGTGGTGTCTACCTTGTCATTTGCTGATGCTGCAAATGGTGCAAAGCATAAACCACAGAGAACAGTTGAGAGGAAAATATTCTTATTCATCTTTTATACCTTTGTTTGTAATGTAACCACTGTATAGATTAAAAAATGCTCAAGATTAAACAATGCAAATCGAGTAAATTTCTGGACTTATATGTTTAATTTATATAGTCCCTCTGCAAAGTTAAATTACAGTGCTTGATTGTTGCAGTATAGGAGCGGTTTTTATCTCAGGATAAATTCGACTGAATCTGTCTACTTTAGAGTGAAATTTGCTATAATACTCAGCTATCCTTTTTTATCTCTCAATTACCACTATGCATTATCCTAAAGTATACGATGTCATTGTTATCGGTGGCGGTCACGCCGGTACAGAAGCGGCTCTGGCTGCAGCGCGTATGGGTCGACAGACTTTACTCTTAACTCATAACATTGAGACTTTAGGGCAGATGAGCTGTAACCCGGCTATCGGTGGTATTGGTAAATCGCACCTGGTGCGTGAAATTGATGCCTTGGGCGGTGCAATGGCACTGGCTGCCGACAAAGGCGGTATTCAGTTCCGTATTTTGAACTCGCGTAAAGGTGCAGCAGTTCGTGCAACACGTGCGCAGGCAGACCGTATGCGTTTTAAAGCGGCAATTCGTGAAACCTTAGAGAATCAGGCGAACTTGGATATTTTCCAGCAAGCGGCTGATGACCTGATTGTTGAAGGCGATACCGTCAAAGGTGTGGTTACCCAAATGGGCATTCGTTTTGATGCCAAAACTGTGGTGTTGACTGCGGGTACATTCTTGGGCGGCGTAATTCACGTTGGTCTGGAAAAATCCAGTGGTGGTCGTGCCGGTGATCCGCCGTCGATTTCATTGGCAGCACGTTTGCGCGAATTGAATTTACCTGTGGGGCGTTTAAAAACCGGTACACCACCGCGTATCGATGCACGTTCGGTCGACTTTTCTGTAATGACACCGCAGCCGGGTGATTTCCCATCTCCAACCATGTCGTTTATGGGCGATGCGTCTATGCATCCGGAACAGGTGAACTGCTATATCACGCATACCAATGAACGTACGCATGAGATTATTCGCGGTGGTCTAGATCGCTCACCGATGTATACCGGTAAAATTGAAGGTGTGGGGCCGCGTTATTGCCCATCAATTGAAGACAAGATTCACCGTTTTGCCGATAAAGATTCGCATCAGGTATTCCTGGAGCCTGAAGGTCTGGATACACATGAGCTTTATCCAAATGGTATTTCAACCTCTTTACCATTTGATGTGCAGTTTGAATTGGTACGCTCAATCCGCGGCATGGAGAATGCACACATTCTTCGTCCGGGTTATGCCATCGAATATGATTATTTCAACCCGCAAGCGTTGAAATTTACCCTTGAAACCAAAGCGATCAATAACCTGTATTTTGCCGGTCAAATCAACGGTACAACAGGTTATGAAGAAGCCGGTGCGCAAGGCTTGCTTGCAGGCTTGAACGCAGCGCGTCGTGCCTGGGATCAGGAACAATGGACGCCGAAACGTGACGAAGCATATATGGGTGTGCTGGTAGATGACCTGATTACCTTGGGTACCAAAGAACCGTACCGTATGTTTACCTCGCGTGCCGAATATCGCTTGATGCTGCGTGAAGACAATGCAGATCAGCGTTTAACTGCAATCGGTCGTGAACTGGGTCTGGTCGATGACGCACGCTGGGCAGTTTACTGCGAGAAAATGGAAGCAGTTGAACGTGAAACAGGTCGTTTGCAACATCTTTGGGCGGCGCCAAACAATCCGATGGGTAAAAAATTCGTTGAGATGACCGGTGCAGATCTTTCTAAAGAATGTTCTGCGATTGATTTGTTGAAACGTCCTAATATTTCATTTGCGCAAATTGCTGAATTGACCGGTTCTGAAGTTTCACCATTTGTCGGTGAGCAAATTGAAATTGCAGTGAAATATGCAGGTTATATTAACCGTCAGCATGAAGATGTCGCACAAATGAAGCGTCTGGAAGAAACACGTATTCCAGCAGATTTTGATTATGACATCGTGTCAGGTTTGTCACGTGAAATTACCCTAAAGCTAAAAGATGTGCGTCCTGAAACACTGGCTCAAGCCAGCCGTATTCCGGGTGTAACACCGGCAGCAGTACAACTGGTGATGATTACAATTCGTAAGAATGCCCAGGCAAAAAAATCTGCTTAAGATTTGAAGCTTAAAAAGCCCACATTATGTGGGCTTTTTTACAGGAAAATTTTCTGGATAAGTTTTGACTATGGTTCGATTGTAAATAGCTACTATTAAAATAAGTTATTGATAAATTTAAACAATAAAAATAATTAATATTTAAAAACTCTGTCTGTACAAGCTTTTAAGTCTAATTTGGTTGTTATTGAGTTTAAATGAAGAGCTTAAACCCGACTATTGTAGTGGTATTTCTGGAACAGAATTAAGATGAGAATAGCGCAACAAATCGTCAGTTCATCGAGCGATTTGTAAATTTTTGATGGAGATCAATCATGGCGCAGCCACACAGCGGAAAAGTTCAAAAAATATTAACAATATTTTTATGTTTTTGGGTCGCATTCTTTGAAGGTTTTGACCTTCAGGCTCCTGGGATTGCAGCAAAAGGAATTGCAGCAAGCTTTGGTTTAGATCAAGTTCAAATGGGTTATGTGTTTAGCCTTGGGGTCTTTGGAATGCTGTTTGGCGCATTCTTTGGCGGACGTATTGCGGATTATCTGGGGCAAAAGAAAGTCCTGATACTCTCCGTGACTATTTTTGGCCTGTTTATGTCGTTGACTGCAATTGCGCCAAGCGTTGAAGTTTTATACGCAGCGCGTTTCTTTACGGGATTGGGGTTGGGGGCTGCAATGCCGACCATGATTTCAGTGGTGGGTGATGAAGCGACAGAAGCCAACCGAGGCAAGTTAAATAGCTTGATGTATTGTGGTCTGCCTGTAGGTGCTATTTTTGTTGCCGGACTGGCCATGTCGTTTCCAGATATTCAATGGCAAACCCTGTTCCTGATTGGGGGACTAACGCCTTTGGCATTGATTCCGTTGATGGCCTTCGTGCTTAAAGATAAGCCTAAAGTGGCGGCCGATGTGCAAGTGTCTGCTGAAGCTGTGCCGGGTATGGTTGAAGTGTTATTCAAGCAACAGCAGTATAAAAATACAGTGCCGCTTTGGGTAGGTTTCTTCTTCACCCTGATGATCAACTATATTTTGATTAGCTGGTTGCCTAATTTGCTGATGGAACAAGGCCTGGAAAGACAGCAGGCTTTTCTGGTGATGCTTGTGTTCCAGGTGGGTGCAGTGATTGGAACCTTGGGTTTGGGGTATTTGTTAGATCGTTTAAAACTATGGCAAATGGCTGTCATTATTTATAGTGGTTTATTTGTTGCGCTGGTATTGTTGTTCACTACCACCTCAATTCCGCTATTAATTTTGGCCGGAGTAATGGGCGGGATCTTCTCTACAGGTGGTCAGTCTATTCTTTATGGCATTTCACCGATTTTTTATTCAGGTGCAGGAAAAGTCACAGGTGTGGGTAGCGCGATTTCTTTGGGGCGTTTAGGTGCCATGACTGGTCCGCTTTTAACCGGAAAAATTCTAGCATTAGGCTTGGGAACCACAGGTATTCTTATGGCAAGTTTGCCAGCTGTCGTGGTGTCGGCAGTAGCGGTGACAGCATTGTCTCGCTATAAAGCAGCGCATAAATAAGCCAATCCTCCATCATCAGATGAAAAAAAGGAATCTCAGGATTCCTTTTTTATTGCTTGGTGTTTTATTTAGCGAAGCCCATAGCAGAAATTTGTTAAAATATGGGTATAGTAAACAGATTGATCTTGATATGCCTTACCAACTGATCCAACTCGATATCCAGGCCATCGATAATATTGCCTGCCCGCATTGCCAGCAAAACGTTATAGACTGGAATGAAGAACAATATGTACAACCATGTGAGCATACTTTGTTTATTGCCATGGATATTGGCTTTGAATATATGACTGATGAATTCGAGCACAGCATGCCGCGTTCGGTAGATGATCTGCATGCCAATGATGATCAGGTGAATATGCTGGATGAAATCACCCAAGCGACCTATCCAGATTACCTGATTTATAAGTCGGATCTGGGAGCGCAAGGATATTTTCGTTATGTGGGTTTTACTGCATAAACTAGAGTTAATAAAAAAGCGCCCTCTGGCGCTTTTTTATTGTTCAAACATCAGCTTTCAATTTCTTCTTCGACTTCATCGTCAGTGGTATCCATGCCGAGCTCTTTCAGTTTGCGGGTAAGGGTGTTGCGGCCCCAACCGAGCAGTTCTGCGGCATGACGTTTACGGCCACGGGTCTGTTGTAATGCAGCATTGATCAGAGTGCGTTCGAACATCGGAGTGGCAGCATCCAGAAGTTTCATTTCGCCATTTTTGAGCTTTTGCATCGCCCATTGACCCAGCAATTCATCCCAGTGCTGTGGACCCACTTGGTTTAAGTTTGGAATTGGTGAGCCTAAATCTAAATCTTGAATTGGGATTTGTTTCAGCTCAGGTGGTAGGTCTTCTGGATAGACTTCACGACCTGTGATCATCACGGTCAGCCAGCGACAGGTATTTTCAAGTTGACGCACATTACCTTGCCACGGCAGTTTTTGCATATATTCCTGGGTTTCAGGACGCAAAATTTTGGGATTAACGCCGAGTTCTTTACCAGCACGTGCCAGGAAGTGCTGCGCCAGCATCGGAATGTCTTCACTGCGATGTGCCAGTTTTGGAATGTGAATCCGAATCACATTCAGGCGGTGATACAAGTCTTCACGGAAACGGCCGTCATGTACCAGTTTTTCCAGATCCTGATGTGTCGCTGCCACGATACGCACATCGACCTTAACTGGAATATGACCGCCAACACGGTAGAACTCGCCATCGGCCAAAACACGCAATAAACGGGTTTGGGTTTCAAAAGGCATGTCGCCAATTTCATCCAGAAACAGCGTGCCGCCGTTGGCCTGTTCAAAACGACCTTGACGCTGGGTATTGGCACCGGTAAATGCACCTTTTTCGTGACCAAAAAGTTCGGTTTCGATCAGGTCTTTGGGAATGGCTGCCATATTCAGGGCAATAAAGGGCTTTGCACTACGCGGTGAATGGCGGTGCAAGGCATGTGCCACCAATTCTTTCCCTGTACCGGACTCACCATTAATGAGTACAGTAATATGCGATTGCGCTAAACGGCCGATGGCGCGAAACACTTCCTGCATGGCGGGAGATTCACCGATAATTTCAGTCGATTGAATCGGCGGGGCAACTTTTGCTGATTCTTGTTGTTGCAGCTTGGTAATATGCAAAATCGCACGATTGACCAGTGCCAGCGCTTCATCAATATCAAAAGGCTTTGGCAGATATTCAAAAGCACCAGTTTGATAACTTGATACAGCAGACTCTAGGTCTGAATGCGCCGTCATAATAATCACAGGCAGGTCAGGATAATTGTGTTTGACCTTACCCAAGAAGGTGAGTCCATCAATCCCCGGCATACGGATATCGGTCAGAATCACATCTGGTGCATCAACACTGAGTTGATCTAGTGCGGATTGTGCTTCTTCAAAGCTGGTCACGTCCAAGCCTTCTTCTTTAAAGGTTTTTTCCAGTACCCAGCGCATGGCACGATCGTCATCAATCACCCATATTTTATTTCGCGACATGATTCGACTCCCAAGGTAAATATAAGCTAAACACGGTTTTTCCAGCCACGGACTGACATTCAATCATGCCGTTATGCTGATGAATAATATTTTGAGCAATACTGAGACCCAGTCCGGTACCTTTGGCGCGACTGGTGACCAGTGGATAAAACACAGATTCGATAATGTCTTCGGGGACCCCAGGGCCATTGTCTTCAATATCAATGCGTACCACAGAGCGATGAATTGCCCCGTTAATGGTAAATAGGCGCTGAATCCGGGTTCTTAAAACCAGTTCAGGCTGGTGATCGACAAAAAACTCTTTGTTCTCGGTCATGGCCTGTACTGCATTGGCACAAATATTCAAGATCACCTGAATCAGTTGATCACGGTCTGCCAGAACTTCAGGTAAGGACAGGTCATAATCCCGAATAATCTTGATTTTCTTTTTGCTTTGATTGGCGATGAGTGAGCGCACCCGCTCAAGTGGCTCATGTACATTCACCAGCTCATAGCTTGGCAGTTGGCGTGAACCGAGCATGGTGTCGGCCAGATTTCGGAGTCGATCGACTTCACTAATAATAATATCGGTAAATTCTTTGTATTGTGGATCATTCAGACTGCGAGCCAGAAGTTGTGTTGCCCCCCGAATTCCGCCGAGTGGATTCTTGATTTCGTGCGCGACACCACGAATCAGCTGGCGAGCCACTTGATGTTGCTGAATCAGGTTTTCTTCACGCGAAATTTTAAGCATGCGGTCACGAGGATTGAGCTCGATTAACAACAGTGGGTGATAGGGCTTACCCAGATTTAGTTGAGAAACCGTGTAATCGACATGAATGTCCTTAAAGTTGACAATCAGTGTGGCTTCACGGCGCGTATAAGGTTGGCCTGTAGTTAAAGTGTTGTTCAGCGCTTCTTCAGTATTAAACTCATCGGTCGGATGTTGCAGAAGACCCAGTGCTGGACTTCCACTGGCGCGAAATAAGCTCACATCAAATAAGGCTTCGCAGGCAGAGTTGAGATAATAAATATTAAGATCGCGGTCTACCAATAAGATACACGTGGTCATATTGTCCACTAAAACACGATAGTCGATCGGAATAAGCTGATCCATTCGCGGTTTTTTTCCTGTATTAAAATGGCGCAATGGCATCTTCATAAAGCAATTTAATCAATTTTAAGTTCTGATTTGATGCAAGATGCACGCCAACTTTTATGACTAAAGCTTATTTATTGCGATGAAATGCAGAAATGTGCCACAGCGACACAATTCATCTTAGGTATAGCGGATTAAATTGAGGCTGTAAATCTAAAATGTTCTATTTTGGTGCGCGCGCAAATATGTTGTATATTTTATGGCGTTATTTTAGTGCATGATGCAAAGAGTCAGGTTTTCAACTATTTTTATGATGCGAAAAGACATACAATACGCGCATTCTAGTAGAGCGAAAATTCATGAAGTCCCCCAAAGTCGGTTTTGTATCTTTAGGTTGTCCTAAGGCATTGGTAGATTCTGAACGTATTTTAACCCAGTTAAAGACTGAAGGTTATGACGTCGCTTCGGATTATGACGGTGCTGATTTAGTTGTAGTAAATACCTGTGGTTTCATTGAATCCGCAGTGCAAGAATCGCTAGACGCGATTGGTGAGGCGATGAGCGCGAATGGTCGCGTCATCGTAACAGGCTGTCTAGGTAAAGACGAAGACAAGATTCGCCAGATGCATCCGAATGTCCTGAAAGTGACAGGTGCAGCGGCATATAAAGATGTTATGGATGCGGTTCATCAATACGTGCCTGAACCGCCAAAACACAATCCATTTATTGATTTAGTTCCAGAGCAAGGTATCCGCCTAACACCTAAACATTATGCCTATTTGAAAATATCGGAAGGCTGCAACCATCGTTGTACTTTCTGTATTATTCCAAGCATGCGTGGTGATTTGGTCTCCCGTCCAGTTGGTTCTGTGCTTGAAGAAGCCGCAGCGCTGAAACGTGCCGGTGTTAAAGAAGTACTCGTTATCTCCCAGGATACTTCTGCTTACGGTCTGGACACCAAATACAAGCTGGATTTCTGGAACGGCCAGCCGGTGAAAACCAAATTCTATGACATGTGTGAAGCACTCGGTCAGTTGGGAATCTGGGTGCGTTTGCACTATGTTTATCCATATCCGCATGTCGATGCCGTGATTGACCTGATGGCTCAAGGCAAAATCCTGCCTTATCTGGATATTCCATTTCAGCATGCGAGTCCAAAAATTCTCAAGCTGATGAAACGTCCTGCGCACAGTGAAAACACACTGGAGCGATTGAATATCTGGCGTGAAAAATGTCCTGATCTGGTTATCCGTTCAACATTTGTGGTGGGCTTCCCGGGTGAAACCGAAGAAGACTTCCAGATGCTGCTCGATTGGCTGAAACAAGCTCAATTGGATCGTGTAGGTTGCTTTACCTATTCACCAGTTGAAGGTGCGACAGCAAACGATTTGCCAGACCACGTTCCTGAAGAAATTAAACAAGAGCGTTATGAGCGTTTCATGCAGGTTCAGCAAGAAATCTCGGCAGCCAAACTCCAAAAACGTATTGGTCAGACCATGACCGTGCTGGTAGATGATCTGGAAGAAGAATTCCCGGTGGCAGTTGCGCGTTCTTATGCAGATGCACCTGAAATTGATGGCAATGTTTTTGTGGAAGATATCGATAAAAGCGTCATTAAGGCAGGGGATTTGCTTGAAGTCGAGATTACCGATGCAGACGAGTACGATCTGTATGCAAAACTCATTTCAGTCAAATCTGCTTAAAATTTTGAATTAAAAAAATTTAAATTGAATACTTTGGAGTTTGATGATGTTGGATTCTAAAAAGCCACGCTTTGGTCGCATTCTGTTAAAGCTTTCTGGTGAAGCGCTGGCAGGCAATAAAGACATGGGAATCGATGCACAAGTGCTCGACCAGATGTCGCTTTCTATTGCGCACCTTGTGGGTTTAGGCGTACAAGTAGGTATCGTGGTCGGTGGTGGTAACCTGTACCGCGGTAGCCAGCTGCAAAAAGACGGTCTGGTTGGCCGGGTCACTGGTGATCAGATGGGTATGCTGGCAACCGTGATGAACGGTCTGGCACTACGCGACGCTTTGGTGCGCCGTAATATTAAAACCCGTTTGATGTCTGCACTGCCAATTGGTGCAGTGGTTGAGTCTTACTCGAGCCGTGATGCGATCCGTCACCTGACTCAGGGTGAAGTGTGTGTATTCGTGGCAGGTACAGGTAATCCATTCTTTACCACAGATACCGCAGCATGTTTGCGTGGTATTGAAATCGAATCAGATTTGATTTTGAAAGCCACTAAAGTCGATGGCGTATATAACAAAGATCCAAGCAAATATGACGATGCGGTTAAATATGACACTTTAACCTTTGATCAGGTGCTGGATGAAAAACTGGGTGTCATGGACTTAACTGCGATCTGTTTATGTCGTGACCATAATGTGCCGCTACAAGTATTCGATATGAATAAATCTGGCGCATTACTTTCAGTGGTGATGGGCGAAAAAGAAGGGACTCACGTTACCAATTAATGACGTGAGCACCAAAGCACTTTATACTACGCGCTAATTTAGCAATTAACTTTTTTAGAATTAAGTAAGGAAGATCATATGATTAACGATCTTAAAAAAGACAGCGAAGACCGTATGAACAAAACTCTAGAATCTCTAGAGCATGGTTTTGCAAAAGTTCGTACCGGTCGCGCGCATCCATCTATTTTAAATAATGTGATGGTTTCTTACTATGGTTCAGACGTTCCATTGAACCAGGTGGCAAACGTTGGTGTTGAAGATTCACGTACCCTGTTGGTTCAACCGTTTGAACGTTCAATGGTGGCTGCAATTGATAAAGCGATTCGTGAATCTGACTTGGGTCTTAACCCGATTTCAGCAGATGCGATCCGTGTACCTATGGCAGCACTCACTGAAGAAACACGTCGTGACATGCAGAAAGTTGCCCGTACTGAAGCAGAAAATGCGAAAGTGGCAATTCGTAACATTCGCCGTGATGTATTGGGTGATATCAAAGCTTTATTGAAAGAAAAAGAAATTTCTGAAGATGAAGAACGTCGTGCTGCTGATGAAATCCAGAAAATTACCGACAAATTTGTTGCTGAAGTTGACAAACGCTTGGCTGCGAAAGAAGCTGAATTGATGAAGGTCTAATTCATCGATGACCGCTGCTGAAGAAAATCCCTGTCTTCCGAAACATGTTGCCATCATTATGGATGGCAACAATCGTTTCGCCAAAAAAAATCAGATGCAGAAAGGTGATGGACACCGTGAAGGAAAAACGGTTCTGGATCCGATTGTAGAACACTGTAGAAAAAGAAATATCCAGGCTTTAACTGTTTTTGCCTTTTCCAGTGAAAACTGGAATCGTCCACAGTTTGAAGTCGAATTGCTCATGAAACTCCTGCTTGACACGATTCATGAGCAACTCCCCCGCATGGAAAAATTCAATATTGCCTTACGTTTTATCGGTGATCGCAGCCGTTTGTCCGCTGAATTGCAGGGACTCATGTTGCAAGCCGAACAAAGGACTGCTAATTTCAATAGTATGACACTCACTATTGCAATCAGTTATGGCGGTATGTGGGATATGGCACAAGCTGCAAAGCAAATTGCCAGTGATGTTTTAACAAATAAATTAGATCTTGATGCAATTGATACTGATGTATTTGGTCAATATGTCAGCCTCGGTGACTTACCAGCAGTTGATCTGCTGATTCGTACTGGCGGAGATTTCCGTCTGTCGAATTTTCTGTTATGGCAGGCAGCCTATGCAGAGCTTTATTTCACTGAGACGCTGTGGCCAGAATTTACCGTTGAAGAACTTGATGATGCACTTGCCGTATTTGGTGGGCGTGAACGTCGTTTCGGTAAAACATCAGAGCAGGTTCATCAGGAAAAACTTGAGAATTAATACATGTTTGAGCGGATTATAACCGCATTGGTGTTGGTAGCAGTTGTACTGAGCTGTATGTTTGCTACTGAATCACATTATCCAATGTTTGTATTGATGGTTCTTGCTGCTGGGGTTGCCGGTTATGAGTGGTTTAAACTCATGCCGCGAAAATTTAAGCAGGTCATCAAGCCCGTTGCATGGGGATATGGGGTGCTGACCGCGGCTCTATCAGCATTGGCATTGTATTTTGCTGAAGTCGCTTTGTTGTTATGGGTGGCTTCTATTATTACCTGGTTACTCAGTATTTACTGGGTCAAGTCTTATCCTGAGTATGACGGCTGGTACAATACAAGCCTAAATGGCATTGGTGTAGTGCTGATTTCTGCTGCTGTCACCGCAATTTTCTCGGTTTGGCAAAGTTCACCGTGGTGGTTGATGTACCTGTTTTTACTGGTATGGGGCGCAGACAGCGGTGCGTATTTTGTTGGCCGTAAATTCGGTAGGAAAAAACTTGCACCAAATGTCAGCCCAAACAAATCTGTAGAAGGGCTGTATGGTGGTGTGATCACCTCAATGCTGATTGTGATTGCAGTTGCTTTGCTTTATCTGGAGATGACCTGGCCAGAACTTATTTTATTCCTGACCTTATCGGTGATCACGGTCTTCAGTTCAGTACTGGGAGATCTGTTTGAATCCATGATCAAACGACGTGCCGGTATTAAAGACTCGGGCCGTATTTTACCGGGTCATGGCGGGGTGCTGGATCGTATTGATTCTTTGCTTGCTGCAGCTCCAATCTTTGCGGCAGGTATTGCTGTTCTAAAACTTATTGGTGTAGATTTATAAATGTCACAAGCGGTTTGTATACTGGGTGCTACAGGTTCTATTGGTCAAAGTACTTTAAAAATCTTGCAGCGACATCCTGAAGCGTACTCGGTTTTTGCTGTAACCGCGCAAAGTCGTATTGCTGAACTGGTCAAGATTTGCCAGCAATACCGCCCTAAAGTGGCGGTGGTGCCTGCGGCAAAAGTGGATGAGTTTTCAAAACTCCTTCAGCAACATGGTCTGGCTGATATTGAAATTCTGCAAGATGAAGCTGGTTTAATTGCTGTGGCTGAACATGCGGATGTCGATATTGTCATGGCTGCCATTGTCGGTGCTGCTGGATTGTTGCCGACACTGGCTGCAGTAAAAGCAGGCAAGCGCGTACTGTTGGCCAATAAAGAAGCTTTGGTGATGTCCGGTGACATCATGATGCAGGCTGCACGCGATCATGGTGCATTGTTGCTTCCGGTGGATTCCGAACACAATGCGATTTTCCAGTGTTTACCACAGCACTATTTTGAGGCAGAGCGTCATGGCAAGCCCAAGCTGGGTGTCTCGCAAATTTTGTTAACTGCATCTGGTGGGCCGTTTCTCAATCATAGTCTACAACAGCTTGAAGATGTGACGCCTGCACAGGCCTGCAAGCATCCCAACTGGTCAATGGGCCAAAAAATTTCGGTCGATTCAGCGACTTTAATGAATAAAGGTCTGGAATTGATCGAAGCCTGTCATTTGTTTGCAGTTCAAGAACAATTTGTTACAGTCGTGGTGCATCCACAGAGTATTATTCACTCCATGGTTCAATATGTAGATGGTTCAACTTTGGCACAAATGGGTAATCCGGATATGGGCACACCTATTGCACATGCATTGGCATGGCCTGAGCGAATCAGTACGCATGTACCAGCCTTAGATCTGTTTATGCACTCGCAGCTTAACTTTCAGGAACCGGATGTGATTCGTTTTCCTGCATTAAAGTTGGCGCGTCAGGCGATGCAGAGTGGCGGGATTGCACCCACGATTTTAAATGCGGCCAATGAAATTGCAGTTGACGCATTTTTACATCAGCAAATTAGGTTTACCCAAATTCCTCAAGTGGTTGAGCATGTCCTGAATCAGATGGATAATCAGCCGGCAAATGATCTGGAGGCTATCTTGCAGGCAGATCAAATGGCACGAGGTTTATCACAGCAGTATGTTGTGAATAAAGGAAGTTAAGACATGAACGCCTTGTTTATTATTGCAGCCGCAATCCTGTTACTCGGTCCCTTAATTGCGATTCATGAGTTTGGTCACTATATTGTGGCGCGTAAACTGGGCGTTAAAGTGTTGGTCTATTCGATTGGTTTTGGACCAACGCTGTTAAAGTGGACCTCAAAAAAATCCGGCATTCAATATCAGCTATCCGCCTTACCTTTAGGCGGTTACGTGAAAATGCTGGATGAACGTGAAGGCAATGTTGCTGAACAAGACTTGCCCAAAGCATTTAACCGTCAGCATCCCTGGAAACGGATTGCCATTGTGGCAGCGGGACCATTGATCAACCTCATTCTTGCGGTGCTGTTATTCTGGGTGCTGTTTTTACCGGCACAAGAGCAGCTGAATACCCGGGTCGGTAAAGTTTTACCAGATACGCCGGCTGCAACAGTACAAATGCAGCCGGGTGACAAAATTGTTGCTGTGGACGGGACTCCAGTCGAAACCTGGGAAAAACTGAGTTATGCGCTGGTGGATCGTGTGGGTGAAACCGGCGTAGTGTCTATTCAGGCAGAACGTGCCGGGGAAAACAAGCTGTTCCAGTTACCGATTCGGGACTATTTAAAAGACCAGAGTCAATCTCCGTTAGACAGTCTGGGCTTCTTGCCTTATCGACCGGAAATTCCGGCTGTGATTAGCAAGCTGACTGAAGATGGTGCAGCAATTCGCCAAGGCCTGAAGCAAGGTGATAAAATTCTGGCTATTGATGGTGTCCAGATGAAAGACTGGTTTGATGTGGTACAAATCGTACAGGTATCACCAGAAAAACTACTGAAGATGGATGTATTGCGCGAAAACCAGGTGGTGCAACTTGAAGTGATGCCACAGGGCAAGCGTGACAATATGGGTAATGTCACGGGTATGCTCGGTGTACAAAGTGATCCGGGTAAAATCTCGATTCCCGCAGAATATAAGCAGACCATTCACTACAATCCAGCTGAAGCACTGGTGATGGCATTTGATAAAACTGCGCACTTATCTTCGATGATTCTGAACTCGATTGTCAAAATGGTACGTGGCATGATTGGACTGGATAACTTATCTGGACCGATCACCATTGCCAAAGTCGCAGGACAAAGCGCGGAAATGGGTTGGGAAACTTTTATTTCCTTTATGGCGCTAATGAGTGTAAGTTTAGGAATATTAAATCTACTGCCGATTCCAATGCTTGATGGCGGACATCTGGTTTACTATTTTGTTGAATTAATTCGTGGTAAACCTGTTTCCGAACAAATACAATTGGTTGGACTGAAAATTGGTATGGTACTGCTCGGCAGTATGATGCTTCTGGCATTATTTAATGATTTTATGCGTTTATAACAACGTAGATGGAATAAATTAACAGCGGAAAAGACTGGCATGCAGCACACACATTTATTTATGCCTCTGGCACTCGTTAGTGCAATGGCAGTAGCACAACAAGTATATGCAGCAGATGAATTCATTGTACAAGATATAAAATTTGATGGATTAGTGCGTTTAACTCCTGAGAATGTATATGGCCTCGTGCCAATTAACAGTGGTGATCGGGTCAATGATCCGGTCATTGCCAATGCAATTCGCAGTTTATATGCATCAGGCTTATTTGATGACATCAAAGCTGTTCAGCAAGGCAATACTCTAGTTTTTCAGGTGGTAGAGCGCCCAGTCATTTCGAAAATCGAACTGAAAGGCAATAAGCTGATTCCAAAGGAAGCACTTGAAGATGGCCTGAAAAAAATGGGTCTGGCTGAAGGTGAAGTGCTGAAAAAATCTGCTTTACAGACAGTCGAAACCGAGCTTGAGCAGCAATACATGCAGCAAGGTCGCTATGATGCAGATGTTACAGTCACGACGACAGCAAGACCGAATAACCGGGTTGAATTGCAGATTGATTTTATTGAAGGTAAAGCCGCAAAAGTTTTTGATATCAATATCATTGGCAATACTGTTTTCAAAGAATCAGATATTAAACAGGTATTTGCTGTTAAAGAAAGTAGCTGGAACTCGGTGATTTCACGTAATGACCGTTATGCACGTGAAAAAATGGCTGCAAGCCTTGAAGCATTGCGTGCTATGTATCTGAACCAGGGTTATATTAACTTTAATATTACCAATTCCAGTTTGAACTTGAGTGAAGATAAAAAGAATGTCTTTATTGAAGTGTCTGTAGATGAAGGCGAACAATTTAAATTTGGTCAAACCAAATATTTAGGTGATGCACTTTATCAAACTGAAGAATTGCAAGCCTTACAGCTGTTTAAAGAAGGTGAAACTTATTCGCAAGAAAAAGTAAATGTGGTTAAGCAGCTATTACAGCGTAAATATGGTAATGCTGGTTATTATTATGCAGAAGTGAATATTGTTCCTCAAATTAATAATGAAACCAAACAGGTTGATTTAAATTACTATATCAATCCAGGTCAGCAAGTTACAGTACGACGTATCAATTTTACCGGTAACACCAAAACTGGCGATGAAGTATTACGTCGTGAAATGCGCCAGATGGAAGGTGCGCTTGCCAGTAATGAAAAGATTGATCTGTCCAAAGTCCGTCTGGAACGTACCGGTTTCTTTAAAACAGTCGATATCAAACCTGCACGTATTCCGGGTGCACCCGATCAGGTGGATCTAAATGTTGCCGTTGAAGAGCAGCATTCGGGTACCAGTACTCTGGCTGTCGGTTTCTCGCAAAGTGGTGGTGTGACCTTCCAGGCAGGTTTAAGTCAAACCAACTTCCTGGGAACCGGTAATAGCGTATCGATTGACCTGTCACGTTCTGAAACCCAAGATTACTATAACCTGAGTGTGATGGACCCGTACTTCACCATTGATGGTGTACGTCGCGGTTATAACATGTACTACCGCAAGACCAAGCTAGACGATGATTATAACGTCAACAACTATGTGACGGACAGTTTTGGTGGTGGAATTAACTTTGGTTATCCAATTGATGAAAACCAGAGTGTTAGTGCTGGTTTAAATATCGATCAAACTAAAGTGACAACAGGTCAGTTTGTATCTACGTATGTTCGTGATTATCTAGAAGCGAATGGAGGGAAGAGTATTGATACCAATACATTCCAAACATGTTCAATTGCTAATCCGGGTAATGACCCTGCATGGACATGTCCAGAGGGTAGTGTAGTCACCAATAGTTATGAAAGTGAATTTGAAGGTAAATTCTTAACATATAACTTAAATTTAGGCTGGTCGTATAATACCTTAAACCGTCCGATGTTCCCGACTAATGGTATGTCACATCGTATTAATGCAGAAGTTGCATTACCGGGTAGTGAAGTGGAATATCAAAAAGTGACTTATGATGCTCAGGCCTTCTTCCCGTTAGGTAAAGACTTTGTTCTGCGCGGTTATGGTAAGTTGGGCTATGGTAATGACCTGCCATTCTATAAGAATTTTTATGCCGGTGGTTTTGGTTCGGTGCGTGGCTATGAAAATAGTACCTTAGGTCCAAAATATGATGGTGTATATTTTAGTGAAAGAGGTGAGCCGGATCCTTCACCTGAAGAAGTAGGTGGTAATGCATTGGTTCAGTTTGGTACTGAGCTAGTACTGCCAGTGCCATTTAAAGGCGATTGGGCGCGTCAGGTTCGTCCGGTTATCTTTGCAGAAGGTGCGCAGGTTTTTGATACCAACTGTGATGTGCCTGCTCCAGACAGTAATCTTATTGTAGGTGGTACTACTTATAATGCTCGCCAATACTGTAAAGATAACTTCGGTTTCGATGCAGGCAATATGCGTTATAGCGTTGGTGCCGGTTTCACCTGGATTACCATGATTGGCCCATTGTCACTGAGCTATGCTTATCCGTTGAATAAGAAAGACGGTGATGAAACTAAAAATATCCAGTTCGAAATCGGCCGTACTTTCTAAGATTATTAGCTAATCCTGAATATAGATTTTGCTCATGAGGTTGCGAGGCTTTATGAGCAAATTTTTTTGAATGAGTAAGAATATGAAAAAAATGATCATGGCGATGAGCCTGGCTTTGGCAAGTATTGCACCTTTGACTCAAGCAGCTGGTATCGGGGTAATCGATTTGGAGCGTGTAGTCGAAGGCAGTACTTATCTGAAACAGCAAAACACGGCATTTCAACAAAAAATTCAGCCACAAACCAGCAAGATTGAACAACTCAGTAAAGAACTGGAAGCTTTGCAGCAGCGTGCTCAGTCTAATACCAAACTGGGCGATGCTGAAAAGCAGAAGATGTCTACGCAATATCAGGCTAAATTTCAGGAATTGAATCAGTTGCAACAATCTGTGCAGAGTAATGTTCAGAGTTCGATTCAGCAAATTCGGACGGTATTTGATGCACGTGTAAAGCAAATTGCTGAACAATTACGTAAAGAAAATAACCTGGATGTGGTTTTAAATAAAAATTCAGCACTTGCTTATGACGCTAAATATGATTTAACTGATAAAATGATTCAAAAGGTTAATGCAATTAAGTAATCAATGAATCATCAACAGCTTCAGTTAGCTGACCTTGCTCGCCTGGTTCAAGGCGAGTGCGTAGGTCAGGCAGATTTGCGTTTGAGCGCTTTGGCCAGTCTTGAGCATGCGACATCGCAAGATTTGGCATTCGTCAATGCAGACAAATATGTAGAGCAAGCCAATCAAAGTCAGGCAGCTGCTTTAATTGTCACGGCTGAACTGAAACAACAAATAACGTCACATCAAAACTTTATTGTTGTTGCAAATCCTTATCTGGCTTTTGCGATCCTGACCCATGTATTTGAGAAAAAAAATACCCAGCGTGGTATCGAAAGTACTGCTCAAATTCATCCTTCAGCGATCATCGCCGATGATGCGTATATTGGACACTATGTGGTGATTGGCGAGCATTGTGTTGTGGGCGCCAATACCGTTATTCAGCCTCATGTACATGTCGATAATGATGTGGAAATCGGTCAGGACTGTTTTATTGATGCGCATGTGACGCTGACGGGTGGCGCCAAAATTGGCAATCGCGTTCGTATTCATGCCAATACCGTGATTGGCAGCGAAGGTTTTGGTTTTGCACCTTATCAAGGTAAATGGCATCGTATTGCCCAGCTTGGTTCTGTGCGTATTGCTGATGATGTGCGTATCGGGTCAAACTGTAGTATAGACCGCGGTGCATTGGATGATACGATTTTGCAACAGGGTGTGATTATTGATAATCTTGTGCAAATCGCGCATAACGTCAAGATTGGTGCCAATACCGCACTCGCAGCAAAATGCGGAATCGCCGGAAGCACTACAATTGGCAAAAACTGTGTATTTGCAGGTGCGGTGGGGGTAGTAGGGCACATTAATATCGCAGATAATGTCACAATTACTGGCATGTCAATGGTGACAAAAAATATTTCTGAGGCGGGCAGTTATTCTTCTGGTACACCTATGTTGGAAAGTTTGCACTGGAAACGTGCTGCTGTGCGTTTTAAACAATTAGCAGATGTGCCATTGACCCAGGTGATGAAACGACTAGATCATATGCAATCTCAAATTGAGTCCATTGAATCAACATTTAAGTTGCGTAAATAATTATGATGACAGAGTCGAATTTGCCTACATTCACGAAACCTGAATTGCCAATGAATATTCAAAAGATTCGTGAATATTTGCCCCATCGTTATCCATTTTTATTGGTTGATCGCGTGGTCGAGATTACCGAAAATGGCATTGTTGGTTATAAAAACGTCTCAATTAATGAAGAGTTTTTGCAAGGCCATTTTCCGAATTATCCAATTATGCCGGGTGTGCTGATTGTTGAAGCACTGGCACAAATCTCGGGAATTCTGGGTTTTGTGATGAACAATGAAACACCAAGTGCGGGTTCATTGTTCCTTTTTGCCGGTGCGGAGAAGGTTAGGTTTAAAAAACAGGTGGTTGCAGGCGATCAATTGGTATTAAAAGCTGAATTGGTGATGCAAAAGCGCGGCATTTACAAATATAATTGTATTGCCACTGTAGATGGCGTCGTCGCAACAACCGCGGAAATTATGGTTTCGCATCAAAAAGTCGAGCAGGCATGAGCAATAATCCCCTTATTCATCCAACTGCCATTATTGACGCATCAGCAGTCATCGCTGCTGATGTAGAAATTGGTCCATACTGTATTATTGGGCCAAACGTCACTATTGGTGCGGGTAGCAAACTTCATTCACATGTAGTGGTGGGTGGCTATACGCGTATAGGTGAATATAATGAAATTTTCCAGTTCGCCAGTGTAGGCGAGGTTTGTCAGGATCTTAAGTATGCCGGTGAAGAAACCTGGCTTGAGATTGGCGATCACAACAAGATCCGTGAGCATTGTAGTTTGCATCGTGGTACCGTTCAGGATCAGGGTTTAACCAAGATTGGCAGTCATAATCTTCTAATGGTCAACACCCATATTGCCCATGACTGCATGGTCGGTGATCACAATATCTTTGCCAATAATGTCGGTGTGGCTGGACATGTTCATGTCGGGGATTATGTGGTCATTGGTGGAAACTCAGGGATTCATCAATTCTGCAAGATTGACTCTTATAGCATGATTGGCGGAGCATCACTGATTTTGAAAGATGTGCCGGCCTATGTGATGGTGTCAGGTAATCCTGCGCACGCTTTTGCTATGAATATTGAGGGAATGCGTCGTAAGGGCTGGTCTAAGGCCATAATTGACGGTTTGCGTACTGCCTTTAAACTGATTTATAAATCAGGTTTAACCACGCAGGAAGCAATCGAGCAGATTCGTAAAGATATCTTGCCGGAAGTTGCCGAAGCACAACGTTTGATTGATTCTCTTGAACAATCCAAGCGTGGCATTGTGCGCTAAAATATTTCAAGTAAAAAAGACACCTTTAAGGTGTCTTTTTTATTGCTGAATTAAGGGTTATCTAGAAGATTATTACTTAAAAAATTTAGCTTCTTCAGATTGCGGGTAATTACTGAGTAATTTGTTCTTGTACTGGGTGGCAATGGCCGGTTTTTGCTCGACGTCCTTGCTAATGTTATGCAGTTGATAAAGCGCACGCGAAGCACGGGTCGACTTTGGATAGCGGTCTGCCACAATGGTGTAATTGCGTTTTGCTTCTTCAAAATTTGGCGGATCGATGGCCAGATTGAATTCTGCTAACCAGAAATAGGCATTGCTGATATACACACTATTCGGATTGTTTTTAATAAAGTTCTGCATGGGTGCAATGGCTTTGGCTGCACCGCCATTTTTATAGGCATCTAAGGCTACTGTATAGGCTGCTTTGTCCAGCTCGGTGGGCTGTTGTCCGCTGCTCGCTGTATTGATCTCATTCGCATTTAAACTGGGAGAACTATCCTGTGGGTTGTCCTCCGTTGGGTTTTCTTCAGCCGGTTCAATTTTTTGCTGTAACAGTTCCAGGCGCTGATCGAGATCGGCATAGCGATTGGTCAGTTCGCTTTTCAGTTGGGCAATTTCATTTTCCTGTTCTTCCATTTTGCCGCGCAAGATCCGCAGATCACTTTCCAGTTGCTGGTTTTTTTGCATAATCTGCCAGCTGGTATTGGTTTGCACAGGTGTCGATACGCCGGCAGAACTCGCAGACTGGGTATTCATTGACGCTTGATTGGCAGTCTGGCTCAAGCCACGCGATTCAATTGGAATATTGGCAAATAGCGGTGTGGTAAAGAGTGCTGTCACTGCACACAATACGGTCTTTTTAAACATCATAAAATTTCCATAATTCTTTGTGAGATACGTATCCGCTGCTCATCTTTTAAAGAAGATCATTCATATACATTGCACACATTAAAAACGGCATTTTTAGAAATTGCAACAAGGTTTTACAAAGATCATGCGAATCTGGGTGTTGATGGATTGATTGTGAAGATCGCTTGAAAATCAGCAGAAATATTAATATTGTTTTTAAAATAATCAAACGGATAGCTTGATGGATTATTTTAAGGAACAAAGCTTGCAACTTGATTAAAAATCTCTATACTCTGTTTTTGTAATGGTAGCCCTGCTGGTTACTTCGCAATTGTACTCTATGAACCCCGCCAGGACCGGAAGGTAGCAACGGTAATAGAACTATGATGTGCCGGAGCTTTGCTGGTAGGGTTGCCACCATATTTTTAAATAATAAAAAAATTTTATCCCAGCCTATTAATCTCAAAGCTCACTTCTAATATCAGCTAATTTTTAATATTTTATTATCCCGATAATTCGTTCTGCTAGCGAACTGATTTTCTCATTTTAAGATCAATCTGCAAACACTTTTGTAGAGGGTCTATTAATGAATCTGAATACAAATTAATCTTCCACTTTACGGTTAATCGCCTTAATAATCGTATCCATTTCAAAACCACGGTACATCAGAAAACGGATCTGTTTGGCCTTGAGCTTCGGATCTTTAGTAACTTCCGCCCCATATTTTTTGACTTTCAGCGCATAGGCTTGCTGCACCCAGTCAGTTTCTTTCAGTTCTTCTGCGATTAAAGCCGTATCAACTTTCTTGTTTTTTAATTTCATTTTAATCTGATTGGGGCCTTTGCCTTTACGCTTTTGGCTCGACAGCATGGTTTCTGCGACACGCTGATCACTCTGATAATTCTCTCGTGATAATTCTTCAACTAATTCCAGCACTTCATCGCGATCCTCTGCATATAGGCATAGCTTCTCGATCAGTTCGGCTTTGGCATATTCCTTGCGGGTCAGTACGGCAAAGGCATACGAACGCAAACGCGAGCCAGTTAAGCCCGGTTTTTTCTTTTCATCATCAGGGGTATCAAACAGGCGCTCTTCTGAGTCGAAAGTGGGTTTTTGTTTCGATGTGTTTTGCTGGGTCGCTTGATCATCAGCATCGCCAAATTGCTGTTTTAAAGTTTCATAATCGAGCAGTTTGCTGAATTTTGCCTCTGACATCTTTCTCTCGCATTTTATCATCTACCCATAATAACAAAACGCCCCGTAGGGCGCTGTGTCGTGATGTTTAAAGACTAGGCAGATAATAATAGATTAGGCATCTAAAAGATCTGCTTCTTCTTTATTATCTTCTTCAGTGATCACGGCTTTGGTCAGCAGTTGCTCGCGAATCAGCTTTTCAATGGTTTGCGCCATTTCTTTATGCTCTTCCAGATAACGGATGGTATTGTTCTTACCTTGGCCAATTTTGTCGCCTTGATAAGAATACCACGCACCGGCTTTCTGCACGATTTCTTGCTGTACAGCAAGATCGATCAATTCACCTAGATGGTTCACGCCTTTGCCGTATAGAATCTGGAACAGCGCTTCTCTAAATGGAGGTGCCATTTTGTTTTTCACGACTTTGACTTTGGTTTCAGAACCAACGATCTCGTCACCTTCTTTCACCTGACCAATACGACGGATGTCTAGACGTACAGATGCATAGAACTTCAATGCGTTACCGCCAGTCGTGGTTTCCGGGCTACCGAACATGACACCAATCTTCATACGAATCTGGTTAATGAAGATCACCATACAGTTGGAACGCTTGGCATTACCGGTGATTTTACGCAGTGCCTGGCTCATCAAACGGGCTTGCAGACCCATATGCGAGTCACCCATTTCGCCTTCAATTTCCGCACGTGGCGTTAGAGCAGCTACAGAATCGACCACGATCATGTCAATTGCACCAGAGCGTACCAGCATATCTGCGATTTCAAGTGCCTGTTCACCGTGATCGGGCTGCGATACCAGCAGGTTATCAATATCTACGCCAAGTTTACGCGCATATTGCGGATCAAGTGCATGTTCGGCATCGATAAATGCACATGTACCACCGGCTTTTTGACATTCTGCAATTGCTTGCAGGGTCATCGTGGTTTTACCTGATGATTCAGGACCATAAATCTCGACGATACGGCCCTTCGGTAGGCCACCAATACCGAGTGCGATATCCAGGGTTAAAGAACCTGTAGATACTGCTTCAACAGCCTGAACGGTATTGTCACCAAGACGCATGACTGTATTTTTACCAAACTGTTTTTCAATCTGGCTTAAGGCAGCATTAAGCGCCTTGTTTTTATTCTCATCCATCTTACAACCTCAATACGATGTCACTCAGTTAGTACTCAAGTGGATGTCTTAAATTAGAGCTTTGTTCCACAGGCGTATAGTGACAGAATTTTCCCTAGTGTTCTATCAATGTCAGCGCATGTACGACACATTCTGACGCTTGAATTTAATCGTCATTATAGGACCATGACTGATCAAAACTCTGACTATTTTCATTTTTAAATTTACTGATATCCCGGCGATCTTTCTTGCTTGGACGATGATCGGGACGAGCTAGATTATGCAACTTTCTTTGTGAGGTAATCAATTCCCGTCGAGCAATACTGACTTCGGTTTCTTCATACAGTTTTTGTGCCACAGGTGCGGGCCCACGAACATCGGAAAGTTCTTTCACCAGGACGGTTTTCTTGTCGATGCCTTGCTGAATCGTCAGTTCCATGCCAACACGAACTTCGCGTGATACTTTGACACGTTCACCATTGTGGTGGACTTTACCACCTTCAATTGCATGTTTGGCAATGGAACGGGTCTTGAAAAACCGTGCTGCCCAAAGCCATTTGTCTATACGCATGCCTACCGCATCTTCGGGTAAAGACGATTTACGCATATTTTTTCTCTACCTCAGCCTGATTTAAATAAGTGATTAAATCTGTTAATTGGTGCAGCATCGGATAATTGCAAGTCTCGCGTGCGACTTTGGCCGAAGAGGGTTGCTGGATACTGAGCAGGTTTTCAATCCCGTAGGCTTTGGCCCCATTCAGGACTTTTTCAGTATCATCAATAAAATAAGCATGTTGCGGATCGAAGGGATGCATGGCGTTCAAGCCTTGCCAGAATTCAACAAATTCTTTGGCGTGCCCAATCGTTTCTGAACTGACAATCACATCAAAATAATGGCTTAAATTTAAGTGATCCAATTTAAAGGCCAGTCCGGCACAATCGGCATTGGTGGCCAGCCAGATCGGGTAGCCATTCGTTTTCAGATAATCCAGTAATTCGAGACAATACGGGCGTAAAGCGACTTTGTCTTTATGTTCAATCTGCATCGCCAGAACATCAACTTCGACTTTAGCCGTCCAGAAGCGTGAGGAGTACCAGTTTAGGGTATGATTATGTTCCTGATAGAATGCGGAGAGGGTCGCCTGACTGTGTTCCATGCTACAGCCATGTGTGGCAGCATAACGCACAGGCAGCAACTCATTCCAGATGAAATCATCGTAGGCAAGATCAAGTAAAGTTCCATCCATATCGAAAATTATGGTAGGTTTTTCAGAGCATTTTGACATATTTAGGTTTTCTATGTTTAAAGCAATAGCAGCACCACAAGATCCGATGATTTTGCAGTTTGTGCCCATTTTGACACAAGCCTGTGAAATTTTGCGAGAAGAATATCAGCGTTATTGTTCTGGTGCGGCTTTTGATGTCATCCAAAAAAATGATAATTCTCCGGTAACTCAGGCAGACTTAAGGGTCAATACTTTTCTAACTCAGGCTTTGGCAGATATTTCAGACTTGCCTTTATTGTCAGAAGAAGGAAAAGAACATGAGCGTCGTTCATGGCCAGAATTCTGGTTATTAGATCCGCTAGATGGCACCAAGGAGTTTTTGCATCAGCGGCCTGAATTCACCATCAATTTGAGTTTGGTTCGTGGAAGTTTGACGACTTTTGCCATATTGGCAGTACCAGAACAGCAACTGATTTATTTCTGTGCAGAGCAGGGGCTGCCTTATAAATATGATATTCAGCGAGATACGTGGTTTGGCTATGAAGCAGCGCCAACAGACCAACGAATTGCGATTGGTCTGAGTCAAAGTAGCCAGCAGAAACCGAAATATGTCGACTATTTACAGCATCTGGCCAAACTTACCGAATATACAGAGTTCAAAGCGGGCAGCGCCTACAAGTTTTGTATGATGCTGGAAGATCAGGTGGATATCTATCCACGTTTTCACCCAACTTCGGAATGGGACACCAGTGCTGGTCAATGTATGCTCGAACGGATTGGTGGTGGTTTGGTCGATTTAAAAGGGCGGCCATTTATTTATAATCATCGCGATACCTTACTCAATGGCGGATTTATTGCCTATAAAAATAATAATATGAAAAATATTGCATTACAGGCGGTGGCTGACATGCAGGCCGAGCATTGAGCAAAATCCTGAGCATGGTATAGTGATGATTAACTCATTACCAATCCAGTTGGCTGTCACGTGTCCCTGAAACTGCTTCCACCGAGTATGTTAAGTGCAATTGATTTATTGCCTGATGTACAGACGCCTGTCACCTTATTCACACGCCATTCGGTTCGTGAAGATGTTCCGGGTCAAGGTCTGGCAGGTTATGACCTGCAATTGACTGGTCAGGGGCGGGATCTGGCACAGGAATGGGGTGCTTATCTGGCTGATCAGACAGATCGTGTAATTCATCACTGTATTTCGAGCCCGATCCAGCGCTGTATTGATACTGCTGCGCTCATGATTGAAGGTGCAGATGCGGTTACCCCTGAACAGAATACCCATCGTATTGAAATT
The DNA here is from genome assembly GCF_013418235.1 of Acinetobacter sp. YH12156. Classification (NCBI taxonomy): domain Bacteria; kingdom Pseudomonadati; phylum Pseudomonadota; class Gammaproteobacteria; order Moraxellales; family Moraxellaceae; genus Acinetobacter; species Acinetobacter sp. YH12156. The sequence goes on from NZ_VPCL01000001.1 coordinate 328,292, forward strand.
ATCGAACAGGGATTGCTGGTCGAGCCGGGCAGTTTTGTGCTGGATATTCAAAAAGCCGGTCCTTATTTTGCCAAGCAGGGCGCTCTCGGTTTTGTGAACAGTTTTGTGAATAATGCCTTGCCGGGGATGAAACAGCCGATTCATGGTGTGGTGGATGTGCTGGAACTGATTTATAACACCCATCCGCAAAATAAGTATGGGCTGAGTCTGGCGGTCAGTCATGACACGATTCTGGCAGCGATGATTGCCGTAATGTCCGGGCGTCAGGACATCAGCCGAGAAGACTGGCCTAAAATGATGGAAGGTCTGTTTGTCTGGTTCGAGGGCGATGTTTTTCTGGAATCAAAACTGAAATGGATCTGGCGTGGTCAGGTACATGAGCTGGATATTGCTGATTTTAAGCGCTCACAGACTTCTTAAATAAAATTATTTTATCCAAGACTCAATTGTGCGCAGCAATTGGGTTTTTTATTTTTAGCTGTAAAAATTATAAAGATGCTGAACTTCTGTATTGATCATTAACTATACGTCGGTCTAAAACGTTAAAGAGTAAATTCTAAAATAGCATTTTTTACATTTATAAGATAAAAGTTCAATAATGTAACGCTGAAAATTATCTATGCTTGATAGATATGGAAATCTTCTTGAGAAAAAATTATGAAAATTATTACAGTTTTAAGCCTGATCGCGATTTTGGGTTTAACCGCATGTCAAAAACGGGACACTGACAATTCGAAACAGGACAAAACGACTTCGCCATCCTCTATGGATAAAGATCGATAAGTTAAAAGAACTTGAAAATAGAAATATGACTTGGTTTTGAATTTATTAAATAGTTATCTAATCTCAGCATGGTATTGGCAGGTTAAATACATCAGCCAGGCGGTATGATATGAAGATTGATATTTTTTTTCTTTAAATTTTCTAAATTTCAGATACAAAAAAAGCCCTAAAAAGGGCTTTTTTTATTTGCGATTAGTTAGAAGCTAGTGCTTTAACTTGCGCGTTCAAGCGGCTCTTGTGACGAGCTGCTTTGTTTTTATGGATGATGCCTTTGTCAGCCATGCGGTCGATTACTGGAACAAGCGTTTTGTACGCTTCAGTAGCAACAGCATAGTCATTAGTGCCGATAGCAGCTAATGTACGTTTAAGATAGGTACGAACCATAGAACGCAAGCTTGCGTTGTGTTTGCGTGCTTTAACGTTTTGACGAGCACGTTTTTTAGCTTGAGCAGAGTTTGCCACTCGTGCACTCCTTGAAATAGATTGGTCTGGGCGGGCTGAAACTCAACTGAAAACCATCATCAGAGGAATTATCACCAGCCCGTAAACAAGTGCCATATTTTGATTAAACTGAGCACCGAAGTCAAGTCTTGACATGCTTTGACAACATTTTAGATGCAGAAAAATTCTAAAGAAAACGTTAGATTAGTATTCTACCTAGGAGATCGTATAAAAAATGACTAAATCGCTGATTCATCCCATCGTCATAGGTGCCACCGGTTTGGTGGGAAAACAACTCTTAAAACGTCTGCAAGACGAGCCAACTTGCCAGCATATTACTGCAGTGGTCAGAAAATATCAAAATGATCTGGATAGTTTGGATAAAGTCCAGCAATTGGTACTTGAAGATTTTCTGATGCTGAATGATCAGGATGTCAGCGAGCACAGTCACGGTTTTAGCTGTTTGGGCAGTACCATGAAACAAGCCGGATCCAAGCAGGCCTTTTATAATATTGATTATACTATTAATGCCCATTTTGCCGAATTGCTGCAACAGACTTCAGCGCATTACTTGCTGTTGAGTGCGATGGGCGCCAACTCCCAGTCTCATTTTTATTATAATCAGGTTAAAGGCCAGCTAGAAGAATATGTACAGACCTTGAGTCTGGATAAAATCAGCCTGATTCGGCCTTCATTATTAATTGGCGAACGTCCCGAGCAGCGTTTTTTGGAGGATGCCGCACAGCAGGTTTATCATAAAATATCGCGTTTTATTCCGGATAGTTTTGCGTATAAGCCAGTGACAGCCGATCAGGTGGCTCATACTATGGTCGAGGCCGCGCTAACTCAGACGGTAAAATTTGAAATTTATGATAATTTACGCATACAAAAAATGAAATGAGGGGAAAACACCGTGTCTACAGCAGCATTTGTCACCTGTGACTTGTTAGATGATCATCCAGACCTAGAGCTTCAGGTGGTGACACCTTGCCTGGACGGTAAATTTTTTAAGAGTTATGGGGCGCGCAAAACCTTTGGCGGTCAGATTGTGACAGTAAAATGTTTTGAAGATAACTCACGGGTGAAAGAGTTATTGGCCACAGATGGAACGGGCAAGGTACTGGTGGTAGATGGCGGTGCATCGATGCGCTGTGCCTTGATGGGTGACCTGATTGCAGAATCAGCGGTAAAAAATCACTGGAATGGCGTGATTATTTACGGTTGCGTCCGTGATGTCGATGCGATTGCTGAACTTGATCTTGGTGTGCATGCATTGGCGGCTATTCCGCAAAAGAGTAATCGCAAGGGTGTGGGTGAAGTTGATATCTCTCTCTGTTTTGGTGGAGTCACGTTTAATGCTGGCGATTATGTCTATGCAGACAATAATGGTATTGTGGTGTCCAAAACAGCCTTAATGGCTTAATCGGCTAGAATCTGCATTTCTGCATGCAAGAATAACAACAAAACTCATTTGTACCCTGAAAGACAGGATGCTTAGATTCTGTCTTTCATTCATATAAAACAAAAATAGGAAAATACTATGTTGAGTCATCAAATCAAGGTTGCACAAGCATTAGCCTCTTCAGTCGCCCAAGGAGGACGTGGCATGGTTGGAACGCCATTTCCGAATCAGCCTGAAAAATCAATTAAGCTCTATGAATTTGAAGGTTCACCTTTTTGTCGTCGGGTGCGAGAAGTGCTGACCTTACTTAATTTGGACTATGAAGTTTATCCGTGCCCTAAGGGTGGTACGAAATATCGTCCGGTCGTAAAACAGTTGGGCGGCAAGACTCGCTTTCCATTTTTGGTGGATGAAAATACAGGCGATCAGATGTATGAGTCGCAAGATATTATCCATCATCTCTTCAAGCATTATGGCAAAAGTGGCAAAACGCCAAAGAAATATGCAACTTATCCGAAAATTCCAGTCGCTGCTTTTGCTGGAACGATTATTAATGGTGCGCGCGGAGTCTGGATCAATAAACAGGTGGTTGATCGTCCGGCACCGGAACAGCTATTGGAATTATGGGGTTTTGAAGCCAGTCCTTTTGTCCGAGTGGTACGTGGCGTTCTCTCAGAGCTTGAAATTCCCTTTGTTTTTCATAATGTCGCCAAAGAACGTTGGCAGGATTATGGGCCAGCCAAGTTGCGCTTAAGACCGGGGAAATATGAACCACTACCAGGCGGGAAGCGTGAACATTTATTTGAAATGATGGGAAATAATATTCAGGTTCCTTATCTGGTCGATCCAAATACAGGCGTGAATATGTTTGAATCAGCTGAGATTGTAAAATATTTAAAACAGCAATACGGCGCCGCTTAAAATATTCAGCCTATTAAAACTCTAAAATTGTGCTTAAGAAATGCCATTCACTGCGTAGATGGTATTTTTTTATGCTGGTTTTAAGCAGACGGTATTTAGAATATCCCTATGAGGCTAGAAAGAAATAGCATAAAAATGAAATAAATCATGATTTTTAGAGTTTTTTTGGTTATATTTTACTCTTCAAGGTGACATAACAATAAATATAAGGGGCGTGCTTATGACAGCACTAGAGGCAGTCTTGCCAGTACCTGTATTAATCGTTGAAGATGAGTATGTCATTCAACGACGTTTAAAAATTATATTAACCAATTTGGGCTATAGCGAAGATGTTCTGCTCTTTGCCAATAATCTTAAAGAAGCATATTTCATTTTAAAACAACAGCCGATTTCACTGGCATTGGTCGATTTGGGGCTGCCGGATGGAAGTGGGATTTCGATTATTGAAAAAATTCGCGAAAATGACGCACAAACTCTGATTTTGGTGGTTTCGGCCTGGAGTACGCAGAACAGTTTATTTACCGCAATTCAGGCGGGTGCCACCGGTTATGTATTAAAAGAACGCGATGATGTGGAGGTCACTCTGGTGATCCGCAGTATTTTACGGGGTGGCGCGCCAATTGATCCTTTTATTGCGCGGGAAATTCTCAAGCAGATTTCTATACCTGCTTCATCACCACCAGTCGAACGCAACCACTCGGATGCCGAGCAGGAAGTGCTGACCCATCGGGAAAAAGAAATTCTGTCACTGGTCGCACAAGGCCTGAGTAATCGAGAGATTGCCGAGCAGCTCTGTGTGTCACGTTATACCGTGGAAAGTCATATCAAACATATTTACCGGAAACTGTCCGTCAGTCGGCGTACCAAGGCAGTCAGTACCGCACGGCATTTAGGAATTCTGTGATGCATCCAGCTCGTTCTGGAAGCAGGCAGCGACAGAGATTGCAATGGATCGGTATTTTGCTCTTTTGCTGCTGGCTGTGTCTGTTAAGTGGTATGAGTCAGGCGCAAGACCATTTTCAGGTCAATGATCTCTGTGATGTAAAGATTGACTACATTCAAAAGGTTCAGGTGCAAAATCCTAGCCAGATGCCTGCATCTGGCTGGCAAAGTGTCAGTTTACCGGATAACTGGCAGCGTAACTGGAAAGATTATCATGGTGGGGCCTGGTATAAAATTGTTTGGAACTGGTCATGCCAAGACAATATTCGTCTTGCAGAACCGATTGCCTTTTCCATTGATTATATTAATTCGGCCGGCGCCGTGTTCCTGAATGGTGATTTACTCTGGTCAGATCAACACCTGCAAGAGCCATTGTCAAAAAGTTGGAATATGCCGCGTTACTGGATTTTGCCCATCAGTGGCTTAAACAAGGGCAGTAATGAAATTCTGGTTTATGTACAGGGTTATAGTTTTCAGAACGCCGGACTGGGTAAAATTGAATTTAATAATGTGCTGGTCAATAGCCAGAAGTATTTAGGCGAAATCTGGGATCGCCGCACGCTGTTTCAGATGAATATGATTTTCTCAGCAATGATTGGGATCATCTGCTTCATTGTCTGGCAATTTCGACGTTCAGAAACCACCTTTGGCTGGCTGGCACTCAGTTCATTCCTATGGATTCTGTTTATTTCCAATGTACTGACCACAGAAAGCTTTCCGTTTCGCTCCAGCATCGCGGCCAGCAAAGCCAATATGCTTTGTTTTATTGCCTATATCCACTGTTTTAGTCTGTATTTGATCCGCTTTTTAAAACAGAGATTTAAGTATGTGGAGCGGGGATTTATCCTGATCACGCTTTTATTTGCTCTGCTGATTGTGATGAGTTCCTTGGATTATCTGGGGCAGGTACTGGGCACAGCATTTATTTTCTATGTGGGATTATTTATAAGCTGTATTATTTATGTGAGCTATCACGCACTTAAAACCCGCAATGGGGAATATCTTTTCCTGATGCTGTGTCTGTGGGGGATTTTGTTATGTGTAATCGTAGATCTGATCATTTTAAGTCAAACGGCAATTAGTGATTTTTCACCTTTATCACCCTATACCTCACCAATTATTACCCTGTTTGTGGTACTGATTATGGCCACGCGGTTGAATCGTAATGTCAGGAAAATCGAAAAATTTAATAGCCAGTTAGAACGTAAAGTCCAGCAGGTCGGCGCTGATCTGAATAAAAGCCTGAACGATAAACATCAACTGGAGCTGGATAATGTCCGCTTACAGGAGCGGATTAACTTATCGCATGAACTGCATGATGGGCTAGGAGGCTCGATTGTGCGCTCTATGATTCTGGTCGATCAGAGTACTGACAGCATTCCCAACCGACAGTTTCTTTCCATGCTGAAATTGCTCAGAGATGATCTCAGACAAATCATTGATAGTGGTTCGTCTATCGAAAATAAAGTACCGGAAACCCCACTACTCTGGATTGCCCCGGTACGTTATCGTTTTACCCAGTTGCTGGAAGAGATAAATATTGAGGTTGAATGGTTATTTCCAAAAGTCTGGCAGCGTGAACCGACCGCATTGCAATGTTTGACCCTGATTCGGGTGGTCGAAGAAAGTCTGACCAATATCATTAAGCACAGTCAGGCCAGTCAGGCGAAAGTCAGTCTGGAATATTTTCTGCCACATCAACTCACTTTAAGTATTCAGGACAATGGCGTTGGGTTTGATGCTGAAATAGTGCAAAAAAATGGTCTGAGTATTGGGATGCGCAGCATGAAAATGCGGGTCGAACGTATGGGAGGCGTGTTTCAGATTGAGTCTGAGAAAGGGCATACAGTGATTCAGGTCGTATTGGAGCTCTATCAACCCTAATCTTTGCAAATAAAAAGAGGATTATTTAATCCTCTTTTTATTTGGCTTTAGCTTAGAATCAATCTTGTTCTGCTGGCGGAACCAGCATCAGTACCGCATCATTTAATAATGCCGCGACATCTTCCAGAATATCTTCATCAGCGAAGTTTTCATCCAGCAATATGATTTCACCATCTGCAAGCTGCTTGAGTTTTGTGCTAAATACCTCAGAGATTTCAATCCCTTCACCATTGGCCCAGAACAGAACATCGCCGTCTGCTTCGGTGTAGAGCAGGCGTGAAGCCGGTTCGAGCATCAGGCTATAACCCTGATCCAGTGCTTCTTCTAGATCACCTGTGCCGATTTCTTCCGCTTCCGGAAGGTTCTCTGGATATTTGGGTTCTGACATTAAAGTCATAATGGCATCTTCTAAAACATTCGAATTATGCAGTTGCTGCATGATCTGTTCTTTTAGATATTCCAGCTCATTGCCGCTGACTTCACCAATGGCTCCGACTTGGTCACGAATAATATCAACCAGCGGATTGCGTAAACTTTCATTCTCAGAAAATTTATCACCGACACGATCCATCATATCGCTCACATTTGGCATACGGAAGCCAAAGGAAAAGGTTAGACAATCATCTTCTGCAACGCCGTAATGCGCCAAACCAGGTGGCACATACAGCAAGTCGCCAGGTGCCAGAACTTCGTCAAAATTCACCTCAATTTCAGGCAATAATTTCAGTGGCTGACCCGGAACCAATGCAGTTTCGGCATCACACATTTGTCCGAGCTGCCAGCGACGATGCCCGTAGCCTTGTACCAGAAAGACATCGTAAAAATCAAAGTGCTTTCCTACAGAGCCGCCTTGAGGTGCATAAGACACCATGATGTCATCGCGGCGCCACTGTGGAATAAACGGGAACTTTTTCCACATTTCCGACAGGTCAAATGAATAATGATCTACCGCCTGAACCAAAAGTGTCCATAGCTTGGGCATTTTCTGAAAATCAGCTTTAAGTAAAGGCGAAGATTTCACGCTCCACTGATTCGGATCACGGTCTTTTTGCTTGATTAAACGCGCAGTGACGTGTTCTTCAAGCGCAAGTTCCATCACGTCGTCAGGTTCAAGCAGATTGGCAATTTCAGGCATCGCATTACGCACCAGTAACGGTTTTTTTTGCCAGTATTCACTCAAAAATTGTTCAGCGGTGATTCCGCCTAAAACGTCTAAAGGTTGAGACATAGATTACAGCCTGAATTAAGGGGAGATTAAGGAACTAAAATTTTCAATTCACGAAGAATGTGACACAGCTTGATCATCGGCATGCCCATCAAAGTGGTCTGGTCTTGCCCGATCATTTCTTCAAACAGGCTGATGCCGAGGCTTTCACATTTGAAACTGCCGGCACAATGCAGTGGCTGTTCAATCGTGACATAGCGTTCAATTTCGGCTTTGGACAGTTTACGGAACTTGACTTTATAGTGCTCGACCAGCGTTCGTTCATAACCAGTAGCCTGCTGTTGCACACTGAGTGCAGTACTGAAATAGACAATCTTGTCCGAATTGGCCTGTAACTGGCGAATGGCTTTTTCAGGGGTTAAAGGTTTGCCAATAAAAATATCTGGTGCGCCTTCACGCCATGCCACCTGATCCGAACCAATCACAATCGCTTCAGGATTTTTCTCAGCAATATATTTGGCTTTCTCAAAAGCCAGCCGCTTGGCCAAATCATCTGCGTGATTTTCACCGCGAGGAGATTCATCGATATCCGGTACTAGAGAAATATAATCAATATGCAGGCGATCCATCAACTCTTTACGGGTTTGGCTGGAGGATGCCAAAATAATCTGTACAGCATTCATTAGACAGCATATTCCTCAAGAATATTTAAAGGTACATAAGACAGCACCGCTTTATGGCAGGCTTGCAGCTTGATCGGGGGCGCTTGACCTGCTTCATAGGCTTCGACCCAGCGTGTCACGCAGAGGCACCAGAAATCACCGGGTTGCAGGCCAGGGAAGTCCAGCTCTGGCAAAGGTGTGATCAGGTCATTGCCCACTTTTTGCGAGAAATTGAGAAATTCCGACGTCATCTGCGCGCATACCGTATGCTGCCCCAGATCAGTGGTCGCAGTATGGCAAAAGCCATTGCGGAAATAACCGGTAATCGGATCGAAGCAGCAGCTTGATAAAGGCTCACCTAACACATTCAAACGGTTAAGATTTGGATCAGGATGTATCGACATAGGCACTGAATCTAAAAGAAGCTTTTTTCTATCATAACAAAACTTTGGCATTCAGAATGTTTTCTGCAAAAGATGCTAACCTTTTTCTGCATAATCATTTAAAATCGGCTGGTTTTAATATCTATAAAGTGAGCTCTACATGAACTTTCAGCGTATGACTGACCTCGATTTAGCAGGTAAACGTGTTCTGATCCGTGAAGATTTAAACGTTCCTGTTAAAAATGGTGTGATCACCAGCGATGCGCGTCTTCGTGCAGCATTGCCAACCATTCAAGCAGCAGTTGAAAAAGGCGCTGCAGTGATGGTGTATTCTCACCTTGGTCGTCCGGTTGAAGGTGAGCCTAAAGCTGAACAATCGCTTGCACCTGTAGCGGCTTACTTGACTGAAGCTTTGGGTCAAGACGTAAAATTATTTACCGACTACCTAGATGGCGTTGAGGTTCAGCCGGGTCAAGTTGTGTTACTTGAGAACTGCCGTTTTAACGTTGGTGAGAAGAAAAACAATCCTGAACTTGCTGCAAAATATGCAGCGCTGTGTGATGTATTCGTGATGGATGCATTCGGTACAGCGCACCGTGCAGAAGCATCGACTGAAGGCGTAGCGCGTCTTGCTAAAGTTGCAGCAGCAGGTCCTTTATTGGCAGCTGAACTTGATGCACTAGGCCGTGCACTTAAGACACCTGAAAAGCCAATGGTGGCAATTGTTGCGGGTTCTAAAGTATCGACTAAACTTGATGTGTTGACTTCACTGTCTGACATCTGCGATCAATTGATCGTGGGTGGTGGTATTGCCAATACTTTCCTTGCTGCGGCAGGCTATAACGTTGGTAAGTCACTGTGTGAAAAAGATCTGATCGATACAGCAAAAGCCATTGCTGCAAAAGTATCAGTTCCGCTTCCTACTGATGTTGTGGTTGCAGATGCCTCTGAAATCAACTTTGAAGATTTCCTGGGTTCATTGGCTGCTGCGAAAGCAACGGTGAAAAACGTTGCAGATGTTGCTGATAACGACATGATTCTAGACGTTGGTCCGGAAACTGCGAAAGCATTTGCAGAAATCCTGAAAACCTCTAAAACCATTCTCTGGAATGGCCCAGTCGGTGTATTTGAAGTCGATCAATTCGGTGAAGGTACCAAAACTTTATCTTTAGCGATTGCTGAATCGGAAGGTTTCTCGATCGCGGGTGGGGGTGACACACTTGCTGCGATCGACAAGTACGAAGTGGCTGACAAGATTGGCTATATCTCGACGGGTGGCGGTGCATTCCTTGAATTCGTTGAAGGTAAAACCCTTCCTGCAGTTGCGGTACTCTTAGAACGTGCTTGATTGCATCTTTTAAGGTGAAAAAAAGCTGGCGTATGCCAGCTTTTTTTATGTCTATTTTTTGACAAAGATAGATTCTCCTTCATGGCTTCGTCATGAAAATGCAATAAATCTGTCATAAGATGCAGAGATTAAATCACCAAATGATGAGATCACGTGATGAAAAAACAGTTAACTTTGGCAGCTTTATTCGCTGCATCATTGGCACTGACTGCATGTGCGAAACAGGAAAATGCACCGGTCGCTGAAACAGAAAGCTCGGCAGCAGTGGCCAATGAGACTATAACGCCAGAACAGCAAGCCGCGATTGATGCCATTGACCAGCCAGTTTTAGATGAAAAAAATACCGATATTCCAGCTGAAATTGCCAATGCGCCAGCAGACGCAGCCACTGCAGACCAGTCAGTTACAGCGACTTCTGAGCCTGTAGCACCTTAATCCAGTGCATGTGAGACAAAATCCCTGCAAAAGCAGGGATTTTTTTTAAATAGTGTTATTTGTTGCTGAATTGAAACCTTTGAACATGTAGAATATGTGGCATTCACTGGGAGGATATTATGGCTCTTATTTCATTGCGCCAGCTCTTGGATCACGCCGGCGAACATGCTTACGGCGTACCAGCATTTAACGTAAACAACTTAGAACAAATGCGTGCAATTATGCTTGCAGCAGATGCAACCAATTCACCTGTTATCGTACAAGCATCTGCGGGTGCGCGTAAATATGCAGGTGCTCCGTTCTTGCGTCACCTGATTTTGGCTGCAATTGAAGAATGGCCACATATTCCAGTGGTAATGCATCAAGACCACGGAACCAGCCCTGACATTTGTCAACGTTCAATCCAGTTAGGCTTTTCATCAGTGATGATGGATGGTTCACTTGGTGAAGACGGTAAAACACCAACTTCATATGAATATAACGTTGATGTGACTCGTCGTACAGTTCAAATGGCACATGCGTGTGGCGTATCTGTTGAAGGTGAAATCGGTTGTTTGGGTAGCCTTGAAACAGGTATGGCGGGTGAAGAAGATGGCGTAGGCGCAGAAGGCGTACTGGATCATTCTCAACTCCTGACTTCAGTTGAAGAAGCGCGTAGCTTCGTTGCTGATACCAATGTGGATGCGCTGGCGATTGCTGTAGGTACTTCACACGGTGCGTACAAATTTACGCGTCCACCTACAGGCGATATTCTGGCGATTGACCGCATTAAAGAAATTCATGCGGCACTTCCAAATACGCATTTGGTTATGCACGGTTCAAGCTCTGTGCCACAAGAGTGGTTGGCAGTAATTAACCAGTATGGCGGCGACATCAAGGAAACTTATGGTGTACCTGTTGAACAACTGGTTGAAGCGATCAAGCACGGTGTGCGTAAAATTAATATCGACACTGACTTACGTTTGGCGTCTACAGGTGCAATGCGCCGTATGATGGCTGAAAAACCAAGCGAATTTGATCCACGTAAATTCTTCAGTGCAACTGTAGATGCAATGAAGCAAATCTGTATTGATCGTTACGAAGCTTTTGGTACTGCAGGTAATGCAGACAAGATTCGCCCGATTTCTCTAGAGAAAATGGTTGAGCGTTATAAATAATTCCTGATGAATGATTTATAAGAAGGGCCCACAGCAAATGTGGGCTTTTTTATGGATAAATAAAGATGAAAAAATAAGAGCAGCGTATGGAACTGATTTTTATTGCAGCATTATGTAGTGTTGTAGTCTCAATATTATTAAAAGTCGCCAGGAACACGGGCTTGAGCCCGATTCACATGATTAGCTGGAATTATGCCTCAGCTAGTCTCTTATGTTTTGTCTGGTTCAAGCCTGATATTCAGCATATTTCAATGACCCAGACACCGTGGTTACTCATTTTAGCCTTGGGTATTTTGCTTCCAAGCGTGTTCCTGTTTCTGGCTCAGGCCTTACAGACAGCGGGAATTTTAAAAACAGAAATTGCCCAGCGTCTCTCGGTGGTTTTATCTCTGGCGGCAGCCTATTTTATTTTTCAGGAACAGTTCAACCAGCTAAAAATACTGGGTATTGCCTTGGGGATCAGTGCAGTACTGTGCATTCTGCTTTCACATCGCCAAAGTAGCGGGCAGGGCAGTCAGGGAATGTTATATCTGGGTTTGGTCTGGATGGGTTATGCACTGATTGATGTATTGTTGAAATATACGACCAGCTTGGGTTTGCAATTTGCCGTAGCGCTTAATCTGATGTTTGTATGCGCCATGATTCTATCGATGCTGTATCTACTACTCAAATATCATCATCTGGGGTCCGGCAAGGACATCGGCTTAGGCCTGCTACTGGGCGTACTGAACTTCGCCAACATCGCCTTTTATGTCAAGGCACATATGCTGCTTAAAGATACACCGGCAATCGTGTTTGCCGGCATGAATATTCTGGTAGTCATTTTTGGTGTAATTGCAGGGTTGCTGATCTTTAAGGAGCGCCTCAAACCTGCAAGCACGATAGGATTAATCCTAGGTGTGATCAGTGTGATTTGCCTAGCTTATGCAATGTCTGTCTAACATAGGAAGAGGCAAATTCAAGCGGATAACGCAGCAGGTCTTGTTTTTCTGCCCGTCCCAGCAGCAAGCCGGCCTGTTTACAGTCGGGACAATGCGGATAATGATACTGGGAATGCGCATAATGGTGTAAATAGATTTTATCGCAATGTTTGCATTCGAATTTTAAGGAGCGGGAAGCTATAACAGACATGGATACCTCTAATTGTTATTCTAGTTAGATATTTGGAGAATAAAGCAAAAAATAGGCCCGAATTGATATGCAAAGGGGCACTTGGCCCCTTTTATAACATAATTTAATTACAGTTTGGTGAAAATATCTTCGGCAGGTAGGCGTGATTTAGGTAGCTTGGCATTGAAGTCATTTTCACTGCGATAGCCTAAAGTCAACAATACGGAAGGGATCAAACCCTGTTCTGCAAGTTGTAGTTCTTCACTGATAATCTCTTCATCAAAACCGCCAATCGGTGTGGCATCGATACCTTCAATTCCGGCAGCCAGAAGCAACTGGCCTAGTGCAATAAAGGTCTGGTTTTCCGCCCAGCGCTGAATATCTCCTTTTTCATTACGATAGTAATGTATATAGCCTGCGCGTGTATTTTTCTGGCCTTCCTTGGCAGATTCATCTTTAAAACGGCCGCTAAGATCATCACGGTTTAATAAGTTGTCTAAATGTTGCTCATTAATATCTGCTTTGGTGCAGAATAAAATGGTATGTGAAGAATCCAGAACTTTGGGTGCATTGTAGGCATAAGTGCCGACCAAGGCTTTTGCAATGCGCTTTTTGGCAGCATCATGATCCGCAATAAAAAAATGCCACGGCTGAATATTGATCGAAGAGGGGGTAAGACGCAAAATTTCTAACAGGCGATCAAACTGGGCTGGGGGGATTTTTTTGCTAGGATCATAGGCTTTAGTGGTGTAGCGATTTTGCGCGATCTTGAGTAAATCCATCAATGGACTCCAATCTTTTCAAATAAGCAGCGGGTAGGGATTTTAACTATATACACTTTCCTATTCCCCAGATTATTACAATAAAACAGCATCTAGCAAAGCCAATTTTGACATGATCTTGAACTGTGTGTCAGCCAAACTTAGAGCTAAATCAGATTAAAAACTATTTTTTGTCTATTGGCACTTTTAAGCAAGAAGCGTTTAATAAGAGGCATCGGCAGCAACATGCAAATAGGTTAGCGGATGCAAGTGACCAATTATTTTAAACACAAACTTAAAACCCAGCAGCAAATCGGCTTATGGATTGGACTGGCCGATGCCTATGGTACCGAGATTGCAGCAAATGCCGGCTATGACTGGTTACTGATTGATGGTGAGCATGCTCCCAGCGATTTGAGAATTACATTGTCGCAACTGCAAAGTATTGCCGCTTATCCGTCGCAAGCGGTGGTAAGACCTCCGGTTGGCAGTGTACAGCTGATCAAGCAGCTGCTCGATATCGGTGCGCAGACTTTATTGATTCCGATGGTCGAAACTGTGGAACAGGCGGAACTGATGGTTAAGGCAGTGCGTTATCCACCGGAAGGAATTCGTGGCGTTGGCGCTGCACTGGCACGTGCCACGCGCTGGAACAGCATTCCGAATTATTATCAGACTGCGCATGAAGAAATCTGTTTGCTGATCCAGATCGAGTCGGTTACCGGATTGAAAAATCTGGATGCTATTCTTCAGATTGATGGAATTGACGGGGTATTTATTGGCGCCGTAGACCTGTCTGCTACCATGGGCTATCAGGGTGATCCAAATCATCCAGAGGTGCAAGCCGCGGTTGTGGATGCAATTCAGCGGATTCGTGTTGCAGGTAAAGCCGCTGGTATTCTGTCAACTCAGCATGAAGTCACACAAAAGTATCTGGAGCTTGGTACTGAATTTGTTGCAGTAGGCGTTGATACCAGCGTTCTGATGAATTCATTGCGGGATTTGTTGGGAAAATATAAAACCGATATAAATGTAATTAAAACAAATACGGGATATTAATCATTTACCAGATCTGAATGAATGGATTAGATAAGGTTTTGAATGCTTTTTAAGCAAAACTTGTCTGCAATGATCTATTCATTCAAATCTAACAAGATGATCGTCTGTTTTTTGACCTAATATAAAGCTCAATGTGCTTATTTCCTGAATGATGAGAAGAGCAGAACTGGACTTTTGATGTCTGCTATCTGTTTTAATGGCCTTGTAGCAGCTATGAATTATTTTATAAAAGTGATATCTATCAATAACAATTACCTTTATAAAATTTCTGTACAATCATTGTTTTAAAAATCAGGCAGGCATTATTTGTAATGACAATGTATGTTTGCTTTCTATTAAATAAGCATGTATACTTATAGATACTTCGAGCGGGTATAGTTCCCGCTTTTATTATTTCTAGCTAATTGTGATTCACTTTTGGTTCAAGCTTGAGCTTGAATAACATCTAGTAACTACAGAATTATTATACAAATTTGGTTTTCTTAATCTCTTTGTACAGTCACAAAAAGCTCATTTTATGAGTAAATATTTTGAATATATTAAATGAATGGCATACCGCTACAGCCGTAAATGGTGGCGAAATTAATGTTAAACTGGTTCCTTTAAAGCGTAAGCAAAACACTCAGGATGGTTTTATCTGGGTAGAAGTTGGAAAAATGATCCAGCTACAAACAGGTGAAGAAATTCTGTTTAACCTTGATGGTAAAAGTTTCTATACCGGTGTGAATAAGCTTTATCGTCTGTGCTAAGCAAACACATATCTTAAAAAAAGTGGCCGATTAATATCGCCACTTTTTTAGTTTTAGGGTCTCGAAATCTTGGTTTTCCTGAATTTCCAGTATCTCGGCACTGTCTTCCTTCCAGTCACCCAGTACGATTCTTTTTTTCTGACCTAGCGGATGAATGGCTGCGCGATGCGTATGGCCATGGATCAATACGTCAACGTCTTGTAATGCCAGCTCAACGGCCTGATCATTAACATCCATCACTTCATAGCTTTTAAACTGCTGCGCCTGATGACTTTGCTGACGAAAGCCATTGGCTAATTTTTTACGGAAAGACAGCGGTGTACGCTTTAATAAGCCTAGCAGAAGTGGATGCCGGATAATCTTTTTAAAGCGCTGATAAGCGATGTCATCGGTACACAGTGCATCACCATGTTCCAGGCGAAAACGTGTTCTTGCAATGTTCAGTTGGTCTATCTCAGGAAGCAGCTTTCCGCCAAATTGAGCTAAAAACTTGCTGCCGAGAACAAAATCCCGGTTGCCTGCCTGAAAATATACCTGATTGCCAGCCTGAATAAACTGTTTTAAGGCAGTGATAATTTCGTCCAGCCATGGGGCTGTATAGTCATCACCGATCCAGGCATTGAACCAGTCACCCAAAATATACAATCGGGTATTTTGATCTTGATATTCGGTCAATAAATCTAAAAACCCCCGAACAAGTCGAGGGTGATCAGGTGACAAATGTAAATCTGAGATAAACAGATAGGTCACGAATCTTTTCCTTTTATTCCTCTCTAGATCCCTCATTTATATGAGGGATTTTCCATTACACCGTTTTAAAGCATCGCTTTAAAACTCATAAAGAACGGAGAGGACGTTTTTTATTCAGAAATGATTTTTGCAGACTCAATAACCACATTTTCTAGTGGAACATCAGCGTGGTAGCCACGGTTGCCAGTACGAACGCCTTTAATTTCGTTGACAATGTCCATGCCGTCAGTCACTTTACCAAATACTGCATAACCCCAACCTTGTGCTGTTTTACCAGAATGGTTAAGGAATGCGTTGTTGCCAACGTTAATGAAGAATTGAGCAGATGCAGAATGTGGAGCTTGCGTACGCGCCATGGCAATTGTGCCCAAATCGTTAGTTAAGCCATTGTCTGCTTCATTTTCGATTGCATCACGGGTCGCTTTTTCTTTGAAGTTTTCATCCATACCACCACCCTGGATCATGAAACCATCAATCACACGGTGGAAAATTACGCCGTCATAAAAACCGTCACGCACATATTCTAAAAAGTTAGCCACTGTTTTAGGTGCTTTTTCAGCATTGAGTTCAAGAACAATACGACCTTTATTGGTGTTTAATTCGACTTGAGGAAAACTCATTGTGTAATCTCCTAATCATGGACGAGTGCCATGGTTTTTTCTGAATGAGTGAAGCATAAGCAAACTACAATCGACTAGGCAAGTAAAAACATTATTTTCTTTGTTAAAAGCATAAAAATAGTACCTTATTTATACGTTGATTTATCAAGGCATTTCAGATATTGCCCTATCAGGCACCCTATTTTGAATTGGCGTAAATTAATGATTTTACTGCTTGTACAAGCACTGATATTTTAGTTTCAGGCAACTCGCCGTATTTTCATTTTTTAAAATGGGTGAATTGAAATCAAATACCATAGTTAGCGGTTGAGAGATTATTCACCTCTAGTTAAACTAAGGAACTTTGATAATGAATATGCGTACAACCTGTGCGATTAAATATTCGTTAATCCCTTTTTAACTTTAGAAGTGAATGATTGATCATGAAGCCAAATGATGTTGTGACATCTCTGCCCGAGAACCCGACCCAAAAGAACAATGCAGTCGATTCAGTGCAGCAGCAAGAACAACAACCGGGCTTGGACTTTGTACGTCAGGTCATTACGGATGATTTAGCCGCTGGTCGTACCCAACAGATCGTCACGCGTTTTCCGCCTGAGCCAAATGGCTACTTACATATTGGCCATGTGAAAGCAATTTGCTTGAACTTTGGGATTGCTGAAGAATTCCAGGGGGTGTGTAATCTTCGTTTTGATGATACCAATCCGGATGCTGAAGAACAGGAATATGTTGATGGTATTGCCAATGATGTGAAATGGTTGGGCTTCCAGTGGGAGGGCGAGCCGCGCTATGCATCGAGCTATTTTGATCAACTTTATACATGGGCGGTTCAGCTGATTGAACAGGGTGATGCCTATGTGGATTTACAAAGCCCCGAAGACATCCGTTTAAACCGCGGTAATTTTGTCGAGCCGGGTAAGAACTCGCCACAACGTGATGCAACTGTTGCAGAGAATCTGGAACGTTTTGAGAAGATGCGTAGCGGCGAATATGCTGAAGGTCAGGCTGTTTTACGCGCTAAAATCGATATGACCTCACCGAACGTACATATGCGTGATCCGATCTTGTATCGTATTTTGCATTCAGCGCACCATCAGACGGGCGATACATGGAAAATTTATCCAATGTACGACTATGCGCATCCATTGTCTGATGCGATTGAAGGCATTACCCACTCGCTTTGTACATTAGAGTTCCAGGATCACCGTCCGTTCTATGACTGGGTGGTGGCAAAGGTTAAATCACCATCTGTGCCACGTCAGTACGAATCTAGCCGTTTGAATGTGGATTACACTATCACCTCGAAACGTAAATTACGTAAACTGGTTGAAGGTGCTCATGTGAATGGTTGGGACGATCCACGTATGCCAACTGTAGTCGGTATGCGTCGCCGTGGTTTTACACCTGAAGGTCTGCGTGATTTCTGCCAGCGTGTCGGTGTATCGAAAGTGGATGGTAGTATTGTCGATGTCGCGATGCTGGAATATTGCATCCGCCAGTCTCTGGAAAATACCGCAGCGCGTGGTATGGCCGTGTTAAATCCACTGAAAGTGACCTTAAGTAACTTGCCAGCAGATATGGATCTGACCCATTCACGTCATCCGAACGTGGATATGGGGGAGCGCGTGATTCCTTTAACCACTGAGCTGTTTATTGACCGTAAAGACTTTGAGGAAGAACCACCAAAAGGCTTTAAACGTCTGATTCCAGGTGGTGAAGTACGTTTACGTCATGCCTATGTGATCAAATGTGATGAAGTCATTAAAGATGAAAATGGTGAAGTGGTTGAGCTGAAATGTTCGATTGATCCTGAAACTTTGGGTAAGAATCCTGAAGGCCGCAAGGTGAAAGGTGTGGTTCACTGGGTATCTGCGACTAAAGGTGTGCCTGCCGAAGTCCGTATTTATGAACGTCTGTTCACTGAGTCGGATCCTGAAGTGGGTGATGACTTCCTGGCCAACTTGAACCCTGAATCCTTAAAGGTGGTTCAAGCCGTGATTGAGCCGGCATTGGCGCAAGCTCAACCGGAAGATCGCTTCCAGTTTGAGCGTGAAGGTTACTTCGTTGCCGATCAATACGATCATAATAGCAAGAAACCAGTATTTAACCGTATTCTTGACTTGAAAGACAGTTTCAAGCCAGGCAAATAATCAGGTTTAAATCAGATATTAAAAGCCCAACTTCGGTTGGGCTTTTTCAATACAGCAGGGAAAATGCCATGATTGTGCGTGATAAAAACAATAGTATCGGTTTACTGTTTGCCTGGCAGGGCACAATTTTGCCTAAGGTATTGCCGGCTTTAGTCTTGGTGGTCTTTATTTCCGGCCTACTGGTCTATTTGAGTCAGGCACATTTTGTGAATCTTCCTGCCGTACCCGCAATCGGCTTTACCATTTTTGGTGTGATTCTTTCGATCTTTCTCAGCTTTAGAAATACGGCATGTTATGAGCGCTGGTGGGAAGGGCGCAAGCTCTGGGGAGCGCTAATCGCCACCACACGTCATTTATGCCGGGACAGCCATGTGCTGGATGATCAGACCCGCGAGGTCTTGTTATATCGCATGATGCTGTTTAGCCATCTGTTGCGTGACCGGCTCAGACAGCAAGTACAAAGTATTCAGCATTACCAAACAACCACGCATTTTGAAAATATGGCATTCGATCAGTTGCTCGTGCAAATCAATCCTTCACAATGGGTGCTGGAACAGATGCAAAAGGAGTTGGTTCAGCAATATAAGCAGGGCAACATCAGCGATATTATTTATAACAATTTGAATCAGCATACTGTGGCCTTGGGCAATATTCAGGCCGGTTGTGACCGGATACTGTCGACGCCATTGCCATTTTCTTATTCGGTACTGTTACATCGTGCAGTGTATTCGTTCTGTTTTATTTTACCTTTTAGTTTGCAGGCCAATCTGGGCCTGTGGACGCCGATTCTGGTCGGGTTGATTGCTTATATGCTCTTAGGCCTAGATGAGCTCAGTGCTGAGCTAGAAGAGCCTTTTGGGCTACAGGATAATGATCTGCCACTCGATTCAATGGTACGACTGGTAGAACGGGAAACCTTAAGCTCTTTGGGTAAAGGTTTACCTGAAGCGATTCAGGCCAAAAAAGGTTATTTAACCTGATCTGTTCCTTTTAATATCAAAGTTTAAACCCGAACTCAAAATTTCTTACTAACAAAAAATCATCGGCAGGCTGAGCTTTAAATTAACGATGTTTAAGATTAGTCAGGTCTGACACTTTCGTTTTAGCCTGATCTTGCAATTCACGGTATTGTTGCAAACGCAGATTGGCTTTATCTCTAAGCTTCTTCTTGATGTACAAGGCCAAGGCAAAACTCGTCGTGGTCAGGGTCAGGAACATGCTGTTCATGAAACTCATCATCGAGCTGATATAACCAATCGTGGTCAGGCGATTCATCATATAGATCACTTGCGGGCTGCTTTCTACGCCAGTAATCGCCCAAGTACACAGATGTTCGCAATTATTGATAATTAAATGATAATTATTTTCATGCATTCTGGAACGCATGCGACGCACAACTTTACGGCCTTTATATTTCGCCGAGTCATAATGTTGCACATGAATCGCTTTGCCATGACTGAATTTTTCAATAGAGGTTATTTCAATGGGGCGTTTCTTAAATAAATGTGCAAAGCCCGAATAATGAATAACACGACCACGTCCAGCGTATATCCCATGATGGGTATAACCGAAATGTTTAACCATAAGGTGCGCTCCTATGGGAAACCGTTTAGTCTGTTGCATATCAGAATTAAGCCATTTAAAAAAGCATTGTAGTTTAATAGCAAGTGTACTGTCTTTTGCTAAATTAATCGACGCTTTGCTTGAGTTTAGGCAGACAAGCAATAGGCGTATGCAGCAAGTGACTTGATCACCTGGATGGCAGAATTCAGATGAACATCTGTTCAGCAACACCCATAAATAGCCTAAGCTAACTTTTACATTTCAATAAAATCAGAAAAAGTGAGAGGAAGAAGTGTTCAGATTTATTACCAATTACTCAACAGAAGGCAGAAGGTTGTGTAGTCGGATTTATACAATTGAACTCTCTAAGTTTGGTTCTTCTTCAATGTAATTAAAGCGACAGATATAAAAAAAGCACCTGGTTACACAAGTGCTTTTTTTGATCAGGCTAGAGCCTTTGCCGATTACTGCAAGGGCAAGTGTTGAAGTTCATTCAGTTCCTTACGGCTATAGCCGCGTGATACAAGAACCTTTTTGATTCCGATGATGATCTCTTCATCAGTTGCTTTAGACAAAGCTTCAAGAAGCTGTTCATTTGTCTTGAAAGAGCAATCATTTTCTACACAAGCAATCTGATTCTTGTGTTCATTGTGTTGTTCCACAGAAAACAACTTTTGCCAAAAACTCATAGAGCCTTCATACAACAACCTAACATAGAGTGAAATATAGCCAATTAAATAAATAAAGCAATAGGACCTATGTGATAAAAGCAGCAGTTGGTCTTTAAAATTTCCGATTGAAGCTCAAAGAGCTAACGATATTTTTAGCTGTACAAATGATAATTTGTTATTAAGTTAATGATTTAAGATATAAAAAAAGGAATTTCGAAAAACTCCTTTTTTGTAACAAGAAAATAAATTGAAACAAATTCTTTATCTTCTTTCTAACAATACGCCCGTTTCTACATGGTGTGTATATGGAAATTGATCAAACATAGCGAATTTGTTGATTTTATGGGTTTGAGACAACTGTTTCAGATTGTCATGCAATGTGTCTGGATTGCAAGAAATGTAAATAATGCGTTGGAAGCGCTGTAATAGTTTAAGCGTTTCATCATCAATACCGGCACGCGGTGGATCGACAAATACCGTATCAAAGTCATAAGTCGCAAGATCAATATTGGCTTCTTGCAGGCGGCGGAACACACGCTCGCCGTTGTAAGCTTGGGTGAACTCTTCTGCAGAAAGACGCGCGACCTGAATGTTCTCAATCTGGTTTTGCTCAATATTCCACTCAGCCGCATAGACTGAAGATTTGGCTAACTCGGTTGCCAGAACACGGCGGAACTTGGTCGAGAGTGGCAGGGTAAAGTTACCATTACCACAATATAATTCCAGCAAATCTTGATCAGATTGCTCTGCCGCATCACATGCCCATTCCAGCATGTTTTGGCAGACTTGGGCATTCGGCTGGGTAAAGCTGCTTTCGATCTGTTTGTATTGATAGGTACGATCAAAAACAGAAAGTTCTTCCACCACATATTCATCAGACAGGACAAACTTCTGTCCACGGCTGCGGCCAATTAACTTGATATTTAACTGTTCTGCCAGTGCTTTGGCTGCCGGTTCCCAGCTTTCATCCAATTTACGATGATAAATCAGAGAAACCAGAACCTGACCACTTAAGGTCGCCAGAAAATGTACTTCAAACAGACGTGTCGATAATACTGGATCTGCTTTGAGCGCTTGCAGTAATTTAGGCATCAACTGATTGATACTGAGGTCTGCAACCGGAAATTCATCAATGCGGATGACTTTTTTCTGTTGATCTTCATTGCGCTCGAACATGGCATAGAACATGTCATCCTCAGTATGCCAGATCCGAAATTCAGCACGCATGCGGAAATATTTTTCAGGAGACTGGAATACTTCGAGGGCAGGTGGTTGATATTCGGCAAACTGAGCGCTGATGCGTTCAATTTTGGCATCGAGTTGTTGCTGATAAGATGAAGTCATATGCAGTAAGAAGTCGCAAATATTTTAAAGCGCAAATGGTAGCAAATAATTGCTGATCTGCCTAAGCCTATTGTGGCTGAGCGGCTTTAAAAACTGCATAAAAAAGACCAAACCCTCTGAGGAGAAAAATTTGGCCGTAAAGAGGAAATCATGAACAGAAAAATGACAAGATGATTCGATTAATTTAGAGATGACTCATCGTCATCAAACTGGCATTGCCACCGGCTGCTGCCGTATTGATGCTAATGGCCCGTTCAAGCACCAATCGCTCCACCGGAATGTCATGATTGCCTGAGTTTAAATGCGTGATTCCTACAATGGGGCCTTTTCGAGCCGCAATACGCTTCTGTAAATCAATCAATTCCGCAGCATCACCATGATGTAATACAGCATCAAATTCCCCACTTTCAATGTCTTGAATCACTTTGAATCGGGCAGCAACTGCTTTTGGCATTGTTTGTAGATATTTCAGCACAAAAGTATTTTCAGCCAATACTGCAGGGCGACTGCCGACCGATAAAATGGCCAAAATTTGCTGAATCTGGTCTTGCTCGGTGTGCGCCAAAGATAGAACACTTTCACGTGGCAAGATCATGTACTGGTTTTCTTCGCCGGTTGGACCTTGCAAACTAAAGCTTTGTCCGGTCGCAATCTGGCTGGGTGCTTTTAAGGAGATTGTGGGTAAAGTTTTAGAGGCCCAAGCCTTAAATTCCTGGACTGGTTTGTGTTCAATAGGGGCTTGATCAGATCGCATGGCATAAGGCTGCACCAGTTTCTTCTCGGAAAGCTGCT
This sequence comes from Acinetobacter sp. YH12156, assembly GCF_013418235.1. Lineage (NCBI taxonomy): Bacteria > Pseudomonadati > Pseudomonadota > Gammaproteobacteria > Moraxellales > Moraxellaceae > Acinetobacter > Acinetobacter sp. YH12156. Next base: position 351,384 of record NZ_VPCL01000001.1, read on the forward strand.
GCATTAAACGGTAGATGTAAAGCGGCCCACCAGCTTTAGGGCCAGTACCGGACAAGCCTTCACCACCGAAAGGCTGAACACCCACAACTGCACCGACGATATTACGGTTGATATACAAGTTACCGACTTCTGCTCGCGCAATCACGGTTTGTATGGTTTCATCAATACGTGTGTGTAAGCCCATGGTCAGACCATAGCCTTTGCTGTTGATCTGTTCCAATAACTGTTCCAGTTCACCATATTTATAGCTGATCAGATGCAGCACCGGACCAAAGACTTCACGCTCCAGATCATTCAGGTTTGGAAGTTCAATCAATGTTGGCGGAATAAAGGTGCCTTGGGTTAATTCAGTCTCATCTTGGTTAAACATTAGTTGATGGACTTTGTGACCTTTGTTGCGCATCTGCTGAATATGCGTCTGAATATTTTGCTGGGCCTCCGCGTCAATCACTGGGCCAATATCGGTTTTTAATAAAATCGGATTGCCGACCCTTAACTGCTGCATGGCACCTTTGAGCATCGTGCGCACAGCATCCAGATTGTCTTCTTGCACACAGAGCACACGCAAAGCAGAACAACGCTGGCCGGCACTGTCATAGGCAGAATTAACCACATCAAGCACCACCTGCTCAGTTAGTGCAGATGAATCGACAATCATGGCATTTTGACCACCGGTTTCAGCAATCAGGGTCACGCTGGCGCTAAACTGGTTCAGACGTTCCGCTACAGTTTTTTGCAGAATATGGGCGACCTCGGTTGAGCCGGTAAACATGATACCCTGAATTCGTGAATCTGCACTGAGCTGCGCACCAATGCTTTCACCTTGACCCGGCAAGAGCTGTAAGACGTCTTGCGGAATGCCAGCTTCCCATAAAATCTGCACCGCTTGTGCAGCAATCAGCGGGGTCTGTTCTGCCGGTTTGGCAATAACGGTATTGCCCGCGACCAGCGCTGCTGAAATCTGGCCGGTAAAAATTGCCAACGGGAAGTTCCATGGACTGATACACAGCACGGTACCCAAAGGTTGAATCTGTGTATTTTCAGCTAAATCCAACATCTGACCGGCATAGTAGCGCAAGAAATCTACCGCCTCCCGGACCTCGGCAATGGCATTGGCATAGGTTTTGCCAGCTTCACGGGACAGAATCACCATCAGTGTCAGTAAACGCTGCTCCATCAGATCCGCAGCTTTATTCAAGCAGGCTGCGCGCTCATTTTTCGGCAAATTGGCCCAGAAACCTTGTGCATTGACAGCTTGCGTTAAGGCAATTTCAGCCTGTTCTTGGGTCGCTTCATAGACTGTACCGACTACATCCTGATGTTGTGCCGGATTGATGATTTGCACTGCGTTACTTGTGTCGGTTCCTGTAAACGCCGTTCCCATGGCTGCTGCCTGAAATTGTGTGTTTTTCAGGCTGGCAGCGACTTCATTTAAGGCGCTCAGCTCTGCATCATTGGCGAGATCCAGACCCGATGAGTTAATACGTGTGCCATACAGATCTTGCGGATAAGGAATATGCGGATGCTTGGCACCGATCACGACTTCCTGTTGTGCAGCTTTTAAAATCGTTTGCTGCGGATTTTCAATCAGATCTTCGATATTTAGGGTTTTGTCGGCAATCCGGTTGACAAAAGACGTATTTGCGCCATTTTCCAGCAAACGACGCACCAGATAAGCCAATAAGGTTTCATGATTGCCGACTGGCGCATAAATGCGACAAGGGACACCGAGTTTATTCGCCGATTTGTCGCCCACCACATTTTCATACAAGGGTTCGCCCATGCCATGCAGACACTGGAATTCATATTGACCCGCATAATACTGCTCAGGTTGCGCCAGTTGGTAAATCGTGGCCACCGTTTGTGCATTATGGGTGGCAAATTGCGGATAGATATACTCCGGTTCAGCCAATAATTTACGCGCACAGGCGATATAAGACAGATCGGTATGCACCTTACGAGTGAATACCGGATAGTCCGACATGCCTTCAATCTGTGCTTTCTTGATCTCGCTGTCCCAATAGGCACCTTTGACCAGACGAATCATCAGGCGTTTCTGACTACGTTTGGCCAGATCAACAATATAATCTACCACATAGAAACAGCGTTTTTGATAGGCTTGAATCACAAAGCCAATGCCTTTCCAGTCTTGTAATTGCGGCTCAAAACACAGGCGTTCAAGCAGTTGCAAGGAAATTTCCAGACGGTCAGTTTCTTCGGCATCAATGTTTAAACCGATATTGTACTGTTTCGCCAGGACCGCGAGTTTAAGCATTTTTCCATACAGTTCATCATGTACACGATCCATCTGTGCGCGCTGATAACGCGGATGCAGGGCAGAGAGTTTGATGGAAATGCCCGGGCCATCATAAACGTCTTTATCCTGCGAGGCTTGCCCGATGGCATGAATCGCTTGCTGATAATCCTGATAATAGCGTTCCGCATCCGGATCGGTCAGTGCTGCTTCACCAAGCATGTCATAGGAATAACGAAAGCCTTTTTCTTCCAGACGTTCTGCATTTTTCAGTGCCTCATCAATGGTTTCACCCGTCACAAACTGTTCGCCCATCATGCGCATGGCAACATCGACAGCCTTACGGATAATGCCGCGACCACTGCGCGCCAACAGGCCGGTTAATAAACTGGACAGGCTTTTTTGCTGTGGGGTTTCCATTAATTTACCCGTCAGCATCAAGCCCCAGGCTGCGGCATTGACAAACATCAGCTGGCTTTGACCGAGATGTTCTTTCCAGTTGCCCTGATTGATCTTGTCGCGGATCAGCAGGTCACGCGTGGCTTTGTCTGGAATACGCAGCAAGGCTTCGGCCAGACACATCAGGGCAATGCCTTCCTGAGAAGATAGGGAAAATTCCTGTAATAATCCTTGTACGATGCCCGCTTTACCGCCTGAATTTTTACGTTCACGCAAGGAATGCGCCAGATCAAAGGCAAGCGCTTGAATCTTGTCGCTGAGTTCGGAGGAAATTTCACTATGCAGCAAGAGTTCTTCGACGCATTCAGTTTCCGCACGGCGCCATGTGGTATTGATACGTTGTTCGTATTCATTTTTATCTTTGAATTCGGCGATATAATTTGGCTGCTTCATGGCATCTGAACCATAGGTGGGGCTTAGTGTGGTCGGCATAGTGACATCCTGTACTGCTGCAATCAGATCTAGCGGGGCTAACGAGTTTTAATCTATAATCACAGAATATTTGACGAATATCTCACTATAGTTTTTACATTTTTTAGAGAATAATTCTAATGCAGCCTCCTTATTTAAGCCTAGACCGTATAGATATTCGTATCCTGAGTTTATTACAATCCGATGCCAAATTATCCAATATTAAACTGGCTGAACTGGTAAATTTATCGCCGACCGCGGCACTGGCGCGGGTGCAGAAACTGAGCAAAGAAGGCTATATTCTGGGCTACGAAGCCCGTCTGAATCCAAATCTGCTCAATAACGCTTTTGTGGTTTTTGTAGAGATTTTACTGGATAAAACCACACCGAATGTTTTAGATGAGTTTTCCCATGCAGTCCGGCAGATTCCAGAAATTATTGAATGTCATATGATCAGTGGTGGTTTCGATTTCGTGGTAAAAATCCGCTGCGCCAATATGGATGAATTCCGTAAAATTTCCGGGCAAATCTTGTGGCAACTGCCCGGGATCAAGGAAACACGCAGTTATCCGGTGATGGAGGTGATTAAAGAAAGTCAGCAGATCCATCTAAAAATACCGGGAAAATCTAAATAATTTGTAGCTTATTAACGACTAATCTAAAAAACAATAAAAGGGACTTGAAGGTCCCTTTTATTGTATTGAATATCCAGACTATTTTTTCATTTCAGCCATTTCTTTTTGATATTCAGCTTTGGCCATTTCAAAACGATGTACCACATCATCATTCGGTGCCTTATCCACTAAGCTGACAATCACGATACTCAGGGTAGCCAGAATAAAACCGGGAATAATCTCGTACAGGCCGGTATCACCCATATAGTTTTTCCAGACGATTACCGTCACCGCACCGACCAGCATGCCGACAATCGCGCCGTTGAGGGTCATACGCTTCCAGAACAAAGACAAGATAATCAAGGGGCCAAATGCTGCACCAAAGCCTGCCCAGGCATAAGCCACCAGACCTAAAACCTTGCTGTTCGGATTAATCGCCAAGGCAATCGCAATTAACGCAATTACTAAAACCATAGCACGACCGACCCAGATCAGTTCTTTTTGCGAGGCATTTTTGCGCAGGAAGCTCTTGTATAAATCTTCAGTCAGGGTGGTTGAACAGACCAGAAGCTGACAGCTCAAGGTGCTCATAATCGCGGCCAGAATAGCTGCAAGTACGATGCCAGCGATCCATGGATTAAACAGGATTTTAGTCAATTCCATAAACACGGTTTCAGGGTTCTGGTTCACCACCGAGGCGAATGCTGGATTAACGGTGAAATAGGCAATCCCGATATAACCAGCTGCCACTGCGCCGCCCAGACACAGAATCATCCAGGTCATGCCAATACGGCGTGCAGCAGGAATGGTCTTCACTGAATCTGCTGCCATGAAGCGCACTAAAATATGTGGTTGACCAAAATAACCCAAACCCCAGGCCAGACTGGAAATAATCGCCACCACGCTTAAGCCTTCAAGCATACTGGACGCATGTGGACGGGCAGATTCAAGGATGACACTCACTTGCTGGCTATTGTCACCCAAGGCCAGGAAGGTAATGATCGGGGTCAGCAACAGTGCGAAGATCATCAAACCGGCCTGAAAAGTATCCGTCCAGCTGATTGCCAGAAAACCACCAATACACACATATAAAATTGTCGCCATCGCACCGATGATAAGCGCTGTGGTGTAATTCCAGCCGAACAGGCTTTCAAACAGGCGTGCACCTGCGACCATGCCCGAGGCACAATAAATTGCAAAGAACACCAGAATCACCAAGGCAGACAAGACCCGTAAAATGCGTTTGCGGTCGGAAAAACGGCTGGTGAAATAATCTGGCAGGGTCAGGGCGTTATTCTGGTATTCGGTATGCGCCCGTAGACGACCTGCCACCAGTAACCAGTTTAGCCACGCTCCGATAATCAGGCCGATGGCAATCCAGGCTTCTGACAGGCCAGACAGGTAAATTGCGCCCGGAAGACCCATCAGCAGCCAGCCACTCATATCTGATGCACCTGCGGAAAGAGCTGTGACGACACTGCCCAGACTACGTCCACCTAAAATATATTCATCAAAATTGGAGGTTGCACGGTAAGCATATAAACCGATGGCAATCATGGCGATAATATAAAACATGAAGGTAATCAGGGTCGGATTTAAATAAGTCATAGGCAGGGCATCCTGTAAATATGGAAACCATCGTTCCAGATGATTTTTTGTACGGAGATCACAAGGCAGTGATTCAAGCACGGTTTAAAAATTACACTCTGTAACATTTACACAGCTTTTATGTATGTTTGTTGTAAATACCAATTTAACTAGATGGAACTTAAGGAAAGTTAAGCCACTTAACACAGAGAGATAAAGTATTGGATTGAGGCAAAAGAAGCTAATTTAGAATAAGCAATTAAAATATTTAAATTTTAGCTTTTTATTTACATGATCTTACAAAACTCACAGCTTTACTGTATTGGTAATAAATATTAGCAAATTTAGGTTAAAGTCCTCCTATTCGCTCTGTATTTGTTTGCTCATATTGAGACCACACCAAATACGGTGCATCGCCAAGGTATTTTTTAGTGGACAATATGCTGCAAATCGAACCGACCCGCATTGAACGTGACTTATTGGGGGAAAAACAGATCCCATTACACAGCTATTATGGGATTCACACTTTACGTGCCATCGAAAATTTCCAGATTTCAGGATTGGCTATAGGGCAACAATCACATTTTATTCGTGCATTGGCTCAGGTCAAAAAAGCTTCGGCACAGACCAACCTGCATTTTCAAAAAATATCCGAGCAGACGAGTACTGCTATTCAAAAAGCCTGTAATGAATTGATTCAGCATCTTGAAAACTGGCAAGCGGCCTTTCCACTTGATCCTTATCAGGGCGGTGCTGGTACGTCAATTAATATGAATGCCAATGAAGTCATTGCCAATATCGCCTTAGAGATCTTGGGGCATCATAAAGGTGAGTATCACATCCTGCATCCGAATGATCATGTGAATACTTCGCAATCGACCAATGATGTCTATCCAACCGCTTTACGTTTGGCAACTTATAGCAGCCTGAATGAATTATTGGCAGTGCTGAAAGCACTGATTGACTGTTTATATACGAAGGCAGCCGAATTTCAGTATGTGATCAAGATGGGGCGTACCCAGTTGCAAGATGCCGTCCCGATGACCATGGAGCAGGAATTCCGGGCTTTTGCGACTTTATTAAAGGAAGATTTAAAACTGATTGAGCAGATGCGCCAGTTATTGCTGGAAGTCAATTTAGGTGCAACAGCGATCGGGACTGGGGTAAACACGCCGCCAGGTTATGCGACGCGAGTCGTCGAAACTTTGGCGCACCTGACGGGGCTGCCTTTAAAAGGTGCAGAAGATTATGTGGAGGCCACCAGTGATTGTGGTGTCTTTATTATCTTGTCGAGCAGTTTAAAACGCCTGGCAGTGAAACTGTCCAAAATCTGTAATGACTTGCGCTTGCTTAGCTCGGGACCACGTACAGGTCTGGCTGAAATTCGCTTACCGGAATTGCAAGCAGGCTCATCAATTATGCCGGCAAAAATCAATCCTGTGATTCCGGAAGTGGTCAATCAGATTGCCTTCCGGGTCATCGGTAATGATTTGACCATTACTATGGCAGCGGAAGCTGGGCAGTTACAACTGAATGTGATGGAACCTGTGATTGCCCTGACCATGAATGAGTCGATTCAATTGTTGACTCAAGGCATGCAAACCCTGAATCAGAAATGTATTGCTGGCATTCAGGCCAATGAAGAAATCTGTTTAAGTTCGGTCATGCGCAGTGTCGGGATTGTGACCTTACTTGAGCCGATTCTGGGGCATGCCAAATGTGATGAAATTGGTAAACAATGTATGCGTGAAAATAAAACCGTGCCGCAAGTGGTATTGGAACTCGGTTTATTAAGCGAAACACAATTAGAAGAAATCTTTGCATTTGAAAATCTGGTGTCTGAAATACCTGTAGTAGAGAGTCAGCTCGAACAGGTTTCTTGATAGCATAAATTGTCTTGAAACAGCTCAACTCAACTGATTGTTGTGATTTTGACAATTTGCCTCAAGTTCGATATGTGGATTTGAGGCATTTTCATCTAGACTAGGGTCTGAACTTTATTTGGCTGGGTAAATGGCGATGTTTGATAAAATCAGTGCATTATTTAAAACTAATAAACCGACTGCTGCACAGTTATATTTAGACGAGCAGAATATCCAGCATGTCGAAGGCACAGGTTATATCGTGGATGGCATTGACTTAAATCAGGAACTGGCCGCACGCTTAGAATATTTGTCCAATCGCCGTCTAAAACAGTTTGATGATTTAAAAGCTTTATACGACACCGCGATGCTGATCAATGAAAAGATTGATCTGGAAATTGCCCATCAGCGTTTTAATGTGACTTTGGGAAATACCGAAGAGAACCTGCTGCAATTTAAAATGATCCTCAAGAAGTTAAATGATTATTATCGTAACTTTCTGCGAGAGAAAAAATAAGTGTTAAAAGTGGCTTGAAATCGAAGCGTATGGATGTGGCAAGACTGCATAAAAATAACAAAATATCCTGAGATCATCGTGCTAGTATAAGCCTCAGGTTATTTAGACTTTAAAGCTATATCCATGTTCCAACAAGAAATTTCCCAACTCAATTTACCACAACTCAAAGCAGGCGAGAAACGCTGGTTAGGCAATCTGCAAGGTTCCTCGACGGCATTGTTGCTCAAAGAAATCGTGCAGCAGCAATCGCGTTTATTTATTGTGATTGCACGCAATAACCAGCATTTGGGTCAACTGGAAAGTGAACTGGAATTTTATGGGATTAAACCCACGATTTTTCCAGATTGGGAAATTTTGCCTTATGACCGCCTGTCTCCGCACCAGGATATTGTCTCGGAACGTCTGGCGATTTTATCCAATATGCCAAAAACTGGCGTGCTGTTACTTTCTGCCTCAACCTTGGCACAGCGTATCGCACCGACTTCATGGATTTTGGGTGAACATTTTGATATTCACGTCGGACAGAAATTCGATCTGGAACAACAGAAGAAAAAGCTGATTCAGGCCGGTTATCATCTGGTCGATACGGTTTATGATCCGGGTGAGTTTGCGGTACGCGGCAGTATCATGGATATTTATGCCTCGGGGCAGGAAGCACCGATTCGGATTGACCTGTTTGATGATGAAATTGAAAGCCTGAAATTTTTCGATTCCGAAACTCAGCGCACCACACAAAGTTTGCAACAGTTTACCGTATTGCCGGCACAGGAATTTCCACTCAAGGAAGGCCGTGCCACCTTCCGTGACCGTTATGCCGAATTTTTCTCAACTGCCAATCCAAAGAAAAACCCGATCTATCTGGATGTGATGGAGGGCATTGTTTCACCGGGAATCGAGTTTTATTTACCGCTGTTTTTCAGTGCTGAGGCCATGCAAGACCAAAGCTCACTTATTTCGTACTTACCAAAGAATGGCATTGTCATTACAGATCGGGCTTTAGACGAGAGTTTGACCCAATTCTGGCAAGATGTGGTGCGCCGTTATGAAGATCGCCGTCACAATGTTGATCAGCCGATCCTACCCCCAGACAGCCTGTTCTTTCAGACCAATCAGGTTCTGGAGCAGCTGAATCAATTTGCGCGTATTATTGCCGCCCAAACGCCTTTTGACCAAAAAGCCGGCGTATTGAACCTCGATACCCAGTTGCCACCACGTCTGCCTGTCGATCCAAAACGTGAAAAACCATTTATTGAAGTCAAAAAATATATCGATCAGGTCAATCATCCGGTGCTGCTGGTGGCCGAGAGTGCCGGACGCCGTGAAAGCTTAAAAGATGCGTTACGACCAAGTCTGGGTGATATTCCGACGGTTGATAACTTTGAGAGTTTTATCACCTCCCTGTATGCGATTGCGATTACCAATGCGCCATTAGAGCGTGGTCTGGTGCTGACCGATCGTGTCAGCATCATTTCTGAAAACCAGCTCTATGAACATCGCGTGGTACAACGCCGCCGTAAACGTCAGCAGGAAGTTTCAGAAGAATTTCTGATTCGCAGTCTGACTGAACTGACCATGGGCGCGCCTGTGGTGCATATCGATTATGGAGTGGGGCGTTATGCCGGTCTGGTCACTTTAAGTATTGATGATCAGGATCATGAATTCTTGCAGCTGGATTATGCCGATGCGGCCAAAGTCTATGTGCCGGTGACCAATCTGCATTTAATCAGCCGATATAGCGGTGGTGATCCGGATCTGGCACCATTGCATAAGCTCGGGACAGATGCATGGAATAAAGCCAAACATAAAGCGCTGGAACAGATTCATGATGTTGCGGCCGAGTTGCTGCATATTCAGGCACGCCGTGTCTCTAAACCCGGCATCAGTTTTGAAATTGATCAAAGTCTGTATATGCAGTTTGCCAGTGGCTTTGCCTATGAAGAAACGCTGGATCAGGCCAATGCGATTGAAGCCACGCTGCATGACATGCAACAAGCCAAGCCGATGGATCGTCTGGTCTGTGGTGATGTCGGCTTTGGTAAAACGGAAGTGGCGATGCGTGCTGCATTTGTTGCGGTACAGAATAACCGGCAGGTGGCGATTCTGGTGCCGACCACCTTGCTGGCACAACAGCACTATGATTCATTCAAAGACCGCTTTGCCGACTGGCCGGTCCGGATTGAAGTGCTGTCACGTTTCGGTTCTTCCAAAGCACATAGCAAGACCATTGACGACCTGATCGAAGGGAAAGTGGATATCGTGATTGGTACGCATAAAATTTTGCAGGAAAATGTCCAGTTTAAAAATCTTGGCCTGATGATTGTCGATGAAGAACATCGCTTCGGAGTACGTGACAAGGAGCGGATCAAGGCGATGCGTGCTGATGTCGATATGTTGACCCTGACAGCCACTCCAATTCCGCGTACACTAAATATGGCCTTTAGTGGCATGCGTGATCTATCGATTATTGCCACACCGCCGGCACGCCGTCTTGCGGTGAAAACCTTTGTGCAAGAACATACCGATGACACCATTAAAGAAGCGATTCTGCGTGAACTGTTGCGTGGTGGTCAGGTCTATTTCCTGCACAATGAAGTCGATACGATTGACCGTGCCGCAGCGCATATTCGTACATTGGTGCCGGAAGCCCGGGTGATTGTGGCACATGGCCAGATGCGTGAACGTGAACTGGAGCAGGTGATGCAGCAGTTCTATCACAAGGAATACAATGTTCTGGTCTGTTCGACCATTATTGAAACCGGGATTGATGTCCCAAATGCCAATACCATTTTGATTGAACGTGCAGACAAACTGGGCCTGGCACAATTACATCAGCTCCGTGGCCGAGTCGGGCGCTCGCATCATCAGGCCTATGCCTATTTAATGGTGCCGTCTTTAAAAGCCTTAAAAGGCGATGCCGAAAAACGTCTGGATGCGATCCAGCGTGCTTCGACCTTGGGGGCCGGATTTATGCTGGCCACCGAAGATCTGGAAATTCGCGGGGCAGGTGAATTACTCGGTGAACAGCAGAGCGGTTCAATGCAGGCGATTGGTTATAGCCTATATATGGAAATGCTGGAAAAAGCCACCAAAGCCATTCAAAAAGGTAAAACCCCAAACTTCGATGCACCCTTGTCATTGACTGCAGAAATTACCCTGCATATGCCAGCGCTCATTCCGGATGATTATCTCGGAGATGTGCATCAGCGTCTGTTGTTCTATAAGCGTATCAGTAATACTGATACTCAGGAAAAACTGGACAATATCCGGATGGAATTGATCGACCGTTTTGGCATACCGCCACAACCGGTCAAACAGCTCTTTGCCGTACATCAGATTCGTCTCAAAGCCGAGCAGCTTGGCATCACCAAAATTGATATTAGTGCTCAAGGTGGGCATGTGGAATTCGCGCCAGATACCCCGGTTCAGGCCATGACCATTATCCAGATGATGCAGAAACATCCAACCTATTTCCGGATGAATGGTGGGCAACGTCTTAAGGTCATGGTCATGCTGGAAGATTACCAAAAGCGGATTCAGTTTATTCAGGATTTGCTGGACAGTCTATTGAAAGAAGTGGGCTAATTTGATTTAGACTAAATCAGTTTAAAACTTCATGATACATTTCATTTTCATTGAAATTTTCAGGAATGATAAACCAGATTTTTTAATGAAATGTTCGAACAAATTCTCGTGATGCGCCTTGCAACAAATCATGAGAATTTGTCTTTAAACCCATTGCTTTCAATATTCAGCTTCGGTTGGATATGTTAGTATTAGCCATCATTCTAATTTTGCATCATTTATAAAGATATGTTTAGTTTGCATCCACAACTTGCTCAAGATACTTTTTTTGTAGGCGACTTTCCTTTGTCAACATGTCGTTTGATGAATGATATGCAATTTCCCTGGCTGATCCTGATTCCACGTGTGCCGGGTGTCTCTGAATTATATGAATTGAGCCAAGCTGACCAAGAGCAGTTTTTACGTGAATCAAGCTGGTTATCAAGCCAGCTGGCACGTGTTTTCCGTGCGGATAAAATGAATGTCGCGGCATTGGGCAATATGGTTCCGCAATTGCATTTTCATCATGTGGTTCGTTATCAGAACGATGTAGCATGGCCGAAGCCTGTTTGGGGTACACCAGCTGTTCCTTATAGCAGTGAAGTATTAGCACATATGCGTCAAACACTCATGCTGGCGCTACGTGGTCAAGGCGATATGCCATTTGACTGGCGTATGGACTGATTAGCCCCAAGTATTCCGAGATCTATGAACGATTGCGGATTTCAGGGAGTGACTGAATGCAATTAGACGACTGGATTCAAAAAGAACCACAACAGTTTGAATATTTTCATCGCTTGATGGGCTATATCATGCTGTCTCTGGTTTTGGTCGTCTTTCATTACACTGAACCGGATACTCAGTATCAGCTCTTTGTTCCTGTGTTTTTATTCCTGATTTTATTGATTAGCTCGAAACTGTCGCGCTGGTTGATCTATCGCCATGATTATCGTATTCGGCGCAATGTTCTTTTTCTGATTGATGTTATTGTCATTGTAGTGGTTTTAGCCGCAGTACAGCTGGATTTGGTATTGTCCTTGCTGGGTTTGGTGGCAATACTCTATACCGCGATCAGTAATAAAATTTCATTGATGATGGCTTCTCTGGCCAGTCTGGTCGGGATCACCGTTTTTTATCTGGCCAATATTCTGGTCTTTGGTTTTGGGACTTATTTTGAACCGACAAGCAGTGAACTAACGGTTTTAGGCTTCATCTGCCTGATTACCTATTTTGGTGTCGGAAGTTTTTATCAGAGTGGTCGTGTGCAGTATATGACCCAGAAGAAAAATCATTATTTTGAACAGATGAACCGTTATATGGAATTTGCCAATCAGCTGAGTCGTTATGCGCCTGTGCAGTTGTGGCAATCCATCATGAAAGGTGAATCTGAAGCGAAAATTGAATATAAACGTAAAAAGTTAACAATTTTCTTCTCGGATATTCAAGGCTTTACAGAACTGTCTGAAACGCTTATTCCAGATGATTTAGCATTCTTGCTCAATGATTATTTGCGGCATATGACCGAAATCGCCAAAAATTATGAAGCGACTGTCGATAAATTTATGGGTGATGCCATCCTGATTTTCTTTGGTGATCCAAACTCTGAAGGCGTAGAGCAGGATGCCAAGAACTGTATGGAAATGGCGATTGCCATGCGTCAGCAAATGAAACTGCTGCGTGAGCGTTGGATTAAAATGGGTTATCCGCCACTGCATATCCGTATGGGTATTTCGACCGGTTATTGCCACGTCGGGAATTATGGTGCGACGCATCGGATGGCCTATACCATTGTAGGACGGGATGCCAATCTGGCAGCGCGCTTACAGAGCGCAGCTGAAGTGGATGAAATCCTGATTTCAGAAGATACTCATAATCTGATCAAAAATGATTATTTATGTGCGCCGAAGAAACCAATTTTCTTGAAAGGCATTAAAGCACCGGTAAGAACCTGGCAGCTAATGGAAAAATATGCATCGCAGAAAGTTGAGTATCAACGTTGGTTCGACTATGAATATAAAGGCTTTCATTTACTGCTCAATCTGGACGAAGTACAAAACTTTGAATATCCAGAATTGATTCATGTACTGGAAAAAATGATTAAACGCATTGAAACTCAGCAGAAATTGACCAACTCTCAAGGCATCGTCAAGCTTAAACTTGAAGATGAAGTGATTGAGCATCTCCAGCCACAAGACGAATTTGAATCACTCAAAGACTCCAAAGTAATTTAATCATTCTCATAAATATAAAAAACCACGTCTAAGCGTGGTTTTTTATATGATCTTTCAAGAAAAATCTTAATGATTTTCCGAAGCGTGATTGATGGTGTATTTTGGAATTTCAATTTCCAGATCTTCATCGACCAGTGTGACCTGACAAGAAAGACGCGAATCAGGTTCCAGACCCCAAGCGCGATCCAGTAAATCTGCTTCTACATCATCCATTTCTTCAAGGCTATCGAAGCCTTGACGTACCACAACGTGGCACGTTGTACATGCAGCTGACATATCGCAGGCATGTTCGATTTTAATGCCATTTTTGAGCAGGCTTTCGCACAGGTTGGCATTGTGTTCGACTTCAAACTCAGCACCTTCGGGGCAAATCTGCGCATGTGGAAGAACTTTAATACGTGGCATAGTCGTTACCTTAAATTAGTTTGAGTTTGACCAGTCGTCGAGTTTAGTGCCCTTAAGAGCGGCATCAATATGTTGGTTCATACGTGCTGCTGCAAAAGCATCACTATGTATTTTAAGCTGTTCAACTGCAGATTCAATCGCTTTGATGTCTGAACCTTGAAGCTCGGTTTCAAGTTGTGCCTGTGCAGTTTGCAGTGCTGCCAGTTGCTCTTCAGTCAACAGAGCGGCATCTACTTTTAGTGCCTGAACCAGTGCTTCCAGCTCACGCTGGGCTTCAACTTTGGTTTCATTCAAATGACGCAGATTTTTATCTTCCTCGGCAAATTTATAACCGTCAAGCAACAGGCGCTCGGTATCTTCACCAGATAAGCCATAAGATGGCTTAATATCAATTTGCGCATGCACGCCAGATGTTGTTTCTTTGGCAGATACCGTCAACAAACCATCAGCATCGACCTGGAAAGTTACTTCGATACGTGCCTGACCGGCTGTCATTGGTGGAATGTTATGCAAGACAAAACGACCCAGACTACGACAATGTTCAACCAGATCACGTTCACCTTGAACTACATGGATCAACATGGCAGTCTGGCCATCTTGATAGGTAGTAAATTCCTGACGACGTGCTACAGGAATGGCAGTATTACGTGAAATCAGACGTTCCACCAGTCCGCCCATGGTTTCAAGACCAAGAGACAATGGGGTCACGTCTAATAACAATGAACCATCGGTTGAGTTGCCTATCAGTTGGTTTGCTGTAATCGATGCGCCAATGGCAACCACTTCATCCGGGTTAATCGTGCACAGCGGTTCTTGGCTAAATACGTCACCAACTGCTTTTTGTACGGCATAAGAACGGGTTGAGCCACCCACCAGAACCACATTTTGAATGTCATCCAGTTCAAGCTTGGCATCACGCATCACACGTTTACATACGCTGATGGTTTTGTCCAAAGCAACTTTAATGATTTCTTCAAAGGTTGGACGGTCAAGGTTTAAAACTTGATCGAGTAATTTGAGTTGAACTGAATCTGCATCAGACAAAGCTTCTTTGGCCTTACGCGCTGCCACAATAAAATGTGCATATTCAGCATCATCTAAAGTTTCGATGTTTAGCTGTTTCTTGGCCCATTTCAAAATTAAACGGTCCAGGTCATCACCACCGAGGGCAGTGTGGCCACCAGTCGCCAGCACTTCAAACACGCCTTGCGAAAAACGCAAAATCGAAACGTCGAAAGTACCGCCACCCAAGTCATAAATCACATAGTTGCGATCTGTACTCAAGTTGCTTTCCTGATCGAGGCCATAAGCCACAGCAGCAGCGGTTGGCTCATTCAATAAACGTAAAACATTCAAACCGGCAAGCTGGGCAGCATCTCGGGTTGCCTGACGCTGTGCTTCATCAAAATACGCTGGAACGGTAATCACTGCACCATTCACCGGATTTTTCAGACTTGCTTCAGCACGATCTTTGAGCTGCTTTAAAATTTCTGCAGAAATTTCAACCGGAGTTTTACGACCTTGTGCGGTTTCAAAAGCCGGCATTTCATTCGCTTCGCCCACCAAGGCATAAGGATGCTGGAATTTGATATCCGCTTGAGAGCGACCCATGAAACGCTTGACTGAAACGATGGTATTTTTAGGATCGCTGGTAATAAAAGGCGCGGCTTCATTACCATATTGAGTCTGCTGTTCTGCATAATGCACGATAGAAGGAAGTAGCACACGACCTTGTTCGTCATTCAGCACTTTGGCTTTACCTGAAAGAACCGTGGCAACCAAAGAGTGGGTGGTGCCTAAATCGATACCAATCGCAATGCGGTGTTCATGTGGTGCACTTGATTGACCTGGTTCTGCAATTTGCAAGAGAGCCATAGTGTTACATCCTTTGCACGTTAAATATTAAAAATTAGAAATCATCATCAAGGTCAAAGCTGTCATCGTCCAGGAAGCGGTCTTCCGCCTTGTCGATATCTGCCATGACTTTAACAAAGAAGCGTAGTTTACGCACTGTATCGCGTGCTTCAGCCCAGTCTTCATCGGTATAGTCAATTTTAAACTCACGAACCAGACCGTCAATCCATTGCTGTACTTCAACTTTCAGTGAAGTTAAATCTTCAGCAGAGGTGGCATCGTCGAGTTGTTCACGAATTTCCAGAGCGTCCTGCAAGAATTCAAAATCACTGATCGATTGATCTAAGTGATAATCCTGTTTCTTGAGGGACAATAAATACGCTGCACGGCTATCGACCGCTGACAAAACTTTAAAAGCCTGATTGATATCACTTGATTTAATCAGGGCCTGATCTTTGTCTTCAGCTTTATCGGGATGATATTGTTGCTGTAACTTTAAAAATTCAGTTTTTAAAGTTGCCAAATCAATATCGAGTGCTACTGGAAGATTGAACAGCTCAAAATGATTCATGGGAGATGGGGTCCGCGATTAATGTGCAAAAATAACTGTATAAATGCAATTAAAACAGTGTGAAACACACTGTTTTAATGTCAAAAGAGAATAACTGCCGGGTTTATACAGTGAAGGATTCACCACAACCGCATTCGCCTTTTTTGTTGGGGTTGTTAAATTCAAAGCCTTCGTTCAAGCCGTTTTTAACATAGTCCATCTCCATACCTTCAAGATAAACCAGACTTTTCGGATCAATGAATACTTTAACCCCAAACTGCTCAAATGCTTGGTCATGTGTATCGACTTCGTCAACAAACTCGAGTACATAAGCCAGACCAGAACAGCCTGAAGTTTTCACACCAACGCGAATGCCTTCACCCTTACCGCGATTTTTTAAATAATTGCTGATATGAGTTGCAGCATTTTCAGTTAAATGGATCATGAAAACTCCGTTAAAATTTCAAAACGTGGAACAATTAAGCTTTAACTTTCTTGCTACGGTAGTCTTCTACAGCTGCTTTGATTGCATCTTCTGCAAGAACAGAGCAGTGTACTTTTACTGGTGGAAGTGCCAGTTCAGTTGCAATATCGATATTCTTGATTGCTTGAGCTTGATCCAAAGTTTTACCTTTGAGCCATTCAGTCACCAAAGAACTTGATGCGATTGCTGAACCACAACCATAGGTTTTAAAACGTGCTTCTTCAATCACGCCTGCATCGTTGACTTGAATCTGTAAACGCATCACGTCACCACATGCGGGTGCACCAACCATACCGGTACCAACGTTTTCAGCATTTTTATCTAAAACGCCAACATTACGAGGGTTTTCGTAATGATCAATTACTTTTTCGCTATAAGCCATGTTGCTTCTCCAAACCTCGGGGTCAGCCTTAGTATTATTAAATATGGGGGTTAAAAAACTTTTCTCAATGAGATAGCAACCGATCGGTCACTATCTCAGGATGAAGATTAATGTTCAGCCCATTCAACTTTAGAAAGGTCGATACCTTCTTTAAACATATCCCAAAGCGGAGAAAGTTCACGTAACTTCTCAACAGCAGCTTTAGTGATACTCAATACATGGTCGATATCTTCTTCAGTGGTGTATTTACCAAAGCTGAAGCGGATCGAACTGTGTGCAAGCTCGTCTGAAAGACCCAATGCACGAAGTACATAAGAGGGTTCCAGTGTTGCAGAGGTACATGCTGAACCTGAAGATACCGCAGCATCTTTCAAGGCCATCATCAGTGATTCACCTTCAACAAAGTTGAAGCTGATATTCAAGTAGTTCGCTACGTTTTGTGTAGGATGACCATTCAAGAACACCTGTTCAAGGTCTTGTACGCCATTCCAAAGCTTGTCGCGAAGTACACGTAAGCGGGTTTGTTCAGCTTCCAGGTTTTTACCTGCAAGTTCAAATGCTTCACCCATACCCACGATTTGATGCGTTGCAAGCGTACCTGAACGCATGCCACGCTCGTGACCGCCACCATGCATTTCAGCTTTTAGGCGTACACGTGGGCTACGACGTACAAACAGGGCACCAATACCTTTAGGGCCGTAGATCTTGTGCGCAGAGAAGCTCATCAGGTCTACTTTTAAAGTTGAAAGATCAATTTCAACTTTACCTGCCGCTTGTGCTGCATCGACATGGAAGAAAATTTTGTTGGCACGAGTGATTTCACCAATCGCTGCAACATCAGTAACCGTACCGATTTCGTTGTTCACCATCATCAGTGAAACCAGAATCGTATCTGGACGAATTTCTGCTTGAACCATTTCCGGAGTAATTAAACCGGTTTGAGGTTGTGGTTCAATATAGGTAATCTCAAAACCTTCAGACTCTAACTCACGGCACGTATCTAAAATTGCCTTGTGTTCGATCTTAGAGGTAATGATATGTTTACCTTTCGATGCATAGAAATGAGCCACACCTTTAAGCGCAAGGTTGTCTGATTCGGTTGCACCTGAAGTCCATACGATTTCACGTGGATCAGCTTTAATTAAATTAGCGACCTGTTCACGTGCATATTCAACTTTTTCTTCTGCTTGCCAGCCATAAGCATGTGAACGAGATGCAGCATTACCGAAGGTACCTTCGAATGTTAAACATTCCATCATACGTTCAGCAACCTGAGGATCTACCGGAGTCGTAGCTGCATAATCAAGATAAATCGGACGTTTCATGTCAAATACCTGTAACCGATAAAAGGGCTGAATCAAAGGGTGCTGAATTTTGGCGTAATGACACTGTTTGTACATTGTCACGTGCAACCAGATCAGCAAGCGAGATTTTTGCTAAATAATCGGCAATGTGGTGGGAGAGTTCCTGCCATAAATCATGAGTCAAGCACATCGCACCATTCTGGCAGTTGCCTTTATGGTCACAGCGAGTCGCATCAACTGTTTCGTTTACAGCTTCGATAATTGCTAACACAGTAATTTCATCTGCATTACGTGCTAAATGGTATCCACCATTTGCTCCACGAACACTTGAAACTAAGCCATGGCGCTTGAGTTTCGCAAATAACTGCTCAAGATAGGCAACAGAAATAGTTTGACGTGCCGCAATTTCGGCGAGCGTAATCGTTTTTTCAGAAGGCTGCAAAGCTAGATCAAGTAGAGCAGTCACAGCGTAGCGACCGCGAGTGGTTAGGCGCATGATTCGATACACATGGTTAGACTAGATGTGTCGATTTTAAGAATCCCGACTAAATTAGTCAAGTTATTTTTAGTAGACCTTAGTGGGATTTAATTTTTTCATAATGAAAGATTTAGATACTGAGCCAATTATACACTAATAACGTAATCAAAAGTATGCTACTCAGGCCAAAAACAATATTAATGCGCTTTTGACGGCGTTCGATCCGTTTCAGGCGGTTTTTATACTGTTTGACTTCTACCTGCAAGGTATTGATCTTGGAACGCTGCTCTTCAATTTTCTTTAAGAGTGGTGCTATACGCTTTTTGGACGCAATAATTTCCGTTTCATCAGTGGGTGTTTCAGACAGCCAGTGTTTCCAGTCGGCTAATACTTTTGGCAAGCTGAATACGGTTAATAAATCACGAAATTCGTCTTTCAAAACCTGATGACCATCAATGCGCATACTACGAATGCTACGACGATTGCCAAAAATAAAAATTTTGATCAGATCGGGAAGTGTGGTACGCACATCCAGATCTACAATGCGACCCGGTGCTTTATGGTCAAATAAAAGACCATTTGTGGTGAATTGCACATAAAAGTCGAAATATGGAATATAGCTATTGATTTTAATCGAGATATTTTCATCTACAAACTTCTTGGCTTGTAATGCAACGACACGATCATGCTTGAGAATGAAGGTAAATATTGTTTCTAAAACAATTAACGTCATCGTAAGCAACAAATGCGGTTGATTTTGACTTTGTTGCGATTCGCTCATATACAACCAATCCTTACCTGAAATATAAAGTGAAAAAGCTTCCTGCCTGTGAAGAGATTTCAGGGTTAAATCAAATTAGACTTGAAATAAATTGCTTTGTAGAACAGTTTAGCAAATCTATCAAGTACTAAATTTGCTATTATGCAGTGATTTTGTAGAATAATTTATAATAATTGCGCAGAAAATAAACAGGAGCCGTGCACATGGACAAGTCAAAAACAGCACAAGACTCAGCTGAAGCTTTAAACCAGAAAACAATGAAAGCCAAGTCCAAATCTGCCTCGGAGCGCAAATCGGCTCTTGATTTTCGTAAATATACCAAACAGATCTGGCTGGCTGGACTGGGAGCATTTTCACGTGCCGAAGAAGAAGGCAATAAACTGTTTGACTCACTGGTCAAGGTTGGAGAAGAACTGGAGTCTAAAACTGCAGATATTGCAGATCAAACTGTAGAAAAGGTCTCAGAAAAGGCCAAAGAGTCGGTCACAGAGACCAAAGATAAAGTAGAAAAGCTGATCGACAACTCTGTTCATCACTCATTGAATCGTATAGGATTAGTCACACTCAAGGATGTACAACATTTGGAACGTTTAATCCTTCAGTTACATGCCAAGGTTGATCAGTTGACTGCGGAACAAGAAAAAATGCAGGAAGAATTGTCGAAAAAAACACAAATAAAATGACTTTATTTATTATTCAATGTTTTTTTCGCATATTTTTTGAAAAAAAAGAGGTTCTTAAGTATTGCGTTTATACCTAAAGCATTGCTATAAAGGCGTTATGGCATGTTAAACAAATTCTTGAACCTTAAATAAACGATATTAAGAGGACGTAATCTTCATGAATAAATCAGAATTAATTGATGCAATTGCAGAGAAAGGGGGATTATCTAAGGCTGACGCAGGTAAAGCTTTAGATGCTACAATTGCTTCTGTTACTGAAGCTTTAAAAGCGGGTGATACAGTTACTTTGGTCGGTTTTGGTACTTTCGGTGTAAAAGAACGTGCTGCACGTACTGGCCGTAACCCACAGACTGGCGCTACTCTTGAGATCAAAGCAAGCAAAGTGCCTAGCTTCAAAGCGGGTAAAGGCTTAAAAGACGCTGTAGCTTAAGCTTACCCAGCGATGAAACGCGCCTTCTTTGGCGCGTTTTTTATTGATAAAATAAATTGTGATGATTAACACATTCATTCAATGGGTATTTTCGGTTAAAATCCTTTGCAAATAAAATATTGGAATACTTATGGAAGCTTTTCGTAAAGTTATTAAGGGTTGGTTGGGTAAAGTTTTACTCGTTCTGTTTTTGACCCCGTTAGCGCTTGTAGGTATTGAAGGATATTTTAGCGGCGGGAGCTCTGATGCGGCAAAATCCGTGAACGGAACTGAAATATCTCAAAAAGAATTAGAGTCACTGACGAAATCATTTAAAGAACAATATCTCAGTTATGCCAATGGCGATGAAACCTTGCTGAATCAAAGCTTCATTGACCAGAAAGCCATGGATACTTTGGTTTCACGTACCTTATTGCTACAACAGGCAGAAGAATTAGGCATCAGCCTGAGTGACCAGCAAATTGTACAGATGATTGCCCAGCAGCCGACTTTCCAGCAAGATGGGAAGTTCTCTGATGCTTTATATGAGAACTATCTTAAATCAATTGGCATGACCAATCGTGCTTTAGTCGAAAGTTTGCGTAAAGATCATGCGCTGAAAATGCTGTCTTCGACATTCTTGGACTATCCACTGGTGAGTCCGGTCGAAATGCAGCAAATTGCCGATTTACAGACTGAACAGCGTCATATTCATATTTCCAGTATTAATCTGGACAGTTATAAACAAGATGTCAAAGTCAGCGATGCTGAAGTCGCTGCCTATTATGAACAGCACAAGGGATCGTTTACACAGCCGACCAGTGTCGATGTAGACTATGTGGTGTTGAAGCCAAGTGATATTCAAGCACAGGGTTTGGCAGTGACAGATGCTGAACTTCAGGAAGCGTATACAGCCTTTGTTGCGACACAAAAACAGGCAGTTAAACCAGAGGTGAAGCATATTTTGATTACGGCGGACAGTCGTAGTGATGCTGAAGCACAAAAACTGGCTGCAGAAGTGGCAGCGAAAATTAAAGCCGGTAACACTTTTGCACAGGCTGCAGCACAATATTCTGAAGATCCTGAATCCAAGTCTAAAGGCGGAGCAATTGCAGTCTATGAAACTGGCGTATTTGGTAGCACATTTGACCAGGCTGTTAGCTCTTTAAAATCAGGTCAGGTCTCTGCTCCTGTGAAAACAGATTATGGCTATCATATTATTTCTGTGCAATCACCTGATGTGGCTGTGCCATCTTTTGAGTCACAAAAAGCACGTTTATCTGAAGAGGTTTTGGCTGCTAAAAAATCCAATGCATTCTCCGATACGGTGAATAGCTTGAATGATATGGTGGTGGGAAGTGATTCTCTGGAGGTTGTTACACAAGAAGTGAAAGGCGTGCAGGTTCAGAAAGCCCAAGGAGTAAAACTTTCAACCCGTGACCCAGTGTTGAGCGATGCCAACCTTAAAGTCAAACTGTTTAATGATGATGTCAAAAATGGTGATCGTAATGCTTCATCAAGCATTCAGTTGGCCAATGGTGATGTGGCCTGGATCAAGGTGCGTGACTATCATGCAGCTGGTGAACAAACACTGGCAGAAGCGAAACCGCGTGTTCAGGCTCAATTGATTGAAGACAAAGCCGCTGCTTTGGCAAAAGCAAAAATTCAGAAAGCTCTGGATGAGTTCAAAACCAAACCTGCTGCATCAGTCGCCAAAGGTGCTTTGATTTTTGAAGATGCTGGCGTGTATACCCGTGCTGAAGGTTTGCTAAAACGTGATGTACAACGTGCCGCTTTTAGTCTTCCGACACCAAAAGCAGGCCATTGGTCAGTGACCACAGCGAAAATGCCAAATGAGCTGGTCGTGGTTGCGGTATCAGAAGTAAAGAAAAACCCGGTGGATGTATTGAGTGCAGAGCAACGTAGTGAGTTGGTGAAGTTGTATCAGCAACTTCGTGGTCAGCAAGAATTTGATGACTATACGCGCTACCTAAAATCTCAGGCAAAAATCAAATAAGACGCTCTTAAATAAAAAAACCAGCCTGCGGGCTGGTTTTTTATGCTCTAGCCAAATGAGGGTTTAAGCACGAATAATCAGTTCATAACCGGTATATTTACGCATATTGATTACACCGGTATCCAGAATTAAATACTGACCTTTAATACCCTGTAATTTGCCACGAATCACCGGAGTTTTATCCAGATTATGTGATTTAATCTTTTCTGGATATTGCTCGACCGGATAAATAAACTCACGTGCCAATTCCTGCTCAAGCACTTCAATATTTTCATTAAACTCAAGATTCTGATTAAATTCTTCACGAATGCTTTGAATTTTAGGTGCAAATTCTTCTAACAGCTGTTCACGGACTTCAATCAGATTCAGTGGTTCTGCTTCACCTTTGAGCAGCTTGCGCCAATCTGTTTTGTCTGCGACCTGCGTACCAAACATGACTTCCAGTTTGCCAGAGAGGCGACGTGAGCCAACTTTCATAATCGGCAGGGCTTGGGTTGCGCCCTGATCCAGCCAGCGGGTCGGCATTTGGCTGGTACGGGTAATCCCGACCTTCAATGCACTGGAATTGGCCAGATAGACAATATGCGGTTGAAAGCAGACATTCTGGGCAAATTCATCTTCGCGGCAAGTGCCTAAATGATAATGACAGGTTTCTGGCTTCATGATGCACATATCACATGAAGCATTGGTCTTAAAACATTTAAAACAGTGACCTTGCGAGAAAGATTTTGAGGTTTTATTGCCACAAGATACGCAATAAATTTTCCCTGTCCATTCAATCTCGATGTCTTGGCCTAAATTAAACGGAAGATCGATTTCTGCACGATCCAGAATTAATTTATACTCAACATTTGCCCGCTGTATCTGTTGATCAGTTACACTAAGGTCTTTGAGGCCGACATGCATTTTATGGCAAATGCCCTGAAGTTCCATAAAGATTACTCACTTAAATCATAAGGATGCAGTTATGGCTGAGCAGAATGTCATTACTTCAATGCTAGACGATTTCGCACAGGAACAGCCAATTCATACTGCTATTTGTATTGGGCAGGACTTAAGGCAAGTCCAGTTTCAGCCATCTATTCAATGGCACTATTTTAGCGTATCTGGCTTTTTAAATCTGCCTTTTCAGCAACGTTATGACCTGGCTGTGGTAATGCTGGATACGATAGAAACCGAACATTTGTCTGAACAGATCATGAGTCGAATTTTGGTGAAATTGCGTGATTTATTTGCTAAACGTCTGGTGGTGATCAGTCGGCTGCAAGATGAAAAACTATTGAGAGCTTTGGGATTTACCCAGCTGATTGACAAGACCACGCACGGGGCGGATTTTGCGCTGTGGCAGTTTAATATTTTAACCTATAAGCATGTGCCCGACTGGTTTAATTCCAAGTTCTGGGCCAATCCGGAAAACTGGGATAAATTTCGCTGGTAAGCCTATGCCTGCTTAATTGCAAATATTAACACAATCCTGCCTAGACAATATGAGGACAGACCGTATTCTGTAACTATGATGCATACAGGATATAGAGCATGACGAATCTGAGTAATATCGTGGAAATATTGGCCAAGCAGGCATTGGGTGGCGGGCAGTCTCAAAAGCGATCTTCACAGCAGGGTGGTCTGGCAGATATCCTGGGATCGGTATTGGGTCATTTGAATAAATCTCAGACTCAACAAGATCAGAGTCAACACAGTCAGAATCAGCAGAATCAAGCCGGCCAGCAGACCCGACAAAATGGTTTAGGTGCAATTTTAGGTTCAGTTCTCAGTCAGTTAGGTGGGGCAAATCGTCAAAGTACTGCTCAATCCCGTTCAGGATTGGGAGGAGGTTCGACTGGCAAAACCTTATTGATTGCGGTGCTACCTCTGGTACTGACCTGGATTCAAAAACAGGGTGGTTTACAGGGTGCATTGGATAAGCTTAAAGGACAGGGGTTGAATAGTCAGGTTGATGACTGGGTGTCGACTGGCCCGGGTGAAAATGCCAATGTTGATCCGCAGCAGGTACAAAATCTGTTTGATGATCAGGAAATTGAAGAAGTTGCACAGCAAACTCATGCGCCTAAACAGGATGTGTATAGTGCAATTTCACAAGTTTTGCCGCAGATTATTGACTCACTTACGCCACAGGGTGAACAGACCAGTAAGCAGGAAGCCAATAATGATATTCAAAATGTCTTGAATATGGTCTCAGGGCTTCTCAAAAAATAAATTCCATCATTAAAAAATCCCGATTTGAGTCGGGATTTTTTTAATGCTATGCAGACTTTAAAATCGCTAATCTAGGTTCAGGCTAAACAGCTGGTTAGAGTCACAGATTTTTTTGGCAATATAATGAGATTTTCGGGTACGAATTAAAATAATTTGCGATTGAAAACCCAGTTCACCAAACTCTGGCTCTACCTGTACATAATGCAGTTGCCCATATTCATCTCGAACCCGCGCTTGAGCAGAAAATCCAGGGCGGGCATTGCCACTTGAAATCGTTGCCAGACGGCCGAGCAAATTGACATTATTCTTTTTATATTTGGGTGGAATGACCTGATCCAGGCAATGAATCATGAAAATCGTAAAAAAAGTGGCAATAATTAAAGCTGGAATAATCAGATAATAAGCGGGCAGAAACTCAAACTCCTGAGAATAGATCAGGAATTGTAAAACATAGCCAGCAAAGCTGAAATTCATCAGAAAGAAAAATACAATTAGGGTTTTGGAGAATTTGACATTCAACAGGTCTAATTGTTGAAAATTATAAGGTGAAATTTTTTGCAAAAATTTGCTGGATCTGAGTCCAAAATAGAAACCAATGGTTTTCACCACGCCGAATAAAATAATCGCCAATAAACTGAGATGAAAAGGCATCAGATTATAGTCTAGAAAAAATGCAGGCATGGTGAAGTCCGTTTTAGGTCTTATTCTGTGAGGTAAATTCCACCATCAGAATGCACGGTAATTTCTACTTTTTCAAGTGACTGACCTTGGCAAGGCCCGGAAATACATTCACCGCTTTCTACCAAAAATAGTGCACCATGCGTTGAACATTCAATAAATTCCTGATCACGATCCAAAAACTGGTTTTCCAGAAATTCCAGCTCGACTTGCAAATGCGGACACAGGTTTTGATAGGCATAAAAAGCTCCATCGCGCTGGGTAATAAAAATAATATCCCCATTGTCCAGTTCAAAAGAGCGTGCTTCACGCTCTGGAACATCTTCGGTCATACAAATTTTAAACATTAAGCACATTCCTTCTGAAAGTCTTGTAATAATGCCGCATAGTCTTCAATCGCTAAACGTGGGCCAAATTGCGAAACCACCTGACTGGAAATTAAAATCGCCAGTTCAGCCGCAGTTTTAAGACCTAGGTTGGCATTCAAGGCATACAGGAAAGCCCCGGCAAATGCATCACCGGCACCATTCGCATCTACTGCAGTAACTTTGCGGCCAGGCACTTTAAATGTATTGTCGTGATCCGAAATAAGTGCACCCTCGGCTGACAATGTAATGACAACGTGTTGACTGAGTGTTTTTAATTTAACTAGAGCCGCGTCAATATTATCGGTCTCTGTATACATCAGGGCTTCTTGCTGGTTACACAGCAACAGGTCGACACCTTCTGCAATCATTTCATCCAGACCGGCACGCGCATATTGCACCATGGCAGGATCCGATAAAGTTAAAGCAATTTTAACTCCGTTAGCGCGGGCAATTGCACGTGCCTGTTTGACGGCATGGCGTGCTGTTTCAGAAGTCGATAAATAACCTTCGATATATAGCCATTTCGCAGTATTTAGCGCACTAAAATCAATTTGTTGATCCGTGAGTTCAGCAGTAATACCTAGATAAGTATGCATGGTACGTTCAGAATCAGGACTCACCAGAACCATACAAGTTCCCGTTACACCTTCGCTGATCGACTGGATTGTGGTCTGAATGCCTGCATCATTTAAACCTTTCAGATAGATTTGCCCCAGTTCATCATTACCAACACGGCAACCATAAAATGCAGAACCGCCAAGTGCAGAAAATGCCACGGTAGTGTTGGCTGCTGAACCGCCTGAAGCCTGACCCTTATAAACTTGAGTCGCTTGAAGATTTTGATAAAGTCTGGCCTGAGTATCACCATCTGTCAGCTGCATGGTGCCTTTTTGCAAGTGATGTGCAGTTAAAAAGTCGTCAGACACTTTAAATTCTTGGTCAATCAGCGCATTACCAATTGCAAAAAGATCAACATTTGCCATGTTCAAATATCACATTAAAAATGAAAGTGCCAAGTTTACACGATTGCTTGGGATTGCTGTAGTTTGCTGAATCATTTTCAAATATTTTCCAAAAATGCTGTATTTTATTCAGTGACTATCTTTGGTCTAAGATTTGACTTATTTTTATGCACTACGTTGCTGTAGCATTGATTTAAGCATCAAATTTTATTTATAAGGATATATCGCGTTCGACATGATACTTTAAAGTCGTTCTGCGAAGATCATTCTTCACAATCATTTCAAATAGTGTGCGTATATGGATATTAAAATTGTAAAAGTTGAACAACTTCCTGACCAAGTCGAAGCGCTCGCAACGCTGGCGCGCAAAGAAGGCTTAGATGTGTTGGATAAGTTAATTGAAGAATATCGCACCGGTAAAAACTGCTTTGCTCAAGCCAATGAACATTTACTGGTCGCGCATGATGGCAAAAAACTGATTGCCTGTGGTGGCCTAAACCAGCAATGGGGCGATAATGGCATTGAAGAGCGGATTGGTCGTGTGCGCCGTTTTTATGTCCATCCAAAATATCGGCTGCATGGGGTCGGTAAACAGCTTCTGGCTTATCTGGAACAGTTGGCAGCTCCGCATTATTCGGCCTTATGTCTGCAAACAGATACCCGACTGGCTGCCAGCTTCTATCAAAAACAGAATTATGTATTTGTGGAAAATAATCCAAGTTATAACTACTTCAAATATTTGATTTCGTGATCTTGCGGCTGTTGAGCCAGACTTAGCCAGTAAATTTGATGATTTAATTTTCAAATGATCAAGTTTACTTAATTCGATCAAAATCCTCGGTTTTCAACGTGAATAATTCAGATAACTAAAGCTATAATGTCCTTAGTTATTTTAATTAAAGCATTAGGAGATCGCATGACTGTAGATGTCACTGAAACCATTTCTCAAACTGTACATCCTGCGTTTCAGTTGTTACGTCAACAACATGTTGAAGCTTTAGACATTTTTGTGTCTGAATATAAACATAAAGTGACTGGTGCCACACATTATCACCTGGCGACCAATCACGATGAAAATGTCTTTCTGGTGGCGTTTCGTACCCAGCCGATGGATTCTAAAGGCGAAGCACATATTCTGGAACATACGGCACTTTGTGGTTCAGAAAAGTTCCCGGTGCGCGATCCATTCTTCCTGATGATCCGCCGTTCATTGAACACCTTCATGAATGCTTTTACTGCGGCAGACTGGACGGCTTATCCATTTGCAACGCAAAACAGCAAAGATTTTCAAAACCTGCTTGAAGTGTATATGGACGCGGCATTTGCAGCGAACCTGAATCCACTGGATTTTGCTCAGGAAGGCATTCGCATTGAACTGGAAAATGGCGAGCCAGTCTATAAAGGCGTGGTCTTTAATGAAATGAAAGGGGCGATGAGTTCTCCTTCAGACCAGCTTTATCATACGCTGGCGCATCATTTATATCCGCATACCACTTATCATTATAATTCTGGCGGTGATCCAAAAGATATCCCTGACTTAACTTACCAAGAGTTAGTCGATTTCTATAAGTCACATTATCATCCAAGTAATGCAGTCTTCATGACTTTTGGTAATCAATCTGCATTTGAACTGCAAGAACAGTTTGAAAAACTGGCATTGTCCAAATTTGAGCAAGGTCAGACCTTATATCCAACGCCTGAAACCCGTTTGACTGCACCATTGACTGTGACAGACAGCTATGCGGTCGATGCTGAAGATTTGCAGGACAAAACCTATCATGTGCTGTCATGGTTATTGCCAGAAGCCAGCGATATTAAACTGCGTTTGGGTATGCGTTTAGTCGAAGGGATTTTGCTGGAAGATTCAGCATCACCATTGCGTCATTATCTGGAAACCTGTGGTTATGCCCAGTCGACCGGTCCATTTATGGGCGTGGATGACTCTAATTTCGAGATGACTTTCTACTGTGCGGTGCAGGGTTCAAATCCTGAACATGCAGAAGAATTTAAAAATGGTGTGTTCAAGGTGCTGGAAGATGTTGCCTCGAAACCGGTCGATCAGAACATGGTCGATGCAATTTTGCATCAAATTGAACTGCATCAGCGTGAAATCAATGGCGATGGCACGCCTTATGGTCTGAGCCTGATTCTGAGCGGTCTGGGTAGTGCGATTCATCACCGCGATCCGGTCGAAGTCTGGGATGTGGATTCTGCCATTGCTGCGGTTAAAGAAGAACTGCAAGATCCAATGTGGCTCTCCAATCTGATTAAAGAATATTTGCTGGATAATCCGCATCGTGTCCAACTGACGCTGATTCCGGATGCAACGAAATCAGCCAAAGAAGCGGCGGATGAAAAAGCACGTCTGGCTGAAATTGGTAAGAATTTAAGCGAAGAGCAGAAAGCTGAAATTATTGCCCAGACTGAAGCATTGAATGTGCGTCAGGATACTCCGGATGATTTGAACTTGTTGCCAAAAGTTGGCCTGGAAGATGTACCTGCGGAATTACAGGTGGTTCAGGGCCAGTTACGTGAGATTATCTGTAATCAGGTCGATACACCGTTGAATCTGTATCATGCCGGTACCAATGGTATTTATTACCAACAGGTTCTGGTCAATATTCCGGATGAAGTGGTGCAGTCGCCGTATTTCAACCTGCTGTCGATCCTGATGGGCGAAGTCGGTGCGGGCGAATATGATTATCTAGAATTCCAGCAGCTGCAAACTGCGGTGAGTGGCGGTCTGGGCATGGGCGCATCCTTGCGTTCTAAAGTCGATGACAAAAACAAGATCAGTGCCTGGTTGACTTTGACGACCAAGTCGCTGGTTAATCATCTGGATGCGATCCGTCTGTTGAAAATCGGTTTTGAACAGCTACGTTTTGATGAGAAAGACCGTATTGTTGAGCTGTTACAACAGCGTAAAACACGCTGGCAGTCGCGTATTTCCGGTTCGGGTCATAGCTATGCGATGCAGGCCGCTTCACGTCAGCACAGTGCCTTGGCTTTGCGGGATTATCATAATACCGGTCTCGGTGCATTGAACTGGCTGATCGAGCTGGTGTCTAAAATTGAAAAAGATCCGGCTGAATACGATCTGCTAATTGACGAGTTAAAACGAATTCATCGTGTCCTGTTGCAAGCACCGAAGCAGTTCCTGCTGGTGTGTGAAGAGCCGCAATCTGATAGCTTGATTGAAGAAATCCAGAATGTCTGGGACAAACTGGCGGTTGATCCTGCACCGGTTGCACTGACTCAAATCGAAAAAGTGACGCATGATCAGCATGAAGCCTGGTTAATTCAGGCCAATGTCCAGTTCTGCGCGGCTGCTTATCCGGCGGTCGAAGTGGCGCATCCTGATGCTGCTGCCTTGATGGTGCTGGCAGGATATTTACGTAATGGCTTCCTGCACAGTGCAATCCGTGAAAAAGGTGGTGCTTATGGCGGTGGTGCCAGCTATGACGGCAATGCCTGTTCATTCCGTTTCTACAGCTACCGTGACCCGCGTCTGGCAGAAACTTTCCAGGACTTTGATGCCAGTATTCAGTGGTTACTCAATGCGCCGCAACAGCCGCATCAACTGGAAGAAGCGATTCTGGGTCTGATTGCCAGTATGGATAAACCGGGTTCACCTGCGGGCGAGGCAATCACTGCATGTTATGCCTATCTGCATCAGCGTACACCAGCATTCCGTAAGAAATTACGTAAACGTCTGTTAAATGTCACACTGGATGATTTAAAGCGTGTTGCACAAACTTATCTGCTTGAGCAGCAGGCCACTAAGGCAGTCGTGGCGCCAGTGGCAAAACGTGAAACGCTAGAGCAGCTTGGTTTTGTAATTCAACAAGTTCTATAAATAAAAAAATGAGGATAAGGGATGGCGCTTAATTCGTTTAGGCGCTCAACTCTGCAGCTGAGCGTTGTGCTGGGCTGTACAGTTGGGACGCAAGTGAATGCGGAAGAAAAAATAGTGGTGAATAGTCCCATGCCGGCAACGGCTGAAGCCTGTGCAGCACTGGAAATCAGTGCAGAACGTCTGGCCTGTTATGATAGCTTGTTTAAAATAGCGATTATCGATAAGCCGGTGATCGTTTCTGAACGTCGTGCAGCAGTAGAAATTGCGCCTGAACCTGATAATTTAAAAGCCAGAATGGGACAAACCGTTTCTAATATTTATGCTTCTGAAGGATCAAAGCTGACACCAAATCTGTCTTTGCTGGATAGTCGCTGGGAATTGTCTCCGGAAAGTAAACTGGGTACCTGGAACATCCGTTCTTATCAGCCAATTTACCTGATGCCCGGTTTTTGGACTTCAAAGAAAAATGAATTTCCACAGAGTGAAAATCCACAAAATACGGTAGAAGAGGATCAAAATCTCACCTCAATCGAAGCAAAGTTTCAACTGTCTCTAAAAACCAAGGCCGTTGAAAATATTCTGGGGAATAATGGGGATCTCTGGCTCGGTTATACTCAGTCTTCACGTTGGCAGGTCTATAACTCGGAAGAGTCACGTCCGTTTCGTGAAACCAATTATGAACCCGAAGCAAGTTTTGTTTTGCGTACCAATTATGACCTTTTTGGTCTTAACTGGCGTATGTTGGGACTAACCATTAATCATCAGTCCAATGGCCGTTCTGACCCGTTGTCGCGTAGCTGGAACCGCGTCATGCTGAATCTGGGCTTTGAAAAAGACAATTTTGCCCTGATGGTTCGCCCTTGGTATCGCTTTGAAGAGAATCGTGACGACGATAACAATCCCGAGATCAAGAACTATATTGGACGCGGCGACATGACGGCTTTTTATCGTCATAACGAGCATGATTTTTCTTTAATGCTGCGTCATACCTTAAAAGGCGGAGATGACAATCGTGGTGCAGTCCAGTTCGACTGGTCATTCCCGATCAGTGGCCGTTTACGTGGTCAATTCCAGCTTTTTGATGGCTATGGCGAAAGTTTGATTGATTATAATCATCGTGCCACTTATGTGGGCTTGGGTGTTTCCTTAATGAACTGGTTCTAAAATTCCCATTTTGAATCATCTTGCAATGAAAATAAAAAAACCATGCTGTGGCATGGTTTTTTTATTGGGTGGTTTAACCAATCTGGATTTCTGAAGGCGGATGTTTGATTCGGCTCTTTTTCGGGGTAGCAATGAAATAAGCTAAAGTCAGTGGCCCTAAACGTCCTGCAAACATTAACAGCATCAAAATAATCAAACTGGCAGGTTGCAGTTCTTCGGTTATTCCTCGGGTCAAGCCGACCGTACAGGCTGCTGACACGGCTTCAAACAACAGATCGAGAAATTCATGTTCAGGTTCCAGAATTAATAAACTCATAAAACCCATCACAATTAAGGCTGCCGTAATACAGACCACAGCCAGTGCCTTAAACGTAGTTTTTTCGGGAATAGAATGATTAAACAGACGGATTTCATCTTCACGTCTTAAAAAACTGATTACGCTAATCAATACAATAATAAACGTGCCGACTTTAATTCCGCCCGCCGTACTTAAGGAGCCGCCGCCAATAAACATCAGAAACATGGTGACGAGGGTCGATGCATCACTCATTTGCTCCATCGGTAAGCTATTAAAGCCTGAAGAGCGGGGAACAGTGGCATGGAACCAGGCATTCACGGCTTGATCGCCTAGACTCATCAGGCCCAAAGTTTGCGGATTAGAGGCTTCGAGCAGCCATAGCACAATAAACGCACTCAGATTGAGCCCCAGAATCGTCGAAAGAATGAGCTTGCTATTGGTACTTAACTTGCGCCAGCGTCTATGTTGCTTGACATCCATCAGCACCAGAAAGCCGATACCACCAATGATATACAGCATACTGATGGTAAAGGTGATCAGATACTGCCCTGAAAAGCTCATCAAGCTATTTGGAAAAAGCGAAAATCCACCATTATTGAACGCTGACACACTATAAAAGGCAGCATAAAAGAGTGCTTCACTGAACGGATATTCTCTGAGCCAGGACAAGGTCAGAATCAGCGTACCGATAGCTTCAAAAAACAGGGAATATAAAAATACCGCTTTAATGGTAAAACTGACTTTTTTCAGGCTGGTCTGGCCAATCGATTCCTGTGCCATGACTTGCTGTTTGAGCCCCATCTTGGGTGCCAGACTCATCACTGCCAGAATGGCAAAGGTCATAAAACCCAATCCACCGCATTGCAGCAGAAACATAATGACAATCTGGCCAAATACCGTATAGGCTTCACCGACATTCACTACGGACAGTCCGGTAATGGTCACCGCAGAAGTAGCCGTGAAAATGGCTTGCAGCCAGCTGATATCACCCTGATGGGCAATAGGTAACATCAGTAGCAGTGAACCGATCAGGATTAATCCGAGAAAACCCAAGGCCAATAAACTCGGCGGGCTGAGATTAATGGTTCTATGTTGCTTTAAGTCAGAACTTCTCATAGCGCTTTAAAATATCTGGCGAGATGGCGTAAAGGCTCCAGTAATCCTTCAACCACAAGAATATCGCCTTCCTGCAGAATCAGGTCGGATGCGACCTGGTATTGCACCACTGATCCGCGCTTATGTAATAAGGTGGTGATTTCAGGGGCGTGCTTCATCAGTTGGTTGAGCGGCGTAGCATGATGATCGGCATGAATCTCAATTTTGACAATATAATGATCATCTTCCAGTGCCATATAACGACTGACCATCGGGTAGCTTAAAGACTGAGCCACACGCACGCCCATATCTTCTTCAGGATGAATGATTTTCTCGACATTGAGATGGGTCAGAATCATGTGATGGGATTTGGATTTGGCTTTTACCCAGATTTTTTTGACGCCCATATTTTTCAGGTGCAATACACACAAAATACTGGCTTCAATATCTTCTCCGATCGCCACGACTACGGCATCACAACGCTGCACATTCAGTTCATCCAGCACATGCTCATCGGTTGCATCGGCAATTACAGCATGGGTCAGTTGATCAGAAATATTTTCTACATATTTTTTATTCAGATCGATTCCGATCACTTCATGATTCAGACTGATCAGTTGCGTGGCCACAGTCGCACCAAAACTACCCAGCCCAATCACTGCAAATAATGCCATGAATATTGTCCTAACTATTTTTATTACATCTCAATTTTAGTGTAAGAGAATTTCATAAAAATTGCGCTGTTATTCAGCAAGCTATGCCGAGATAAATAGTATGATCATGATTTTGAGTTGCACATAAAAAACCGCCTCGAAAGGCGGTCTATATTTTAACAATTACTTCAGGAAGCGCTGATAGCCCAGATTATTGGTAATTTCCTGATATGGATATGTAATGGTTTCAAGGGTTTCAATCAAGCCATCCGGATTCTGCTGCGCATCGGTCGCCTCCAGACCCACCAGAACACGCCCTTCCGCAGCGCCGTGGTTACGGTAATGGAACAGGGTAATGTTATGCGTTGGGCCAAGACGTTCCAGGAACATTAATAAAGCACCAGGACGTTCTGGAAATTCCACCCGGAACAGGCGTTCATTTTCAATATCGGCATGACCACCAATCAGGTAACGAATATGCAGTTTTGCCACTTCATCATCAGACAGGTCATCGACGTCATACTGGAATTTTAGCGTTTCATAAATTTCCTGACGTTCTTTTTCACCATTTTTTAAGCTGATCCCAACAAATACTTGAGCAGCAGAGACATCACTGGCACGGTAATTAAATTCGGTAATATTGCGACCTTGCAAAGCGCGACAGAAGTTGAGGAATGAACCTTTCTGTTCTGGAATCGTCACGGCAAAAATCGCTTCTTTACGTTCACCGAGTTCGGTACGTTCGGCGATATAACGTAAACGGTCGAAATTCATGTTGGCGCCGCACACAATCGACACCATATTTTTACCTTCGATTTTATGTTCTTCGACATATTTTTTAATGCCGGCCAATGCCATAGCACCTGAGGGTTCGACAATGCTGCGGCATTCGTCATAAGTATCTTTAATGGCTGCACAAATTTCGTCGGTATTGACCAGTACCACATGTGGTTCTACGATCGGGCCAGAATTATCTGACTTTTGCAGGCGAATCACTTCAAATGGTTTTTCACCAATTTGTGCGACGGCTGTACCGTCAGCGAATAAACCCACAGAAGGTAAAATGACACGTTCATTGGCCTCTAAAGCTGCTTTTAAGCATGCCGATTCGTCATACTCCACCGGAATGACTTTGACATGCGGGGCAACATCACCCAGGTAGGCTGCCACACCTGCGATCAGGCCACCGCCACCTACCGCTACAAATACATAATCAACATCGCGCCATTGACGCAAGATTTCATTGGCAATGGTACCTTGACCCGCCATCACCAGCTCATCATCATAAGGCGGAATAAAAGTCATGCCATCTTCTTGAGCACGTTGAATTGCATATTTGTTGGCAACGTCGAATGAGTCACCATGTAAAACAACTTCACCCCCAAGGCGTTTTACCGCTTGGACTTTAATATCTGGTGTTGTTTTTGGCATTACGATAATGGCGCGAATACCCAATTTTTTACCTGATAATGCCACGCCTTGTGCATGGTTGCCTGCTGAAGCTGTGATGACACCACGTTCCAGTTGAGATTTCGGCAATTGACTAATGCGGTTATAGGCACCGCGTAGCTTGAATGAAAAAACCGGTTGTAAATCTTCACGTTTAAAGCGGATGTTATTATTGAGTCGTTCGCTAATTCGTGGTGCTGCTTCGAGTGGAGTTTCGATTGCAACATCGTAGACCGTTGCTTGTAATATTTGTCGAACCAAACGAGACAGCATGTTAATTTTCCATCTAACAGTTTAAAATAGGCGCTTATTGTAACAAACCATACGGCTTTGCGGTTCGAAAATACTGCAAAAGTCCAAAATAGTTGAGTGAAGCCATGAGTCTATATGCAACCCAAGATGAGAAAAAACAAGCAGCGGCCCGTGCTGCTCTGAAACACTTACCAAAAGGCGGCATTTTAGGCGTAGGTACCGGAAGCACGGTTAACTTTTTAATCGATTTATTGCCAGAACTTCAGTTAGAAGCGGCTGTGGCAAGTTCTGAAGCAACGGCGCAACGTCTTAAGAAGTTAGGCATTGAAGTGGTCGATATGAACTCTGTCGGCGGACTAGATGCTTATGTCGACGGCGCAGATGAAATTGATCGTCATTTGCATATGATCAAAGGTGGTGGTGCAGCACTGACACGTGAAAAAATTGTGGCATCGATTGCGAAAAAATTTGTGTGTATCGTGGATGATTCAAAATGGGTCGGACAATTAGGACGCGATTTCCCGCTGCCAGTTGAAGTGATTCCTATGGCACGTTCTGCGGTTGCACGTAAAATTGTCTCTTTGGGCGGTGATCCTGCATATCGTGAAGGTGTCGTGACTGACAATGGTAATGTGATTTTAGATGTGCATAATCTGAATATCTTAAATGCACTCGAGCTTGAAAAAACGCTTAACAATATTCCTGGCGTGGTCTGCAACGGAATTTTTGCGATTAATAAAGCGGACATCGCAATTGTGGCAACCAATGATGGTATTGAAGAACGTATTGCGGTTTAATCCTTTAATTTTATAAATTAAATCCCCCTAAATCTCCTTGAGCGAAGTTTTAAAGCACTGCTTTAAAACAAGTGCAAGAAGGGAGATTTTTAAAAGCCCCTCTTTGAAAAAGGAGGGTTAGGGAGGATTAAAAATAAAATCAATAAAATATGACCCCAAACCTGCCTGAAATCCAAATTACTCGAAAATTACGCGCAACACGCTTAAGACTGCGTGTAGAGCCGACGCAAATTAAATTAACTGTGCCGCAGTTTTGTACACAGCGCCAGGTTCAAGAATTTTTAAAACAATCAGAACAATGGCTGATTAAAACCTGGCAATCGCAGCAGGAAAAAGTCCAAAAAATAGACCGAACGCTACCAACTGAGCTGCAGTTGTTTAATTTAAACGTGCCAGTTCAGATTCATTATCAAAGCCAGAAACATAACTTTGTTTTCGATTCTGAGAAGTTACAGCTCTGTGTCAGTGATCGACATCCTGAAGAATATTTAAAAGCCTTTGTCATCAGCTATGCCAAAGACCAGCTTCCCCTATATTTAAATCTTGTCTCACAGCAATGCAATCTGCCTTTTAAGAAGTGCAATATTCGCCAACCCAAAACCCGGTGGGGAAGTTGTTCTGCTCAGCATGACATTATGCTGAATAGTGCTTTGGTGTTATTTCCCGAAGAAATTACCCGTTATGTCGCGGTACATGAACTGGCACATACCCAATATTTTGATCATAGTCCAAGGTTTTGGGCGGAAGTTCAGAAATATGATGCAAATTTTCAACAGCATCGGAAAATGCTAAAAAATACGCCGTTGCCATATTGGTGGGAAGCTTAAATTGAACTGAATAGAGAATGAGAGGGAAATAAAGGCTTAAAATAGCCTAAGCAATATAGATGTTACTTTTCCATCTCTCTTTAATTTTGAAATTGTCTTCAGTACTTATAAAAAACCAGTAATCCCCGCTGAAACAGTTTAGAAAACCTCAACTTCCTGTCATACTACGCAGTTACGAAATGGAAACTTTGATTTGAGGTAGTGATCGTGATTACTGTTGGTATTGTCGGTGGTACAGGTTATACAGGCGTTGAATTGTTGCGTCTTTTGCTACGACACCCAAATGTACAGGTGAATGTACTAACATCACGTACCGAAAATGGTCGCCGTGTAGATGACATGTTCCCAAGCTTACGCGGACATACCGATCTTCAATATTCAGATTTAAATATCGATGAACTTAAAAAATGTGATGTCGTGTTCTTTGCAACGCCGCATGGTGTTGCAATGAAACATGCCGAAGCGCTTGTGGCTGCAAAGACCAAAGTCATTGACCTGGCGGCAGATTTCCGTTTACAAGATCTGCAACAGTTTGAAAAATGGTATGGCATGCAACATGCTTGTCCAGAACTGTTAAAAGACTCTGTTTACGGTTTATCTGAATTGAATCGTGAAAAAATTAAACAGGCCAATGTAGTTGGAAACCCGGGTTGTTATCCAACCACGGTTCAGTTGGGGCTGGCGCCAGTATTAACAT
The DNA here is from genome assembly GCF_013418235.1 of Acinetobacter sp. YH12156. NCBI lineage: Bacteria > Pseudomonadati > Pseudomonadota > Gammaproteobacteria > Moraxellales > Moraxellaceae > Acinetobacter > Acinetobacter sp. YH12156. The sequence goes on from NZ_VPCL01000001.1 coordinate 389,540, forward strand.
CAAGTGACGCACTAGTGAAACCTGAAAGCATTATTATTGATGCGAAATCAGGTGTGTCGGGTGCAGGTCGTAAAGCAAGCTTGGGCGGCATCTATACTGAAAATGCCGATAACTTTAAAGCCTATGGCGTAGCAGGTCACCGCCATCATCCTGAAATTGTCGAAGCTCTGGAAAATATCTCAGGTCAAAAAGATGTGTTTGATCACATTTTATTTGTTCCGCATTTGGTGCCAATGATCCGTGGTATGTTGTCGACCATCTACATCGATCTCACTGAAGCAGGACAAGCAGCAGATTTACAGGCATTGTATGAACAGTTCTATGCCAATGAAACTTTTGTCGATGTCATGCCAGCAGGCAGCTCACCAGAAACCCGTTCAGTGCGTGGTGCCAATCAGTTGCGTATAGCCTTGTACAAGCCGCAACCGACCAAGCTGGTAGTCCTGGTTGTACAGGATAACTTGGTGAAAGGTGCAGCAGGTCAGGCCGTACAAAACATGAACCTGATGTTCGGATTTGCCGAAGATGCTGGCTTAAATAATATTGGTTTATTACCATAAGAAACGTATTAGAACTTCACACACATTTAGATTTGGATTTAAATGTGTGTCTTGAATAAAGCAAACAAGAGATCAAAATGCCGAATAACGAGTCAAATACGACCATTCCTCAGGAACCAGCTGCAAAAAAATCTTTGATGAAAGGCAATACGCCCTTGGTCATTGGTGCGGCTGTATTGATCTTGAGTAGTGGTGTGCTCGGATATACCGTAGGACACCGTCAGGGTTTGACTGCGGCGGGTTATGATGCAGATGCAGAGCAACTGGTCGATGTGGTACAGACACAAAAAGCCAGTCTGGAAACATTAAATAAGAATCTGAATACTGCGGTTCAGGAGCGTGATCTGGCGGTGAGTAATGCCAATGATCTCTATCTGGCCATGACCAAGGCGCGTGATGAACAGGTGCAGGCTGAAAGTGTCGGAACCATTTATCGCGAGGTCTTACGTCAGCGTGGCGGTTTGGCTTTGGCCGTGCAAAACCTGTCGATTAAGCCTTTGCCTGAAAATGCCTTTGAATATCAGATTGATCTGGTTCAAGTTAGTCCGGGCAAAAGGCGTGCCTCCGGGAGTATTGAATTACGCTTGATTAAAGGGACTGAAATTCTGGTGGTGCCACTGGAAGACAAAAACTTTAATTTTGAAAATTATGAGCGTTTAACCGGTCGCTGGAGCATGCCAAAAGGCTTTAAGCCAGAATTTATTGAGATACGTCTCAGCGGTGCCAAACCGGTGATCCGTCGTTTTAGCTGGGAACAGGGCAAAGCAGTTGAAAATCAGTCTGCCGCCTTGTCAGAAATTCCGAAAACCGAAGCAAATGCAAATTAAGTGTGAAATATAAATCTTATGCCAAGCAATAAACGTCAAATGTGTTTAAGTGATATCAAAAATTCTTTTTATGAATCTGGAATTGTTGATTGGCATATCAGCCCGCGTTTAGCAAATGAACCTCTGGAAGGTGATGATTCTGACCTTGCTGTGCAGACTGCACCGCCAGAACTGAAACGTCCGCCCTTATATGCTGTCGTTTTAATGAACGACGACTATACCCCGATGGAATTTGTAATTGAAATTTTACAACAATACTTTGCAATGAATCTTGACCAAGCTACACAAGTAATGCTAACTGTACATTATGAAGGAAAGGGTGTAGCTGGGGTCTATCCTCGAGACATTGCGGAAACCAAAGCGAACCAAGTCAATAATTATGCTCGATCACAAGGTCATCCATTACTTTGCCAAATAGAGCCTAAAGATTAAGGGGGTTACATGCTCAGTCGTCAATTAGAAGTATCACTACGTTTGGCTGTCAGCATGGCTCGTCAAAAGAGACATGAGTTCCTGACCGTAGAACATTTATTATTAGCCTTGCTTGACAATGACTCTGCCGTAAATGCGCTTAAAGCATGTGGCGCAGACATTATCGTGTTGCGCAAGGAATTAGAAGAATACGTAGAACAGCATACCCCTAAGCTTGGTGAAAATAGTGATCAGGCACCACACCCAACAGAAAGTTTTGACCGGATCTTGCAGCGCGCGATTTTTCACGTGCAATCTAGCGGTGGTGATCGGACTGTAGAAGGTGCTGATATTCTGGTTGCGATGTATTCTGAGCGTGACTCATTTGCCGTCTATCTATTGAAACGTCATCAAATTAATCGCCTTACGCTAACTCAGTACCTGTCTCATGGTACGCGTAAAGAAGAAGTACAGGGTGAAGAAGAAATTGAAGACCTCGATGGTGAGTCTGCATCTTCAGCCAGTTCAGGTCCGCTTGAACTGTATACGACTAATCTCAATATCGAAGCGCAAAAGGGCAAGACCGATCCACTGATTGGTCGTGAAAAAGAAATTGAACGTGCCGCTCAAATTCTGTGCCGCCGCCGTAAAAATAACCCACTTCTTGTCGGTGATCCGGGGGTCGGTAAAACCTCGATTGCAGAAGGTTTGGCATGGTTGATCGTTAATGGTAAAGCGCCAAAACCACTCGAAAATGCTGAAATTTTCAGTCTGGATATTGGAGCATTGGTTGCCGGAACAAAATACCGTGGTGACTTTGAAAAACGCTTGAAACAGCTTTTAAATGCGCTGAAAAAGAAACCTGAAGCTGTGCTGTTTATTGATGAAATTCACATGATTATTGGTGCAGGCTCCAGTATGGGCAGCACCATGGATGCATCGAATCTGATCAAGCCTGCATTGGCCAATGGCACTTTACGTTGCATTGGTTCAACCACTTTTCAGGAATACCGTCAGGTCTTTGAAAAAGATCATGCTTTGTCACGCCGTTTCCAGAAAATCGATGTGAATGAGCCATCTATTTCTGAAACCATTGATATCCTACGTGGCTTGAAATCGAAGTTTGAAGATTTCCATCATGTGCAATATGACGATCAGGCATTGGTATCTGCGGTTGAACTTTCTGCGAAGTTCATCAATGACCGTTTCTTGCCAGATAAAGCCATTGACGTGATTGATGAAGCAGGTGCGCAGCGCCGTTTAAAAGCTGAACAAGATGACAGTTTGATCACGGTAGAAAACATCGAAGATATCGTGTCGAAAATTGCGCGTATACCACCAAAAACGGTCTCTAAAGATGACAAGAGCGTACTGGAAAATCTTGAGCGCGATCTGAAACGGGTGGTCTTTGGTCAGGATGAAGCGATCGAAGCTTTAGCGTCTGCCATTAAACTGTCTCGTGCCGGTTTGAAATCTCCAGATAAACCTGTGGGCAGCTTTGTTTTTGCTGGCCCAACCGGTGTCGGTAAAACCGAAGTGACCAAGCAGCTGGCTAAGCAGATGGGCGTAGAGCTGGTTCGCTTTGATATGTCCGAGTACATGGAACGCCACGCAGTGTCGCGTTTAATCGGTGCACCTCCGGGCTATGTCGGTTTTGATCAGGGTGGTTTGTTGACTGATGCGATCCATAAAAATCCACATTGTGTGCTATTGCTTGATGAGATCGAAAAAGCGCATCCAGATGTCTTTAACCTGTTATTGCAGATTATGGATCATGGTTCCTTGACTGACAATAACGGACGTAAATCGGATTTCCGTAATGTTGTCCTAGTCCTCACCACCAATATTGGTGCTGAAAGTATTTCACGTATTAGCATTGGCTTTATGGAACAGGACAATAGCAACGATAACCAGGAAGCGATGAAGAAAGCCTTCTCTCCGGAATTCCGTAACCGTCTTGACGGCGTGATTCAGTTCAAGGCATTGCCAAGCAGCATCATTGAAAATGTCGTGGATAAATTCCTGACCGAACTTCAAGCGCAACTTGATGATAAGAAAGTCATGCTGGAAGTGGATCAGAGTGCGCGTGAATGGATGTCAGAGCAAGGCTATGACCGTTTAATGGGCGCACGCCCAATGCAGCGTCTGATTCAGGAACACCTGAAAAAACCATTGGCAGAAATGATCCTGTTTGGTGAACTGGCTGAAAATGGCGGTAATGTTGCAGTGTCGGTGAAGAAAGAAAATGGTAAAGCTGTTGGCTTAAAACTTGAAGTCTTTGAAGACCAGACTGCTGAACCTGCTTAATCAATATGAAAAAATAAAACCCGTGCAAGCACGGGTTTTTTCATGCACTCATATTTTAAATCATCACATTCATTCATACAGTTCAAAAGACAAATCATGGATATTCAAATTACCAAGCTGCTCACCACTTTTTGCCTGTTTCTGGTCACGGCATTGATGGAAATTTTAGGCTGTTATTTTCCCTACCTGATTTTAAATCAGGGAAGAAGTCACTGGTTGTGGATTCCAACAGCTCTGGCTTTGGCGGCTTTCGTCTGGCTACTCACCTTGCATCCGGCTGCTTCTGGACGGATTTATGCCGCTTATGGTGGCATCTATATTTTTTCGGCGCTAATGTGGTTGCGCTTCGTTGATCAAGTCACACTGTCACGTTGGGATTTGCTTGGCGGGATGGTGGTAATACTGGGGGCACTGATTATAATTCTACAGCCGCAAGGTTTGGTGCGTTAGCAGGATATAACAGCAAACCTCATCAAAAAGAGGCAGCTATAGCGACCTCTTTGTTTTCTTGATGTTTTAATCCTGAATAAAAGCCAATATCTTATTTCTTTAGACTATTTCAATTTGCAATCTTTCTGGGAAATATCAGTTTTATAGGTTTGTGTTTGCGAGCTCAGGCTGAGCTCGACCTTGTATGGGTTTTCAATCTGATAGCGATGCTCAAAGAAAATCTCGCAATTATTGAGCAGATTATTACGGATCATTTTCATCACTTCTTTGCGGCCCAGATCTTTTTCAAATTGGCTAAAATCCGGTGTGGTGATTAAACCTTTCAATGTGGTTTTATTGGCACTTAACTGTAATTGTTCAATAATTGTATTCTGATCGATCTGTAAAGGTAAAGTTCTGGAATCTTCTGCACTGAGTACCGCGAGTAATTCATTCAGTTCAGCTTTTTTCTGAATTTTAAATTTGCTGTCAATAATATTTTTTTCTTGAAGATATTGGTCAAATTCAGAAGCATGAACGGAGAAGGTGGCACTGCTAAAACCTGCCAATAGTGCCAAGGCCCAATATTTATTTTGCATTGTATAACATCACTTTTTATTCCATTTCAATCATGATTATAAGAGCTGAGACAAAAAAAGCACCAGAGATTGGTGCTTAATTTGTGAAGATTCAGCTTTTAATTTAGTCTTTTTTCAGATTTTCATTAATCAGGAATTCAACCAGGGCTTTTTGTGCGTGCAAGCGATTTTCAGCTTCATCCCAAACCACGGCATTTTTATGGTCAAGCAAGTTTTCTGAAATTTCTTCGCCGCGGTGCGCAGGTAAGCAGTGCATAAACAAACAATCCGGATGCGCAAGATCCATCAGGCGTTCATTCACTTGATAGTCTGCAAAGGCTTTCTCACGGATTTTTTGTTCTTCTTCCTGGCCCATGCTTGCCCAAACGTCAGTCACAATCAGGTCAGCATTCACGGCTGCATCTTCCGCGGTATCGACCAGTTCAACACAATGCGCAAATTCAGACAGGAATTTTTCTTGTGGTTCATAACCTTTTGGCGCTGCAATTTTCAGATTAAAGCCCCACATGTGTGCTGCTTCAATATATGAATTACACATGTTGTTGCCATCACCGATCCAGGCAACAGTTTTACCTTCGATTGAGCCGCGTTGCTCTACATAGGTCTGCATGTCAGCAAGTAACTGGCAAGGATGGTGATCATCTGTTAAAGCATTAATCACAGGAACTTTTGAATAAGATGCAAAACGTTCCACGATATCATGACCGAAAGTACGGATCATCACGATATCTAGCATGCTTGAGATCACGCGTGCAGAATCTTCAATCGGTTCACCGCGGCCTAACTGGGTATCGCGAGAAGACAGGAAAATTGCGCTACCACCAAATTGGCTCATGCCAGCTTCAAACGAAACACGCGTACGGGTACTCGATTTCTCAAAAATCATGCCCATCACTTTACCAACAAATGGTTGGAACACTTCATTGTTATGCTGTTTGCGCTTAAGCTCAATTGCGCGTTGCAAAATCTGGTTAAGTTCTAAAGTTGATAAATCGCGTAAGGTGAGAAAGTGACGGAGAGCCATTCGTTACTCCACAATAATTGCCGAAAAACTCGATCAACAATCAGTTGTTGGTTAGTTTAAGAAAAAATACGGAATCGGCTAATATACTATAAGCAATGAAAAATGCAAAAAAACTAGACTTTTTGATGACCGTCTAAAAAGCGATCCACACAATAACTGATGTATTTGTCGATTTCCTGATCATCTTCTTGTATGGAAATTCCCATCAGGATGCGCCATTCCAGATTACGCAAAATACCAAAATATAGCTGAGCCGAATATTGCGGATTTTCACAATGCAATAAGCCTTGTGCATCTGCCTGTTCTAAAGCAGTGGCAATCGCACTCTGGACATGTACAGGACCATGTTCATGAATATGCTGAGCCAGTTCTGGATTACGCTGACTCTGTTCCAGAACCAGACGCATAAAGGCTGAGTTTTCAGGTTGCATGATCTGATGATAAAAATTCAGCAAGGTGTGAACCAGATAACTACGAAAATCCAGTGCCATCAGTTCGATCGGAATGCTGATATCTTCAAAAAACTTGATACGACGATAATCACAGATGGCCTTAAACAAGCCTTCTTTATTGCCAAAGTACTTATAAATGGAGGCTTTGGAGCCACCTGCATGCTGAACAATATCATCGAGAGACACAGCATCATAACCCCGTTCCAGAAACAGCTCGGTTGCACTGTTCAGCAGCGCAATACAGCGCTCATGACCACGTTTGGTCTGCGGCAGGTCTTTGGCGAGCGGTTCTAGGACGAGGTCTTGCATAGGAGATAATACATCAACATGTCAATAAAGATTGAAATGCCATCATAGCAAATATATGTACATATTTCATAATTGCACCGCATAAGCGCAGTATTTGCCGGATTAGGTAAAGTAAAACTTAAAAATTTGACTAAAGTTTTAGAGTATTTGTTCTATCAGATTGTGGAATGAGCAAGCCAAATGAGTATACTCGAGTTTCAATAATTATAGCCAAGACTGTGGAAAAGGAAGATGACAGAACAAATGTCTGCAGGTCTAAGATTTAGACAAGCACTTGAAGTCGAGAAACCATTGCAAATTATGGGTACGGTAAATGCCTATGCTGCCATGATGGCCAAACAAGTCGGTTATAAAGCCATTTATTTATCAGGTGCGGGTGTCGCGAATTATTCTTATGGTTTGCCTGACCTGGGCATGACCAGTCTGGATAATGTTCTGGAAGATGTACGCAGGATTACAGAGCGTGTTGATACACCTTTATTGGTCGATATCGATACCGGTTGGGGCGGTGCATTAAATATTGCTCGCACGATCAAACAGATGATTGCAGCTGGTGCAGCCGCGGTGCATATTGAAGATCAGGTGGCACAAAAGCGTTGTGGTCATCGTCCAAATAAAGAAATCGTGTCACAGCAGGAAATGGTCGATCGTATTAAAGCGGCGGTCGATGCGAAAACCGATGCAAACTTTGTGGTCATGGCGCGTACCGATGCGCTACAAAAAGAAGGCCTGCAAGCGGTGATTGATCGTGCTTGTGCCTGTGTTGAAGCGGGTGCAGATGCAATTTTTGCCGAAGCGATGACCGATATCACCATGTATCGCACCGTATGCGATGCAGTTGGTGTGCCAGTCTTGGCAAATATTACCGAATTTGGTGATACACCGTATTATACGGTAAATGAGTTGGCAGAGCAGGGTATTGGCATGGTGCTGTATCCATTATCAGCGACACGTGCCATGCAAAAGGCAGCCCTTGAAGTGATGCGTTCGGTGCGTGAACACGGCACTCAGGTGAATGTGCTGGATATTATGCAGCAACGCAAAGAACTCTACGAATTTTTAGATTATCACAGCTTCGAAGACACATTAGATAAACTGTTTAAACAGGAGAATTAAAAAAATGGCTGAAGGAAAAGTACTCACCGGCGCAGGATTGCGTGGACAAGTGGCAGGGAAAACTTCACTCTCAACTGTAGGCAAAAGTGGCGCAGGTCTGACCTATCGCGGTTATGACGTACAGGATCTGGCTGAACATTGCCAGTTTGAAGAAGTGGCTTATCTGATTTTCTTTGGCGAACTGCCAACTTCAGAGCAGTTAGTTGCCTATAAAGCCAAATTAAAATCTTTGCGCACGCTACCTCAAGCCTTAAAAGAAGTGCTAGAGCGTATTCCTGCCGATTCTCATCCGATGGATGTGATGCGTACTGGCGTATCGATGCTGGGCAATCTTGAAACTGAACTGTCTTTTGAACAGCAACAGGATATTGCAGACCGTATTCTTGCCACTTTACCGGCAATTATCTGTTACTGGTATCGTTATAGCCATGACGGCGTGCGTATTGAAGAAAATACCGATGATGATTCAATCGGTGCACAGTTCCTGCATTTATTACGTGGCGAAAAGCCAAATGAACTGCATGAACAGGTGATGAATGTCTCTTTGATTCTATATGCAGAGCATGAATTTAATGCTTCGACCTTTACGGCGCGTGTATGTGCATCGACTTTATCTGACATGCATTCTTGTATTACCGGTGCAATCGGTTCCTTGCGTGGCCCTCTACATGGCGGTGCTAACGAAGCTGCAATGGATATGATCGAAAACTGGACTTCGCCTGAAGAAGCTGAACGTGAAATGCTGGGCATGTTGGAACGTAAAGAAAAAATTATGGGCTTCGGTCATGCGATTTATAAAGACAATGATCCGCGTAATGGCATCATCAAAATCTGGTCTGAGCGTTTAGCCAAAGATGTCGGTGATACGGTACTTTATCCGGTCTCAGTGCGCTGCGAAGAAGTGATGTGGCGTGAGAAGAAATTATTCTGTAATGCCGATTTCTTCCATGCTTCGGCTTATCACTTTATGGGCATTCCAACCAAGCTGTTTACCCCGATTTTTGTCATGTCACGTGTCACAGGTTGGGCAGCACATGTGATGGAACAGCGTGCAGACAACCGTATTATCCGTCCAAGCGCGGATTATACTGGGCCTGAACTGCGTAAAGTAGTACCGATCGCCGAGCGTTCTACAGCGGCTTAATATTTATTAATATCTTGAATAAAAAATAAGGTCTCAATCGAGACCTTATTTTTTATCGACTTAACAGGACTGGATCTTCAATGCTATAGCCTGTTTCAAAAGGAATCCCCAAATACTTGACTGTCACCAGCGTTTTATTCTGTTTAGGAACTTTATAGGCCTGGCTAATTTTTAGACCTTGCTGATAACTGACCGCTTGATGAGTCGGACTTTTTTGTGAGCCAGATTTGACTTGATATTGATAAGTCCATTTTGGCACTTTTTCTTGTGGATCGTACCAGGCAGCTGCCGTCCCTGTTGTGGTTTTTAAAATTTTAAGTTGTGGCTTTGAACTTTGAATCGGACTCAGTGGAACTAAACGTTTTTTGATTTTGGCAATGTCCTGATCAAACTTGCGACTGTCTTGGTCATAATCAATACGTTTGGTTTTTGGATTGATATATAAGGAGTTGACCTGAATCAACTGATTCGGTTTTGCGGATTTAAAATTATAATAATACAGCTGTGGCAAGCGCCCACGACCATCAAGGTAATGACGCATGACATAGAGCTTTTGCTCTTTGACTTCATAGCCTAGAATTTCAATATTTTGTGGGCCACCGACCGTAGCAAAAGCCAGACTGGGCAAGCCAAGAGGGAGCAGAAACAGCGCAGTTTTAATATTCATGGTTATTCTACCCGCAAAAAATAGATTAGCATTTGATCATGCTAATCTATCTTAAAATACAGTAGAAATAATGAAGCTTGTTGCGGCGTAATTATAAAACTAGATTAATGATTGAGTAGATTAATCATATCGTGTGCAACCACGGCAGACAGTTTATTCAGACGTTCGAGTGGAGTACCTTTCAAATAATACTGGAATTGATGCACTTGAGTACCATCATTAATTGCTACAAAAAAAGTCCCTTCCGGTTTCTCTGGTGTCGCACTACCACCGGGTTTAAGCAAACCTGTACAGGCAATAATCCAGTCTGCATCCCGGAACATCTTTTTACCCGCTTCTGCCAAGGCAACAGTAACTGGCATGGATTCGGCAGTGTAACTATTGATCAAAGTCTGGGGAATGTTTAATACCGAAGTTTTTACAGCAACATCGTAGCAGACCAATCCGCCAGCCAGAATTTCGGCGCCGTCACTTTTACAGATGGAAAACTGGCTACATAGATATCCAGAGCTCGCACTTTCAATAAAGGCAATTTTTATATTTTTCTCTTCGAGTAAGTTGCAACAGGTCTTTATCATAGTCTCTATATTTTCTTTATGATCCGAGTGGTTTTAGCTTAATTTAGACAGATTTTTTCTGTCGTTCAACTCCGAGTATATTTATATTTTTATGAAAGTTAAAATTTTTCATGGATTAGTACAATTTGATACTGATTTGATCACAAAACCTGAGTGGTTAAAGCTTAGACTATTTTTTCAAATAGAGGTTTCTTCTCAAGCTGAACAGTGGTAAAAATAAAAATAAAGTGCTTAGTGAAAGTAGGGCGTTAGAATGAAAACCACAGTAAAATATGTAGTCTTAAAAAGTCTTGACTACCAATTGGGTACACCATTATTTCAGGAAGAAATTGATGCTGATGGTCAATATTTTGATCAGATTCCAAGCACGATTTCTTATCAGAATTTACAGTTCAAAGTAAAAAGCAAAGAGCTTAAACGTTTACATCTGGCTGAAGAGCAGGAAGATACCCAAACGATTATTGTTAAAGTTGTGAATATCTAAGATAAACCTTAAAGTGAATAAGCCTCTTTTTTTAAGAGGTTTATTATTTGGCTAACATTAAGTTAATAAAAGCTTTTTAAAAATAAAAAATTACCAAAATTAATGTCAGTCTGATTGATAAATATCTTTTATTAAAGTCAAGATAAATTGGAAACAACTTAGTCGTTATACGTGATTCAATGTTACGTATCGTATATTCGTTTATTAAAAAACTGTTTAGAACAATTACCTTTTGCATGTTTTATTCCATTTTTAAAAATATTAATACTTAGGCTGAGTTATTGAATTTAATCATAAATATCATGAGCATAGATTTTTAATATATTTTACTTGATAATATATTGTTATTTTTTAAAATATTTTAAATGTCTTTTTTATATATTTTACTCAGGTTAAGTTATTCCTTTTATTGAATAATAAAAATTTCGAAAAATATTATCTTTCATCATGTGTCTATTTTATTGGATAAAGTAATTTATGTTGCTTATTAATCTTGATTTCAACTACTTGGCTTACCATTTTTTACATTGAATTAATCTGTAACAGGTTATAGGTTGGAGAATTCTGAAAAATGCGTAGAGTAGATATTAAGTCGAAACTCTATCGGCTTTTAATTAATTTAAAGCAAATAGTAAGGAGTTACACCATGGCTAATAATCAACAGCAAGACCAACAGAAACAGCAACAACAGCAAAACCAACAAGGCACGCAAGATCAACAGCGTCAGCAAAACAACCAGCAGAACCCAAACCAGCAACAAAATAACCAGTAAAACCCAAACCAGCAACAAAATAACCAGCAGCAACAACAGCCGCAGGGACAAAATAACCAACAACAGCGCGATCAGCAGCAACAACAGCCACAGCGTAATCAGCAAAAAAACCAGCAATCTCAACAAGATCTGGAATAATCAACAGAACTAGCAGCCATAATAGAATTAACTAGCAGCGTGGGTATGATTCATAAGATCTGCCAAAACTGTAGCGTTAATTCTGTTTAAGCTGTACGTTCATAAAAAAACCGCCTGAATCAGGCGGTTTTTTTAGGGTAAAAATTTGGTTATAGACGTTAATCAGTATGAATTAACACTGGATATTGGCTTTCTGCTTATAAAAGCTTAAGGCATTGTCTAAATCTGTAAGCAGTCCTTTTTCTGTATATTCCTGAGGCATAAGTTTTAATAAAGCCGGCATATAACGAGTTTTATATTCTTTAGGATATTGTTCACAGAGTATGCGTGTTCTTTCTTCTGGACTAATACTGGAAGAATCTAGTTTGTCCAGATAAGCACTGAGTTGATTATCTGATTGTTCAAATTGGGCTTTGAGGGCTTGATCAGGTTCCGCTGAACTGTCGGCTTGCTGCTTTTGGCAGCCACTTATTGTCAGACTTATCAATAAAGTAATCAGTATACGATTTATCATGATGTCAAAATCTTGTTATTTGTCATATCAAAAATTATAGAGAGAAATAGCCAAAAAGAAAGCAGTCATCTACCAACTTTAGAAGAAGTCAAAAATTCCTGATATTCACATACAGTACAGCAACAGGGAATTTTATCCTAAAAAATGAACAAATTTATTGTTATGCATATTGATCTAAAGTGTCCATCTGTTTTCTCTTAAGCATAAAATTTAACGAATAAAATATATTTTGCCTAAATTAAAGCCATTCAATTAAGAAAAGTAACGCTTATTGCACATTTAGAAACATAGCCTCTATATATCACACACAGATTGACTGCTGGGCCAGTGATATCTTGGCTTCATTCCAAGAACTTAATGAAAATAATTAGAAAATCAGCACATTATAAAGCCTGCTTAATTTAGGAGAGTTAAGCAGGCTTTTTCTTGTTTATAAACACGGATTGCTCAATGAGAGCTTTTTACTTTAATTATTCTCTTTCACATAAGTTTTCATATACAACATAAAGCCTGAAAATTCTCTCAAGAGTGAAACATGAATAGATGGTATTTATATATCTCTTTTTATAAAAAGACAGGGCAAAGCTATGATGAGATGTATATGTGCATTTGGCATGGGCGTGATGGTAGGTTGTTGTTTTAAATCTTGCAAAGAAAAAATGTGTCATATGATGGGCAATGATCATTGTAAGAAGGATCAAAAGACTAAAAGTGAAGAGCCTGCACGAACTTAAATGCCAAAAACTTAACTTTGCTTGAATTGTGAAATGTATTCAGGCGGTTAAGTTATTACTCAGGTCGTGATCCGATTATTCCGTATCGAGTTATTGAGTCTTAAAATCAATACAAGCTTAATCACTGATTAAGCTTGTTACATTCAGGAGAAAAGCATGATCCAGTTTATATTTTGTTTATTTGGCCTTCATGGTGCGACTGAAATCAATTACACCTGTGATCATGAAGAGGTGAAAGAGTGTCGTGATTGCTTGAAAGATATTGAATAATGTTCCAATTCACCGGATGTATTAATGAAGCTCAATCCCCGTTCAATCATCACTTGGCGGGGGTTTTGTTTGTGGGTGAAATTTTTATAATAAAAATCCAAGATAACGATTGAACTCAACTGGATTTAAATGATACGGGTCACAATCTATACTTTATAATATTATGATTTAAATAGGATTACATGCCGATAAATGATTAAAATTGAGAACTAAAATAGTCGGATAAGAATATATTGCAAAATGCGATAATTTATATATACTAGAAATATAGCAAAATGCGATAAAATATATGCATGTGATCACCCACGCTCGAATTCTTGAAGCAACGCAAAAGTGGCCACAGGCTGGAACGGCATTAGATGGTTGGTATCGACTGATGAAGGCCAATCATCCTAAGGATTTTGCTGAAATGAAGAGACTCTTTCCAGCAGTAGATAAGGTTGGAAAGTTTCATGTATTCGATATCGGTGGAAACAAGATTCGGCTGATTGCTGTGGTGATGTATCAGGCAAAACGCGTTTATATTCGCCATGTCTTGTCTCACCATGAATATGATAAAGGTCATTGGAAGGAAGGTTAGAATGAATGCAATGATTAAACAGGCCGTTGATCACTGGCGTTATGTTGCACCATTGCTCAGCAAGCCGGAAAATGAGGATGACTTTCATACACTAACTGAAGCCCTGGATGAGCTTTTGGACATTGTCGGCGATGATGAATCACATCCTTTAATGGGGCTTATTCATCAACTGGGTGATCTGGTTTCAGCGTATGAGCATGAACATCTACCCATGCCAGAAGGTGATGGACGAACGGCCTTGGCCTTGTTGATGGAGCAACACGGGCTTAGTCAAGCAGACTTGTCTGATGTCGCGACACAATCAGTAATTTCAGAAATATTGAATGGCAAACGTCAGCTGAATATCCGTCATATCAAGGCCTTGTCTGAGCGCTTTGATGTATCGGCAGATACTTTCTTTTAATCGATGCCCGCCTAAGCTGATATTTCCATGCTGTGCTGTCTAATCAGGTAGCGCTGCTCATTTGATTATTTAAATTTCAAGTGTCGTGAAAGGTGAGAGCGCCTCCAGAAAAGTTTGCTTTTCTAAAAAGTGAATGTGAAACATAAATAATATTGATGTTTAGGATCAGATGTCATATTTATTTCTTAATGGATCGATAAAGGAGATACACATGACCAATAAATCAGAGCAAGAATCAAATCCGCAAAAAGAATCTAATGATGATAAAGGCAATCAGGATTCGTATAAGGGCGTGAAGCCAGAGAAAAAACCCAATGCAGAACCGGAAAATCCATTGAGAGAACAAAAATAGCTCTTTCACATTTTAAAAGCCCTAACTTGCTTTAGGGCTTTTAGTTTTTCGACAACCGGTGATCTCTGGGTTTCGCTCTAAACTCATCTCTCATTTCAAAGAAAAACTCATGAGCTTGTTCATGATCGCAGCATAACCAATCATGGCGTGATTCTTCAGGAATCACAATAATCGAGCGCTTCTCGTCATCTGGATGGTGGAACTGTTTCATCAATAGGTGTTGATCGGAATTTATAGTCAGCATCGAAAAGGACCTGATTTTTTCACCCTCAATGAGCACATCATCATAAATGGCTGCAACGGTAAAAGGGTTGCCATCTTCACGTGAAATACCAAACCAGTGCGGTTTTCCATCGATATATTTAGGTTCATAGAAAGTATCCACGGGCACTAAAGCAAACTGGTTATTTTTCCAGGCATGTCGAAAACTTGGCTTGGACGCTATTGTTTCAGTTCGGGCATTGTAAGTATGTCGACCATATTTTAATTCTTTCGCCCAAGAGGGAATCAGTCCGAAACGTGCAATATCTAACTCAAACCCCTCAGCACCTCGCATCATGATAGGAGCAGGTGCTAAGGGGTAAACATGTGATTTCATGTTCAATTCAAGTTGTTCTGCATGAAGATCTAATAAAGAGAGCTGACTTTTTGAGGGGAATTCATAGTTTGAACACATGACCGACCTCTTTGCTTAGCATTCTGATCTGCGATAACAATTAAACTATAAGAATGATGACCTCAAAACAATTCGAAATCGTAAATGTAGTTGGGTCTGGAAACGGAATTTTTATGGTGAATATGAATGTAATTTTTCGCCAATGGATGAAAAATAATCTTCGATAAAATGAGCGCCCAGATTCCATTGCTATAGTTTTATTTCCAGTTTTGCCTCCTTTGCCTGAAGGAGCTATCTTTTGCGCAGAAAGGTCATGCTGCATTTTATCTTTTGTTTATTCGGTCTTCATGGTGTCACAGAAATCGAATGCCAAGCGGATGGTAAAGAAGCGAAAGTATGTCGTGACTGCTTGAAAGAAGAAAGGGTTACATAAACGGTAAGAAAAGCTTAAACATTCTTATCACTATTAATTCAGAATAGGCATTCACAATAAAACTCATAATTTTAGAGAATACAGAATGCCTAGAAATAATTATTTACCCGCTCTAGAACAAGTTTATGAGTTTTTAAAAGAACGTCCTGGCTTTAAAGAGAAAAGTGAGTTTGATAAGTCAGTAGAGTATTTTAGAACGCTGCACGAAGGAGAGCCTCAGGAATTTAAAGTCCAAGCATTCCATAACATTAGTGGTAAATTTGGAAATAAAGAAATACTGAGCATAAGTTCTGCACCTAAATTTACAGATAAAAACAGCTTCCTTAATTGGGTTGATATGCACATCAACAATTAGGCTTTGACGTTAGAACAGCTTATCCAATGGTCAGCTTTGTTATTTTCTACCCATACATTAATTAACATGGAGTACAAAAAACACTCTAAAGTGGGTTGGAAAACTACACGTTTGAATGCTAATTTTTGTATTCAAATCTGACAGTTAATGAGGTGAGCAATGAAGTTGTTGACTTTGTTTGGTGTAGGCGTAGCCGCAAGCTATTGTTATAAATCTATGAAAAATGGCAAGCTCGCTCTTTCCAGACCAAATTTTGATGAAAGTGTAAAACGATTTGTACTGCAAGAATTCGCAGCTTCGTAAGAATTAGATCTATTGGATTAAAGAGCTCATCATAGGATGGGCTTTTTTATTTCTCAGGCTTTTATGGAAAATGTTTATCTTTTGAATACAAAAAGCCTATCAGGGAGATAGGCTTCTTTTATTAATTCAACATAATATTATGAGTTTTTCTTATCCGCCTGATCTTTTTGATCATTTTGCTCTTTGGTTATAGGAGCTGGCTCTCCTTGATTCGGTTTTTGCTCTTGCTCATTTTGCTTGGGTTTGTTCTCAGTCGCATTATTAGAAAATTGATTGAAAGACGCTTTTTGAGCAGTATTTGTATTAACTAACATAAGTTTCTCAATTTTAATTGTCGAAGATTCGACCTGCCTAGAATGGTATATTAAAAGCACTTACAATGAGATGATTTAGAGATGCGAGTGTAGCGATATGTAGGATTCCGAGATTTATATCTTATTCATATTTCGGCATATTTTTGAATCATGGTGCAGGTAGATGATTTGTCTACTAAAGTGCGAAGTCAGTGGAATTATCGGATATTGCTTCGATACCTAAACTCCACAATGAGTATTTTAGTTCTAAAAATAGGCCTCTTAAATAGAGGATTGAAGATTTTAAATCAGTGGCTTAGCTATTTGGAGAGAAGATTTAAAGCGTGTTTTTATTTCAAAAGTATTCAATATTCCCGTAACTTTGCTTTATTAAGTATCAAAGGTGAATTGAAATAACTCCTTCTTAAAAATATTCCCATTTTTATCCGAGGTTGCTCTATAAAAATAGATTCATGTTTTACGCATTGTAAATGCCTTTCAATATTGATTTTTTACTTTAGCCACATTTAGCCATAAACTTACGAAAATTTCGTGCCTTAGGGTGCACTCTACAAATTTTTTTAAAATATATTTTCTGTGGATTTGTAGACCTTTGAACAGCAAGTAAGGGCAATTCAATGCAATATGACGCAACTATTAGTATTTATAAGCCATTGAAGATGCAAGGGAATACAATTTAATGCAAGCACTTGCAATCAGTACCAGACTGGGAGGATTCTATTTTTTCTACTATGCGATTGTGGGCGCATTCATGCCGTTCTGGAGTCTGTATCTGGAAGATCAAGGCTTTAACTATCAGGAAATCGGTATTTTATCTTCTATTGCGATTCTCACTCGGTTTTTTGCGCCTTTTATTTGGGGCTGGATTGCAGATAAATCTGGTAAGCGCATGTTGCTGGTACGGATTGCCACCTGGATGGAAGCCTGTATCTGGTTGATGATGTTTATCATTCCTAACAGCTTTCAGTCAGTGGCTTTACTGATGCTGATTTTCAGCTTTTTTCAAAATGCGATTTTGGCACAATTTGAAGGCGTGACTCTATTCTGGCTCGGGGAAAAAAGAGCAGAACTTTATGGCAAAGTCCGGAAATGGGGTTCGGTTGGATTTATTATCGGTGTATTCGGCTTGGGCGCCATCTTTGAAATTATCAGCATTAGCATGCTTCCAGTTTTATTGCTGTGTATTTCATTTCTGGCTTTTCTCTGGTCTTTTAGCATTAAAGAACCTACGGCGGCGCCTACTGCACAGAAAAAACTGGAAGCCCTCTGGCCGATTTTCAAGCGCCCGGTTGTATACAGTTTTTTTCTGATTGAACTGATCATGCTGTTTTCACATGCGCCGTTTTATAGTTTTTATAGTAATTATCTTAGTCAGGCGGGATTTAGTAGCAGTCAGATCGGATTGCTTTGGTCCATTGGGGTTATTGCCGAAATTATTATGTTTGCTTATGCTACCTTCTTTCTGACACGCTGGTCATGGCGTCATTTGGTGATACTTTGCCTGTTGATGACTGGCTTAAGATGGCTGATTGTAGGCGTATTTCCATCTGCATTTGTGGCACAATTTTTTGCCCAAACGATTCATGCCTTGAGTTTTGGTTTATTTCACATGATCGCCATGCGGGTTATTTTCCAGAATTTCTCTGCTGCACAGCAAGGCCGTGGACAGGCTTTATATAGCACCATGTGGGGCTTAGGCGTAGCAAGTGGCAGCATTCTGGCGGGCTATTATTGGGATAAAATTGGCGGAGAAACCATCTTTATGTTTGCCGCCGCATCGACTTTGTTTGGTTTGTTATTGATTTTTGGGTTGCCCAATAAAGTTGAGCAATCAAAGATATCTTCATGATGCCTCTGATGCTTAAAATTTAGATCCGAATTTTGGCGTACTGATGAACCCAAGGCTGTGCCTGTTCCAGTTGAGCAGCTAATTGCAATAGCAGGTCTTCACGGGCAAAGGGTGCAATAAACTGCGAACCGAGCGGCAGGTTTTGTTCATTCCAGTACAAGGGTACTGACATGGCTGGAAGCCCGGTAATATTGGCAAGTTGAGTAAAAGGTACCCATTTCAGGTTTTCTTTGACAATCTGATCGACCAGTTTACCTTGTGCCAGCAGATGGGCCTTACCCACACCCAATAAAGCCTTTAAAATTGGCTTCTGCCATGCAGGTGTTTTGACTTCGCCATTTTTCGGTGCGACGGTTGCGGTTGCAGGCGTCAGATACAGATCATAATCATCAAAGAAATGATTCATCTGGGTCACGTACTGGCCCCAGTTATTCAGGTTCTGGATATAATCAAGTGCGCTGGTTTTAGCTCCAAAAGCCGCCAGTGCTAAAGAGTCCAGTTCAAAATCCTTCGCTTTAGACGGGTAGCCTTTCTGGATTTCATCCAGCATAAATGAAAACTGGCTAAACCAGGTGGTAATAAAATCCTTGGCCAGTTGCATGCCATCGATGGCCGGACGGTCTTCAACCACCTCATGTCCCAAAGATTCCAGCAGTTTGGCCGTCTGTTCGATGGCTTTCACAGCATCCGGAGAGACAGGCGTGCCAATGGTAGAATGGGGATTAAAGGCAATTTTCAGTTTTTTCGGTGGTTGCTGAATCACATCCAGATAATGATGCTGTGGACGCTGAATCTTAAATAGCGAGCTGTGATCTTCACCATGCGTGGCATCCAGCATTGCAGCACTGTCCCGCACTGTTTTAGTCAGGACATGCTGAATCGCTGCACCATGCATGGCCTCACTCATTTGCGGCCCCCAGGGGGTACGGCCACGACTTGGTTTTAGACCAAACAGCCCGCAATATGAAGCGGGGATACGTATCGAACCGCCGCCATCGCCTGCACCCGCAATTGGTACAATGCCGGCAGCCACAGCAGAAGCCGAGCCACCCGATGAGCCGCCGCTATTATGTTGTAAATTCCATGGATTTTTACAGCTACCCCAGGCATCTGGTTCGGTAATCCCTTTAATGCCAAATTCAGGTGTATTGGTACGGCCAAAAGTGACAATTCCAGCTTTTTCCCAACGATTGACAATCTCGGCATTGGTTTCGGCAATATAACCGATCCGTTTTAAGCCCTGACAGCCATAAGAGGTTGGATAACCTGCATATTCCTGAAACAGGTCTTTGACCAGAAAAGGCACACCGGCAAAAGGTCCGGATAAATTCTGCTGGGTCCGTTTTAATGCATGCTCATGCATGGGAATAATAATAGCATTCAGTTCGGGATTGGCAATTGAGCTACGCTCTAAGGCAGCAGATAAAAGTTCACTGGAATGTACCTGTTTATTGGCGACCAGTTCAGCCAGTCCTAAACCGTCATATTGTAGATATTCTTCTAATTTCATTGCCATTCCCTAGCGTTAATGCTGTTCAAGGTTGTAGATGATTTTAGTTTAAGATGCAAGTACCACCTGATTACGTCCACGATGTTTGGCCTGATATAAGGCTTGATCCGCAATATTGATCAGGTGTTGCAGGTCTTGTGATTGTGGTTCATTTTGATGGGTAATCCCTACACTCACGGTAATGTAGAGATCTGAACCATCTGATTGATGCATCGGGGTTTTTTCTACACGTTTACGTATGCGTTCTGCAATATCCTGAGCCTCAAAAGGCTCGGTGTTCCAGAGTAACAGCACAAATTCTTCCCCACCAATTCGTGCAAACAGATCTTCAGCACGTAAATTGCAGCGAATGATTTCCGCAAAATGTTGCAGCACTTTGTCACCGACATGATGGCCAAAATCATCGTTCAGACGTTTGAAATGATCAATATCCAGCATGATGACCGAAAATTCCATTCTGTTGGCATATTGCAGTAAATATTCACCTTTCTGAAAGAAAAAATGACGGTTCATGGTGCGGGTCAGACTGTCATGATTGGCCAGATAGAGAACCCGTTTAAACAGCTCATTGCGGTTTTGACTAATAATACAAAGAATAAGCGGCGATAAGGCCAGCATAAACAGCCCGATCCGGAGCGAAATATAAATCGTAGAATCTGCCAAGGTGTCATGCGTTGTGGCATAAAACCGCGTCAGGCTGTAATAGGTCAGGATAATCACAAAAGCGTTGATCATGGTCATGGTAAACAGGCGATAGGTCAACGCAGCCCAGATCAGTGCAGCCAGAGGGTAGAGCATTGCACCCGGGCCTGCAAAAATATTGGTAATGATGACACAGGCCACGACTGAAGATGCAGGTAAAAAATAGCTGAAGTAATTACGTTTTTGACGACGGTTTTTAAATAAGTACTGCATGTCTTTTATTCTTGGGAATGCCAAGATTAAAGGAAGAAACACAATATAATTCACCATTTCACCGGTCCACCACAGACCAAAATCAATCCATAAATTTTCTTTGGTCATGAATGAATTGGGTAGATTGGGCAAGGTGATAACTGCAAAAGTCGCACTGGCCAGGCAGCCTGCAAAAGCGAAGATGCCAAATAAATGAACGAAGGTATAACCGGTATTATAGTATTTGTAATTAATCTTGAAATATCGAATAAAAAATATCGAGACAATAGTACTGATCAGATTAGACAGGGTAAGAAACAGGCTTTGCAGCAGACTGTTGCCTGTGACCAGATCTGCAAACATAAAAGCACTGAATGCACCGAGCCAACCGCCCATATTATTTAAATGTGGAAAGCGTAAGAACAGGGCTAACAAGGCAGCATTGGCCGGCCACAATAAGGCCAGGTACTCAATCGGTCTGGTTGCGATCCCAATAAAACAACAGACTAAAACAGCGAAAACAATGACAAAATAAGCATAGGTTTCATGATTTAATTGTTGTTCTGTTATTCGAGCTAATTGCAAATTTAAAATCCTATTCAAATTTTTAAGTGTGAATGATCACTTTGTTCAGCAACTAAGTTTGACCCAAAATATAATTTTATTGTTTGATTAATCTGTTATTAATACGAACTATTAAGATTCTTATATACGAAATATATACAAAATAAACTGGAAAAGAAATCCATGTTTTTAAACAATATGATAAAAACTTTATGGACTCAGATTTAAACTGCTCCAGAGTGGGATACGATTCTGAAAAAATATGCTAACTTAGAATCAATTGTTAAAACGATGCCGGTAAATATGAAAAAAATATGTCTTAGCCTTATCTTACTCATGAGCTCACCTTGGCTAATGGCGACAGAAAATAAAAAACCAGCGGAAGTTTCTGCTAAAGCTGCTGAAATCCCAAATACATTTACCGTGAAAACCCGGCCTGAAATTGTGGGGTTGTGGGGGATGGAAATTCCGGATAATAAAAAATGTATCGAATATTATAATTTTAAAAGCAATAATAATGTCGTAATTAAAAGTGGTGAAGAGTGGACTTCAGGATTATATGATTATCAGCCTGCACAGGATCCGACCGTTCAGATTCCCGCACTGATTCTTCAGGTTAAATATGATAATAATGAAAAAGACTGCTCAGGCAATCAGGTTGATCAATCCGGTGAAATTTCCCAGTATTTTGTGAAATGGCAAAATCCGTACACGATTAATTTCTGTGCCAATGACAAGGCCGAGCAATGCTTTGCCGTGCTCAGACGTGTATTACCATAAATGAATCATCAACATAAAAAAACCGCTGAATTTCAGCGGTTTTTTATAAGCTTTAAGCTTATTGAGTTTTGTCTTCAGCACCTTCTAGCTGTTTCAACAAATGTTTTTCCAGATAATGAATGTCCATCGCCTGTTTGCAGAAGTTTTTATCCTGAAGGATTAAATCTTTGTGCAAAGGAATGTTGGTTTTAACACCAGTCAAAATCATTTCTTCCAAGGCATTTCTCATGCGAGAAATAGACGTCTCACGGTCCTTGCCATGCGAAATCAGTTTGGCGATCATCGAATCATAATACGGCGGAATGCTATAGCCTGGGTAGATGTGCGAGTCTAAGCGGATACCTGCGCCGCCTGGTGCATAGAAGCTCTCAATCTTGCCGGGTGAAGGCAAGAAGGTTGATGGATCTTCTGCGTTAATACGGCATTCAATCGCATGTCCTAAAACCTTGACATCTTCTTGCTGAATATCGAGACCTAAGCCACCAGCAATACGCAATTGCTGTTCGATAATATCAATACCGGTTACCATTTCAGTTACCGGATGTTCAACCTGAACACGCGTATTCATTTCAATGAAGAAGAATCCATCATCTTCAAACAGGAATTCGAATGTACCTGCACCACGATATTGCATCAGTTTACAGGCATTGACACAGGCTTCTAGAATATCGGCACGTGCTTGCTCTGGTAAGTTCGGTGCTGGCGCTTCTTCCAGTACTTTTTGATGGCGACGCTGTAGCGAGCAGTCACGATCATAGAGATGAATCGCATGGCCATTACCATCAGCCAGTACCTGTACTTCAACATGACGTGGCTTTTGCAGGAAACGTTCCATATAGACCGTATCATCACCAAACCACATTTCTGCATCACGCTGTGCAGCCTGAACAGATTCCAGCAGGGTGTCGACATTTTCGACGATACGCATACCACGACCACCACCACCAGAAGCAGCTTTGACAATCAGCGGGAAACCGATCTCTTTCGCTTCAGCGAGTGCATTGTGAATGGTTACGGCATGGTCGCAGCCCGGTACAGTTGGTACACCCGCTTTTTTCATGGCAATAATGGCAGAAACCTTGTTCCCCATTAAGCGAATATGTTCTGGACGTGGACCGATAAAGATAAAACCAGAATTTTCTACGATTTCAGCAAATTCAGCATTTTCAGCGAGAAAACCATAACCAGGATGGATGGCATCTGCGCCAGTAATTTCAGCAGCTGTAATAATCGCAGGAATATTCAGGTAGCTGTCACTGCTCGCACCCGGACCGATACAAACGGCTTCATCACAGAAACGCAAATGCATCAGGTCTTTGTCTGCGTCAGAATAGACACCTACGGTTTTGATCCCTAAAGTTCTGCAAGCCCGGGTGATGCGTAAAGCAATTTCACCACGGTTTGCAATTAAAACTTTTTGCAACATTATAAATCCCCGGGGTGATTAAGCGCGGTAGCGGAAAAGTGGTTGGCCGAATTGAATCACTTCACCATTTTTCACTAGAATTTCTTCGATCACACCACTTTGAGTTGCTTCAATCGGGTTCATGATTTTCATTGCTTCGATAATACCTAAGGTATCACCAGCAGAAACGGTTTGACCCACTTTGACAAATGTCGCTTCGCCTGGGCTTGGTGCAGAGTAAAACACCCCAACCATTGGAGATGTTTCAACAGCACCGCGCGGAGACTTCGCCGCAGGTACTTCAGCTGCAGGTGCAGGCATTGCAGGAACAGCTGCTGCAACCACTGGATTACGACGAGTTAATGCAATCGATTGATCGCCTTCTTTAACTTCGATCGCCTGTAAGTCAGATTCAATCATCAAGTCGATGAGTTTCTTGATTTTACGGATATCCATGAGACAGTATTCCTAATTAAGATTTTGTAGAAGATTGTATTTTTTCAATGACATAGTCGAGCGCAGCAGCATAGCCTTTTGCACCCAGACCACAGATCACGCCGATGGCTTTATCGGACAAGTACGAATGATGTCGAAATGCCTCGCGTGCATGGACGTTTGACAAATGGACTTCAATAAAAGGAATGGCGACACCAAGCAGGGCATCGCGAACCGCAACAGAACTATGTGTCAATGCTGCCGGATTGATAATGATATATTGTACGCCGTCGAGTTGGGCTTGATGAATTCGGTCAACGATTGCGCCTTCCCAGTTGCTTTGGAAGGTATCGAGTTGTAATGTGGCCTGTTGAGCCTGAGCAGTCAGTTGCTGATTAATATCGCCAAGCGTAAGATGACCATAAACTTCTGGTTCGCGCTTTCCAAGCAAATTTAAATTCGGTCCATGAATAACCAAAATGGTCGAACTCATCCAGCATGCTCCAATTAAAAAGTATCGAGGTTTGTTTGCAAGATAGCTGCAAACTCTGCTTATTATTGCATGATTTTCTACATGACTATTTATAATTTCTTTGAATTGACGTAGAAAGCATATCCTAAACAGTGGCGCTATAATGAAAACTTTGCAGAGATTTGGCAATGTTAAAAAATTACAATTCGCAGGGTATTCAGATTGTTTTCATTGTAAACCCAATTGGCAAAAACAGTTAATATCCTTTATGTAACTGTATCTTCATGTTAAGGATCAGCTCTGCTGTTTGATCATATTTTAATCTTGCAAAAATTCATGTCTGGCCAAAACGATTAGGACATTCAATCGAGAGATCCTTGACTTGCGTGAGAGGACGACTAGCCTAACTTTGCCTTTAACCGTGCTTCCCTTAATGTCAAAATCTCATCTTGAAAAGATGGAGAAATACTTAAAAAGGCAAGATAAGACAATATGTTAATAAGCTTATTTTAATATTTTAGTCTGTGTTTTTATATGCATTTTATTACAAAATACCAGATAAAAATGAGTTACTTCAATTTAGAGATCAGTTTTATGTTCTGTTTCTAAATTTATAAAGCTGACTAAGAAACAGACATCGAATTTAAAGAGATTTATAGCGAAGGGTTTGGAAAAATTTAGATTGTCGATATCTTGATGAAATGACGAATATGTTCATTTCAAAGCATTCTAAATCGCTAGGCACAGGCGCATCTGATATCTAGATAGTGGCAAAAACGCATATCTTTGTTGGTATTTTGCACGTCACTCTCTTTGTAAAAAATCTCAGAAACAGCTTGTAGTCATGCATATGGAGCAGAGGTATGGGGCAAAAACATTAACTTCTTGAGCGAATATTTATATACTAAGGCGATCAGACTTGAGCCAGAAGTATTATGACACCTGCATGTAAACTCTTAAAAATTCAAAAAATTGAATATAGTATTCATGAATATGAACATGATGCCAATGCGAAAAGCTTTGGTTTAGAGGCTGCAGAAAAATTAGGATTACAAGTCGAAGAAGTTTTTAAAACGCTATTGGTAACGGATGAAAAACAGTATTTCGTTGCCGTGTTACCAGTCAATCATCAGCTTAATCTAAAAAAAGTAGCGGCAGCTTGTGGTTGTAAGAAACTGCAAATGGCAGATCCGAAACATGCAGAACGTTTAACCGGTTATCTGGTCGGTGGAATCAGTCCAATCGGACAAAAGAAGCGTTTAAAAACAGTCATTGATGTATCAGCAGAAAAGCTCAATAAAATATATGTGAGTGGCGGTAAAAGAGGCTTGGATATCGGACTGAAACCGGCTGATCTTGCCAAAGTGCTGAATGCACAGTTTGTCGATGTGCTGGATGTATAAGGTCAAATTCCCCTGAAGATTTATATGAATAGCGTTTGAAGTGATCTTTTTTTGGTCGGAAAAATCAGCAAATCATTTTATACCTTTGTATATTAGGTCACGAATAAGCACAGCGGAAATGTGCGCAATAAAGAATTAAAAATAATAAAAATGATTATGCGGAGCATAAAGGATGAAAGTTCAAAATAAAAAATGGCCACGGTTCTGTCTGGCATTATCTGCGATGGCGATACTGTCTGCGTTTCCGAGTGTACAGGCCGCTTCTGCGCCTTCAGCTGCACCTGCCAATTCACAGCAGGTTTTCTTTGTCGGAAACAACTGGGATGGCACAGTGACTGTGATTCGTCCATCGGGTGATTTTGGCAAAATTGGCGTCATTAACATGATTCCTGACCGTAAAGAGCGTCTCAAAGAAATTCATCTCAATCCTATCAAGCTGATTGCCTATACCTATATTCAGGCCACAGCGGGTGAAGGTAATGATCAGTTGGTAGATGATATGTACTCGACGCCAGATGGTCAGTCCATCGTGGCATCGCGTCCAAGTTTCGCCGATGTGGTCTCTATTAATATCAAAACAGGCAAGATGAACTGGCGTACACCGGTTGAAGGTTTTCGCGCCGATCACATGGCGGTTTCGCCAGATGGTCAACGCGTGGCGGTGTCAGCATCTTCAGGCAATGTGGTACATGTCCTGGATATTCACACTGGCAAAGAGTTAGGGCGTTTTGCTACGGGTGATAAACCGCATGAAAATATCTACTTCGATGATGGTAACAAAATCCTGAACTCCGCGATTGGCAATGTTGAAACGTCAATGGATGCACAGTGGCAGGATTTCACCAAAGGAAAACGCTACATTAGCATCGCGGATGCCAATACCCATCAAGTGCTGAGAAAAATTGATTTCAGACCTGCACTCGATGCATTTGGTCGCAAGGATTTATCCAATTCAGTTCGCCCAATGGTATTTAGCAAGGATGAAACGAAACTTTATGCCCAGGTTTCATTTTTTAATGGTCTGATTGAGTACGATCTGAATCAGAACAAGATTAGCCGGATCGGACAGCTCCCTGGTAGTGATAGTATCCCGAAAGACCGGACAAAATGGGTCAATGATTCGCGTCATCATGGTTTGTCAATCAGTGCTGATGGTGAAAAGCTCTGTGTTGCAGGAACCATGGATGACTATGCCACAATTGTAAATCGCAAGACGCTGACTGCCGGCAAACTGATTCCTGCCGGCAAACCCTATTGGGCAACGCGTAGTCCAGATGGTAAAAGCTGTGTGATTTCCGAAAGTGAAACCGATGTGGTGACCGTGATTGATTTTGCCACAGGGGATAAAGTGCTCAGTGTACCAGTTGGGAATCATCCACAACGTGTCCGGATCGGCTATGCACCAATAGACTGGTCAACGCCGTAGTCGAGCAACGATATAGGCAGCGTTTTGATAAGAGCTGTCTTTATTGGGTTGAGGAGATCAAGATGAAAGATAAGACCGTTCTTTTATATCTCATCATCGGATTACTCTTGTTCGGCATTTTGGTGGCTATTGCTTACCAGATACGACAAGACATCTATCGGACTGATTTTGCCAATCAAGTCCAAGCCCATCGTGATCAGGTTGCCCGACTTGAAAAATCATCCAGCTATATGTCTCTGAGTTTTAAGAGCAATAGCCAAAATACACAGGCTGAACCAAATAATGTAGCTACAAAGCAAAGCCTATTGTTAAAGCAACAACAACAGTTATATCTAGACTTTGCTCAAATCATCAGTGCTTTAGGTCAGGGGCAACAACCAGATCCTAGACAGGTCAGTTTGCTGGTTAGTCTACAGCAGACGCTGGTAGAAGCTAAACTGGTGACTCGAGACGAGGCGAAAGTACAAATTGAGTTTCTGCTGAAAGTTCTGCCAGAAATGGATCATGAATTGCATCGGGCTTTGCGAACCTTAGAACAAATCCGAAGTTGAGGAATTCAAGCCACGAATATCTTTTA
Organism: Acinetobacter sp. YH12156; assembly: GCF_013418235.1. NCBI lineage: Bacteria > Pseudomonadati > Pseudomonadota > Gammaproteobacteria > Moraxellales > Moraxellaceae > Acinetobacter > Acinetobacter sp. YH12156. The sequence continues at coordinate 417,546 of NZ_VPCL01000001.1, forward strand.
TTATTTTAGATGTGAAAATTGCTTTCATAAAAAAGCCCAAATGAGAATTCAGGCGTTTAGATATAAGTAGTGAAGACAGCGTACTTTTATAAACAATTCGCAGGCTTGGGTACGCCGGCCAAACGGCTTAAATGCCGCGCGACCAGACCCGTATTAAACTTTTCCTGAAGCATGGCATTGTTAATGTCAGCACTAACCGTTTTCATTAGGAATTTAATTAAGGGACGTGTGGCCGGTGAATGGCCAAACTGCTGATAGAACTGACGCACTGCTTGCAGAATTTCAAAATGCCACGGGGTTAAGTTTAGTTCCAGGTTATTGGCCAGGACTTGCGCGACTTCTTCATTCCAAATGGTGTAATCGATCAGATGACCATCTTGATCCAGTTCTAAATTCATATTTAACTCATTGATTATTTCATTGAAATACAGCGATTAAACCCGAGGCAAAGATCGGCAAAATCGGCAAAATCGAGAAGCTTGACCTGATCCGGCAAAGGCTGTGTCAAAAGCTCTGCATCATTTTCCAGCATGTAAATTTGCGGCAAATTTTGTAGAAATGAATGCTCCAGCTGTAATACGGCTTCACCCATCAGTACGATCTGATCACCTGGGGTATAAATTTGAGCGAGTTGTTCCAGAATCTTCGCCGTTACCGCATAGTTCGATTGGATCAGATAAAGTGTGTGATTTGACATTTTATATATCCTTTATTCCTTACCAATACAGCACATGATCAAAGCCTTGAATAAACGCTGGGCTTAGCTCAATAAATTCAATCTCTTGTTCGTTCTGAGCCACAAAGGGCGAGTTCTGGTTTTTCTGTTCAATCAGAATTGGAGTGAGGTCATAAAACTCAAAACTGTCGACCATATTCGATGCCAGTTTAAAGGCATGTTGTAACTGATCAAATTGCAGTTCTGAGCGTAGAAGACTAAGGCCTGCACCTTGTAGCAGAACTTTCACTTCCGCACCAAATGTCGCCAAAACCATGGTCGCAGACAGGCTTTCATGCACTTGCAGGCTGGTCAGATTGGCTTGGGTTAATATAACAAGTACAGATTTCACACAAGATTCCTTGGAAAAGCAACACATTCTAAAAAATGGAACATCTAGAATTGAATCAGACGTTGTGAGGATTGAACAGCATCGGCAAGTTCACCTAAACCGACCAATTCAAAGGCATCCGCCAGATTATGCTGCTGAATATTGTGACGTTGAGCATTGTCCTGATCTGTAATCCCTCGCGCCAGTGCTGCACTTACACAGACCGGTAGGCGAATATTGAGTGCTTGCCAGGCATGTGTAAGATGACGTTGATCGTCGGGCACCCATTGCAGTGCATTTGCGACCGACACGCCGTCCTGATAAAAGAATACGCGGAATTCTTGGTTTTTGTTGTGTAATGCCTGCGCCAAACCAAGGGCATGCCAGGCATAAATAGAAGTTGGTGCGGAGGTAACAAGAATTAAGGTGCTCATCGAAATTCACTACAGGCTTGATCAATAGCAACAGCTTGATCTGGGCTTCATCAGAAAGTAGGTAGTATACAATGATTTTAGTGACGGGTGGATTAGGCTTTTTAGGCTCACATATTGCTTTAAGTCTGTTAGCACAAGGATTAGAGGTCATTGTGGTCGATAATTTGGCCAATGCCAACTTGCAGACGCTGGAGCGACTTGAATATATTTCCGGGATGTATGTGCCTTTTATCAAAATTGATATTCGCAATACGCCTGCATTAAACAAAGTATTTGAACAGCATTCGATTCAGGCTGTAGTACATGCTGCCAGTTTTAAGTCGCTAGAAGAATCAGTATTAAAACCCCTTGAATATTATAATGATAATGTCAGCTGTATTATGAGCTTAATGCGCGCCATGCAACGTACCGGCGTACGGCATCTGGTGCATTTATCCAGTCTGGCAGTCTATGGACAATCCGGTACGGATCTCAATGAAGATCTACCTTTTAACTATACTTACCCCAATCCCTATATTAAATCGCAACAGATGGTTGAGGAAATTATTCGGGATACTGTCAAAACAGATAACGAGTGGCGCATTGCCATCTTAAGACTATCTAATATTAGCGGCGCCTTCGAGCATGGTGTCCTAGGCGAGGCGGTGCCACCTTTACCGAAAAATATTGTGCCTTTGGCAATGCAGGTCGCTGCGCAGCAGCGCGAATATCTGGAATTACGCCGTCAGGCTTATACTGCGGATGGAACAGTAGAGCGGAGTTTTCTGCATGTGGCAGACAGTTGTGATGCGGTGATTAAATCCTTGCAGTGGCTATGGCAACAACAGGAATTAAAATGTGAAGCCTTCAATATTGCTGGAACGCTCATTTCGATACAGGATTTGTTGGATCAACTGGCAGAAGTGACCCAGTCTGTAATTAGAACAGTCGATGCCTTGCCTTATCCTCATGCAGAGCTTGACCAGCTAGGCGCGAATATTGAAAAGGCACAGCAGATTTTGCATTGGCAACCGCAGCGTTCACTGAAAAAGATGCTTGAGGATGAATGGCTATTTTATCAAAATATACTGAGAGGACAGTAAATGAGATAAGTAAAAAATATTTGATAATAATTATCATTTACATATTTAATATAATCGATTACTTTTAATTAATCTAGCAAAGTATCGTGATAGATGCTTTTAAAATCAGCGATATGTAAAAAATTGAGGTTGAACATGCAAACACGTATTGAACATGACACCATGGGCGAAGTGGCCGTACCGAGTGAGGCTTTATGGGGCGCTCAGACCCAGCGTAGCTTGCAAAACTTCAAGATCGGCAATGAACGCTTGCCACGGGCAATGATTGGTGCAATGGGACTGGTAAAAAAAGCTGCAGCCTTGACCAATGCTAAACTGGATCAGATTCCTCAAGAGCTGTCGGGCTATATTGTGGATGCAGCAGATGAGGTAATTAGCGGGCAGTGGGATAGCCAGTTTCCACTGGTGGTCTGGCAAACCGGTTCAGGCACGCAAAGTAATATGAACTGTAATGAGGTGATAGCTAATATTGCCAATCAAAAATTGGGCAATCATTTAGGTGCGCAAAAACCGGTTCATCCAAATGATCATGTCAACCGTGCCCAATCGACCAATGACTCTTTCCCGACTGCGATTCATGTCGCAGCGAGTTTGCAGATTAATCAACTTCTTATTCCAGCGCTTACCCGTCTACGTGATACCTTGCATGCAAAATCTTTAGCCTTTGCCGATATTGTCAAAATTGGCCGGACGCATTTACAGGATGCGACACCTTTAACCCTAGGTCAGGAATTTAGTGGTTATGTATCCCAACTTGATCATGGCTTGATTCGCTTACAGCAAGCTTTACTGGGTTTGTATGAGTTGCCATTGGGCGGGACGGCTGTTGGTACAGGTCTAAATGCCCATCCTGATTATGCAGTTCAGGCCGCAGAGACACTGGAGAAGCTGACAGGTCTACCATTTGTCACTGCTCCAAATAAATTTGAAGCTTTGGCCGGCCGTGATGCTGCGGTATTTGCTTCAGGCGCATTAAAAACCCTTGCAGTCAGCCTAAATAAAATTGCCAACGATATTCGTTGGTTAGCCAGTGGGCCTCGTTGTGGATTTGGTGAACTGCGTATTCCTGAAAATGAGCCAGGTTCAAGCATTATGCCGGGTAAGGTCAATCCGACGCAAAGTGAAGCCATGACCATGGTGGTGGCGCAAGTGCTTGGAAATGACACCACGATTAATGTGGCAGGTGCATCGGGTAACTTTGAGCTGAATGTGTTTATGCCAGTGATTGCATACAACCTGTTGCAATCGATTCAGCTTTTAGGTGATGCCTGCAATAGTTTTAATGATCACTGCGCCGTCGGTATTGAGCCGAATCATGAGAAAATTGAACATTTCTTGCATGACTCATTAATGCTAGTCACTGCATTGAACCCGGTGATTGGTTATGAGAATGCAGCCAAGGTTGCGAAAACGGCCTATAAAGAAGGTAAAACCTTAAAACAGGTGGCTGTTGAGCTTGGCCTGGTGACAGCAGAGCAGTTCGATGAGGTGGTAAGACCTGAAAATATGGTTTCGCCGAATGCCAAATAAAGCTGTTAATGCTTTTATTTTCAATCTTTAAGCCTGTTTTATCATGGAATCGTCAGCAGTGGTTTTTATCTCGTGCAGAGTTGCGTACAATAGCACGAGATGAGATTAACCACTGATGATTGTTTTATGCTTGATATTTATTTAACAGATGTTCAAAGAAAGGTGCAATTCAAGGATTATCCAGGTGAGCATCCTGTTAAATTTATTCTGAATTTTAAAAAGATTTTTCCGAGCGTCATGGAACTTCTTTTACCTGTTCTACCGGATGATGAAAATCTGGAAGAAATGTCTTGGGAATCGACCAGTAGTGATTTTGAGACCTTCCAGATGTTGTTAACCGGTTGGGGCATTATCGAACTGCGCTTAAAGGCGATCACCCAGTTTAAAGATAAGGCATTTGCCGATCGTTTGGTTAAACAGGCCCAGCAGAAACGCAGAGACTATCAAAAACAGCAGGCGAAATTGACGACTGTTGAGCTTGATTATCTGTTTATGCATGAAATGCATGCGCTGATTGATGCAGAACTGGTCGAGCTGGGTGAGAAATTCTATTTACCAACATTGCGTGAGCTGTGGAAAAGTAAAGTTACTTCTCAAGTCTTGAATGCAAAATTTTAATTTAAGTTTAGAGTTTTGATTGAACAAATTAGTCCTCCAGTTTTGGGGGATTAATTTTGTGGGAGAAATAAGATTTCCTTCTTAAAAGTATGATTTCTAGAAATAGCCTAAGCAATAAGGGGTTTTCAATAAATCAGTATTTACTTTAATTATTTATAAAAATTTATCAGCAATAGGGTGTGATCAATCACTATTTCTGTTCAGATACTCCTATAACGCCAGTAAGTTTAACAATTGTTCAAAAAATAGATAAGTCAAACCATTTTTATCTTAAAATATATAAAAATATCAAATAAATAGCTTGGTAATTCAGGTCATTATTTTTTAAGGTAGATGGACTTTATGCTTAAATAAAGTAAAAGCTAAATTGATTAGCTTTCCTTCACAAAAATAGTTGAAGGTTCAAATTTTCCCGATGATATATCCCAGGATTTTAGAAAATGTCGAATCAGTTTTTAGATTTAATTACTAAACGCCGTACTATTTATGCTATTGGCAAGAATGTAGAACAATCTCCTGAGTATTTAAGCGATTTGATTCAAACTGCGATCAAGCAAAGCCCATCGTCTTTTAATTCCCAGTCTTCACGCGCCGTGATTTTATTCAATTCAGAACATGAAAAGTTTTGGGGTATCGTTGCAGATAAATTAACAAGCTATGCCAAAGACGAAGAGAGCGCTGCAAAAACAACTGCTAAAATGGACAGCTTTGCTGCTGGTGTAGGCACCGTACTATTTTTTGAAGATCAAACCGTAGTACAAGCTTTGCAGCAACAATTTCCGTCTTATGCTGATAATTTTCCCATCTGGGCAGAGCATTCTACTGCGATTGCGCAATTTGCCACATGGACAGCATTACATACTGAAGGCCTAGGTGCATCTTTACAGCATTATAATCCGATCGTAGATGAGCAGGTGCATGCTGAGTGGAACATTCCAGCCAACTGGAAGCTTCGCGCACAGCTGGTCTTTGGTTCAATCGAAGGCGAAACACATGCCAAAGATTATCTTGCGGACGAAGAGCGTTTTAAAATTTTCAAATAAGCCTGAAATTCATATCTGCGCTTAAACAATTTTAAGCGCAGATATTTTAACATCTCGACGAAATCCTCATCAGCATTGCTAAAATTCAGTTAAAATAGCGTGCTAATGCAAATAAATGAGTAATATCGAATGTCGAAAAACACGCAAAATCTATCACCTTTACAAGAACTGATCGCAGAGCAAAAGTTACTTTGTGAAGAAGTAGGCTCAGCTTATGTTGAAGTCACGGGTGATGATGTTGTTGCTGTGGCCGTACATACCTTAAAGCAGGATCCGATAGTTGGTATTCGTAAAAAGCCTGAGACAGCGGAAAATATCAGCTGGTATATTTATGGCGGAGAACCTTCAAGTGAAGATGCTTTTGAAACGATGACCGTACGTGAATTACAGGACATCGCACCAGAAGTATTACCATATCTGGCTCTGGAAACAGGTTTTCGTTTCATGATTGATGCCGATGATTATGAAGATGTCTGGAAAGAAGAAATCTAAATGCTAAAAAAATCATCTTTCATTTGTGCAGGATTGTTATTCTTACTGAATAGCATGGTCTTTGCAGAACCACTTTCACAAAGTGCGTATGACCAGTTTATTTCAGAACAGACTAAAATCGTCAATGAAACCAAGCACATTTTAGATGAAGATGATCCAAAGGCCGATGCCAAAACCCAACGTCAGGCTTTTTGTAATCGACTGAAAGCCTATCAGGACATTCAAAAAGTTTCTGAAGAAAATAACAGTCTGGATATGGCGCCCATGATGGCTATGGTCGCCAAAAGTTTTCTTGATCGACAAGATCAGAGCCTGAGTAAATCAGGAATGACCACCACCGTATTCTGTAAAAATAGGGATGTTGAATAGGGTAAGTGGTACTTCTTCTAAGCACAGCTTTTCATCACGCATTAATGAAAATAAAGAGAATATTATTATTTTAATCTTGGCTGGATTTTGACCAAAAAATATCATCTTAAATAAGATGCATCTATCTGTAGGGTTTTTTGTAAAGTTAAACTAAAGTATAGACATGATTGTTACTCATTATCCCGGGGATATATCCGGGAAATAAGAAAATTGATAACTATAATTTAACAATTAAACTTTAATATTTTTCTAAGCTTTGTCGAGAGATCTTTTAATACTGCATAATATTGTTGCTTGATCATGTCACACATAAGCATTATAGAAATGACTTCATAACGAATAGCGTGAATTTTGTCTTCATACATAAATGAATGGTACTCCAAGCAGGGTAGTGAAGTTATATCTTATATTTATGCTACAAAACTAATCCTGTTGTATTTATAAAATAGCCTAAGTATTTTATATATTTTAGCGGCAAATATCCCTGTTAATTTATTACATGTTCTAAAACGAAAAAAGGAATGTATGTACAAATTTCTGTTATACAAAATAATGGGCTAACTTTGAAAAAGTAGTGGAAGGGTAATCTATTTGTTCTAGTATCATCCTTATTCTGAAATTAAAAATAAAATATGGGTGCGATTTCTCTTAATCCCAAGGCTATTTTAAAAATGTATTAGATCGTCTTTTATATTGATGGGGCATTTTTCTTTAATTCAAATTAATAATTAAGCTTTGAACACTTTTAATCTGATGATGAATTTAGCCTAAGCAAAATTGATCAATCTGCTATAAATAGCCTAAGCAAATTTTTTATTTTAAAAATTTGGCAATTGATTAATTTTCAATATCAACCCACTATTAACATTTAAATCAAGAAATCACGGAATTCTCAAATGATCCTTAACTATCAATTACACCATCATGAAACTTCAACAGTATCTCCAATGCTCTTTATTCATGGTTTATTTGGTAGTTTGAGTAATTTAGGAGTATTGGCTCGACATTTTTCTGAACAGAGAACCGTGATCCAAATTGATGTGCGTAATCATGGTCTTTCTGGTCATAGCTCTGATATTAACTATCAGCTCATGGCAGAAGACGTGTTGGAAACTTTATCCAGTTTAAATGTTCATAAGTTTGTCGTTGTTGGACATTCCATGGGTGGGAAAATTGCTATGAAACTGGCAGATTTAGCTCGTGAACAGACTGAAAAACTCGTCGTCCTTGATATTACACCGATCCAATATCATGAAAATCATCATGCTGAAATTTTTAAAGCCTTATTTGCAGTACAGCAAGCAAATGTTGCTTCACGACTGGAAGCAGCAAAAATTATGCGTAAATATATTCATGAAGAAATGGTGATTCAATTTTTATTAAAATCCTTTAATAAAGGGCAGTGGCTGTTTAATGTTCAGGCTTTATTTGATCATTATCCAGATATTATGGCTTGGGAAAAGGTCGAAAAAATTAATCGGCCAGCCTTATTTCTGCGTGGTGGTGATTCTTTTTATATCTCAAAACCAGAACATTTTGCAGCAATTAATGAACAGTTTTCTCAGGCAAAAATTGAAGTTATTGAAAATACCGGTCATTGGCTACATGGTGAAAAACCAGATGAAGTCATTAAATACATGCAAGCATTCCTTAATTAAGTAATATTTACGGATGTAATGTATGTACCTGTAATTGACCTTCATGGATCAGTTGATGCGCCATCTCAGCAGTTTTCTTTAAACCGGGCATACGATATTCAGTATGTCCGAAATCTTTAATGGATTTCCAGCGGCCGCCCCAGGTCAAACCCACCGATTCAGCGACCTGACCATATAATTCATAACCGCGCATGGCCCAAGGATCACGTTCTGTAATGACTACTTTGCCATGCCGTTTAAAGGCAATATCTGCAGCCAATCCAAATGCCAAGGTAGGTCCAAATCCCAGCAGATGTTCGGAAATAATGGAAAGACATTTTGATTTTAATAAATCATCATGGCGACGATGGCCAGGTTGACCACGGCTGGCATGCGCCATACCTGAAACACCATCTTGATTGAGCTTCTGTAATAACCGGGTAATTTGACGGGTTGAAAGATTAAGGATTTCAGCAGCACGGACTTGTGTAATACGATGATCTCGAACGTCTTGCAGAACAGCAAGACGTTGAATTTCTTTGTCAGACATAGTGATCAGCATCTATATTTCATATCCAGTCCATGATGTTTAAACCATCATAAACTAGACATTTTTATTGGTGAGAATATAGACATTTTGAATGGTGAGTAACAAGACTGATTTCGTATAATGTATATTATGTTAAATTGAGTACATGATACTTTAAGTTCATCTATCTTCTACTGTTCATAAAAGTTAATTTTGAAATTTTCAGCTTCATTACTTTTTAATGTCAACAGCTCATTTCTTTATAGAGATATGCCTCAAAATCTTAATGAGGTAAATCTCATATTTCCTTTTTTTCAAATGAAATTTCTCATACGCTATTACGTTAGCTATTACATTTAGTGTGATCATGTTAGTTTGGCTGCTTCAACACCTTCATGTAATTTTACTGGTGTATCTTCTTGCTAATATATTTATTGACCCTGCCAAACTTGGTAAAGGCCTATCCTTATCTAAAGCATTTTTCTGCTATTTATTAATCAGATAAATTTTGATGAATATCATAATTATTAATTTATTCAATAATTTTAGATGCTTAATTAAATCTAGAGCCATATCCTAAAAGGACATAAAAACTCTGATAGAAATGGTTGCTCAAAATGTGAGAGATAGAATGCTGTAAACCATAGGCGGTATTCTGTTCTATTAAGATTTAGACAATGGCGGTATCTAGTTTTACTTAAAATCATGTCAATCACAGCTCTATGAATAATTGATAAATCTCGAATGCATTCTGTTATTAAATGTTGAGACCGAATGCATAAAGCTAGAAAGCCTCTAAGATATTTCTAAACTTTGTACAGAAAAAGGGAAAACATGAATAACTATCCTGAAACCCCTGCTTCAACTGAAACTCAAGATCATCAACCTGGTGTGCAAACCAAAATGGATCCTGCACCGGAAGTCATCAAACCGAATTATAAAGGTAGCGATAAACTTAAAAGTAAAATCGCCCTGATCACAGGTGGCGATAGCGGTATAGGTCGGTCAGTCTCGGTCTTGTTTGCCCGTGAAGGTGCTGATATTGTGATTTGTTATCTGGATGAAGATCAGGATGCTCAAGATACCAGAAAGATGGTAGAGGATGCAGGACGGCGTTGTTTACTGATCAAGTGTGATTTACAAGATCAAGATGAAATCAAGAAAATGGTTGAGCAGACGCTTCAGGAATTTAAAACCATTAATATTCTGGTCAATAATGCCGGGGTTCAATATCCGCAAAAAAGTATTAGCGATATTTCTCCTGAGCAACTTTTTAAGACCTTTAATGTGAATATTCTGTCGATGTTTCACTTGACTCAGGCTGTGATTCCGCACATGCAAGAAGGTGACAGCATTATTAATACCACCAGTATTACCAGTTATCATGGACATGATGAACTGATTGATTACTCAAGTACCAAAGGTGCCATCACCACATTTACCCGCAGTCTTTCCACCAGTTTGTTAAAAAATAAAACCGGGATCCGGGTCAACGGCGTAGCACCCGGCCCCATCTGGACTCCCCTCATTCCAAGCAGTTTTGATGAAGAACAGCTCAAAGAGTTCGGTAAACAGACACCCATGGGTCGGATGGGCCAGCCTAGTGAAGTCGCACCAGCGTATTTATTTCTAGCGAGTGAAGAAGCCAGTTATATTTCCGGTCAAGTCATTCATGTTAATGGAGGCAGTATCATTAACGGTTAATTAGAATTTGAAGATAACAGTCAGTGAGAACCGTTATCTTCATTCATTTATTCTTCAGGTTTTCTATCACTTAAAAGATGCTGGTTTTATAAAATAATTTCAACAAATACATGACAGATATTTACCGCCATAGAAACAGGTCATTGTTATAGTAATTTCAGCCAACCTTGATGAGGACAGCAATATGCCTAGAGGTGACAAATCAGCCTATACCGATAAACAAAAACGGCAGGCCGAACATATTGAAGAAAGCGAACAAGAACGCGGTCATTCTGAGGAGGAAGCCGAACGTATTGCCTGGTCTACTGTCAACAAGCAAGATGGCGGTGGCAAGAAAAGGAAAAAATCCCATTAAGAATAGAAATTTAGGGTAAAATCCTATGTTGAAAGCTCGGCGAAAAACCCTCTCATTACTGCGTATGAGAGGGTTTTTAATCTGAATCTTTAATATGTATTTTCTACGCGCTGTTGAGTCCAAACCGGCCAGAGTTTTTCCAGCGTTTTTTCAAATTTCGAATTATCGGTTTGCCATTGTGGATTTTTATCTTTATCAATAATCAGTGCACGTACACCTTCAATAAAGTCGCCTTGCTCCAACCAGACATCCTGCAGATCTCGCTCCAGTTGCATACATTTTTCCAGCGATAAATTTTGTCCTGCCTGCTGTAACTTCAGACTCGTTTGCTTGGCCATGACTGGACGTTGCTGCAAGATGACCAGCATTTTATTGGCCCACTCCTGATTGGTAGCACTACTTGCATGTGCCAAACTCTGTTCGATCTCATCGAGGTTTGGATGGCCAAAATGCTGACTAATCAGATCTGCACGTTTTTGCAACTCGCTTTCTACCGGATGGGTAATGTACGCACTGATGATTTTTTGGATTTCAATCTGATTTAATACCGGTGCAGCAATCAATGCGGTTTCCAGTTCAGCAAAATTTTCACTCGGTACATGATAATCGACCAGATCCAGATATAGCGCATCACTGCTGCTGATCTGCTCCCCTGTCAACGCCATATAAATGCCTACATCATCCAGTCGGGAGAGAAAGTGGGTGGCTCCCACATCCGGGAAAAATCCAATCGCGGTTTCTGGCATGGCAAAGCGTGATTTTTCACTGCTCACTTTAATATGACAGGCTTGAGCCAGACCAAAGCCACCGCCCAGAACATAACCATCCATCATCACGATGACAGCCTTTGGAAAATTGCGCAGTGTGCTCAGCATGCTATATTCAGTGGCAAAAAAATCCTGATATTGGGTATTGCCTGCCTGATAGCTGTCATACAGATAACGGATGTCTCCTCCGGCACAGAATGCCTTGGGACTGTTAGAATTGATCAGAATCGCTTGCACCGCTGGATCATGGCGCCACTGATCTAGTTGTGACTGAATCCCTTGAATCATCCGCAGGGTTAAGGCATTTAAATGACTGGTGCGGTCCAGGCTGATAATGCCTAAACGTCCTTGTACCCGAATCGCTAAATTATTTTCATCACTCATTTTATTTTCCTATTTTTGTTTTATTGATGGGTGAATTTGGCTGGGCGTTTTTCGACAAAAGCCTGCATGCCTTCCTTTTGATCAGCACCGGCAAAAATGGAATGGAATATCCGTCGTTCAAAGCGTAGACCTTCGGCCAGACTGACTTCAAAAGCCCGATTAATTGATTCTTTAATCATCATCACGGCCGTAAGCGACTTTTCAGCAATTTTTTCGGCAGCTTGCAGAGTTTGTTCTAGTAACTCTTCTTTGGCAAAGACACGTGCCACTAACCCACTTTGCTCGGCTTCTTGCGCGCCCATGTGACGTGCAGTCAGACACATTTCCATGGCTTTGGCTTTACCAATCGCCAAGGTTAAACGTTGCGTTCCGCCAATGCCGGGCAATACCCCTAAAGTGACTTCAGGCAAACCAAATTTTGCATTATCAGCGCAGTAAATAAAATCGCACATTAAGGCCAATTCACAACCACCGCCCAAGGCATAGCCACTCACCGCAGCAATTAAGGGCTTACGGCGCTGGGCGATCCGGTCGGCCAGACTGAAAAAATCATCCAGATAAATTTGCGGAAAGTTTAAATCTGCCATTTCTTTGATATCTGCACCTGCAGCAAAGGCTTTTTCCGAACCAGTGATGACAATACAGCCAATCTGCGGGTCTTTTTCCAGCTGATCCAGCGCCTGATTCACTTCAACGATCAATTGATTATTCAAGGCATTTAAGGCTTGTGGACGATTTAAAGTAATCAGCCCGACCCCGTTACGCTGTTCGAGTAAAATAGTTTGCCATTGCATGATAAAAATCCCTTTAAAATTATAAACTACGTGCAATTACCAGACGCTGAATATCGCTGGTGCCTTCATAAATCTGACAAATACGCGCATCGCGATAAATGCGTTCAATCGGAAAGTCTTTCAGATAACCGTAACCGCCAAAAATCTGCAGCGCTTTGGAACAGACACGTTCTGCCATTTCCGAAGCAAAGAGTTTGGCCATAGAGGCTTCGGTTAAACAGCTTTCACCTGCTTCCTTTTTACGTGCAGCAAAATGGACCAGTTGTCGCGCCGCTTCAATTTCGGTGGCCATGCTGGCCAGCCTGAACGAAATCGCCTGCTGTTCAAAAATCGGTTTGCCAAAGGCCACGCGATCATGTGCATAAACAGTCGCTTCTTCCAATGCAGCGCGGGCCAGACCCACTGCTTGTGCGGCAATGCCGATCCGTCCACCTTCCAGATTGGCCAAGGCAATTTTTAAGCCTTCACCTTCTGCACCGAGTCTTAAACTTTCATGAACGCGGACATCGGTTAAAGCAATCTGACAGGTATCCGAAGCATGCAGACCGAGTTTTTCTTCGACCCGAATCACTTCATAACCGGGCGTGTCGCGCGGCACTAAAAATGCACTCATGCCTTTTTTTCCCGCAGTTGGATCGGTCACGGCAAAGACAATAATCATCCCGGCATTATGACCCGAGGTAATAAACTGTTTGGCGCCATTGATAATGTAGTGATCGCCATCTTTCACGGCCCGGGTTTTAATCGCTGCAGCATCCGATCCGGTATGCGGTTCGGTCAGGGCGAAGGCACCAATCATTTGCCCTTGAGCCAAAGGTTTTAGAAACTGCTGCTTTTGCTGTTCCGTTCCAAACTTCAGAATCGGCACACACCCCACCGAGTTGTGTACGCTCATGATGGCGGACGTTGCACCATCTGCCGCTGCCACTTCTTCGAGGGCCAGTACATAAGCCAGCGTGCCTGTACCTGAACCGCCCCACTCTTCTGGAATCAGCATGCCTAAAAAACCTAGCTCACCCATTTGAGACAAGGTCTGTTTAGGAAATATGCCTTTTTGATCCCACTCGCCGGCAAAAGGTTTAATCTGTTCCTGAGCGAAGCTTTTGGCCATATCCTGAATCAGTTGTTGCTCTTCCGTAAATTGCATGGATGCTTCCTTCAATCTCTTTATTTAATATTTTTATTCAATCTGCTGGCTTTGGCTAGTTATGCGGTCTTTACCTGCTGCTTGTTGATTTCCTGATTACGCAGTAAGAAACGCTGAATCTTGCCACTCGGGGTTTTTGGCAATTCTGTGACGAATTCAATCAGGCGCGGATAGGCATGCGCAGACAAACGCTTTTTCACAAACTGGCCTAGTTCTTCTTCCAGATGAGATGAAGCTGCAAAGTTATTCGCCAGAATCACAAAGGCTTTAATCACTTCGGTACGTTCAGGATCAGGCACGCCAATGACGGCGGCTTCGATCACCGCATCATGTTCTAGCAAGGCACTTTCCACATCAAATGGGCCAACCCGATAGCCTGAGGTGGTAATGACATCATCACTACGTCCAACAAAGCTCATACTGCCATCAGCATGAATTTCCGCGGTATCACCGGTTAAATAGTAATGTCCAACAAAGGGCGATTTACGGCTTTCTTCATAACCCGAGAACCACATCATTGGGGATTGACTGATATCCACTGCCAGGACGCCCGGAACGTCAGCCGTTAATTCATGACCTTGTTCATCGACGACTGCAATCCGGTAACCCGGGCTGGCAAAGCCTGCCGAACCTGAACGGACCGGATGTTGTAGCGCATGATGATTACACACCACCATCCCGACTTCAGTCTGGCCATAATGGTCATAAATTGGCACATCCAGCACCTCTTTAAACCAGCGGATCACTTCCGGGTTTAAAGGTTCTCCAGCACTGCTGACCACGCGCAACTTGCCCCGTAGCTGTGCCATCTGTTCAGCATCTGCTGCCATCATCATGCGGTAAGCGGTCGGCGCACCGGCCAGATTGGTAATGCCATATTGCTTGACAATGTCGCAGACACTTTCGGCATTGAAACCACCCTCATAAAACAGGGTCGAGTGTCCGAGCAATAACGGGCCGGTAATCCCATAGTACAAGCCATAAGCCCAGCCCGGATCAGCAATATTCCAGAAAGCATCATTTTCGGTTAGACCGATGGCATTGTGCATATAGCCGGCAAAAGCAATCAGGGCTTTAAGTGGAACTTTTAAGGGCTTGGCCGGTCCAGTGGTTCCAGAGGTAAACATCAATAAAAATGGCTCATCGATACTGAGCATTTCCAGTTCACAACCTTCAGCCTGGCGATTTAACACAGTCCAAAAACTGAGGTCCTGTGGATAACGCTCTGCCTCGGTTTCAACATGTACAGTGACGATCGTGGGACAAGCGCTAAGATCGGATAGTTTCTCCCGATTCGCCAGATCAGTCACTACCAGCTTGCTTTGCGCCAGCTGAATGCGATGTTCAATGGCTTTGGGACCAAAGGCAGTAAATAAAGGTTGATACACTGCACCAATCCGCCAGGTCGCTAAAATGGTAATGATCAGCTCTGGAGTCCGCGGTAATAATCCGGAAACGCGGTCGCCTTTGCCAATGCCTTGAGATTTTAAAAAGTTGGCAAACTGGCTGGAATATTTCTTGAGTTCGCGAAAACTATACTGTTCTTTGCGGCCATCTTTACCGTACCAGTGTAAAGCAATTGCATCGGAGTCAGCATGGCGGTCGCAACATTCATAACAGGCGTTCAGCGCCTGCATCGAACCGGACAGATACTGCTTTGCCACTGCATCTAAATCAAAATTTTCAATTGTTTTTTGATAATCTAACATGTTAAACCTCAGCCTGAATTTATCGTTATTACTGACAAGGTATTGTTGATGAAGCGAATCCTTGCTCCATCTGGATATTTTAAGTTTTAAGCAGGTGGCGTGGTGTATTGATGCATGATGCTGGAAAAATCCAGATGCGCATCCCCTTCCTGACAAAGCTGTTGATAGAGTTTCTGCACCATGCTACCCAGAACCACCGGTTGGTCCACCTGTTGCGCTGCATCGACAGCCAGGCCCAAATCTTTAAGCATCAGCTGTGCTGCAAAACCATCGGTATAACCCCGTGATGACGGTGCATTGGCACAGATATCCGGCCAGGGATTATAGATTTCAGAACTCCAGCAACGTCCGGTGGAACTATTGATTACCCCGGCTAGTGCTTGCGGATCAATTCCCAGTTTGGCCCCAAGTGCCATGCCTTCTGCAACAGCAGTCATGGAAATCCCCAGAATCAGGTTATTACAGATTTTTGCAACCTGTCCTGTTCCCACCGCACCACAATGCACCAGATTTTTGCCCATACAGCCAAGGACCGGTTTTACGGCCTCAAAGGTGGCATCGTCTGCACCCACCATAAAGGTCAAGGTACCGTCTTTGGCGCCCAAAGTCCCGCCAGAGACTGGCGCATCGCAGACGCGAATCTGTCTGGCCTGCGCTGCTGCAGCAACTTCCTGAATGGTTTGCGGGTCAATGGTACTGCTGTCGACACACAAACTGCCCGCCTGAAGCACGTTCAGAATACCGTGCTCACCGAGATAAACTTCACGTACATGCTTGGCTGCAGGTAACATGCTGACCACAAAATCTGCCTGTTTTGCGGCCGCTTGTGGACTGTCACAAACGATACCACCCGCTTCGGCAAAATGCTGTAAAGCGACTTCACTCAAGTCATAACCAAAAACCTGATGCCCTGCCTTGAGCAGGTTCTGCGCCATCGAGCCACCCATGTTGCCCAAACCAATAAATGCAATCTTCATGCTGATGCTCCTTAGCGCAGGCTAATCGTGGTATTGACACCTGTGGTTTCCTGATCATCTTCAAACCAGCGGCTGGTAATGGTTTTGGTCTGGGTATAGAACTGCACTGCCTGCTTGCCATAAGGACCTAAATCCCCCAGTTTTGAACCACGCGAACCGGTAAAGCTGAAGAACGGCACAGGTACAGGAATTGGAATGTTAATACCGACCTGACCGATATCAATCTGATGCTGGAATGTGCGTGCAGTATTGCCATTTTGGGTAAAGAGTCCAACGCCGTTACCGAATGGATTGGCATTAATCAGCTCAATCGCTTGTTCTAAAGTATCAACATGTATGATCGCCAGTACCGGACCGAAGACTTCTTCTTGATAAATGCGCATATCGGTCGTGACCTGATTAAAAATCGTTGGCCCGACAAAATTGCCTTTTTCATAACCCGGAACATTTACATCACGGCCATCCAGCAGCAGTTCAGCGTCCTGTTCAACGCCACTGTTAATTAAGTCTATGACACGGGCTTTGGCACGGGTCGAAATCACTGGCCCAACATCAGTATTCGGTTCATGGCCTGCATTAACTTTCAAAGTTTTGGTTTTATTAACCAGTTCATCGACCCAGTGCTTGGTGTCCCCGACCATCACGGCCACCGAAAGCGCCATACAACGCTGACCGGCTGCACCAAATGCTGCACCGACCAACGCATTTAAGGTCTGTTCTTTATTGGCATCCGGCATCACCACGACATGGTTTTTCGCGCCCATCATCGACTGTACACGTTTACCGTGCTGGCCGGCCAGATTGTAGACATGCGTACCCACAGCGGTTGAACCGACAAAGGAAATGGCTTTGATGTCACGATGGGTACACAGCAGATCCACCACTTCTTTACCGCCATGCACTACATTCAGCACACCAGCAGGTACGCCTGCCTCAATTGCCAGTTCCACCAGCATCATGGTCGATAGCGGATCCTGTTCCGAGGGCTTTAAGACAAAGGTATTACCGCAGACAATCGCCATCGGGAACATCCACAGTGGAATCATCGCCGGAAAGTTAAACGGCGTAATTCCCGCACAAACACCGAGTGGTTGCTGCAAGGTATAGGTATCGACCCCACGTGCCACACCTTCAACATATTCACCCATTTGTAGTGAACCAATAGAACAGGCATGCTCCACCACTTCTAAGCCACGCTGAATGTCACCTTCGGCATCAGCCAGGGTTTTGCCCTGTTCCGCCGTTAATACTTGGGCAATACTTTTTAAGTTAGTACGAATCAGATCCTGCAGCTTCAACATAATCCGCATACGTGCCTGAATCGGGGTTTGGCGCCAGCTGGCAAAGGCATTTTGTGCGGCAGCAATCGCGGCATTGACTTCTTCTGCAGTTGCAAATGGTACCTGACCCAAAACTTCTTGAGTGGCAGGGTTGATAATATCTTGCCAATGACTGGTTTTTGATTCGACAAATTCACCATTAATGAGGAGTTTTGCGGTGGTGAATCCGGTACTTTGCTGTGGATGATGAATGGCGTTCATGGTCGCTCCGTGCTGGTTTGTTATTGTCGTTGTGTCTGCCTTTACTGGCTGTTTTAAACGTATTATTTTTACGCTGTTTCAGTAGACTAACAAAGAACACTTTGACCACCAATAGAAATTGATGCACGATAGATGTGCAAATATGCACAGGGATTTAACAGGATGTTAAATAGAAGATGAAAGTAGATTGGGATCATTTACGTTTCTTTTTGGTTTTGGCACGTGCCAAAACGCTCACCAATGCAGCACGCTTGATTGGGGTGGAACACAGTACCGTGGCACGGCGGATTCAGGCGCTGGAAAACACCTTGGGTACTCAACTGTTTAAACGCGAAGCGACAGGGTATGAGCTGACCTCGGAAGGTCTGGCATTGGTGCCGCGTGTGGAACTGATGGAACAATCCTTTATCCAGATTGACAAACGCAACGATCCCTTGCAAGGCCGGGTGCGGATTGGTGCGCCAGAAGGTTTTGGTACGGCATTTTTAGCGCGCTTACTGGCCGAGTTCTCCCAGCACTACCCTTTACTGACCATTGACCTGATTCCGGTGCCGAAAGCGATCAAACTTTCGCATCGTGAAGCCGATATTGTAATTGCGATTGACCGGCCCAAATCGGGCCCCTATATCATTACCCGTCTGTCGAATTACTGTCTAAAACTGTATGGCAGTCAGCATTATTTACAGAAAAATCCGCAAATTAAAAAACTGGAAGACCTCAAGCAGCACCGTTTTGTCGATTATATTGATGATCTGGTCTATAGCTCGGCCCTGTATTCGCTGGAACGTTTGCCGTTGCAAGTGACGGCCTGTTTTCGCAGTAACAGTATTCTGGCCCAGCAGATTGCGGTCAGTGCCGGTGCCGGACTGGCGATATTACCGAGATTTCTGGTGCATGATAAAACTGAGCTGGAAGAAGTCTTGAGTGATCAGGTGAATTTTACCCATACTTTCTGGATGCTCACGCTGGTCGATTTACAGCATGAACCAAAAATCAAACTGGTCTGGGACTTTCTGCGCAAACAGGCCGATGTCCAGCAAGAGCTGTTAATGGGCGCTTAGATTTAGATCACTTCTTTGAGCTAAACACGTATCGATACAGCAAATGAACGTATCACAACATTATTTTCCCTAGACCCTTGTTAAATTAACAGCCGATGAGTCGAATAATTTTAGAACAATTTAGGAAAATCATATGAAAATTCTGATCGTGCTGACCTCACATGACAGCTTGGGCGACACAGGCAAGAAAACCGGTTTCTGGCTGGAAGAACTGGCCGCCCCTTATTATACGTTTGTCGATGCAGGTGCTGAAGTCACCTTGGCCTCTCCCAAAGGTGGCCAGCCACCGTTAGATCCAAAAAGTAATGAAGCGGATGCCCAGACCAAAGCGACCGAGCGTTTTAAATCAGATACCTCAGCGATGCAGGATCTGTCTCAGACCCGAAAGCTGAGTGAAGTTTCGATTGCCGATTTTGATGCGGTATTTTATCCGGGTGGTCATGGACCCTTATGGGATCTGGCCGAAGACAGAGATTCAATTGCGCTGATCGAGCAAAGTTTACAGGCCAATAAACCGGTGGCTTTGGTCTGTCATGCACCCGGTGTGCTACGACATGTAAAAGGCCATAATGGTCAGCCGCTGGTCAAAGGCAAGTCCGTGACCGGTTTTAGTAATAGCGAAGAAGATGCGGTTGGCTTGACGGATATTGTACCTTTTCTGGTGGAAGACATGCTGAAAGAACATGGCAGCCAATACTCTAAAGCGGAGGATTGGCAGGTGCATGTCCAGCAAGATGGTTTATTGATTACGGGACAAAATCCGGCATCTTCTGCTGCAACCGCAAAAGCCTTACTGAAATTCGCGAAATAACAGCTAAACGCCCTCTTAATCGTTGATGTCTAAATGGAATAAAACCAATAAACTCCTGAATGGATTTTTCAGGAGTTTATGTTGAGAGAAATGAGATTTAACTGGCGGAAGCAATATGTTGAGCCAGCAGTTCCCGAAGTTTAAATTTCTGGATTTTCCCGGATGGGGTCATCGGAATTTCTTCCCAGACCTCTAAACGTTCCGGAATATACTGGATTGCCAGATTATGGGCTTTCAGGAAATCGACCAGATCCTTTAATGCCATGTGCGGCGCACCTTCTTTCAGCTTCACAATGGCACAGGCTTTTTCACCCAGTCGTTCATCTGCATAAGGAATTAAGGCCACGGTTGCCACATCTGGATGCAGATAGATCAAAGATTCAACTTCGGCCACCGGAATATTTTCACCACCGCGAATAACCACATCTTTTTTACGCCCGGCAATCCGGATATAACCCTGCTCATCTACATAAGCAATATCACCGGTATCAAACCAGTCATCCTCACTGGTTTCGTTTAAATGTGGGCGTTTCAGATAACCACCAAAATTCGAACAGCTCCGGATCATTAGCGTGCCGGATTGATGTGGTGCCAATTCCTCGCCATCATCGCCTACCACTTTGACTTCAACGCCAGGCAGCGGCAGACCGTCAGTATTAAATGAACGCTCATCATCATCTTCCGGACGAGTTGTAGTCACCGCACCACACTCGGTCATCCCCCAAGCGGAAATCACTTTCACACCGATGTTTTGACGTGCTTTTTGCACCAGCGTGCTTGGAATAGGTGCACCGGCACACAGGAATATTTTCAGACTATCTAAAGATTTGTGACTATTGAGTACCGCTTCAGACAAGTCATTTAAAAATGGTGTCGAAGCCATAGTGAAAGTCGCCTGATGCTTATGCATCAGCTCGATGGCCGTATTGACCTCCCAGACATCCAGCAATACCGCTTTGGCTTTTAACAGCACAGGCATAATCAGGCCATACATAAAACCGGTTTGATGCGCCATCGGTGATCCCATGAAAATCACATCATTCTGGTTTAAATGCAAACGCTTGGCATAAGGCACGATATTGGAAAATAAGGTATTCGCAGTATGCATCACCCCTTTGGGTTCGCCAGTGGTACCGGAGGTAAACACCAGTTGAGCAATATCATCAGCTGTGATGGTGACATCATTCAGGGTATTCAGGATTTGTGGATCTTGATCCAGTCCGTGGTTAAGCAATAAGTTTTCAAAACTGTTCTCGCCTTCACCACCGACGACAATAATCTGTTCCAGGCTCTCAATATTTTTCTGTAATTGATCGGCCAGTTTTTCATGGTCAAACTTACGAAATACTTTCGGTACGATAAAGACCTTACTTTCCGTATGTTTCAGCATGAATGAAAGCTCACGCTCTCGGAAAATCGGCATCAGCGGATTCAGGATGGCACCAATCCGGCGACACGCAATATACAATAGCGTAAACTCCCACCAATTGGGTAACTGGCAAGAAACGATATCCTGTTTCTGCACGCCTAAACGCTTCAGTCCCAAAGAGATTTTATTGGCTGTATGCAGCATTTCCCGGTAGCTAAAGCTTGTTTCAGACTGATCTTCAGTTTTATAACTGACCAAGGCCACTTTATCAGGATGTTGATGTACAGCTTCATTCAATGATTGAAGAATGGTCTTATTTAACCAATAACCTTGTTGCAACATTTTTTCCCGGCGTGGGGGTAAAAGAACCGCATCGAAATCCATTCCATAACTCCAATTTTATCATTATCTACCTGTTCTTTTGGTCAGACCGAACACTAGTCATCAACTCAAACATTGCAGATCTAAATTCTGCGATGCAGATGACACAAAATTCTATTTGAATCATCTGCACGATTGATCACGCACCCACATGATCTGTTTACATCAGGTAGGAACGGCTTTACGTCCGGCCTTTTTACGCGCAATAATGGTTTTCATGATCTGAGCTGTTCCGTCACCAATCTGGAAGCCCAGTACATCTCGCATACGCTGTTCCATTACACCACGGTCATAACCAGCATGACCAAAGGTCAGTAAACATTGATGAATCACATCATAGGCCAGTTTTGGCCCCCACCATTTACACATGCCAGCTTCAGAGGTATGCGGCAAATGGTTGTCTTTGAGCCATAAGGTTTGCAGACAGAGTAAACGCGCGGCTTCAACCTGGGTTTCATATTCGGCCAGGGGATGTGACACCCCTTGAAATGCGCTAAGTGGCTGACCAAAAGCTTCACGCTGTGCTGCATATTCCCAGGATTCATCCAGACTGACACGTGCCACGGCTAAAACCTGCAAACCAATCAGGGCACGTGAAAAGTCAAAACCTTGCATGACTTGCACAAAACCTTTGTTTTCATCACCCAGACGGTGATTAACCGGAACACGAACATTATCAAAGAAAATTGAACCGCGACCAATCGCACGCTGCCCATGACAGTCAAAACGTGTGGTACTAATGCCTGGTAAATTCATCGGTACCAGTAAAGCCGTTACGCCATGTGCACCATCTTCAATTGAACCGGTACGACCGAACACCACCGACGCATCGGCCTGATCTGCCGCAGAAATGGACGTCTTTTCGCCATTAATGACATATTCATCACCATCACGTTCGATTTTTAAACGTAAATTGGCTGCATCTGAACCGCCACGTGGCTCGGTCAGTGCGATTGAAAAAATGGCTTCACCCGCGGTCAGTTTTCTGAGCCAAGGCTCAACCACGTCCGGTTGGCCATGTTCTGCCAGAATCTGACCATTTAAAGAAGCCAGCAAATTAATGTAGGAGAAACTTAAATCTGCTTTGGCCACCGCTTCATGAATCACCCCCGCAGCCAGACGTCCCATGCCTTGGCCGCCGTATTGTTCTGGAAGTTCCGGTGCAATAAAGCCCATCTCCCCCATTTTCTTGACCAGCTCGCGGTCAAAGACGCGGCTTTGATCACGCTCTAAAAAACCGGGAGCAATATATTTTTGTGCAAACTTTTCAACGGTTTCAGCTAAGAATTCTAAATCTTCGGTGATATAAGGATTTTTTGACATGATCTATGCTCCTTATTTATAAAATTTACGGAATTCAGGCTGACGTTTTTCTTTGAGTGCATTCACGCCTTCACGTGATTCTTCGGTGTCGTAATACAGTTTCAGTGCATACATGCCCATGCCGGCAATCCCCGCCTGATGTGCGGTATCCATATTGAAGCTACGTTTGGCAATGGCGATGGCTGTCGGACTACGCCGACAGATTTCTTCGGCCCAAGCCTGTACTTCAGCATCAAGTTGATCGGCGGGTACACATTTATTGGCAAGACCCATTGCAACCGCTTCTTGGCCCGTATAGCGACGGCACATATACCAGATTTCACGGGCTTTTTTCTCACCGACTACACGTGCTAAATGGGCGTGAGTCGGCAAAACCTGGACGCAGTATTAAAACGTCTGGAACGTGATGGTCTGGTAGAGCGGGTCATTAGTGAACAGGACCGCCGCGCTAAAATTGTTGCGCTGACGGCTGAAGGCTTGGAAACATGGGACAACTTGCAAGCTGATTTCTTTGATTTTTATGGTCAAGCCTTAAATAAGCTGGCCTTTGATGATGTGATTACCCTGATTCATCTGCTCAATAAAGTAAATGATGGTTTAAAAAGTATTCATCTGCATAAAGAAACAGATCAGGAATAAACAAATAGAAATACAACTTTAATTGATGAATATAAAAAAAGAGCCTGTATTCAGGCTCTTTTTTTGAAGTTGAAATTATGCCTTTTGTGGATCGTATTGGCGGTCTTTAATGAAAATCCCGGACACTGCTCCACATAAGAAATAGGCACCGCCCATAATCAGGAAGCCTAGGCCAATTGAACCACCACTTTTTTTAAATCTAATGCATTAGATCATTCCTTAGCAGGCTTTTGCACTCGACTGAACAGTACGAGGCAACTCACGGCGTAGAATTTTACCTACCGCAGACTTTGGTAATCCAGGCACAAACTCAATATATTTGGGCAGTTTATAACTGGTCAGTTGCTGCTTTAGATAAGTCAAGACTTCATCTTGGGTGAGGCTGGCATCCTGTTTCACAATGAATGCCTTGGGTACCTGTCCAGATTTTTCATCATCAATACCAATCACTGCACATTCCAGTATTTTAGGATGTTTGGACAGTACGCCTTCCAGCTCATTGGGATAAACATTAAATCCGGACACCAGAATCATGTCTTTTTTGCGATCCAGAATGGTGATATAGCCTTGCTCATCCATACAACCGATATCACCTGTCAAGAAGAATCCATCTTTGGTAAATACCTGTGCTGTTGCTTCGGGTTGCTGCCAGTATCCTTTCATCACCTGTGGACCACGTATGGCTATTTCTCCAGCCTGATTAAGCTCTACAGGTTTTCCTTCATCATTCAGAATCAGAATTTCAGTTCCTGCCAATGGCAAGCCAATCGTGCCACTAAATCGCCGGCTTAAAGGCGGGTTAAAAGTTGCAGTTGGTGAGGTTTCAGAAAGTCCGTAGCCTTCATAAATCTGGCAGCCTGTGACCTCATGCCATAACTCTGCCGTATTTTTCAGAATAGATGCCCCTCCGCCCGTTGTAGTTTTCAGGCGTGAATGATCCAGCTCACGGAAACGTGAATGATGGGCCAAGGCATTAAACATGGTATTCACACCCGGAAAAACGGTCGGTGGATGTTTCTGGTATTGATCCACCAAAGCATCCAGATCTCTCGGATTTGGAATCAAGACATTGGCAAAACCACGGCTTAAACCATAACTGAACAGGCAGATGGTAAATCCATAAATGTGATACAGTGGCAAAGCACAGAATACATATTCATTTTCAGCGGCATAGCGGTCACCAAAATGGCTGATAAATACGGTACTGTTTTGGGCAATATTAAATAGAATATTACGGTGACTCAGTTCAGCACCTTTAGAAACACCTGTGGTTCCTCCCGTGTATTGCAGAATGACCGTATCTTCCTGATGCTGTACAGGCGGTTCAAACTCAATAATCTCTACCTGATTTATTGCCTGTTTAAAGTCAGAAAACTGTTTATCTGGATATTGTGCTGCCTGACTATAAATAGCACTTGGCTGCTCTTGAATAAAATCCAGCGGATGCGTCGAAATGACATATTTGAGTTCAGGACATTCATCTAGTGCTGTTAATTGCTCTAAAGTCTGTCCCAGGATAATCAAGGCTTCTGCACCTGAATCCTGTAGTTGATGATAGAGCTCGCGCTGGGTGTACATGGGATTGACATTGACCAGCACATAACCCGCACGAATAATGGCAAAAGTAGCAATTGGATATTGAATAATATTAGGCAGCATCACCGCAATACGGCTGCCAGCAGTCAGCCCAAGGCTCTGTAAATAGCTTGCCAGTTTCTGGCTATACACATCGATATCGTGATAGCTGAATTTACGATCCAGATAGATAAATGCGGTTTTATCCTGAAATTTTACCAAATTCTCAGCAATTGTCGTGCTCAGGGTTTTCTCAGGATCTGGCCGGGTAAACTCCGGATTGATATTCCACTTTTTATATTCTTCCATCCATGGCTGACTGCTCATGACTATACTCCTATCCTGGATTTACATTTATTTTGTATCATTTAAACCATAAGATTTTGATTTTAATTAAATATTTTAAACCACTTTCTGCTGTCTCGATTCAACATACTGGTAGTGATAACCGCTACGAATAAAATGCTGATTTTTATCCCTAAATGAATGAGCATAATCCGGCCAGACCAAAGTCAGCTTGCGACTGACCGGGTCCAGATACCAGCTTTTACAGCTTTCCGATAACCAGACACTACCTTGGGAAAGCTGCTGTAGCTCCTGCATATAGCTATTTTCAGCATTCTGATCCGCTTCAAAGACCTGAATCTGTTCCTGCTCAAAAAACTGCAAGGCATCTAGAATCAAATCAAACTGGGTTTCCAGAAAATAAAGCGCTGAATTATGCCCACTTCCGGTGTTGGGACCATTCAGGATAAACAAGTTTGGAAAGTTGTGTACGGTCGTTGACTGATAACCCTGCATACCGCTGGACCATTGCTGTTCCAGACTTAAACCCTGTTTACCGACTACCTTTGCGGCATAGGGTGGACGCGCCGCTTCAAATCCGGTGGCAAATACGATGATATCTGCAAAAAATCTATTTCCATCCTGACTTAATACCCCGTCTTTCGTAACTTCTGCCAATGCTGAGTCTTCAAGTGTGACATTTGGTTTTAGAAAAGTCGGATAATAATCATTAGAAAGCAATAAGCGCTTACAACCAGGTTCATAATCCGGCGTAAGTTTGCGCTGTAATTCAGGATCTGAAATCTGATGTTTTAAGAATTGCAGGCAGTTTTTCTTGACCCGCTCAATCTGGCTTTTCAGATTACGGCGCTGGGCAAAATTGTATTCATTACCCCAAAACAAGGAATGTCTTAAGGTTGACATACTGTCCGGATCTTTGCGGAAAAGCTGTTTTTCTGACTCAGAATAAGGTCGGTCTGGTCGCGGCAAAATATACGGTGCACTGCGTTGCAAAACTGTCAGATTTTTTGCTATTTTGGCAATTTCCGGTACAAGCTGGATAGCAGAAGCGCCTGAACCTACGACAACCACGCGCTGATTATCCAGATTAACTTCGTGATTCCAACGTGCAGAATGCATCACCTGACCTTGAAATTCTTCCAGTCCTGGAATTTGCGGAAGATGTTCATCTGCCAGATGCCCGGTTGCTGTAATTAAAAATTCCGCTTCATAAACACCTTTAGAGGTCTGAATATTCCAGCTACGTTTTTCGGTATTCCAGCTAGCTTTTTCCAGTTGAGTCTGAAAATCGATATGTGGCCGAATATTTTCCTGATCGCAGCATTGAATCAAATAACGCTGAATTTCTGCCCCTTGCGGAAAGACACGAGACCAGTTGGGATTTTTAATGAAAGAGAAAGAATATAAATGTGACGGTACATCACAGGCGACGCCGGGATAGGTATTATCACGCCAAGTTCCGCCCACTTCTGCGGCACGTTCAATGATTTTAAAATCGTGAATGCCCTGCTGTTTAAGACGGATCGCCATTCCTAGGCCACCAAAACCGCTGCCTACAATTAAAATCTTGCTGCGCTGTCCTTGAGCTTGCATTATTTTTCTCCTTTTTAAGGCATCATGGGCTGGATTTTTTGATTCGCTGGATACTGTTCTGGATGCTGGCTAAACTGGTTGATCAATTGCACCACTTCCGCTGGTGCTTCAATATGAATTGCATGTCCTGAAGAAATTTCGATATAGCGGCTGTTCTGAATCGAAGCAAAGAGTAATTTTGCTTGGGCTAAAGGCACCATACGGTCTTCACGGCAAGCCACAATCAAAGTCTCCGCAGAAATATCCGGCAGGATGGCAGTGATATCAATGCGATAATTCAGTTCACGCTGTTTGGCTGCATCTTGGGAAAGCTTTACAAAGCGTGCCAGATCGAGCACCTGTTTTTCAGAACGGGCTGACAGATAGTCATCGCTATACAGGCAATAATTCACAAAATGTGGCAATGCCGCAGATTGATCATTAAATAACTGTTGCCAGATCGTGGTCCGTAGTTGTTGCACCGAACTGGTTTTTGCCCAACCGGCCAACAGGATTAAACGTGCTACACGCTGTTTGAGACTCGCGGCTACTTGTGCAGCAATTACGGCACCGAGTGAATAACCCACCACAGTAATCGCTTCATCAGCTGCTACTGCATGCTGGATCAGTGCTTCAACTTGCTGACTAAAATCAGTCACTGCCAGATCGGTTTTATCTGGAGTATGTAAATCAATTGATAAAACCCGCTGATGAATACCGAGCATGGGGAAAATATAGCTGAAATGCTTGTCGGTATTTCCACCCGTACCATGAATCAGAATAATGGTGGGATATAAGGATTTCTGTCCAACTTCATGATAAGGCAGTTGTAGATCACCATAAGGACATTGTCGAGTAATCGTGTCTAAATCCATATAGACTCCTGATCTTGTTGTTTTATGGCCGATGCAATACTGAAAAGTACCCATCGATATTGAATATTGTGCAGGATAAAAAAGTAGAAATTTAAAAAGACCCACGATCGAGAGATTGATCGTGGGTAAAAGGATTAATCGAATTTAAACTCTTCTGGTGCAAGCAAGAACAGGCTCTCACCACCGGCCTGAATATTGGCAACGTGAGTTGAAGTTCTTGGCAAAACACGTGCAAAGAAGAATTGTGCCGTTTTGATCTTCGCTGCATAGAAGGGATCAGTATTGCCTTCTTCAATTTTTTGCTGCGCCGTAATTGCCATTTTCAGCCATAAATATGAAGACACTACATAACCAGAGAAATATAGGTAATCGACAGATGCCGCACCGATTTCATTGGCAGACTGTTGTGCCTGGGCCTGAATGGTTTTGGTTAATTCTAACCATTGCTCAGTCAGCTGGCTCACTTGTGCAACCTGCTGGTTAAACTGGGCATGTTGCTGATGCTCTTTCACAAAACCTTGAATTTCATCAGTTAAGGCAGTCAACAAACCTAATTTCGAACCCAGCACTTTACGCGCCAGTAAATCGATTGATTGAATTTCAGTGGTGCCTTCATAGAGGCTGGCAATACGTGCATCACGAGCAATCTGTTCCATGCCATGTTCAGCAATGTAACCGTGACCACCAAAGACCTGCATACCGTGTTTAGCTGCTTCTACACCTGTTTCGGTCATTAAGGCTTTGGCAATTGGGGTTAATAATGCCAGACGGTCTTCTGCGGCTTTTTTCTCTTCAGGATTATCTGTTGCTTCAGCAATATCAGCATAAGTCGCCAGATAATAAGCCAAGGCACGTGAACCTTCTGCAAATACCTTTTGAGTCAGTAGCATATTACGCACTGCTGGATGCACAATGATTGGATCTGCAGGCAGGTTTGGCTCTTTCGCACCTTCTAGTGAACGCATCGCCAGACGATCTTTGGCATAAGCCAGTGCACCCTGATAAGAAGATTCAGCTGCAGCCAAACCTTGAATGGCTGTACCAATTCGCGCAGAGTTCATGAAGGTAAACATGCAGTTCAAGCCGCGGTTTTCAGGCCCGATCAGGAAACCCTTAGCATTGTCAAAATTCAGTACACAGGTCGCATTGCCATGAATACCCATCTTGTGTTCAATCGCGCTACACACCACGCCATTGCGAGAAGCCACATTTCCAGCTTCATCCAGATTGTATTTAGGCACGATAAATAGTGAAATACCTTTGGTGCCGGCAGGCGCATCCGGTAAACGTGCTAATACAATATGCACGATATTTTCAGCCAGGTCATGTTCACCTGCAGAAATAAAGATTTTCTCACCGCTAATGCTATAGCTGCCATCTTCATTTGGCACCGCTTTAGTACGGATCAGGCCCAGATCAGAACCGGCATGTGATTCAGTTAAACACATGGTTCCGGTCCAGCGACCTGCAATTAAAGGTACCAGGAATTTCTGTTTCTGTTCGTCGCTACCATGATGCTCTAAGGTACGCATCGCACCATGAGACAGTCCTGGATACATGCCCCAAGACCAGTTGGTCGCGGTAATAATTTCTGAAATGGCAATACGGTATAAAGTCGGGAAGCCTTGGCCACCATATTTTTCATCACCAGTTAATGAGGTAAAGCCAAGTTCTACATATTTGTCATAAGCAGCTTTAAAACCATCCGGTGTAGTTACGACGCCATCTTGCAAACGGCAGCCCTGCTGGTCGCCTGTGGCATTAATTGGTAGAAGTTCGTTTTGGCAAAAGTCCGCAGCGACTTCCAGATATTGTTCCATAATATCCATAGAAACTTTGTCTGCGAACTTTGCATAGCCTTCGTATTTCTGTTCAACATTGAGCAGATCTTTCAGGACAAACTTCATGTCTTTTAATGGCGCAATATAATTTCTCATCGTAATTCCCTTGTATGAGTTCTAATTTGTGTATTTATGACAATTAATTTCATAATACGAAATTATGTTTTAGGTCAAATATAATATAAGTTCATGGATAAAATCTAGTCATGACATAAAAAATCACATTTAAAAAATTAAAACTTTGGTATAAAAAAGCCATTCGGTAATGAATGGCTTTTTATTAAATGATCAAAATAAATCGATCTAGCGCGGGAAAAACTGAGCCAAACGTTGCTGAACTATCTGTTCTGCTTCTTGCATGATATTGTCAATCAGCGTTTGACAGGTTGGAATGTCATGGATCAACCCCATCACTTGACCTGCAGTCAGTACACCAGCATCTATATCACCATTTTCCAAAGCCAGCTTGCCTTTTAAGCCACTGACATAAGGGCGAATCTGCTCAAATTCCAGATTTGGATTTTCACTCATTTTAACGACGAGATCAGATACGGTATTCTTCGCAACACGGGCCGTATTCCTGAACTGACGATAAAGCAGATGCGTTGCCCGTTCATCATTATCGACATAAAACTGCTTAATGTTTGGATGGATCGGCGCTTCCTGAGTAGCACAAAAGCGTGTCCCCATATTGATGCCTTCAGCACCTAAAGCAAGTGCTGCCACCAGACCGCGTCCATCAGCAAAACCGCCACTGGCCACAATCGGTACAGTAAGTTGATCAGCGGCTGCAGGAATCAGGATTAACCCAGGAATATCATCTTCACCCGGATGACCAGCACATTCAAAACCATCAATCGAGATCACATCCGCACCGATTCTTTGTGCTGAAAGTGCATGACGGACCGAGGTACATTTATGAATCACGATGATGCCGTGTTGTTTAAAGGCTTCAATATGTTCATGCGGCTTGTTGCCTGCCGTTTCTACTATCTTGATCCCACTTTCAATAATGGCCTGTCGATATTCAGCATACGGCGGTGGGTTTACAGCGGGTAATAAAGTCAGATTCACCGCAAAAGGCTGATCGGTCATTTCTTGGCAACGTGCAATTTCCTTGGTCAGCGCTTCAGGTGTGGGCTGAGTCAATGCAGTCAGTGTTCCCAAGCCACCCGCATTGGAGACTGCACTGGCCATTTCTGCGGTACCGACCCACATCATGCCGCCTTGAATAATCGGATAGCGAATGCCTAAAAGCTCGGTAATACGTGTTTGAATGTTCATGAATGCTCTCCTTAGCGTCCGGTAAATTGTGCGGGGCGTTTTTCGACAAAGGCCTGCACACCTTCTTTGTAGTCTTGGCTACTCAAGGCCAAGTATTGCAGATTTTGTTCAA
Organism: Acinetobacter sp. YH12156; assembly: GCF_013418235.1. Classification (NCBI taxonomy): domain Bacteria; kingdom Pseudomonadati; phylum Pseudomonadota; class Gammaproteobacteria; order Moraxellales; family Moraxellaceae; genus Acinetobacter; species Acinetobacter sp. YH12156. The sequence continues at coordinate 448,853 of NZ_VPCL01000001.1, forward strand.
GCTCCAGTTGCTGATCCATGCTATTTTCAGCACTGCGTTGCAAAGCCTGTTTGGTTAAGGCCAGTGCATAGGTCGGCTGTTGTGCCAGTCGCTGTGCCAGTTCATCGATATAAGCATCAAATTCTGCATCAGGGATCATTTTCCAGATCATGCCCATTTCAGCTGCTTCTTTGGCATGCACAGGTTCACCGAGTAAGGTTAATGCCATAGCGCGTGCATAACCAATTAAACGCGGCAACATCCAGGTACCGCCGGCATCGGGAATTAAGCCAATTTTTGAAAAGGCTTGAATAAATTTGGCACTTTCCTTGGCAATGACCAGATCGCAAGCCAGTGCGATATTGGCCCCTGCACCGGCAGCCACACCATTTACCGCTGCAATCACCGGTTTGGGACTTTTACGAATCAGATTAATCAAAGGATTATAATATTTGGCTAGCGAACCTTCGGGAGGCAAAGGTACATTGCCGAGCTGTCCGGCACGTTCTTTTAAATCCTGTCCTGCTGAAAATGCCCGGCCATTACCCCGAATCACAATCACCCGAATACCTGAATCCGTATTCCAGCTTTTCAGTACTTGCTGGACTTCCTCATGCATTTGCCGGTTGAAACTATTCAGTGAATCTGGACGGTTAAAACTTAAAGTCGCGACGCCTTGCTGAATCTGGGTTTGAATCATTTCCCACATCATCAATTTCCTTATTTTTTTGTCTGTATCCCTACAATTAATAGCCTTTATTGACATCCACTTGATGACACAAATCCAGGCCTTGATTTAAGCGGCGGTCATTTTCCAGAATCTGCTCTACCACCACAGACATTGGGGCATGTGAGGCAACATGTGGTGTCACCACAATTTTTTCATGCTGCCAGAATGGATGGTCAGCAGGTAATGGTTCCTGCTCAAAGACATCAACAATTGCACCACGCAGATGACTAGAATCCAGTGCATTCAATAAATCCTGTTCAATTAAATGCTGGCCACGCCCGACATGAATCAAAGCTGCCTGTTCAGGTAGTTGCTGAAATAATTCAGCAGAAAGAATCCCGGCATTTTCTTCGGTGAGTGGTAGCAGGTTAATTAGAATCTGACTTTGAGCCAGGAACTCGGAAAGTTGTTCTTGGCCCACATAACTTTTAACTTGATTAATATCTTTTGGGGAATTCGACCAACCAGAGACTTGATAGCCCATGTCAGCAAAGCGTTCTGCTACGTATCCGCCCATATGCCCCAGTCCCATAATCCCGACCTGGATATGATGGCTATAGCTTTGGCGATACTGCTTCCATAGCTGCTGCTTTTGCTGCTGGATCATGCGGTCAAAATAACGCTGAAAATACAGCACGCCCCAAAGCAGATAATCAAACATGCCTTTTTGATGATGCGGATCCAGTACCCGGCAAACGGCTTGATCCGGGCGTACAGCATTTAAGTTTAAATGTTCTACCCCAGCAGCAATCGAATGAATCAGGCCAAGCTTTGGTAGCTGCTGCACTTTTTCCAGATCTGGAAACCAGGCAGCAACTGTGGTTGCCTGTTCAGCTTCAGGGCTGTCCACTGTACAGAAACTTCCAGCAGGCGCATATTTTTGAAAAGACTTGACCAGAATGGCTTCAATATTTGGTACAGAACTGGAAATAACAATCATGATGCATACTCCGTATATTGATGCTCAATCAGGGACAAAGCGGCCTGCCAGGCACGCTGTAAAATCGGTTCAATAAGAGGACTGGCGAACTGCTTAGCTGTTTTAATTCGGACTTCTTCTGCTGGATAATGCAATTCAGCACCGCCACTTAAGGCCTTGACCTGTGCCTGACAGGCGCGTTCCAGGAAATAGATTTCATGAAAAGCTCGTGCAATGGTTTCCCCAGCCGTTAACAGGCCATGATTACGTAAAATCATGGCGCGATGGCTGCCTAAGTCCTGAATCAGACGCTCCTGCTCATCAGTTGAAAGCGCAACGCCTTCATATTCGTGATAGGCCACATGCTGATAAAACTTCATGGCGTGCTGGGAAATTGGGAGAAGTCCATGTTTCTGTGCAGAAACAGCAATTCCATCCGCGGTATGCGTATGAATGACACAGTTCAGATGAGGATGTGTTTCATGAATTGCAGAGTGAATCACGAATCCCGCCATATTGACTGGCTTGTCTTGTTCATAGCTTTCTACCACTTGCCCTTCATGATTAATCTTTACCAGCGTTGAGGCACGCATTTTTTCAAATGCGACACCATATTGATTAATCAGAAAGCAGTCTGGTTGATCTGGGACTCTTAAACTGATGTGGGTATCAATCAAGTCGGTCATCCGATAATGCGCAATAATGCGATAAAGCGCAGCCAGTTCACAGCGTGCCTGCCATTCAGCAGCTGTAACGAGATTTTTTATTGTCATCATTCCATCCTGGAAAAATATAGCATTTCGATCACTATCTGTTATATCATAATTTTAGAAAAACAGAATATTATTTCATAAAGCGAAATATTTTATTAAAGGGAAGCTATATGACTACAGCACAAATGAATGGACTTGAATATCTAACCGCAATTAAAAATGGCGAATTACCTGGCTCAGCGATGGGACAACTCATTCCCATGAAACTCAGTGTAGTCCGTGAAAACTATGTGGAATATGAAGTTTATCCAGATGAACGTCATTTCAACCTGCAAGGTGGTATTCATGGTGGATTCTGCGCCACTGTTCTGGACAGCGTAACCGGTGCAGCAGTGCATACCACAGTTGATGCTGGCGTGAGTTTTTCCACTATTGACCTGAACGTCAAAATGCTCAAAGCCATGAAAAATGGTGAAACTTATACTGCCATTGGTGAAGTAATCCGGATCGGACGCAATGTGCTAACCTCAGAAGGACGAATTGTCGATAAAGACGGTAAAATTTATGCTTTTGGCTCCGCAACTTTATTGGTCACTAGCCGTAAATAATCCTTAAGCTGATTAAATTAATCCCTGCACTTGCAGGGATTTTTATTTCTATATAAATAGCCAATAAAAAATGCCATGCATATCATCTATACATGGCATTAATACGATGACTAAAGCTGTTATGCAGCTTCAGGGTTTTCAATCACCATCGCCAGGCCTTGACCCAGACCGATACACAGACTGATCACAGCATATTTTTTACCAGTACGCTGTAATTGACGCGCAACGGTTAAGGCCAAACGCGCCCCTGAACAGCCCAATGGATGGCCAATCGCAATACCACCACCGTTTGGATTCACACGCGGATCATCAAAAGCCACATCCAGACCTTTCAGGCAAGATAATACCTGGCTAGCAAATGCTTCATTGATCTCGATAATGTCCATATCATCTAGCGTCAAACCCGCACGTTTTACGGCTTTTTTGATCGCTTCAATTGGACCCGCACCCATGATGCGTGGCTCAATGCCAGCGGCTGCAGAAGACAGGATACGTGCTAAAGGTTTTAAACCATACTGTTCCTGAACTTTTTCACTGCCGATAATCAGTGCTGCAGCGCCGTCATTGATACCTGATGCATTACCTGCAGTCACAACACCACCTTCGAAAAGCGGTTTTAACTTGGATAATGCTTCAAATGTCGAAGATGGACGTGGATGTTCATCTTCAGTCACTAATTTAGGCGGTAATTTACGCCCTTGTGAAACTTCAATCGGGGTAATTTCACCCTCAAAGAAACCTGCTTCTTTTGCAGCTTGATATTTCGCTTGTGATGCAGCAGCAAAAGTATCTGCCTGTTCACGCGTAATGCCAAACTCTTCAGCGACGTTATCACCTGTTTCTGGCATGCTGTGCGCGCCAAACTGATCGGTGAATTTACGGTTCGGGAAACGTGTACCAATGGTGGTGTCATAAATTTTGGCATCACGTGAATACGCACTTTCAGCTTTACCCATTACAAACGGTGCACGCGTCATGCTTTCTACACCACCTGCAATATACAGTTCGCCTTCACCTGCGGTAATGGCACGTGCTGAATCGATCACAGCACCCAGGCCTGAAGCACAAAGACGGTTTACAGTTTGACCTGGAACGGTCACTGGCATACCTGCAAGCAATGCTGCAAAACGAGCCACATTACGGCTGTCTTCACCGGCTTGGTTGGTGCTACCAAAGATCACATCTTCTACATCTGCTGCCGGAATACCGGTTTTTTCTAGCAGATTTTTAATGACTGTTGCTGCCAGATCATCTGGACGTACAGTTGCCAGGCTTCCTGCATGGCGACCGATTGGAGAACGTAAACCATCATAAATATAGGCATTTAACATGAGTGTTATTCCTTTAACTTTTTAATTAATGTGTAGTATGAACAAGAGGTAAACCGAGCTGAACGCGGCGGCGCAACCAAGGACTTGGACGGTAACGCTGGTCACGAGTAATCGCAGTCATGCGGTCTAAAATTTTCAGAATTTTTTCAGCGCCTAATACATCGCCCCATTCAATTGGGCCGTATGGATAACCAAGGCCTAATTTCACGGCAACATTAATGTCTTCTACGGTTGCTACACCTTGCTGGGCGATATCACAGCCAAGATTCACAATCATAGCCAAAGCACGTTGGGCCACAAAGCCGACGCTTTCCTGAATTGTGCTCGCGGTCACACCATCCAGATTGAAAATCGATTGTGCTGCATGAACCAGTTCAGCTTTGGTCACAAACGTTGGCATCAAAGTACGGTGTTTATTTAAGCCGTAAAGCAGATCAATGCAGACTACTTGCTGCGGAGACACTTGATAACGGACTGCGGCTGAAGTGGCATCTTCACCATAAGTCGCAATTAAAATTAAAGCATCTGCTGAAGGTGCGTCAGTCTGCTCGATCTGGATGTTGAACTGCTGTAGATATTGCTCAAGCGCTTGACGGTCTTCGCTATATTCTGTACCTAGCCAAACCGATGGATATTGATCCAGTTTTTCAACCAGTGTTGGAGCGACATCACCTACTTTGCTACCCGAGGTATAATCATAAAAACCTTTACCAGTTTTACGGCCTAATTGTTTGGCAATAAAACGCTGGCGGGTAATCACACTTGGGCGGTAACGCGCTTCTTCATAATATTGGTGATAAATCGATTCACTTACTGGATGCGATACATCCATGCCGGTCAGATCGCCTAACTCGAATGGTCCCATCTTGAAACCGATCCCGTCACGGTAAATACGGTCAATGTCATAAAATGGCGTGACATTTTCATTTAGAATCGCATACGCTTCACTACCAAAAGCACGGCCAGCATGGTTGATAATAAACCCTGGGGTATCTTTGGCTTTTACCGGGCGATGTCCCATTTTCGTAGATAACTGAGTGAGCGCATCCACAATATCAGCACGGGTATTAAAGCCTTCAATGACCTCAACCACTTTCATCAGTGGAACCGGGTTAAAGAAGTGATAACCGGCAACGCGTTCCGGCTGACTGCAATTGGCAGCAATCGCACTGATTGACAGTGAAGATGTATTGGATGCCAGAATTGCTTCCGGTTTTACGATACCTTCCAGTTGCTGCATCAGTTTTTGCTTGATTTCCAGATTTTCAATAATCGCTTCAACGATTAAATCGCAATCTTTCAGGTCTTCGATCTGATGAGCAATGGATAAATGAGCAAGATCTTCAGCAGCTTTTTCATGGCTGAATTTACCTTTATCAGCCAGGGTATTTAATGTTTTAGCCAGCTTTTCCTGTGCCTGTTCAGCAGCACCCGCTTTGGCATCAAACAACACCACATCATGGCCGGACTGAATTGCGATCTGGGCAATGCCTGCACCCATGGTACCTACGCCAATAATACCGATTTTCTGAATTTGAATGCTCATGCTTATCGTCCCTGATAATTTGGTTTACGTTTTTCAATAAAGGCTTGCATACCTTCTTTTTGATCTTCTGAAGAGAACAGCATCTGGAAGGATTTACGTTCTAGCATTAAGCCGGCATTGAGTGGCACATCTTCAGCCAGTAAAGCCACTTCCTTGATTTGTTCAAGCGCGATTGGCGGCATTTTTGCCAAACCTTCAGCCATATTGATTGCTGTTGCAAGGGTTTCGCTGTCTTCAGTTACTTGAGACACCAGGCCAATCTGATAAGCTTCTGGCGCAGGAACCAGGCAACCCGTCATGATGATACGCATCGCATGGAATTTACCCACGGCACGGAATAAACGCTGTGTACCACCAGCACCTGGCATCACCCCTACTTTGACTTCAGGTTGACCGAACTGGGCACTTTTTCCGGCAATGATAATGTCTGCATGCATTGCCAGTTCACAGCCACCACCCAATGCATAACCGTTTACTGCTGCAATCACCGGCTTTGAACACTGTGCAATGGCTTGCCAGTAACGCTCAGTACGACGCTGCATCATCTGGATAGTTTCTGCATTGGCTAATTCTTTAAGGTCAGCACCTGCAGCAAAATCGGTTTCACCACCAGTGAGAATAATGGCACGGATATTTTCATCGTCATTCAATTGCAGAAAAGCCGCAGCCAGTTTCTGACGTACTTCTGTATTCAGGGCATTTTTAGCTTCTGGACGATGGATCTTGACCATCGCCACATGTGTCGAGATTTGCTCTACTTGAACTACCTGTTCCATTAAAATCTCCATTTATTTTGTATAGCGAAATTTTATTTTATATAAAACTACGGTTTCTAAGGGCATAAATCAAGGATTTTTAACTCCAAAATTCAAAAAAGTTATTTTTTACTAAAAATAGAGTAAAAACTCTTGTTCAGTTGGTTATTTTATGATTAATTGATTTCGCAATACGGAATTAATTATTTAAGGCTAAATTTGGCTATTCATTTAAGTAATTATTAACCTTATAGCGAAACTAAAAATTAATTTACGTAATAAAGATACTTCGTCGTTCAATGATTTTTTACCCGTATAGGACTGAAAAATCAGATTTAACCTGATTGTTGAGTTGGCTGAACCGAACAGAAACGGACACTTTAGATCAGGAAAAACACTTTTCCGAGAGGAAGAAAAATGGATTTAGCGGTAGCAGAGGAAATGCTACTTTTAATTTATAGAGGATATAAGAATGACAAGCGATACCATCGTAGCTGAGGAAACTAAAACGGGAGTCTCCTCCGACGGCACTGTCAAACAGGCACCTAAACGCCTGTGGATGACAGCCTTTGTCTTTGCTTTTTTGATTTTACTATGTGACGGTGCAGACATTGGTATTCTGGCTTTTAGTTTGACCAGTCTGAAAGCGGAATGGGGATTGACTTCTGTACAGGCTGGCACCTTGGGAAGTTATTCTCTTTTGGGTATGGGAATTGGTGGCTTTGTCGGTGGATGGGCCTGTGACAAGTTCGGTCGCGTACGTGTCATCGTATTAGCAACCATCTCCTTCTCAATTTTATCTGCCTATTCAGGTTTTGCTCAGTCTTATACCGAATTCTCAATTCTACGTACCCTTTCTTGCTTGGGTTTAGGCTGTTTATATATTGCCTGTAATACCCTGATGTCAGAATACGTACCGACTAAATACCGTACCACCGTACTGGCAACATTAATGACCGGTTTCACTTTAGGTTCTCTGGTCATCACCATGCTTTCAGGCTGGATTATTCCTGAATTCGGCTGGCGTATGCTGTACTGGATCACGATTGCTCCATTGGCTTTAGGTATCCTCATGCATTTCATGGTACCAGAACCAGAGTCATGGAAACGTGTCCGTGAAATGAAAAGAACTGGTCAGATCGTGGATAATGATGCCAAAAAAGGCAATCCATATATCACCATTCTTAAAGATAAAACCCATGGCAAGATGTTCATCCTTTGGTCTTTCAGCTCCGGGTTCCTGCTATTCGGTTACTTCGGTGTAAGTAACTGGTTGCCAAGTTATCTTGAAGCTGAACTAGGCATCAAGTTTAAAGAAATGGCGTTATACATGGTAGGTACCTTTATCACCATGATGTTCGCCAAAATCATTGCAGGCTATGTGGCTGACAAAATTGGTCGCCGTATCGTATTTGCTTTCGGCACCATGGGAACAGCGCTATTTATTCCTGTCGTAGTGTATATGCATACCGCCGATAACATTGGCGTTCTCATGCTGATCTTCGGCTTCCTGTATGGTATTCCTTATGCCATTAATGCAACGTATTTAACTGAAAGCTTCCCGACTGGCGTTCGTGGTACTGCCGTAGGCGGTGCGTTCAACATTGGCCGTATCGGTGCGATCTTCGCGCCAATTACCATTGGCTATCTGGCGATGCAAGGTTCGATTGGTACAGGCTTGATGGTGATGGGTGCAGCATACTTCCTGTGCGGCTTGATTCCAGCCCTGTTTATTAAAGACCGTTTATACGATCCGCAAAAAGCAGAATAAGTTTTAAATCAGGAGAGCTGTGTATTTACGGCTCTCCTGAATCCAAATTTCATGACTTTAATATCGAATCCATATGCTTTGATCTGATCAGGATGTGTCGGGTTGAACTGATCGCGTATTCACTATTTAAAAGTCAAAATTTCTGCATTTAGCAATAAGAGCAACGACAAGGAAAGATTTTCCTTTTTAGATATCAGAAAATTTCTTTAGGGATTAAGAAATGAAAAAATTAGTTTTAGCGACACTATGTGGCATTGCTTCAGCACAGACATTTTCAGCAGAAGCATCTGAAGACCGGATGCAGTTTTTAGAATCACAGTTAAAGCAAATCCAGGCCGAACTGGAACAGCAAAAAGCAGCGCAACTTGCCTTAAAGAACCAGCAGGAAGAAGCCAAAGCACAAGACTCTAAAACCTTGAGTTCGATGGTGGATAATGTCGATGTTTATGGCTTGATCCGTCTTGATGGTGCGATTGACTTTAAGAGTACTACCAAAGATCGTGGCCGTACCATTAACCAAATTAATAAAGATCTTGTTGATTCAGGCTCTGTACGTTCCGATTTTACTGCAGCAGCCAGCCGTATCGGTTTCCTGGCCAAAGATCTAGGTGGCAATCCTAATGTTTCAGCTCGTTTAGAAGCTGACTTCTGGACCGGCAATGGTAAAGGTGACGGTGGATTACGTGTTCGTCATGCCCATTTAAAATATTATAACTGGACTTTTGGTCAGGCCTGGTCATTAATGTCGACACCGGAAATTAGTACTGAAGCTGTCGACTACAGTTTATTGCTAGGTGGATCAGTTCTACGTACGCCTCAAGTCAGCTATGCTTTCAAACTTGATCCGGAAAATACCTGGAATGTCGGTCTGGAGTACATGGCCGGTGGTGATCGTTCTTCTGCCTTGCCTGCTTTAACCACTAAATATGTTCATCAATCAGGTCCGCTGCATGTATTAGCTCAAGGCTTTGTCAATCAAAAGCAGGCGCAAACTGATACAGCGGGTGATATCGACAAAGTAGGTTGGGGTGTGGGTCTAGGTGGCCGCTACCGTTTCGATGATCAAAACTCGATCCAGGGTAACTATTTCCATATGGTCGGTGACCAACGTATTGCAGCCTTTTTAATCCAAGGTTCAACTGCTGATGGTTCAGCTTTGGGTGGAGACTATTCTGTCGATCCAACAAACAATGAACTTTTACTGAATGAGTTTAATAGTCTAAATATCGGCTTCACGCATAAATTCACACCAAAACTGCGTAGTAGCATTAATGCCAGCATTGTTGATTTTGATGATTCTAGTGATTATGCACGTGCAAATCCCGCAACCAATAAACGTTTAACGGATTATGTTGCTAACGTGATTTATTCTCCAGTGCCAAATATCAATCTGGGTGCTGAATATCATCAAGGCAAGCGTGAAACTTTTGATAATCAAGAAGCAGACGTTTCTCGTGTAAATTTATCAGCGACTTATAGTTTCTAAAGCCTTAGGAGACAAGGATGTCAGCCCAAGGGCAAATTTCAAGAAAATTTATGTTTATGATGGCTATGACCTGCGCACTTTGCGCGGGTTGTAACTATTTTAATCAGCCACTAATTTATTCGATTGCCCAGGACTTAAATATAAGTGTGGCGCAGTCTGGCTGGACAGTGGTCCTGACTCAGATTGGCTATGCAGCCGGTCTGTTTTTGTTTGTGCCTCTGGGTGATTTATTTGAAAAGCGTTTATATATCTGTAGCCTGATGTGCTGTACCGGCCTGGCACTGATCGGACTGTCTGCCAGCAGTAATTTGCAGATGCTGTATGGCTTTACCCTGCTTGCCTCATTTTGTTCTATTAGCACCCAGATTCTGATTCCTTTTGCTGCCAACCTGTCTCAGCGAGAAAAAAGTTCTGAAGTGGTCGGTCTGCTGATGAGTGGTGTATTGGTCGGCATCCTGTTTGCCCGAACTGTATCAGGAATGATTTCTACCTTATGGTCCTGGCATGCCGTGTACTTATTAAGTGGTTGCGCCATTTTACTTTTAAGTATTGCGATGTGGTATCAGTTACCCAAAGCGAAAAGCCAGTTACAGATGAGCATTTTACAGATCTATTATTCCTTATTTACCTTTGCCAAGACCGAACCGATGTTGATGCGACGGAGTCTTATCGGCGGTCTGGGTTTTGGAATGCTGAGCATCATTTTTACCACCATGACTTTTATTCTGGCAGAAGCACCCTACCATTTTAATGACTTCCAGATTGGTCTGATGGGCGTCGTGGGGGTAATCGGGATCTGGTCTTCACAATGGACGGGGAAAATGATTGGCCGCCATCGGGAGAAGTGGCTGGCACAGCTCGCGACAGCTGGACTGATTTTGGCCTGGATTCCTCTGGCTTTTGCACAGCGCAGTTTATGGTTATATATTCTGGGCCTGATGATTGCCTATTTTGGCATTTCATCTTTACATGTACTCAACCAGAATCTGGTCTATCGGCTTTCAGTCCAAGCCCGCTCGCGTATTAATGCCATCTACATGACCTGTTATTTTTCTGGTGCCGGGCTTGGTGCATTTCTGTCTTTAAGTTTATGGAAAATCTATGGCTGGCCGGCCTGTGTAGCACTCGGTTTTCTATTTGCCTTGCTGATGTTTGTAATTAATTATTATGACCTGAATCAAAAACACAATTTGGTGAATATCCAGCCCAGACCTTAATCACTGTACTTTCACCTTGAATTTTTAATTTCTTTGCGGATGATCAGATTCCATGGATAAATAAAGAGGCTTTAATTCAGTTAAAGGCGCAGGTTTCGCATAAAAAAAGCCTTGTAGTAAATCACAGCCTTGTTGATAAAGTAATTGGGCTTGATTCAAGGTTTCCACACCTTCAGCCACAACATCTAAATCAAGCTGATGGGCCAGATGAATGATGGATTGAACAATTGCAGCATTCTGATCATCCAGTGTCAGTTCCTCGATAAAACTCCGATCTAGCTTGATCTGGTTGATCGGCAGGCGCCGTAGATAACTCAGGCTTGAATAGCCGGTCCCAAAGTCATCAATCGCGACTTGAACACCTAAAGCACGTACCGTTTTCAAAATTTCAATGGTGCGATCTGCGCCATTAATAATCACCCCTTCGGTAATCTCAATTTTGAGCAGTTCCGGAGGCAATTGACTGCTTGCAAGGACATGTTTAAGTATTTGCAGGAAACCTGCCCTGCGGAATTGGAGCGGAGAAATATTGACCGATACGGTGATCTGACGATTGTGCTGCTTGTTCCATGCAGCAATATCTACGCAGGCTTTTTCCAGAACCCACTGGCCTACACCGATAATTTGCCCTGTTCGTTCTGCAAGCGGAATGAAAACCGCAGGAGAAATATAACCCTGCTGCGGGTGCTGCCAGCGAATCAGAGCTTCTACGCCAGTCACCTGACCATTTGCAGGATTAATAATCGGTTGATAGAAAAGATTAAACTGTTTCTGGTTGATCGCTTGCATCAGTTCCATACGCAGATTTGCATAATCTATTTCTGGTGCAGGTTTCATATTGGTTTTTTCATACCATTGCCAGATATTTCGGCCTTGTCTTTTGGCTTCCTGCATCGCCAGAACAGACTGATAAATCAGCTCAGAAGAATGCTGAATCGAACTGTCATCTGCAACAATACCAATACTGGCACTTAAATGAATCTTGTATTCATCCACGATAAAAAGCTGGGACTAAACAATTAGGGCGTGTCATCAATTAGCTTGAGGAAAACCGCCTTGTCCCCATTATACTTTTATGACTAAACGCTATGCATTAAAAGATGAGCAGTGGGAACAGATTAAAGATCTGTTACCTGGACGAATGGGTACTGTTGGAGTAACGGCCAAAGATAACCGACTATTTGTTGAAGCGGTATTGTATCGGTATCGTTCAGGTATCCCGTGGCGAGACTTACCCGAACGCTTTGGTGATTTTAGAGTCGTGCATACTCGTTTTAGTCGTTGGGCTAAAACAGGTGTGTGGCAGAGAGTCTTTGAAGTACTGTCACATGACAGTGATAATGAATATGCCATGTTAGACTCCACCATTGTACGTGCTCATCAACACAGCGCTGGGGGGAAAAAATCAGGCGATTGGACGCAGTAAAGGGGGCTTAAGCACCAAAATTCATGCCCGTACTGATGCTTTAGGCAACCCAACAGGATTTTATCTCACTGATGGGCAGGTCCATGACTTAAACGGTTCAGATGTGTTGCTGGACTTATCGTTGAGCCAGACCTGGCTTATGGATAAAGCCTACAACTCCAGGGATCGAGTCATTGATCCAATTTTAGAGGCGAAGGGTCAAGTTGTGATGCCAGCGAAAAGTAATTCTATTGATCAGCGTGATTATGATCGAAATCTCTACAAGGCAAGACATCTGATCGAGAACTTTTTTGCCAAGCTCAAGCAGTATCGTGCTATTGCCACACGCTATGATAAATTGGCTCAAAACTTCTTATCAGCGATCTACCTGGCTTCAACAATCATTTGGCTTAATTGATGACACGCCCTAGCAAAAATTTGTATTTATATCTTCAAATTGCGTAAAGATCGGCCTTATTCCAGATATTCAAAATCTATATGTAATACTCAGCATTTAAACATGCGTAAATCGCAGCCTAAGCTACGATTTACAAGTTACAGGCATACTGTAATTTATACAAGGTGAAGCTCTGCGCTGTCTACTGCTGCCGATGATCCAGCAATTTACATCCGGTCTGCTGTTGCAGTTCCTCAAAGCTTAACCCCTCCACCATCTCAATGACCCGGGCCTGCTGGTCTTTGAGCTCAATCACACACAAATCGGTATAAATACGGTTTACACAGTGCTTGCCGGTAATCGGATAAGTCAGCTCTTCAACAATTTTGGCTGCACCGTTTTTGGTGACATGTTCCATACAGACATAAACACAACGGGCACCGACGGCCAGATCCATGGCGCCGCCTACGGCAGGTACAGCAGCGGCATTACCGGTATGCCAGTTGGCCAGATCACCATTAATCGCCACTTGAAAGGCCCCCATGACGCAAATATCCAGATGCCCACCGCGCATGATATCGAAGGAATCTGCAGAGTTCATAAAACTGCCGCCTTCCAGCATGCTCACCAGTTCCTTGCCGGCATTAATCAGGTCATCATCTGCCTGTTCAGGATCATTCAAGGCCGCAAAACCCAAAACACCATTTTCAGAGTGCAGGATCACGTTCTGTTCCGGTTTTAAATGACCTGCCACACGGGTCGGTAAACCGATGCCCAGATTGACAAAAGAACCGCTTGGAATATCTTGCGCGACTTTTGCCACAATCTGTTCACGAGTACGTTTTTGAATAGTCATTATTTGATATCTCCGACCTGAACCACATGCTGTACAAAAATGCCCGGCGTTACGATAATCTCTGGATCAAGATCTCCCAGCTCCACAATCTGATGTACCTGAGCGATAGTGGTTGTCGCCGCTTTGGCCATGATCGGACCAAAATTACGCGCTGCCTTGCGGTAGGTCAAATTGCCCCAGCGGTCTGCCTGATTGGCATAGATCAAGGCATAATCGGCATGAATCGGATATTCCAGCACATAATCCTTGCCATTAATGTGGCGCGTTTCTTTGCCTTCAGCAATTTTGGTGCCGAAGCCAGTCGGCGTGAAAACTGCCCCTAAGCCGGCACCTGCTGCCTGAATACGGCAGGCCAGATTGCCCTGCGGAACCAGTTCCAGTTCAATTTTTCCAGCCTTGTACAGGTCTTCAAATACAGTAGAGTTATTGGCGCGTGGAAAGGAACAGATCATTTTTTTGACCAGTCCCGATAACAGTAAATTGGTAAGTCCACGATCTCCAGAGGCTGCATTATTATTGATAATGGTTAAATCTTTCGGGCCCAGATCAATCAGTGCTTCGATCAGTTCCACCGGTTGGCCTGCCAGACCGAAACCACTGGTCATAATGTGTGCACCATCAGGAATCTGTTTGAGAACTGTTTCGATATCCTGCGTGATTTTATTCATCATATTGCTTCCTAGCATCTTTTCTATATATTTTGATTGGTAGATCAATCGGCTTTTTGCGGATCAAATAAGCGGTCTTTAATAAAGAAAGCCGGAATCAAGCCACAAAGAAAATAGGCAATTCCCATGATCAATAAACCGGTTCCAATAGATCCACCCTGAGCAAAATAACCAATCGTCAGTGGGGCAAAAACAGCACCTAAACGGCCCACGTTATATGCACCACCAACCGCAGTTCCACGTACTTTGGTCGAGAAACTTTCCGTCATGTAGGTGGCATTAATGCCATAGGGAATACCGTAAAGAAATCCGAAAAACAGCATCAGCCAGAGAATATTGTCCGGGGTATTACCAAACACAATCACCGGAATAAAAATTGCGGTGCCCATGGTGCCAAATGCGAACACTGCACGACGGCCAATACGGTCGGCAATAAAACCGGCAATGACTTTGGTACACATCATGATCAGGAAAGTACCAATCATATACATGGTCATTTCTTTAAACTTGATGCCCAGATCCGACTCTAGATAGGCAGGTAACCAGTTACTGACGCCGTAATATCCAAACTGTAAAAATGCGGTACTGAATGACCAGAGAATGAACATGCGACGGCTAAGTGCATCTTCAAAAACCATTTTAAAAGTGTTTTTAGGTTTTTCCTGAACAATCCCGCTGGCTTTGGCATCGAGGCGCGCTTGACGTGCATCTAACCAGGCTTTGGGTTCAGGCACTAAAAAGTACATTGCGACAGAAAGTACAATAGGAATAATCGCAATATAATACAGATATCGCCAGCCAAATTCGGGCAATAACCAGCCTGCCAAAACAGTGGCGACGACCGAGCCCAGGGTCCAACCGGTCATCAGTGTGGCCAATACTGTCGAGCGATACTTGGTTGGCACATATTCCGCCATCAGGGTATTACAGGCAATATACAAGGCGCCTAGACCAATCGCAGAAGTAAAACGCAGCCACTTAAACTGATCATAGCTTTCGGCAAATCCTAGCCAGAAAGTCAATGAAGAAAACAGTGCAATGGCGATCACGATGACTCGAACCCGCCCGAACCGGTCACAGGCCCAGCCACCAAAAAATCCACCAATCGCCATACCTGCCAATGTCCAGCTGCCTAGCGCCCCTGCCTGCATACTGCTTAATGAAAATTCCTGTTTCAGACTGGTCAGACTGTAGGCCAATAACGCAATATCTGCTCCATCGACCAGTAATGCCAAAAATGAGAACACAAAGGCCAGAATCCAGACTTTTTTCTTGGGTTGGTTATCATTTTCCAAATGAGGGTGTTGCGCACTGATCGTATTCATGGCGTCCTTAAAATATTTTTGAGCATTCCGGTGCTTTTATAACTTTTATCTTTCACGTAATTATTTATATGAAAGATATAGTGAACCAGGGTGATAATCCTATCATCTGCCTATCGGGTATTTAATTTATGTGCATGTTTCCACTTGATTTTTAATTGGGTATCTTATTGAAAACCTGGTATTTGTAAACAAACGGCAACAAATAGTCGGCGCTCTAGCCAGCATGTGCTGGCTAGATGTTATAGCTAGACTTAGTTACAAAATGCAGCGATGCCGGTTTGTGCACGTCCTAAAATCAGGGCATGTACATCATGAGTACCTTCATAGGTATTCACGACTTCCAGATTAACCAGATGACGGGCTACACCAAATTCATCAGAAATCCCGTTACCGCCCATCATGTCACGTGCTAGACGTGCAATATCCAGGGCCTTACCACAGTTATTGCGCTTGATCAGTGAAGTCCCTTCAACTGACGCGATACCTTCATCTTTCATGCGACCAAAACGTAATGCTACCTGTAAACCAAGGGCAATTTCAGTTTGCATATCGGCCAGTTTTTTCTGAATCAGCTGGTTTGCTGCCAATGGACGGCCAAACTGTTTACGGTCCATGGTGTATTGATGTGCGGTATGCCAGCAAAATTCTGCTGCGCCCATGGCACCCCAGGCAATCCCGTAACGGGCACTGTTCAGGCAGGTAAATGGACCTTTCAAGCCACGCACTTCTGGAAATGCATTTTCTTCCGGTACAAAGACGTTATCCATCACAATTTCACCGGTGATCGAGGCACGTAAACCGACTTTGCCATGGATCGCAGGTGCAGACAGCCCTTCCCAGCCTTTTTCCAGAATAAATCCGCGAATGTCACCGACATTACCCTCAGCAGAGACTTCTTTAGCCCAGACCACAAATACATCGGCTATTGGACTATTGGTAATCCACATTTTTGCGCCAGTTAAACGGTAACCACCATCGACTTTTTTGGCACGGCTAATCATGCTGCCTGGATCAGAACCATGATCTGGCTCAGTCAGACCGAAACAGCCAATATATTCACCGGTGGCTAATTTTGGTAAATACTTTTGTTTTTGCTCTTCAGAACCGAATTCATTAATCGGCACCATCACCAAGGAGCTTTGTACGCTGGCCATCGAACGGTAACCTGAATCGACACGCTCGACTTCACGCGCAATCAGACCATAGCTAACATAATTTAAACCGGCACCGCCGTACTGTTCAGGAATGGTTGGGCCCAGCAAACCGAGTTCACCCATTTCACGGAAAATAGCCGGATCGGTTTTTTCATGACGGAACTGTTCCAATACACGCGGCATCAGCTTATCCTGACAATAAGCAGCTGCAGCATCACGAATCATGCGCTCTTCTGAGGTCAATTGCTGTTCGATTAAAAATGGGTCTTGCCAATCAAATCTAATTTTTGTCGTCATTTTAATATTTCCCTATTTTAAAAAATATATGTTTAGGCTGTGGCCTGTTTAATCATTTCACGTGCAATAATAATTTGCTGGATTTGTGTCGTTCCTTCATATAAACGGAACAAACGCACATCACGGTAAAAACGTTCAATTGAATATTCACTGATATAGCCTGCTCCACCATGAATCTGTAAACAGCGGTCAGCGACACGACCACACATTTCAGTGGCAAACATTTTGGCGCAAGAGGCTTCCGTCGTCACATTCTGACCGGCATCACGCAGTCGGGCTGCATCCAGTACCATACATTTGGCTGCATAAATTTCAGCTTTAGAGTCAGCCAACATGCCCTGAATCAGCTGAAAATTTGCAATAGCCTGACCAAACTGCTTGCGTTCTACCGCATAGTTTAAGGCATCTTCCAGCATACGCTCTGCCATACCCACGCTATAGCCGGCAATATGTAAACGGCCTTTGTCCAGAACGCGCATGGCCGTCTTGAAACCAACGCCTTCAACACCACCAATCAGCTGGTCTTTATGCACCCGGCAATTATCGAAAATAACATCGCAGGTATAAGAACCATGTTGACCCATTTTTTTATCAATTTTGCCTAGGCTCAAGCCTGGTGTGCCCGCTTCTACCAGAAATGCTGAAATGCCACTGGCGCCTTTGATTTCTGGATTGGTGCGTGCCATGACTGTAAATGTCGTTGCACGTGGCGCATTGGTAATAAAACGTTTGGTGCCATTTAAAACATAATAATCGCCATCTTTTACCGCATTGGTTTTTAAAGATGCAGCATCTGAACCGGAATCTGGCTCAGTCAAACAGAAAGAACCAATGATTTCGCCGGTTGCATAACGCGGTAAATATTTCTGTTTTTGCTCTTCTGTACCATCAATGACGATGCCACTTGAACCAATACCGTTGTTGGTCCCGATTAGAGAACGGAATGCAGCCGATGTTCGGCCCAATTCCATCGCAACCAGAATTTCCTCTTCCATGGTAATGCCTAAACCGCCGTATTCTTCTGGAATCGTCAGACCAAACAAACCCAGCTCTTTCATCTGTTCCACAATATGTTCAGGAATGGCATTGTTCTCTTCTACTTCATGTTCGAGAGGAACCAGTTCATTTTTTACAAAATCTCGAATCGTAGACAGAAGTTGATCGAGCATTTCCGGATCGCGAATCATATGAATCTCCATGTATATGGTCTGGGTAAATTCCTTTACCGTTTTATTTTTAGTTTCGTATTACGAAATAAATAACCATAAAAATAAAAATTCAGCAAGCAAATTCGTCAAAAAATTTATTTTTTATAAAAAAACGAAATTTATCTGGCTTTAAAATGGATTTAATATAGAATAATATTTCACAATACGAAATTATTGCTTTTTAAATTTCGCTTTACTAACGCTGCTTTCTATAAGGAGCTGACCAGAGATGAAAGCTTAAAAAGTGATAAAGTTTATTGTTTATTTAAAGGCTTTATTTTAAAAATAGCTCCACTATTTTTTGCAGTTATTTATTATGTATAGCAGCATTTAGACATGAGATAGAATAATATTTAGTCGTTACTCATATAATTCATCTACAATTTAAATTGTTTTATTTTGTATCGTGAAACTAAGTTGCTATGATATTCATTAATTTACTTCTCTATTTATGTAGACCATGACTAAAAATAAAACAGGTGAAATACCTAATTTTGATGAAATTCGCTTAGATCCAATCTCGCATATTCATCGCGAAAACAATCCCCAATTTATTGCGTCTATTGCGCGTGGCCTTGAGATTCTAAGATGCTTTTCTGCGACCAATCAATTGCTTGGTAATCAGGAAATTGCACAATTAACCAACTTGCCCAAGCCGACTGTAGCGCGTATTACCAGCACCCTGGTTTCTTTAGGTTATTTAAAACAACTGCCAAATACCACGAAATATCTATTGGATGTTGGCGTATTGGCTTTAGGCTATGCAGCTTTGAGTAATATTTCTGCACGGACTCAGGCTTATCCGTTTATGGAAGAAATGTCACGCTATTCCCAAGCCCCTGTGGCAATGGCTACCCGTGACCGTTTGAGCATGATTTATCTGGAAGTGGTACATACAGAATCGACGCTGACCATGCGCCGCCCTGTCGGTTCGACTTTACCGATTCATAGCAGTGCCATGGGACGCGCCTGTCTGGCAGCGATGGATGTAAAGGAACGCGAATATTTATTTGACGCGATCAAGAAAAGAAACGAAGGTCAGTGGCTAACCATCAAGCGTAATCTGGAACGTGCAATCCGTGATTATCAGGATTATGGCTACTGTCTGTCTCTAGGTGACTGGGCAAAAGATGTGAATTCCGTGGCAGTTCCACTAGTTCATCCCAAACATGGAATTTTAACATTTAACTGTGGTGCTCCAAGTTATCTGTTAAACCAAGAAAAACTGGAAAATGAAATTGGACCACGTCTGATTCACATGGTGAATAATATTGCGATGAATCTCAATAACATATAAAAAATTAATCATCAGAGCGACATTAAGTCGCTCTTTTTTGATTTTAATCAAATCAAATATTGGTTTTGAATTTTAGCCTAGCTCATTTCTGATATTGTTCACCATATGTAGTAAACGCGGTGCAATATCATTCTGGATTTTTTCTTGATTTAGCAGGAAGCTTGGTCCACCACAGTTAAAGACCAACAGACCATATTGCTCATGCACAAAAGGCACCGCTACCGAATTGACATCCTTATGCCATTCACCCATTGAGAAACAGTAGCCATAATCCTGATAGTCTTTAAATGCCTGTTCTAGTTCTTCTTTGATTTTCAGCCATTCTTCAGCATGTTTACGGCGAATTGCATCCAGCAGAAAATCACGTTCATCTTCAGGCATAGCAGCCAAACATGCACGTCCCATTGAGCTAAGATGGATTGGCAAATGTGTTCCGACTTGGCGACGCATGGTGACATTGCCCTTGCCCTGCACGACATCCAGATAAATCATGTTCAGGCGGTCACGGGTCGCCATGGCAACAGCAGCTTCAGCATAGTCCGCCAGATTTTTCATTAATGGATGAGCAACCGATCGTAAGGATAAATTCGACAGCATCGAATAACCAAAAGACAGTACGCCGACTGAGAGCTGAAACTTGCTCGAATTCGGAACCTGCTTTAAATATCCTAAACGGGACAAGGTATGGGTTAAACGGGTAATGGTTGGTTTAGGCAAGCCTGTCATTTGTGACAGTTCCTGATTCCCTAAGTGCTGATGCTTTGGACTAAAACAACGCAGTAACTCTAAACCACGTGCCAAAGCAGTAATAAATTGACGGTCATTTTCATCCTGCATGTCTTCAATTGGATGCAATAACTCATGACGCAAAGGCGCAATTAACTTTTCTTCCGACTGATCGGTTTCAGGTACATCATCAGACATGTCTTCACCGTCCTTCAATTTCATAATATGTGTTTCGCATTGCGAAATTATAAATAATTATCTTGTATATAGCAAAGAAGCAACTTTGATTAAGTTGCTTCTTTATTGGACTTATGGGTTTTCTTGTTTATTAACCAACAATACCTTGGGCTTTTAACGTTTCCAGTTTTTCTTCATCTACGACACGCGAAAGAATCTCATTCGTATGCTCACCCAGCATAGGTGGTGCTTTACGGTATTCAACCGGTGTACGCGATAATTTAATTGGCGAACCAATTACCGTTAATTTTTCTTTTAACGGATGTGGAATTTCCACCAGCATATTACGCGCTTGCACTTGTGGTTCCTGGAAAGCTTGCTCAAGGTTATTGATCAAGCCTACCGGCACTTTCACTGCATGAATTGCTTCAACCCAGTGCTTTGCAGTATTGCTCAGGAAGTGCTTCGCCAACAGCTCTGTGATCTCTGCACGATGCTGAATACGCAGCGCATTGGTCATGAAACGTGGATCTTGTGGTAGATCAGGCAAACCAATGGCAGCACTTAATGCGATAAACTGTTTATCATTGCCACAAGCAATAATAAAGTCCTGATCGGCAGCACGGAATACTTGATAAGGCACAATATTGGCATGTGCATTACCATAACGACCTGGGACTTTACCTGAAGCCAGGTAGTTCATACCCTGGTTTGCCAGTAATGCAACCTGGACATCTAATAATGCCATATCAATATGCTGACCTAAACCTGTCACATGACGATTTAGCAAGGCTGCCTGAATGGCAATCGTAGAATATAGACCAGTGGTCAAGTCCGCAAAAGCCACACCGACTTTTTGTGGTCCACCGCCCGGTAGATCATCTTTTTCACCAGTGACAGACATTAAACCACCCATCCCCTGAATGATAAAATCATAACCCGGTTCAGGTGCACGAGGGCCTGTTTGACCAAAGCCAGTAATCGAGCAATACACCAGTTCTGGATTGATCGCGCTCAGGCTTTCATAATCCAGACCGTATTTTTTCAATGAACCAGCTTTGTAGTTTTCAATCACCACATCTGAATCAGCTGCCAGTGCTTTCACCAGCTCCTGGCCTTCAGGTGTCGAAATATCAATCGCCACTGACATTTTATTACGGTTGGCTGACTGGTAATACGCCGCTTCACGTGTATTTTCACCCTGGTCATTCTTCATCCAAGGTGGTCCCCACATACGGGTGTCATCACCCGTTTTAGGACGTTCAACCTTAATCACTTCAGCGCCTAAATCCGCGAGGATTTGACCACACCAAGGACCTGCAAGTACGCGACTTAAATCCAGTACGCGAATACCCTCTAATGCACCCATGTGTTTTTCCTTTGTTATACGCGTTCGATGACCAATGCTAGACCTTGTCCAACACCGATACACAAACTAATCACAGCATATTTTTTGCCGCTGCGCTGCAATTCACGAGCAGTACTGAGCACTAAACGAGCACCTGATGCGCCGAGTGGATGACCCACTGCAATCGCGCCACCATTTGGATTGACACGTGCATCATCAAATGCCACATCCAGACCTTTCAAACAAGCCAATACTTGAGATGCAAAAGCTTCATTGATTTCAATGATGTCCATGTCATCCAAAGTCAGGTCGGCGCGTTTTAATGCCAATTTAATTGCATCAACCGGACCTGCACCCATGATGCGCGGTTCAATACCCGCAGCTGCAGAAGCAATAATTTTCGCCATTGGCTGGATGCCCAGTTTTTCCTGAGCAGCTTCGGAACCAATAATTAAAGCTGCAGCACCATCATTCACACCTGATGCATTACCTGCAGTGACCACACCACCTTCAAACAGTGGACGAAGTTTTTGTAGGGCTTCCAAGTTAGAAGATGGACGTGGATGTTCATCCTGATCTACCAGTTTTGGTGGTAACTTACGGCCTTGTGGCACTTCAACACCGATGATCTCGTCTGCAAAGAAACCAGCTTGTTTAGCAGCTTCATATTTCGCTTGAGATGCT
Source organism: Acinetobacter sp. YH12156 (assembly GCF_013418235.1). Taxonomy (NCBI): domain Bacteria; kingdom Pseudomonadati; phylum Pseudomonadota; class Gammaproteobacteria; order Moraxellales; family Moraxellaceae; genus Acinetobacter; species Acinetobacter sp. YH12156. The sequence goes on from NZ_VPCL01000001.1 coordinate 471,450, forward strand.
GCAGCAAACTGGTCTGCATCTTCACGAGTTACGCCATATGCTACTGCAACGTTGTCACCGGTTTGTGGCATGGTGTCATTGCCAAATTGCTTTTCAATCAGTGGGTTCGGGAATCGTGCACCAATGGTTGAGTCGAATACTTTAAAATCACGGCTAAATGGCGTTTCAGATTTGGCAAACACAAACGGTGCACGAGACATCGACTCGACACCACCTGCAAGGAAAATATCGCCTTCGTTACAAGTGATGGCACGCGCCGCATCAATCACCGCAGCCAAACCTGAAGCACATAAACGGTTCACGGTTTGTGCCGGTGTTTTGACATCTAAACCTGCAAGTAATGTTGCATGACGTGCAATGTTACGGCTGTCTTCACCGGCCTGGTTGGTATTACCCAAAATTACATCATCAAAAATATCAGCAGGCAGATTATTCTTTGCTACCAATGCCTTAATCACATGTGCAGCTAAATCGTCTGGACGGATCTTCGCCAGGCTTCCTGCATGACGGCCAAATGGCGTACGTAATCCATCATAAATATATGCATTTAACATGAGTCAGGTTCCTTAAACTGCAGCAGTGTGAAGAAGAGAAAGTTTTAAACGGGCGCGGCGTTGTAACCACGGACTTGGGCGGTAACGTTGATCACCAGTATTCGCCAGGATACGTTCCAGGATCAGCAAGATACGTTCTGCACCTAAAACATCGCCCCATGAAATTGGACCATGCGGATAGCCCAAACCGAGTTTCACTGCTTTATCGATATCGGCTGCGGTTGCGATTTGCTGCTGGGCAATATCACAGGCCAGATTCACGACCATCGCCAATACACGCTGTGCAACAAAGCCAATACTTTCAGCAATCACCGATACGCCATGACCATTTTTAGCAAACAATGCATGTGCCTGATCAATATATGCTTTTTGAGTTGCAATTGATGGCATGATGGTCCGGTGCTTGGCAAAGTCAGTCAGCATATCGATGCTGATAGCACGAGCCGCATCCACATCAAAACGTAATGCAGCTGTTGTGGTGTCTTCACCATAAGTGGCCAATAGAATCAGACTGTCAGCCGCTGGAGTTTCAGCACTGTCGATAACCAAGCCTTGCTCACGGATATAGTCACGCAGGATGATCGCATCAGCTTCATGGTCTGCCTTGATCCAGATTGGGCTGAATTCAGTTACTTCAGGCGTAACTTGTGCTGGTGCTTCATTGGTCTTTTGACCATCCTGATATTTATAGAAGCCTTCACCGACTTTACGGCCGACTTTCTTACCAGCTAGCATTTGACGGGTTAAAGTGCTTGGACGGTAGCGATCTTCTTGATAGTACTGATTAAAAATCGATTCCATCACTGGATGAGAAACATCGAGTGCAGTCAGGTCGAATAATTCCAGCGGACCCATACGGAAACCGGCACCTTCACGCAGAATACGGTCGATTTCAGAAACTGATGTAACACCTTCACCTAAGACTTTTAGCGCTTCAGTACCGTAAGCACGTCCGGCATGATTGACGATGAATCCTGGTGTGTCTTTGGTACGTACCCCAAAGTGCCCCATACGCTGTGCAAGTTCTAACAGATCCGCAACCACCTGTTCATCAGTTGCAAGGCCAGCAATCACTTCGACAATTTTCATCAGTGGCACAGGGTTAAAGAAGTGAAAACCTGCCATACGACCTTGATGCTCAAGATTGGATGCAATCGCAGTCACTGAAAGTGAAGATGTATTGGTTGCTAGAATAGTTTTTGGTGAAACAATGCCTTCAAGTTGTTTGAACAGGCTTTGCTTGATGTCCAGGTTTTCAATGATGGCTTCAACGACCAGATCAACACCAGCCACTTCTTCAATACTATTTAGAATCTTAAAGCGTGCCAAAGTTTCATGCAGCACTGCTTCAGTAAACTTACCTTTTGCTTGCAGTTTTTCTAAGGTAGCTTTGAGTTTAGCCAGACCAGCTTCAGCAGCACCTGCTTTAGCATCAAATAAACGAACTTCCAGACCCGCTTGCGCTGCGATTTGCGCGATGCCCATGCCCATTACACCAGTACCGATCAGCGCCATAGATTGAATGGTCATGTCTTATTCTCCAGTGTACTGTGCAGGACGTTTTTCAAAGAACGCGTTCACGCCTTCTTTCTGGTCTTTGGTATCAAACAGAATCTGAAAGGCTTTACGCTCAAGTGCTAAAGCACCTTGTAAGCTTTGATCTTGGCCAAGGTTGGTCACTTCCTTGATTTGCTGAACTGCGATTGGAGAGAAAGAAGCAATCGTTTTCGCAATTTCAATGGCATGGTTAATTGTGTTTTCATCTTCCACCACTTCAGATACTAGACCCATGCGTTCAGCTTCAGTAGCTTTCACCAGCTTACCGGTCAACACCCAGAGCATAGTTTGGTATTTACCAATCGCACGCAGTAAACGTTGTGTTCCACCCGCACCTGGCATCAAGCCTAGTTTCACTTCAGGTTGACCAAATTTGGCATTTTCACCTGCAATGATGATGTCGGCATGCATGGCCAGTTCACAACCACCACCGAGTGCATAGCCATTGACTGCGGCAATAATCGGTTTTGGGCAGTCAGTAATGCTCTGCCAGTACTGCTCAGTATGGCGCAAATACATTTGAGCAGTAGTTGCTGTTGTAAAATCTTTGATATCTGCACCCGCAGCAAAAACTTTTTCACCGCCGGTCAAAACAATCGCTTTTACAGCATCTAATTTTGAAAGGTATTGAAATGCTTCAGAGAGTTGTTGACGTAATTCCAGGTTCAAGGCATTACGTGCTTCCGGGCGATGGATTTCAACAATCGCTACCCCATCTTCCTGTATAGTCAATTTTAAAATTTCAGTGCTTTCCATAATCTTCTCATTTCGCACAGCGGTATTTAGTTAACAATATACATAGATTTCACTCAAAGTAAACTATTCAAATTTGTGCAAAAAATATTTTCCAACATCCTATAAACAGCATTAATCAAGTTAAATCAACTATTTAAATCCAATTTTAATGTAAAACATTAATACCGCACAGCGAAATATACTTTCGTATATATTGATCATGATTTTAATTTTAATTAGTATCCGCATAAATTTAGCTTAGTGATGAGTTTTTATTCACATTGGACAAGATGTGGACGGAACGAAATCCTAGATACGGAGTTAGGACATGATTCGTGATCAGGAAACCTTGGACCAGTTGGTGGATATGATTCGCCAGTTCGTAGAAGGCGTATTAATCCCAAATGAAGAAACTGTTGCAGAAACGGATGAAATTCCTGCAGAAATCGTGCAACAAATGAAAGAGTTGGGCTTATTTGGTTTAACCATTCCTGAAGAATATGAGGGTCTTGGCCTGACCATGGAGGAAGAGGTTTATATCGCCTTTGAACTAGGCCGTACCTCTCCTGCATTCCGTTCATTGATTGGTACCAACAACGGCATCGGTGCATCTGGCCTGATCATCGATGGTACAGAAGAGCAAAAACAGCATTTCCTGCCAAAACTTGCTAGCGGTGAAATCATTGGCTCTTTCTGTCTGACTGAACCGGATTCTGGTTCTGATGCTGCATCACTTAAAACAACTGCAGTAAAAGATGGTGATGAGTACATCCTGAATGGTACCAAGCGTTTTATCACCAATGCACCACATGCAGGTGTATTCACAGTGATGGCTCGTACTAATCCTCAACTCAAAGGTTCTGCAGCTATTTCTGCATTTATTGTCGATAGCAAACTGCCGGGTATTTCACTAGGTAAACGTGACAAGAAAATGGGCCAGAAAGGCGCGCATACCTGTGACGTGATCTTTGAAAACTGCCGTATCCCTGCCTCAGCTCTAATTGGTGGTGTGGAAGGTGTTGGCTTTAAAACAGCGATGAAAGTTCTGGATAAAGGCCGCATCCACATTGCTGCACTCAGTGTTGGTGCTGCAACCCGTATGTTGGATGACTCGCTGAAATATGCGGTTGAACGTAAGCAGTTCGGTCAGGCCATTGCCAACTTCCAGTTAATCCAAGGCATGCTGGCAGACTCTAAAGCTGAAATTTATGCAGCGAAATGTATGGTGCTTGATGCAGCGCGTCGTCGTGATGCCGGTCAGAACGTAAGTACTGAAGCATCTTGCGCAAAAATGTTTGCAACAGAAATGTGTGGTCGTGTAGCAGACCGTGGTGTGCAAATCCACGGTGGCGCAGGCTATATCAGTGAATATGCAATTGAGCGCTTCTACCGCGATGTGCGTTTATTCCGTCTTTACGAAGGTACTACGCAGATCCAGCAAGTCATTATTGCCCGCAATATGATTCGCGAAGCGACTCAATAACAAGTTTGGCTTGATCCAATCTCCTTGCGGTCAAGCCTTTTTTATAGGTAATGGATTATGGCTATAACGAATACAATTTCTAAAATTGGCCCAAACACCTGGAAAATTGCATTTATTTTTGCATTCCTCGCCTTATTGGTCGATGGTGCAGATTTAATGCTGCTTTCCTACAGCTTAAATAGTATTAAAGCTGAATTTGGTCTGACACCAGTCGAAGCTGGGATGCTCGGCAGCTTTACTCTTGCGGGTATGGCGATTGGGGGTATATATGGGGGTTGGGCATGTGACAAGTTTGGTCGTGTGCGCACCGTAGTAATTTCAATTTTATTATTCTCGGTTTTAACCTGTGGTCTAGGTTTTACAAACTCATTCTGGGAATTTGGTATTTTACGTTTTCTGGCAGCACTGGGTCTGGGTTCACTCTATATTGCTTGTAATACATTAATGGCAGAATACGTACCGACTCAATACCGTACTACAATCTTGGGTACGCTTCAGGCCGGTTGGACTGTAGGTTATATTGTGGCTACCCTGCTTGCGGGTTGGTTAATTCCAGATCACGGCTGGCGTATGCTGTTCTACGTGGCTGCTCTTCCAATTGGTATGGCAATCTTAATGCACTATCTGGTACCTGAACCAGCTGCATGGCAAGAAAACCGTCACAAGAAACTTGAGGCGGAAGCCATTGCCAAGTCTGAATCTACTTGGAAAATGATTTTCAAAGATAAGCGCAACCGCAATATGTTTATCTTATGGGCATTGACCGCTGGCTTCCTTCAGTTTGGCTACTATGGTGTAAATAACTGGATGCCTTCATACCTGGAAAGCGAACTCGGTATGAAGTTTAAAGAAATGACTGCCTATATGGTCGGTACGTATACCGCGATGATTCTAGGTAAAGTACTTGCCGGTTACATGGCTGACAAAATGGGCCGCCGTTTCACCTACGCTTTTGGTGCGATCGGTACTGCAATTTTCCTCCCATTAATTGTCTTCTACAACTCACCAGAAAACATTTTGTACCTGTTAGTGGTCTTCGGTTTCCTATATGGTATTCCATATGGTGTAAATGCAACCTATATGACAGAGAGCTTCCCGACATCAGTACGTGGTACAGCAATCGGTGGCGCATATAACGTTGGTCGTCTCGGTGCAGCGATCGCCCCAGCGATAATCGGCTATTTGGCTACAGGTGGCTCAATCGGTATGGGCTTCGTGGTAATGGGTGCAGCTTACTTCATCTGTGGTGTAATTCCTTCCCTGTTCATCAAAGAAAAACAGTACGATCCACAAAAATCATAATTTCTCTTTAAAAAGCCTCTTCGGAGGCTTTTTTCATAATCAATTGTCAATTTTTTATTTAAAAACTTTTTCACTGTGGTAAAATACCGCTAAGCGAAACAGGATTTCTTATTATGGAAGATATTGCTAGAGAATCAATGGAATTTGACGTTGTGATCGTAGGCGCAGGCCCTGCGGGTCTTTCTGCTGCGATCAAAATCCGTCAGCTTGCAATTGAAAACAACCTAAACGATCTGTCTGTTTGTGTCGTAGAAAAAGGCTCCGAAGTCGGTGCACATATTCTGTCTGGTGCTGTGCTTGAACCACGTGCCATGAACGAGCTGTTCCCGGACTGGAAAGAACAGAGTGCCCCGCTGAATGTCCCGGTGACTGAAGATAAAACCTTCTTCCTGCTGTCAGATGAAAAATCACAGGAAGCACCCCACTGGATGGTGCCTAAAAGCATGCATAACGATGGCAACTATGTCATCTCGCTCGGCAACGTGGTGCGCTGGTTAGGCCAGAAAGCCGAAGAACTGGAAGTGTCGATCTTCCCAGGCTTTGCTGCAGCTGAAATCCTCTATCATGAAGATGGTTCAGTAAAAGGCATCCAGACTGGTGATATGGGTATCGGTAAAGATGGCGAACCAACGCATAACTTTACCCCGGGTTATGAATTACATGCCAAATACACGATTTTTGCTGAAGGCTGTCGTGGTCATTTAGGTAAACGTCTGATCCAGAAGTTCAACCTGGACAAGGATGCGGATCCACAACATTACGGTATCGGCATTAAAGAGCTTTGGGAAATCGATCCTGCCAAGCACAAACCAGGTCTGGTGATGCACGGTGCCGGCTGGCCGCTTTCTGAAACCAGTTCTTCAGGCGGCTGGTGGTTATATCACGCTGAAAACAACCAGGTAACCTTGGGCATGATCGTGGATCTGTCTTACACTAACCCGCACATGTATCCATTTATGGAAATGCAGCGCTGGAAAACCCATCCTTTAATCAAGCAGTATCTGGAAGGTGGCAAGCGTATTTCTTATGGCGCCCGTGCCGTGACCAAAGGTGGTTTTAACTCGCTGCCAAAGTTTACTTTCCCGGGTGGCTCTTTAATTGGTGATGATGCAGGCTTCCTGAACTTTGCCAAGATTAAAGGCTCACATACTGCGATGAAATCCGGCATGCTCTGCGGTGAAGCGGTCTTTGAGGCGATTGCTGCCGGTGTACAACAAGGTGGTGATCTGGCGGTTGCACGTGTAGTGGAAGGCGAAGATTTCTTTGTTAAAGAATTGACTGCTTATACCGACAAGTTCAACCATAGCTGGCTGAAAGAAGAGCTGTACAGCTCGCGTAACTTTGGCCCGGCAATGCACAAGTTCGGTCAATGGATGGGTGGTGCATTTAACTTCATCGACCAGAACGTATTTAAAGTGCCGTTTACGTTACATGACTTGGTGCCAGACTTCAAAACTCTGAAAACCGTGGATGCAGTAAACTTCAAACCAAACTATCCAAAACCGGATGGCAAGCTGACCTTTGACCGTTTGTCTTCAGTATTCGTATCGAATACCGTACATGAAGAAAATCAACCTGCGCATTTAAAGCTGACTGATGCTTCGATTCTGGTGGAAGTGAACTTACCGAAATGGGATGAGCCGGCACAGCGTTACTGCCCGGCAGGTGTATACGAAATCATGGAAAATAATGACGGTTCCAAGCGTTTCCAGATCAATGCAGCCAACTGTGTGCACTGCAAGACCTGTGATATTAAAGATCCGTCTCAGAACATCACCTGGGTAACACCGGAAGGTGGCGGTGGTCCAAACTATCCAAATATGTAATTTGGATAGTTCTTGTGAATTAAAAAAATATATCTATTTCTCTGATTCACTTACCCAATCTTGAAGCAGTTCGTACTAACTCTTCACTTTAATTTTTTAGGTAATTCCAGTTCCCGAGGGAGCTGGGATTAATAAATTTTCAAAATAGAAAGATAGAAAGATAGAAAGATAGAAAGATAGAAAGATAGAAAGATAGAAAAGATTGCATATAGGGTCAGAGATAAAAATGGCCTACTCGAAACCGAGTAAGCCATCTTTAAGATTTAAAACAAATGACGAAAAATTTTAGTCATTCATCTATGGATTATTGCTGAGCCACAAACTTGGCACGCGCAGCATGCAGTTTTTTATAGCTATCAATCAGGCGTAAATGACGATCCAGACCTTCAAGCTTCATACTGGTTTCGCTCAAACCATGGAAACGTACTGTGCCTTCAACTGAAGCCATAACCGCGTCCATACGTGCATCACCAAACATACGGCGGAAGTTATGTGCATAATCTTCCAGTTCCATCTCGTCATCAAGCAATACTTCAAGTACGACATTCATGCACTGGTAGAACAGGCCACGTTCAACGGTATTGGTATTGAACTGCAAGAACTGCTCAACCAGATCTTTGGCTTCTTCAAATTGTTGCAGCGCAAGATAAATTAACAATTTTAATTCTAAAATCGTTAATTGGCCCCATTCGGTATTTTCATCGAATTCAACCCCGATCAGGGTTTTGATTTCGGTATAATCATCCAGCTCACATTCTTCCAGACGCTCTACCAGCGCCTCAAGCTGTTCTTCATCCAGACGATGCAAGTTCAGGATATCTTCACGGAATGCCAAAGCCTTGTTGGTATTATCCCAGATCAGATCTTCGACCAGATAGATTTCAGAATAGCCTGGCACCAGGATACGACAAGCCGTTGCACCTAAATGTTGATAAACCGCCATATAGGCTTCATGACCGAGCTCTTCCAGAATGCCGAATAAAGCTGCAGCTTCATCTGCATTGGAGTTTTGACCATGGTTGGTGAAATCCCATTCCACAAATTCATGATCTGCTTTGGCACTAAAGAAACGCCAAGACACCACACCGCTCGAATCGATAAAGTGTTCGACATAGTTGTTCGGTTCAGTCACGGCATTTGAGCTAAAAGTTGGCTTCGGCAGGTCATTCAGACCTTCGAAGCTACGACCTTGCAGCAATTCAGTCAGACTGCGTTCAAGTGCCACTTCAAAATTTGGATGCGCGCCAAAAGATGCAAACACACCGCCAGTACGCGGGTTCATCAAGGTCACACACATTACTGGGAATTGACCGCCTAATGAGGCATCTTTGACCAGCACCGGGAAGCCCTGTTCCTCTAAACCTTTAATACCTTCAACGATTTTTGGATATTTCGCCAGCACCTGTTCAGGTACATCTGGTAAAGCCAGTTCACCTTCAATAATTTCACGCTTGACTGCACGTTCAAAGATTTCAGACAGACATTGCACCTGAGCTTCAGGCAAGGTATTCCCTGCACTCATCCCGTTACTCAAGTATAGATTTTCAATCAGATTCGATGGGAAATAAACCGTTTCACCATCGGAGTGACGTACAAATGGCAGTGAACAGATACCACGTTCAGTATTGCCCGAGTTGGTGTCATAAAGATGCGTACCCAATAACTCATCTTCAGGATCATAAATTTCAAGCGTATATTCGTCTAAGACTTCCTGCGGAAGTTCGCCATTTGGACCCGGCTTAAACCATTTTTCATCCGGATAATGTACAAATTCTGCATTGGCAATGTCTTCACCCCAGAACTGGTCATTATAGAAAAAGTTACAGTTCAAGCGCTCGATGAACTCGCCCAGTGCAGATGCCAGCGCACTTTCCTTGGTTGACCCTTTACCATTGGTAAAGCACATTGGCGACTGTGCATCACGAATATGCAATGACCATACATTTGGTACGATGTTGCGCCATGATGCGATTTCAATCTTCATGCCCAGACCGGCCAGAATGGCAGACATATTGGCAATGGTTTCTTCCAAAGGCAGATCTTTGCCCGGAATAAAAGTGCTGTTTTCAGAGGCCAGACTTGGCATTAACAAGGCTTGCGCATCGGCATCAATGCTTTCGACTTCTTCAATCACAAACTCAGGGCCAGTCTGGATCACTTTCTTGACGGTACAGCGATCAATCGAGCGCAAAATGCCTTGACGGTCTTTTTCTGAAATATCAGCCGGCAGCTCAACCTGAATTTTAAAAATCTGTTTATAACGGTTTTCAGGATCGACAATATTGTTTTGTGACAGGCGAATATTTTCGGTCGGAATATCACGTGCTGCACAATATACTTTGACAAAGTAAGCTGCACAAAGCGCCGATGAGGCCAGAAAATAATCGAATGGGCCGGGAGCGGAACCATCGCCTTTGTAGCGAATCGGTTGATCGGCAATTACCGTGAAGTCATCAAATTTGGCTTCTTGGCGGAGATTGTCGAGATAATTGACCTTGATTTCCATGTGGACACCTAAATGTTCTTATGTGCCGCATGGACAGATAAGATGCTGAATCTGAATGTACAAGCCGAATCACGCAGGAGAACTTGACTTAAAAATAAATCAGGGTAATAACGTAGTCATGAGACTACGGCGAACCCTTTAAGAATGGGCGCTATTATAGAGTCATTTGATGAAATTGATAACGTTTGTGAGTTTTTCCGCGATATTTTCTATAAAGCTAAGAAATAGGAACAACATGAATCAACACATTTAAAATTTGTGACGATCCATGTGTTGCTTTTAATATCGAATGAGCGCTTCTGATGTAGCTTTAAAATATGTATAGACAGATTAACAATAATTTCATCTTCTAAGCTTTAAGGCCTTAAAAATCATAGCTTAAACCGAATAAAGCCAGATTTCGCTGCTTGTCACCGTAGCGGTCATAGCCCCCCAGCAGATATTCGCCTGACACACTTAATTGAGGCAAGATTGCATAACTCAGTCCGGCAGACGCATAACGGAAGGCATGCTGTTTTTGGGTATCGCCCAGTTCTCCACCTTCATATTTGCCTTCATCATTAAAATAGCTACCTGCAGCAGTCAGACTGGCATTCACACGATCATTCAATTGATGGTTCAGATTCAGCGTATAAAAGGTATCGCCCTGATTGGCATAGGCCACATCATAAAGATAGGTCGATACGCTCGCGCCAATACTGGTTTTTTCATTCAGCGTACGGCTGACATTTAAACCCAACTCATTACCGGTGGTGTTTTCACCCCCTGGATAATAGTAGGTGGCATTCCAGAAATCCCAATCATAATGTTCCGAGCTGTGCGTATAACCGACCAGAAAATCATGCTCGAATTTATCGGTGCTATGCCCTCTGCGTCCTTGTACCTCAGCATAGGAATAACCCAATGTGGAACCCCAATAGCCCACATAAAAGTTGCCATAGGCCAAATTCAACCCTGCTTGTAGTGCAATATTATCGTCTTCCGGTGCATTGCTTAAACCGCGTGATACATATTTAGACACCACGCTCAGGTTGCCACTTGCTTGTATTTGATTGTTTTGAACGTCATTTGCAAAACTACAAATACTGGAAAATGTGACACAGCCGAAGAGCAAGGTTTGATTTAAGATTCTCATAAAATATAAAATTCTTTTTAGGTAAATAAAAGGGCTGAACACATGATGCAGCCCTACTTAAAGATTGATTAATATCAAAATATACAGCTTATTTTAACGCATAATTAATATAAGTTTATGCCTATTTCCACCTGTAAAATAGAAATTTCAAGCTTGGCTTGAGACTCGAGCTGCCTGATAAAACGGCGCAGTCGATGCAGCTAAAGCCGGATTTCCCCGAATATGATCTGCCAGTTTTTCGGCCATCATGATGGTGGTGGCATTCAAATTTCCGGTAATAATTAAGGGCATGATGGAAGCGTCAATGACTCTGAGACCCTGCATTTCATGTACCCGGCCATAACCGTCCACAACTGCCATATCATCCTCGCCCATTTTACAGCTAGAAGATGGGTGATAGGCGGTTTCAGCATGATTACGCACAAACTCGTCAATCTGGGCATCTGTCTGTACAGTTTGACCCGGACTGATTTCTTCACCCCGATAAGGATCAAGTGCCGGCTGGTGCATAATTTCCCGGGTAATCCGGATGGCATCCCGGAATTCGCGCCAATCCTGCTCGGTACTCATATAGTTAAATAAAATACTTGGATGCTCAAACGGATCTTTGGATTTGAGTTGTATACGCCCGCGGGAGGGTGAACGCATCGAACCGACATGCGCCTGAAAACCATGCTCATGAATGGCATTGGTTCCATTATAGTTAATTGCAATCGGCAGGAAATGATACTGGATATTGGGCCAGTCGAACTCGTCGGAGGAGCGGATAAAGCCACCTGCTTCAAACTGATTACTGGCACCAATACCTGTGCCTAGAAATAACCATTCAGCACCAATCATCGGCTGGTTATACCACTTTAAGGCGGGATAGAGACTGACCGGTTTTTTACACTGGTATTGCAGGTACATTTCCAGATGATCCTGCAAGTTTTCGCCCACACCCGGCAAGTCCTGAACGACCGGAATGTCCAGACTTTTTAATAATGCGGCAGGACCCACACCTGAACGCTGCAAAATTTGCGGGGAAGCAATCGTCCCGGCACACAGCAGAACTTCTTTATCGGCAAAGACCTGAATGGGTTGTAAGGCATTTTGCCCTTCAAAATATTCCACGCCAATCGCCTGCTTCTGGCTAAACAGAATTCTATTGGTCATGGCATGGGTAATAATGGTGAGATTATCGCGCCCTTTGGCCATATCCAGATAACCGCGCGCGGTACTGGAACGACGACCTTTTGGCGTCACGGTACGATCCATCGGGCCAAAGCCTTCCTGCTGATAGCCATTTAAATCATCTGTTCGTGGATAACCGGCCTGTACACCAGCTTCGATCATGGCATGAAACAGCTCATTATTATCATTTTTTGGTGTTGCGACTGAAACTGGCCCGGCATCGCCATGATAGTCATTGCCGCCAATATCGCGTGTTTCCGCCTTTTTATAATAGGGCAGACATTCTGCATAGCTCCAGTGTTCCAGACCTTTCAAGCTGGCCCACTGTTCCAGATCCATGGCATTGCCGCGGATATAACACATGCCATTAATCAGCGATGAGCCACCAAGGCCTTTACCACGTCCGCATTCCATGCGGCGATTATTCATATGTGGTTCAGGATCGGTCAGATAGGCCCAGTTATAACGGCGTCCCTGTAAAGGATAAGCCAAGGCTGCCGGCATCTGGGTTCTAAAATCCAGACGATAATCCGGCCCGCCCGCCTCTAATAGCAAGACTTTGGTATCCGGATCCTCAGTCAATCGAGCAGCCAGCACATTTCCGGCCGAGCCTGCCCCGATAATAATATAATCGTAATTCATCAAGCGGAGACCTCCTTATGCGCTAAACACGGACTGGAATGGGCTCAATTCCACCTGAACCGATTTGGTCTGGGTATATTGCTGCAAGGTCATAATTCCGTTTTCACGCCCTACGCCCGAGTGTTTATAACCACCGACCGGCATTTCCGCTGGAGATTCGCCCCAGGTATTAATCCAGCAAATTCCGGCTTCAATCTGGTGAATGATACGATGCGCGCGGGCAAGATCAGGAGTCACCACACCTGCAGCCAGCCCATATTCGGTCGCATTGGCACGGCGAATGACTTCTTCTTCAGTGTCATAGCTTAAAATACTCATGACTGGCCCAAAAATTTCATGCTGAACCATAGTCATGTCGTCCCGGCAGTCACTAAATACTGTCGGCAAAACATAGGCACCCTGGGCTAAATCGGCTTGTGTGGCACGACCACCGCCACACAGTAAACGTGCACCTTCGGTTTTGCCCTGCTCAATGAATTTCAATACTTTTTCCATATGCGCAAAGCTGGAAACTGGCCCAAAATTGGTTTCCGGATCAAGCGGATCGCCTATACGGATATGAGGAATACGCTGCAAGATTTTTTCTTCAAAAGCCGCTTTTAAGGTATAGGGAATGAATACCCGGGTGCCGTTGGTACAGACCTGACCTGAGCTGTAAAAATTGGCCATCATGGCAATGTCAGCGGCAAGATCAAGATCGGCATCTTCACAGATAATCAGGGGAGATTTCCCACCGAGTTCCATGGTGACTTCTTTCAGGCTGGAATCTGCGGCTTGCGCCATGACTTTTTTACCCGTGGCAACACCACCGGTAAACGAGACTTTAGCAATATCCCGATGTGCAGTTAAATAAGCGCCAATCTCGCCACTGCCAGTCACGACATTAAATACCCCGTGCGGCACACCGGCTTCGGTATAGATTTCAGCCAGTTTCAGTGCGGTCAAAGGCGTGGTTTCACTGGCCTTAAAAATCATGGCATTGCCTGCCGCCAGTGCTGGTGCAGATTTCCATAATGCAATCTGGATTGGATAATTCCAGGCCCCGATGCCGGCCACAACACCCAAAGGCTCACGACGGGTATAAATAAATGAAGTCTCTCGCAGTGGAATCTGCTGTCCTTCGAGGGCTGGCAAGATGCCGGCATAATATTCGAGGACATCTGCACCAGTCGCAATATCTACCGTAGAGGTTTCACTCCAGGCTTTACCGCTGTCGAGACTTTCAATACGCGCCAGTTCATCACTACGTTCGCGTAAAATAGCGACTGCTTTATTTAAAATCCGGGAGCGCTCGATCGCCGTCATTGCAGCCCAGACCTTCTGCCCTTTTTGTGCAGATTCGACGGCACGATCAATGTCTTCTTTGCTGCAGATCTGGATTTCCGCCAGGATCTCACCAGTTGCAGGGTTGATGCTTTCAAAGCTGCGATGCGATGTTGCATCGACATATTGGCCGTGAATATAAGGACGCTGTAAATGATAGGTAGTCACTGTAATTCCCTCGCCTATTTGTGTGATTTCAATTGCTGCTGGATAAACTGGCTACACAGTTCGATCGGCATTTCTGGATCAATCTCGCCACTGATCAGTGCGCCGCGTAACCAGAATCCGTCGATCAGTGCAGCTAGCCCTTGTGCCGCTTTTTCTGCTTCTGATTTGGACAGCACTTTCATAAATTCGTGCTTGAGATTGGAATGTAAGCGGTAATGGTTAACCTGTTGCAACCGATGCAAGTCCGGTTGATGCAAGCTGCTCGCCCAAAATGCCAGCCAGACTTTCATAGCGGCCTTATTGGTTTGAGGTGCAGCAAAATTACCCCGTACAATGGCAAGCAAACGTTGCTCAGATGTGGCATTCACCTGGGTCTGCATCTCTGCCACGGTTTTACCTAACTGCTGCAATAAATAACGCATTGTTGCTTCAATGAGGCCATTTTTCCCGCCAAAATAATGGCTTATGATGCCGGTCGAAACACCGGCACGTTGTGCAATCTGGCTGATTGAGGTTTCTGCAAAACCTAGTTCATTTACAGCAGCTAGGGTCGCGTCAATAAGCTGTTGACGGCGGATCGGTTGCATACCAACTTTTGGCATAAGACTAACCTGAATAACGAATCTATAAATCGGACTCATGCTGCAATAGCAGAATGAGGTAACATTAAAAAACGTTTTTTTAATTGAACGATCAATTAATAAAAATTATAGTGCCTAGCAACCTCAGATGTACAGCGCAGTTTGTTTTGGATTTGCAAATGTTTGTAATTGATTCGACTTTGACTCTTTAAGTGTCGAACCCTGTGTCAAATCGAACTGCGCTGTAAATCACATGACAATAAAACTACGGTCACAGATTTATGCAAAAGAAAACTGAACAAGTGCAGGATAGTCTGAATAAAGTGGTGTTTTATGTTTCAGCAACACTTATTCTGCTTTTTTCTCTCGTCACGATTTTATTCAATCAACAGGCCAATCTGGTCATCACCAATATTCTGAACTGGGTCAGTCGTACATTTAGCTGGTATTACCTGCTGGCTGCCACTTTGTATCTGGTGTTTATTATTTTTATTGCCTGTTCACGTTATGGGGAAATTAAATTAGGGCCTAAACATTCCAAGCCTGAATTTAGTTTATTAAGCTGGTCAGCCATGTTGTTTTCTGCCGGAATCGGGATTGACCTGATGTTCTTCTCGGTGGCGGAACCTCTCTCGCATTATATGAATCCACCCGTCGGTGAAGGCCAGACTTTCGAGGCGGCTCGCCAGTCCATGGTCTGGACCCTGTTCCACTATGGTTTAACTGGCTGGAGCATGTATGCACTGATAGGTGTGGCCCTGGGCTATTTCAGTTATCGTTATAACCTGCCACTGACCATCCGTTCAGCACTCTATCCGATTTTTGGTAAAAAGATTCATGGTCCGATTGGGCATACGGTCGATACTGCGGCAGTACTCGGCACGATTTTCGGTATTGCGACCACCTGCGGTATTGGTGTGGTCCAGCTCAATTACGGCCTGCATGTGCTGTTTGATTTACCGGAAAACCTGTGGGTACAGACCGGATTAATCGCCGTCGCGGTGATTATTACCATTATTTCTGTTGCATCCGGTGTCAATAAAGGCATCCGCGTCCTTTCAGAAATTAATATTTATGTCTCGATTGGCCTGTTACTGTTTATTTTAATGATGGGCAATACCGAATTCTTGCTGGCCGCCCTGATTCAGAACTTTGGTGACTATATCAGTCAGTTTCCAAAGCTGTCCTTAACCAGTTTTCCATTTGAGCAACCTAAAGAATGGATGAATAGCTGGACTTTGTTCTTCTGGGCCTGGTGGATTGCCTGGTCTCCTTTTGTCGGGCTGTTTCTGGCGCGTATTTCACGTGGACGAACCATCCGTGAGTTTGTCGCCGGCACCTTGATTATTCCCCTATTATTTACCCTGACCTGGTTATCTATTTTTGGTAATAGTGCACTCCATAGCGTCATGTTTGATGGCAATACTCAACTGGCGACCACAGTCCTGGAAAATCCGGCACATGGTTTCTATGACTTGCTGGCGCAATATCCTGGCTTTAGCTTTATCGCAGGGATCGCGACCATTACCGGTTTGTTGTTCTATGTCACTTCTGCGGATTCTGGCGCTTTGGTACTGGGGAATTTCACCACTAAATTTACCAATATTGAGCATGATTCACCGCGCTGGCTGAGTATTTTCTGGGCCATTGCGATTGGCTTGCTGACTTTGGCGATGCTGATGGCCAACGGTGTTACAGCCTTGCAAAACACCACCATTATTATGGGACTGCCTTTTAGCTTTGTGATTTTCTTTGTCATGGCGGGCCTGTATAAATCCCTGCGTCTGGAAGATTTCCGTCAGGCCAGTACCAGTATGAATGCGGCACCTGTGGTCGGAAACGTGGACATCTTTAACTGGAAAAAACGGCTGAGTCGGGTGATGTTACATCCAAGCCTGTCCCAGACCCGAAGCATGCTAAATGAGGTGTGCAAACCGGCTATCGAGGCTGTTGCAGCCGAACTCATCACTAAAGGTGTGCATGTTGATGTACAGGAAAAACCGGTAGAGGATGAACCGGAACTCTATCATCTGGATTTGATTATTCAGCTCGATGAAGAAGAAAATTTTGTTTATGAAATCTGGCCGGTGCGTTATGACACCCCAAACTTCAGTTCGCGCGGGAAACGTGCCAAACGTTATTACTATCGTCTGGAAAGCTATCTGTTTGAAGGTTCGCAAGGCAATGATCTGGTCGGTTATAGCAAGGAACAGGTCATTAACGACATTCTGGATAAATATGAACGTCATATGATGTATCTGCATATTAACCGTATCAGTCCGGGTACACGCCCGCTGTTTCCAGACCGTGAAAATTAATACCGTCCAAGGCCCTAGAAGGAATCGATAATGTCAGAAAGCTTACATGCCTTTGCCCTGTTCTTCTCTTTACTCAATCCATTTTTGATGAGTATTTATATGCTCGGAATTATCCGTAATTCCGAGGCCAAAGTCTTTAATATGGCATTGATTCAGGGCAGCCTGATCAGTTTTATCGTCTTTATCATTTTTGCCAAGACTGGTGAAGCCTTCTTTCAGGAAGTGCTGCATGTACGCTTTGAATCTTTCCAGATTTTTGGCGGTATCATTTTTCTGGTGATTGGTTATCGCTATGTCTTTGAAGGCGCCGATACCATTGGCGTGATGCGTGGGGCGCCTCATCATCTGGCAGGCACCATTGCCATGCCATTTATGATTGGCCCGGGCACCATTTCAGCGGCGGTGATTACCGGAATTCAGCTCAGTTTATGGCAAACCATGCTGGTGATTTTTCTTACCCTGTTTTTGACCTGCAGCCTGCTGATTCTAATGAAATATCTGCATGATCATTTACAGCATAAATACTCCAACTACATAGATTTATATGTGGATATTGTTGGCCGTGTTGCTGCGCTGCTGATCGGTACCATTGCGATAGACATGATCGTCACGGGCGTCAATGGAATTATCCAAAGTTAATGGTTGAATTAATCATATATAAAAAAGAGCGGACTAATCTCCGCTCTTTTCTTTACGCTTGTAACAGTTTCAAGTTTAAAACTTGAAAGATACGCCAGCATAAGTCGAGAATCCTTCGCCTGGTGAAGATCGCGCCACATCCTTTCCTTGATCATTTAGACCGGGAATCACCACAGCAGCATATTTTTCATCGGTGATATTTTTGAAGTTGATCCAGGTTTTCCAGGACTGGTGTTCAGGTGCATAACCCAGATCAATGCCCCAGATCTGGTAATCATCACTAAAGCGGCTATTGGCATAATCATGCGGCATTTTGGACGCATATTCGGTATTCAAACCAATATAGAAACCATTATGCATGGCATAACTGAGCTGTGCCTGATACAAATGTTTTGGAATTCCCGGCAACTGATTTTCGCCAAAAAGTGGATCATTTTTGTATTGGAAATCACTCAGTGTATAAGCTTGTTGCAAGCGTAACTCACCGTGTTTAAATTCATGCAATGGTGTATCAAAACCGAGTTCGACACCTTGATGAATGGTTGGCGTGGCATTTGCTTCTACACTGATTCTTTCATTTTTGCTTGAACCCTCTCCATAATCCTTAATCATTTCAGACGTTAAAAGTTCATTTTTAACTTTAGAATAATAATAGCTGAGCGCCCAATCGCCAAAGCCTGATTGGCCACGTCCACCCAATTCCAATGTATTTGCAGTCTGGGTTTTTAATTGAATCGGAGCACGTACCCGACCTGAAGCAATTCCTTCATCAAAATAATAGGGAGATGACCATGCCATCGCCCAAGGATGAGCCGGTTCAATGCTGCGGCTTAAATTGGCAAACCACTGCACAGACTCATTCGGTTGATAAGTCATCCCGAGACGTGGGGCAAAATCCCACTCATACTGATTGATCTTAGAACTGGCAACTGGATAAGTCACTTCACTTTCACGATGGGCATAGACTGCTGCAAGCCCCAGATCTAGGGAGAGCTGGTCATTGAGCGCCGTCTGCTGATCAAATTGCAATACATTGTCTGAACCACGATAGGTATAACGGCGTGTGACCGTATCTGCCGGATATGTTTGATTACCAATTTCTGTATTAAATCTTAAAGTTTCCGTTACACCACTGTTTGGACGATGGGTGGTACTGCGTAAGGCAATACGCCCCTGATGTTCCAGACCTAACAATTGATAGGGCTTTTCATACTGAATACGTGCAGTAATATCTTCATAATCGACATTGGTACGATAGCGACTTTCACGTAAGTCTAACGGATAATGATGATATGCCAGACTAGCAGTCAATTTTGCATCATCCTGCAAATTCCAGGTGGTGGTGTTGGCGAGCCAGGTACTGCCCGGCTGGATACGTTTGGCATCAATTCCTACAAAATTAGGATCAGCTACTTCAGGATTGTTTTTTAATTGTTCCTGGGTAATACGCCCCGGTGTCAGATGTTTGCTTTCGCGGTAACGGGCATAAAAACGGGTTTCAATGTTCGGGCTAATCTGGTAGCCGAGATTAAAAGCCAGGCCTTTGCCATCACCTTTGGCATGATCCTGAATTCCGTCAAACTGGTTACCTGTTAGCGCCAGATAATAATCCAGCTGATCCAGTTTACGGCCGGTACTGAACTGATATTTTTGATAACCATGACTGCCTGCCTCATACTTCAGTTCAGAACCATTCTGCTCGGCACCAGTCTTGCTTTTATAGTTAATCGCTCCGCCTAGCGCCAGCGCCCCCTGTTTAAAACCGTTTGCACCGCGATAGACGCCAACATGATCAATCCACCAAGGCTCTAGTAATTCATAAGCGGTGCCGCCCGGCCCGGTAAATGGAATGTCATCAATCAGCACAAAGGTACCAGAGGCATGCGCACCTGATGTCCGGTTAATACCCGAGCCACGGATAGACACTTTGGCGCCTTCATTGCCCGGGGATTGAGCATAGATACCGGGTTGCAGACGAAATACATCGGCATTATTTGCAATATGTTGATGTTCAAGCTGCTGGGCTGGAATAAAATTGGTTCCACCTGAGGTTTGCGCAAGCTCGGTCTGGTATTGCTGCTGCGGATCTGTCTGTTCAGCACTGACCACGATGGTGTTGAGTTGTTGCACAGGATGCTGGCTGCGAGATGTTTCAGCATAGACAGCACTGGAAAGAACTGAAAGGATCATCAAGCTTAGCGGTTTTTTGTTCAGCGGAATTGTTCTCGTGCTCATATCGGGTTTATACAATCCTGTATACATGATCCTAATCCTAGAGGGATTCTGGTTTTAAAAATTATGCTGTAGCATAAATGAACAATGCCGAATCAAGGCATTATTTTCTGCCAAAAAACTGACTGATCAGCGTATATTTTTTGATGTAATTTTGGTATTTTTTGATTATACAACTTGCAAGATAGCCACCACATCCTCACAAGTTCCAAGAACTTAATAATTAAGTATTTGATATTAAATAATATGCTATTTAATTCTGCACACATGTATTTCCAGTTGGCATAATGTAATACTGCGTTAAATTCATAGTGGACTAAACCAGTTACTTCATATTCAAAGCTCACTGAAATTGAGTAGCATATCGATTTGAATTAGCTCATAGCATCGTCTTGGATCGAGCCCACAGTCGTTTATATATTTTGAGAAAATTACTGAGCACTGGGTCTTGGATCTGGGCTAAAGGATAAATTTTGGATCAGACTCAACCTGACTCATATTCAAAAATTATTCACTCATTGAGCAGAAAAAGGGTGAAAACCGCGTGAACATAAAGTGATGCAAACAGCAACTGTTTCATTAAAACCTGCACATAGAATAAGCAGATATTTGGACTGAATAATATGCCAAACATTCCCGAACTTGTTGCTAACAATCCAAAAAATATAATTCAAATCCTGTTAAAGAGCTTTATTTCATAAAATATAAGGAAAAGACCAAGAGCAATAAGATAAACAGAATCGCGGTGCAGCATTTCCAGAATGTCAGGGGATGACGCTCAATCACAGGACGTGAAACAGATTTTTTTAATTCAAGATCAGGCTGTTTCAAGTCATACATAAATGCTGAAAGTGCCTCATAACGTTGCTCTGGACGAATTGACAGTGCTTTTTTAAAAATCGCATCCAAACCCTTGGGCAAATCCGGACGATATTCAGACAGTGAATGATAGCGTACCTTTTTTAATTTTTTTTCGGTCTTGCAGCGCGCCAGCTCTGTCCCATAAGGCAATTGCCGGGTCAATAAATAATAGCTCATCACTGCCAGTGAAAACTGATCTGATTTTACCGAGGGTGAGCGCCCTATAAAATACTCTGGTGCCATAAATGCCAACGTTCCCAAAGGCACATCTGCATGTTTAGGATTCAGTTCGACCAGCCCTCTAACTGCCGTCGATCCATAATCAATCAGTTTTACTTTCAAAGCATCAATCGGTTCAAGCAGCATGACATTTTCTGGCCGTACATCCTGATGCAGCATTTCAAGTCGATGCATGGCATTCAGTGCTTTGGCCACCTGTTCAATAATCGGAATCAGTTGTTTTAAACTTAAAGCAGTTTTTTGACGATGTAGCCATCGGTTTAAGCTTTCCCCTTGCAAGTATTCATAACTTTGAAATAAAAACTTTTTACTGCCTGTATGCGGATAGTAGTGCATCAGGTTTTCATGTTTTAAACGCTTGGATACCCAGTCTTCCAGCTGGAATTGTTCCACTGCTTTCAGGTCATCCTGCAAATCGACAGACAAGGTTTTAATGACCAGCTGAGCTTGTGTGGCTGCATCCTGCGCCAAATAAAGGCTACTGCGATGATTTTGGTGCAGGATTTTATGAATGCGATAACCTTCAAACAAATCACCATGACTGAGTTGCTGTGGAAATAAAATATTTTCCTGAATCTGAAAGCTTTTCTCTTGAGCTAATGCATCAATTCGGATGATTTGAATGGTGAGATTGTCATCGCTGCCGCGCTTTAAGGCCAGTTCGACGATAGATTGGGCAATAGTATCCAGATTTTGTTTTTGCTGCAGCATATCCGAGATCTGCTGTATATCGATAAATTCATAGACACCATCGGTCATCAAGAGAAACAAATCATCTTCACATAATTCAAGTTGTTGATAATCGACTTCAATCCGATGATCTACACCTAAAGCACGACTTAAATAATGCTCGGTTGAAGATAAACGAACCCGATGATCAATGGTCAGCTGTTCAATGCTTTGGGCTTGAATGCGATAAACACGGCCATCACCTGCATGAAAAATATGTGCCCTGTTTTGTTTCAAAATCAGTGCACTCAAGGTGCAGACATAACCATGATCTTTATCAAAGCGTCCCTGACTCTGTTGGGTTTGCGCATACAGCCAGGAGTTGGTCGCACGAATCACCCGAGCAGCTGAAGTTTGGGTACTCCATGCATCCGAAGTTGAATAATAATCGGATAAAAAACTACTGACCGCCGTTTCTGCCGCAATATGGCTGACATTGCTGCTGCTAATCCCGTCTGCAATGGCACAGGCAATACCTTTGCTGCTCAGCGCATGGCCTTCAGGAATATAAATGCCATGAAAATCCTGATTTTGTGCTTTGATTCCGGCGGAAGAATATTGTCCGATACTGATTTTTAATTTTTTATTCATTGTAGACACTCGAAAAGGGATCGAATCGATCCCTTCAATTTCAAGACATAAATATCATGCTCAAATTAAAATTCTTTTTTGTCGCCAGTGCGTACATGCGTGGTGTATAGCGCTAGACCTGTCAAAGCTAAACCACCCACCAGATTGCCCAGTGCTACCGGTAGTTCATTCCACAAAAAATAGTCGCTAATCGAGAAGTCACCGCCCATCATCATGGCAAATGGGAACAGGAACATATTTACGACGGAATGCTCAAAGCCCATGGCAAAGAACAGCATGATCGGCATCCACATTGCGATGAATTTTCCGCTGACTGTGGTCGACATCATGGCACCAATGACACCGAGTGAGACCATCCAGTTACATAGCATGCCGCGAATAAAGATCGTCATCCAGCCAGCAAAGCCATATTCAGCATAGCCCAAAGTCCGGTCTTCACCAATATGGGCAATTTTCACTCCGACTGCATTCGGCTCAGCAGCGAAACCCATGGTATAGACCGCGGCCATCAACACTGCGACAGTTAAACATCCGGCAAAGTTACCTAAAAAAACCAGCCCCCAGTTTTTTAAAATACGCGCCCATGTTACTCCCGGACGTTTGTCTAACCAGGCCAAAGGCGTCAAGACAAACACCCCGGTCAGCAGGTCATAACCCAGTAGATACAACATGCAAAAACCGACTGGAAATAACAGCGCACCGATCAGAGGCACCCCTGTTTGTACGGCAATCGTCACCGCAAATACTGCTGCCAGTGCCAGAATCGCGCCGGCCATAAACGCACGAATTAAAACATCCCGTGTTGCCATATGCAGTTTTGCTTCACCAGCATCGACTACTTTTTTTGCAAATTCTGCAGGAGCAAGATAAGCCATATTTATATCCCCTTTATATAAAACTTTTTAACTGTTATGAAATAAAAAGATGCCTAAGGTCTATTTCAACCTTAGGCATCTTTGCCTTGTTTCATTCAAACAGATCAATCGTGTCATGGCGCCGTTGCCATATTTATCTAATAGAAAAGCAAATAGCATGCCATATTTTTAAATGTAATTGGCTTTGTTGCACCAACCTACAATTGAAGGCTTATCCAGCAATATAATTTCTGAATGAGCAAGCCTAAAATTTAATCCTCCCCAACCCTCCTTTGCTAAAGAAGGGCTGGAGAGCTTTATCCGATTAGCCTACTTTCCTTAATGCAAAATCCCGACCAAAAAGCAGCTTGCTGCGGATATTACTAATTGGTGTCTGATCTGCAATCAGTTCGGCATACCATGCCCCATCTTCAGTATCGCCAAACAACACCGCACCGATGACTTTGTCCTGTTGAATGATGATCCGTTTATAAATCTGACGCTTCTCATCATTCAGCACGATATCTTCAAAATCATTAGTCGGTTCAAAATTACCTGCCGAGAATACGTCACATCCGCTGACCTTAAGCTGGGTCGGAACAGTCGGTGCCTTAAAGGTCAGTCGGCCATGTTCAGCCAGATGAGTCGCACAGATAAAGGCCTGTCCCCATAATGGCTCAACCAATCCAAAGGTCTGACCACGATGCTCAATACATTCACCCACTGCATAAATACTCGGATCATAGGTCTGCATGGTGTCATTCACCAGCACGCCGCGGTTACAGCGCAGGCCAGACTGTTCGGCCAGACTTTTATTTGGTCGAATCCCGACGGCGAATACCACCAAATCAGCATCCAGCATTGTCCCGTCTTTTAAGCGCAGTTGAGTCACGTGACCATCACTACCGAGTAGTTCTTCGGTATTGGCTTCGGTGATAATCCTAATACCTTTTTCTTCAATTGATTTCTTCAGCATTTGACTGGCTTTCATGTCCAGCTGACGATCCATAATACGGTCTATCAGATGTAGCACCGTTACATTCATCCCTCGCTGTTTTAAGCCATATGCGGCTTCCAGTCCTAACAGACCACCGCCAATGACGACGGCATTTTGCTTGGTTTTGCAGTAATCCAGCATGCGGTTAACATCCTGAATATCCCGGAAGCTCATCACGCCTTCAAGTTCAGCACCTGGAATTGGCGGTATAAAGGGTTTGGAACCAGTGGCGAGGATCAGACGATCATAAGCAACCATTTCGCCTTTTCCGGTATGCACCTGTTTGCGTGAGCGGTCGATAGAGAGTGCTGCATCTCCGCCAATAAAACGGATACCTTTTTCAGTATACCAGTCGACTGAATGCAACATAATTTCGGCAAAACTTTTCTCACCAGATAATACCGGTGACAACATGATGCGGTTGTAATTGCCCCATGGCTCTTCCCCAATCACGGTAATGTCATAACGATCTGGCGCCATATCCAGCAAGTCTTCCAGACAGCGCATACCCGCCAGCCCATTCCCGACCAATACCAGTTTTAAACGCTCTGTGTTTTGACCATTACTGGAAATATAGGTCTTTTGTGCAGTTGGGCTGATAAAGACTGTGCCATTTTCAATTCGGGTTGGAAATACCAGTAATTTCTGATCTTGCTCTTCCAGACAACGGCCGGTCACCAGACTGAAATGCTGCTTGTAAATTGGGGATGCGACTACACGCTCACCTTGCAGATCGCCCAGAATGCCACGTGCCATGACATTGGCCAGACTAAACGGATCCTGATTGCTGAGCGCATACACCCGCTGTTCCTGACCCACGCGAAAAATTGCAATCTGTTGATCTTCAATCAAAGCTGCAACACCAGTATTCGGGGTGATCTCATCCAGATGACAGACTTCGTACCAGTTCAGTTCGTTCATGTCTTTTAAAATTGTCATTTTCATTCTCCCTGACTGTGGTGTTTAGGCTTCAACCACTGGAATACGGTTGAGATCACGTTCAGCGTCAGTCTTTGGCCGGATCTGACCACGTACAGGTGCAAACTGAATATGTGGGTCATTCTGCTCGGCTGCTTTGGCGTTGATAAAGGTTTTAAAGCGTTTGCGTACTTCTGGATCTTCAATCGCGGTGCACCATTCATCCTGATAAGTGCCAATCACATGCTGCATACGGCTTTCCAGTTCAGCCGCAATGCCAAGCGAATCGTGCACAATGACATCTTTCAGATAATCCAGCCCACCTTCCATATTGTCACGCCATACACTGGTGCGCTGTAGACGATCCGCCGTCTGGATATAGAACATAAAGAAGCGGTCGATATATTTGATGAGTGTGGAAGTATCCAGATCTGAAGCCAGCAGTTCTGCATGGTGCGGCTTCATACCGCCATTGCCGCAGACATATAAATTCCAGCCTTTTTCCGTGGCAATCACCCCCACATCCTTGCTTTGTGCTTCGGCACATTCACGGGTACAGCCGGATACGGCCATTTTGGTTTTATGCGGTGAACGCAGGCCCTTGTAACGGTTTTCCAGAAAAATCGCCAAGCCGACAGAATCATCGACGCCAAAACGGCACCAGGTACTGCCCACACAAGATTTCACGGTACGTAAGGATTTGCCGTAGGCATGTCCGGACTCGAAACCGGCATTGATCAGTTTTCCCCAGATTTCTGGTAATTGATGTACCTGCGCACCAAACATGTCAATCCGTTGTCCACCCGTGATTTTCGTATATAAGCCATAATCTTTGGCAATCTGACCGATGCTAATCAGGCCATCCGGGGTGATCTCGCCGCCTGCCACACGTGGCACAATCGAATAGGAACCATCTTTCTGGATATTGCCCAGATAATAGTCATTGCTGTCCTGCAAACCGGCATGACTTGGTTTCAGAACAAAATCATTCCAGCAGGATGCCAGAATATTGGCCACAGTCGGTTTGCAGATATCACAGCCCATCCCATGACCATGTTGCTGAATCAGGTCAGAGAAAGTCTTGATTTCATGCACGCGTACCAGGTGATACAGTTCCTGACGCGAATAGGCAAAATGTTCGCACAGGTGATTGTTCACCGTGACACCCTGACGCTGTAATTCGGATTTGAGAACCTGCGTCACCAGTGGCGCACAGCCACCGCACGCCGTTGCAGCCTGCGTGCATTTTTTCAGTGCACCCAATGAAGTTGCACCGCCATCAATGGCTGAACAGATATCAGCTTTGGAAACGTTATTACAGGAACAGATGGTCGCACTGTCAGGCAATAAATCGATGCCACTGCCACCTGATTTGGAAGTTGCCTGATCAAAACCCGGCATGATCAGGCTTTCCGGTTGCTCCGGTACCGCCAGACCATTCAGCATCATTTGTAAAAGATCGCTATATTCTTTGGCACAGCCCACCAGCACCGCGCCCAGCAGCTTGATCTTATCTGCTGACACCACGATTTTTTTATAAACCTGCGCGGCTTCATCAGCATAGAAATAACTCAAGGCACCAGGTGACATGGCATGTGCGTCACCAATAGAAGCAACATCCACTCCCATCAGTTTGAGCTTGGTGCTCATGTCGGCACCAGCGAATGTATGGCTCTCTTGGTCCAGTACATGTTTTGCCGCGATACGCGCCATGTCATAGCCCGGTGCAACCAGACCATAAATTTTATTGTCCCAAAGTGCACATTCACCAATGGCATAAATGTCCGGATGTGAGGTCTGGCAATAATCATTAATGATGATGCCGCCACGCTCACCAATCAGTAAACCACTTTGGCGCGCCAGTTCATCACGCGGACGAATGCCGGCCGAGAACAGGATGATATCGGTTTCAAGCACCGAACCATCTCCGAACTTCATTACATGCTGAGTGCTGTCACCATCTTCAATACTTGACGTGGCCTTTTGAGTATGTACCTTGACACCAAGGTCTTCAATTTTAGAGCGCAGTACCCGGCCGCCCAGATCATCAATCTGCACCGCCATCAGACGCGGAGCAAATTCTACGACATGGGTGTCTAGATTCAGATCTCGTAATGCCTTCGCTGCTTCCAGTCCGAGCAAGCCGCCACCAATCACCACACCGGTTTTTGCATTCAGGCTGGCGGCACGAATCGCGTCCAGATCTTCAATGGTACGATAAACAAAGCAATTCTGACGGTCATTGCCCGGGATTGGCGGTACAAAGGCATAAGAGCCGGTGGCAAGAATCAACTTGTCAAAACTCAGCACATCACCGTGATTAGTCGTTACCGTTTTATTCAGCTGATCAATTTCAACTGCTTTGGTATTAAGACGCAAATCAATGCCATAGGCATCGGCAAAATCACTACGGCATAGGCTCAGATCCTTGACCGACTTGCCGCTGAAATATTCAGTCAAATGTACCCGGTCATAAGCTAAATGTGGCTCTTCTGCCAAAATGGTCAGCTCAATGTCATCACCGGCCTGTTCCAGTACAGATTCGATGAATTTATGCCCCACCATGCCATGCCCAATCATGAGAATTTTCATATCTGCACTCCAACTATTGTTTTTTTAAAGATGATAAAAAGCCGCATATCACGTCTAGGCATTGATATGTCTGCTGATTGAATATGTTGTAAATACCGCAACCCAGCGCTTTGTAATGCTGGAGGAAGGGTTGAAACGCTTGTGCGTTTTGTATTGCTGAACAACTGACCATGTCATTTATCCTGTGCTGAACGAAATACCAATCACACTCCTTGAAAGTGCAATTACGATCAGAACGGACATCGTTGGCCGTTGTTAGTATTGAAAGTCATCTTTGACGATTTAATAAATGCAGAAATCGTGCCAACTTTTCCAACAAGAAAACGCCTTATTCCAGGCAGATGATCTACCTAAATGCTTCATTTTGATCAGCTATCAGCTGAAATCCCTAAAGCTATGCACCAAATTGAACAGAAAAATAGAATTTTATGCACCAATTTAATGGCATGTTTTTTGCTTTACTCCTGCTTGAATATTCCTTAGGCCTTACTTGAAAATATTCCATGTCCAAATTACGAATTGCTCTTATTGATGATGATCTGGAGCGCGCCCAATTCATCCAGGAATCCTTACTTTCACATGATTTTCAGGTGGTGGCCTGTTTAATCCTGAATGACCTGAATATGGTACATGTTAAGGGTATTCATGCAGATGTGATCCTGCTGAATATGGATCATCCGCATCGGGATATTATTGAAAGCTGTGTCAGCCAATATGAACTTCCCACCGTGTTGTTTACCCAAAACTCCAATAAAGACACCATCAAAAGTGCCATTGATGCCGGAATCACGGCTTATATCGTCGATGGTATTGATCCCACCAAACTAGAAAGCATTCTGGAAATTTCGATTGAACAGTTCCGTAAGCATAAAAAGCTGCTAAATGATTTAAAAGAAACCCAAGACAAGCTCATTGACCGTAAAGATATCGATAAAGCTAAAGCCCTGCTCATCCAGCTACATGCCTTAACAGAAGAACAGGCTTTTGCTTTATTACGTAAAAATGCCATGAGTCACCGGATCACCATTGGTGAAATGGCCAGACGCTTACTGGATGCACAGAAGCTGTTATTGGGCCAATAAGGAAAAGCATATGTCCACATTAGAAAAAACTGAACTCAATATTGGTTATATTCCTTTGCTTGATTGTGTGGCCATTCTCTGGGCCGAAAAACAGGGCTACTTTGCCGAACAGGGATTAAAAATCAATTTAATCCGTGAAGCCTCCTGGTCAAGTTTGCGTGACCGTCTGGCCTACGGTTTTCTGGATACTGCACATTGCTTGTCTGCCATGCTGCCTGCTGCTGCCCTGGGCACAGACCAGTTACAGGTGGCTTTGCAAACCCCTTTGGTGCTGAGTATCAATCAGGCTTATATCAGCCTGCGTCAAGATCTATGTTATGAATTGGGAATTGATGCAGAAGATGATGAAAAAAGCAGTTCTCAGAAATTGGTGCGGGCCTTGCAACATCATCAGAAAGTGAATCTTGCCTATGTCTATAAGCATTCAATTCATCATTACTGTATAAAAGAATGGTTGGCCCTGACAGATTTCAATATTGCCCACAAGATTCAGCTCATGACCTCACCACCAGCTTCGATGGTAAAAGGAATCTCGGAACAGGTCTTTGATGGCTTTTGTGTGGGAGAACCCTGGAATATTCAGGCCAAGCTTGAAGGCTATAGTTTAATTGTCGCTGCAAGCCAGAATGTCATTCCTAAAGTTGCCGACAAGGTTCTGGCCATGACTCAGGAATGGGCAGAATTACATCCATGCACGGTGAAGGCTTTAGTCAATGCTGTCCAGAAAGCCCAAACGGATTTAAAACAGCGTGCTGATCTGTCCCAAGTTTGGGACATGCTGGTTGATTATCAGATTATCCAGTTTGAATGCTCTGCACAGCGTCATGTCTGTGACTATCATAAAATTCAAAACATCATCCGCAATCTTGTTGGTGCAAGTGCGAAACCGCAGCTTGCCGATTTTATCTGGTTAATCGAGCAGATTGAAAAATGGGATGGTGTCGAAATCTCTGAGATAGAGAAAAAGCAGATTGCAGCACAATGCATGTATGCTGAAATGCTATTTGCTTAAGATTTCATGCAACATATTGCGTAGCCATTGATGACTGGTTTTATGATGACAGGACATATGCCAATACTGCTTTACAGAATAGGTCGGGAAAGCAATCGGTGCCCCAAAAATCTTGAGATTGCCACGTGATAACAGGACTTCACTCAAATAATAAGGCACGGTCGCAATCGCATCGGTTTCCTGTACCACCAGTCCCACGCCTAAATAGCTGGGCAGACGCATTAGAATGTCGCGCTTGAGTTCCAGATTCAGCAATTCATTTTCAATATGGTAATGCCCCATCCCGGCATCAATATCGATATGGGTTTCACGTAAATACTCTTCGGTCGTGATGCTGTCACCCGTTAGTCGCGGATGGTCTTTCGCTGCGATCACCACATAATACTGTTCAAACAGTTTCTGCTGATAAAAGCCATTCTCCAGATTTGGCAAGAAGCCCAAAGCCAGATCAATCTCGCCATTGGCCATCTGATAACTGGTTTCCGAGGTAATCGGACGCACATTCAGGCGGATATGTGATGCATGCTGCTTGAGATACTGTGAAATTTTTGGCAATAACACCAGATGCGATACATCGGTCATCGCCAGTGTAAAACGTTGCTGTGAAGTGACCTGATCAAAATTGATGGTGAAATTATTAATCGCTTCAACTTTACTGAGTGCTTCACTGACCAAGGGAAACAACTGCTTAGATAAATCTGTCGGCAGCATTTCATTGCCAATACGTAAAAATAAAGGATCACCATAATGCTGGCGAATTTTATTCAGCAGATTGCTCACCGCTGGCTGGCTCATGTCTAAATGATCAGCTGCCTGAGATACGTTTTTAAATTTATAGACATAATAAAAAATACTGAGCAATTTACAGTCAAGTTCAAACACAGAAACACATTTCCTTTAACTTTCTAATAATTTTGACGAAGATATCATCGACATCATTTTATCAATTGCCAATGTTCAAATATAACACTTTGCAACGATTTCTAGGATCAGTCAATTTCCATGTGGTGTTAAAAATTACTTTTCTCTGATGTGGAGCCTCGTTACAAGTAGTTCTGTTGTAAATATGCACTTCTGTTTTTCCTTGGTCAACTTAAACACGCAAGCTTCATGCTATATACTCAAGCCCACAGAATTAACGATGCAAATTAAGAGAAATATCATATGTTCCAAGGCAAAAAGTTGGTGTGTTTTGATTTGGATGGCACCTTGATTGATTCTGTGGGAGTCTGGAATCAGGTCGATGCTGCGCTGATTCAGGAGTTGGCAAATATTGAAGTCGACTTAAGTCAGATCCAGCAACAGCGCGATCTTCAGCTCAAAAAATTTAAACATCGGCCGGATCCCTATCTGGAATATTGTGCTTATTTAAAAGCGCTTTATGGATTTGCGCCGAATAAAGAAGAAGTAAAAAACCGCCGTTATGCAATTTCACGGCATTTTCTCGATCATGTGGTCGAGCTAAAACCACATGCTGAACGGTTCATTCAAGCCCTGAAACAACAAGGGATTCAGATCGCCCTGACCACAACCACCAGTTTGTTCAATGTGCAGCGTTATCAGGACAATAATCAAAACATTAACAAAAAAATCAGCTTTAATGATGACTTTGCCCTGCTCTTGACCCGTGAAAATGTGCAGAACATCAAGCCGCATCCTGAAGTCTATTTCAATGCCCTTCAGCATTTTCAGGTGCAAGCCGCAGATTGCCTGATTATTGAGGATTCATTAATTGGCGTTGAAGCGGCCAACAATGCAGGAATCGATGTGATTGCAGTTTATGATCAATACTCTGTTCATGAAATAGATTTGATCAAGGTCCAAGCAAATTATTTTGCAGAAGATTTTACTGAGTTATTAAGTTTAGCCCAATAAAAAAAATGCCATGAATCATTGTATTTCATGACATTTTTTTCTGCAGATCTCTGACCTGAGAAGAAAACGTTATTTGGCTTTCTCATAGACTGAGCCTGAACCGACCAGATTTCCTGTTTTTTCATCGATTGCAAAATCAACCATACCTGCACCTGCATTTAACTGAAGTAAGCCATTTTTGCTCACTGCTGCCGGCATCGGATTTTTCTCTTCGGTTTTACCAGTTTCTTTGTCTTTTATGGTGTTAGTAATGAAGTAATTTTCACCATTTTTCGAAATGACCAATACATTTTCAAGTTTTGGATTTTCCAGCGTATTTTTCCAGTTTCCTTGATAATCTGGAGCTGGTGCTTCTGTGAGGTTACAAGCAGTTAAAAGCAGTAATAATGAGATGCCTGAAAAAAATTGAAGATATTTCAAAACTGAGACCTTGATTGTGACAACGCGGCCATTATAGGGACAACCCTCTAGAGCTTAAGCAGGTTGTTGTAGGCAAAGCGTTTCAGCAGTACCGTATCTGTTTTTCTTTGGTGATTTTTTTGAAATATCTCTCCATACTTCATTCATAAAAATGGATGATTCAATTTCTACTAAAACGACAAAAAAGCAAAAAAGTCCCCAATAGACCATGTAAATCTATTGAGGCGTAGCAAACGGGTGAATACCACACATTAAAAATTAGGGCATGATTTTAGATTTAAAGTGGCTCAATACAGATTTAGCAGAGTGGGTTTTTTCAATAATCTGTGCAGTCCAGTGATTCGGCAATGAACATTTGGCCAGACGCACCCAAACAGTAGAAAACTGTTTTATAAAGCTCGCTTCATTATAATGAATGCCATATTCAGCACACAGCGCTTTTACTTTCGGCGCCACCTGCGCATAGCGATTGGCTGGCATGTCCGGAAATAGATGATGTTCAATCTGATGGCTCAAATTACCACTCAAAATATGCAGCCAGTCCGTCCCGGTAAAATTACTCGAACCACGAACCTGGCGTAAATACCACTCAGCACGGGTTTCATTGTCGGTATTGTCCATCTCAAAAGTTTCAGCATCTTCCGTAAAATGACCATTAAAAATCACCGCAGACGCCCACAGACTACGAATTACATTGGCTACAGCATTTCCGGTAAATACCGGAATGGCGTTTGGGCCGGCAATGAGCGGGAAAAATACATAATCTTTTAACACCTGACGTCGCATTTTCTGGCGTAAAGGTGCTGCTTCTTCCCAGACTTCTTTCCAGGTCTTGGTTTTATAGGCAATCACATCTTCCAGATGCAGGCGTTGCAGGCCAACATACCATTCGAAAAATACCATTAACTGAATGCCCAGTGGAATATTGAACAGAAAGCGTGGTTCCCACTTTTGCGATTCACTGACTCGAATCAGCCCATAACCCACATCATGATCCATCCCGACAATATTGGTATAAGTATGATGAATATAGTTGTGCGTGTATTTCCAGTCATCGCCGGTTGAAATCGTATCCCAGTCATAGGTCGCTCCGTTCAGACTCGGATCATTCATCCAGTCGAACTGGCCATGCATGACATTGTGGCCGAGTTCCATATTTTCCACGATTTTGGAAAGACCGAGCAGACCTGTCCCTGCCAGCCATACCGGTGGCAACCAGCCAGCAAACATCAACATGCCTCGGGATGCAATTTCGCTATAACGGACAAAATTACGGATTTTATAAATATAATTGGCGTCTTTTTCACCCAGATCGTCCATGACCTCGCGGCGGATCGCATCGACTTTAGCACCAAACTCCTCAATCTGTTCCGGACTGAGAAATTGCGACTTACTGTGTCGTTTAAAATCAATTTGCATATTCATGGGAGCACCTTTTTATTCGTTTAATACTGGCTTATAAATTAATAACGACTGGACTCATCGCCTGGGAAATACAAAGTTTAATCTGGGTGTTATTGCCATGATCAACCTC
This sequence comes from Acinetobacter sp. YH12156, assembly GCF_013418235.1. NCBI lineage: Bacteria > Pseudomonadati > Pseudomonadota > Gammaproteobacteria > Moraxellales > Moraxellaceae > Acinetobacter > Acinetobacter sp. YH12156. The sequence goes on from NZ_VPCL01000001.1 coordinate 505,329, forward strand.
ACCGGTCAGGACATTACGCACCGAGCCACTGACTTTGGTACAGGAACAGGTATTACAGATTCCCATCCGGCAACCATGAGCAGGACGCAGGCCTGAATTTTCAGCGCTTTCCAGCAAGTTGGACTGAGCCTGAAACACTTGCTGCGATCTTAAAAACTGTACTGGCTGCGCCTTAATTTTTTCATCGACCACAATCTGGAAATATTCCGAATGAAAATTGGATTTCAAATCCAGTTTTTCTACAATTCTAAGTGCAGCCTTCATCATCCCAGCAGAGCCACAGGCATATATTTTTCGTTCTGCAACATCTGGCACCAGTTTTTGCAATAATCTTTGATTCAGATGCTGTTGCTGTTCCCGTGTATTAAAATGATGATATTTCAAGTTTGGATGCATTAAAGCCAGGGTTTTCAATTCAGCATGAAAGGCATCATCGCGAGTAAAATAAATCAGGTCGATCTGTTCCAGGGACTGGATCACTGCTTTTTGCAGCAAGGAATATATTGCAGTAATACCACTGCCGGATGCCAGAAATAAAGTGGGCTGGCTAGAGTTTTGCAGTATAAAGTCACCTTGCGGCTGCGAAATTTCAATGACAGCCCCGATTTGCATCTGGCTCAAGGCGCGTGACACTTTGCCTTGCTGTTTCACCGCAATAATCAAATCACCATTTTTTAATACCGTCACCACAGAATAATATCGCTGATGACGTACACCATCGAGTCTTATTGTTACTGCAATATGCTGGCCAGCCTGAAATGACCTGGCTTTAAAATTATGATTCGGGCGCAAGTGAATCTTGAAAAAGTCAGGACTAATGGCCTGAATGCCCATAATGGCCGCTTTAACTTTTTTAAACGCCCAGGTTGGATGGATTTTTTCACCAATAAAATCAATGAAATCTTCACGAACCCAATGCGGCTGATAGGTCGGCATACTTGTCATTTTTATCCCCTTATCCGCAGACAGTAATATTAATGTACAACTGTCTATTTATTATATTGTCAGCATAAAGCGTTTTATAATTCAGACCATATCAATACAGGTCAAATTATGTGCTTATCAAACATAATAGAGCTTTTTGTCGGACAATATGAAGCAAAAGCATCTGCTGAAACTGTAGTTTTTTAGAAAAAGGGATTTTTATATCTGTTAATTCTGCTAACTCTATATAAAAAACTGACTCCTGTATAGAAGTCAGTTTCAATCATTCACTTTGATTATCAGATTCAATGTAAAACTCTAGCCTGCTGCTTGTTCCATGAGAATAGCGCCATAGAGTTCCCGCAAATCTTTTTTCAGCATCTTTCCAGTTCCACTTAGTGGAATTGAGTCTACAAAAACCACTCTGTCTGGAACCTGCCATTTAGCGACTTTATCATGATAATAATCAAGAAGATCAGCTTCACTAATTTGACTCTCTGGTTTCTTGATGGCAATCAATACCGGACGTTCATCCCACTTTGGATGCTGGGCGGCAATCACCGCCGCCATCGCAATTTCCGGATGGCCCATGGCAATATTTTCCAGATCCACCGATGAAATCCATTCGCCGCCAGACTTGATTAAATCTTTGGAACGGTCACTGAGTTTTACAAAACCATCTTGATTCAGCGTGCCAATATCCCCTGTATCTAACCAACCATCCTCAGTCAATGGAGATTCTTGCTTACCGAAATACTTATTAATAACCCAGTGCCCTTTCACCTGTAAACTTCCGATAGTTTCACCATCTCGTTCAATTTCATGCGTACATTTTTCTACATCAGTTAAACGTACACTAACCCCAAATGGCGGTCGGCCTTGAGACAGACGAATCTGCTGTTTTTCTTCATCTGATAGCTGCAAATGTTTGGCTTTGAGCTGATTGGCAGTAGCCACTGGACCTGTTTCCGTCATGCCCCAAGCATGAATTGTTTCACAGTTAAACTGCTCTTTGAAAGTTCGTAACATTGCCGGTGGACAGGCCGATCCTCCGATTACATTACGTTTCAGACTTTCCAGCTTGGAACCTGACTGGTTTGCTGCGGCAATCAAACCCTGCCAGATGGTTGGCACGCCAAGCGCCACTGAAACTTTATACGTATCAATCAGATTCACCAGACTAACACCATCAAGACCTGGCCCCGGCAGTACCAGCGTACATCCCACCATGGCCGCCGCGTATGGCGTGCCCCATGCATTCACATGGAACATCGGCACCACTGGCAACATAATATCGGCAGCCGAGACATTTAGTGAGTCCGGTAAAATGATGGCATAGCTATGTAATACAGTAGAGCGATGACTATATAGCACGCCTTTAGGGTTGCCCGTGGTTCCTGATGTATAGCACAGTGAACTGGCTGAGTTTTCATCAATGATTGGCCATTCAAATTCTGTGTGTTGACTGGAAATCAGATCATCATAAAATTGTACTTCTGGAATGGCTTCAGTGACGCTCGGATCGGCAGCATCCAGACAGATAAAATGCTCGACTGAGGTCAGCAGCGGTTTTACCGCTTTGATTAAAGGTACAAATGTTTTATCAAAGATGACCACACGATCTGCCGCATCATTCATAATAAAAATCAGCTGCTCCGGAAACAGGCGCGGATTAATGGTATGACAGACCAGACCGCTGCCAGAAATAGCATACCAGGACTCTAAATGGCGATGATTATTCCAGGCAATGGTGGCAACCCGATCTCCCTGTTCCAAGCCGAGTTGTTGCAATACCTTGGCAAAACGTTTCGAGTTTTGATGAATTTCGCCCCAGTTGGTCACCTTAATGCTGGTGTCGGTATTTTTGGAAATTACCTCGGTATCGGCATGATAGCGTCCTGCATGTTCAATCATGCTGCTGATCAGTAAAGGCTGAAACATCATATTTCCGAGCATTGTCCACTCCTTTGTGCTTGTTATTGGTCCGTGTATTCGTATCGTTGTTATATATACATGATGGTTCGGTCTAAGACCGTGACATAGTTTTTATCATCATGTGGACTGAATTTAGCAAGTAAATCTGAATTTGTAAGTATCGAATTGTGACAAATTAAGAGAAGTGACTCAGGCGTATAAAAATTAGAATACGATTGATGGAGAGGTAGAGAATTTCCCTAGAAAGGTTGAGACCTGATATTCAATTTAATGATCATGTATTGAGTTCATGTCGACCCGATTAATACAACCATCCCATTTGAATGGAAATATTTACTTGGATACTGATCTTAGAAGAACAGTACAGCAGATCGATAGAACGCCAGCTTGAAAATAGACTGACAACCACATTAACCTTAATTTGTTATATTGAGCATCTTGAAATATGCTATAAATCAAAATAATTAGAACAGTCTTAGTTCAAGCAAGTGTATGTATAAGTCTGAAAAACTGGCGCAGAATATCCGTCAGATGATTGAAAACGGCGTATGGAGGGTACATGAAAAATTACCTTCACTCCGCGAACAGACCCAATTGTCTGGCTATAGCCTGATGACGGTACTCAATGCTTATCAGGAACTTGAAGCGCAAGGTCTGGTTTATGCCAGAGATAAATCCGGCTATTACGTTGCAGAGCGTTCTACAGATCTGGTCAACAGCAAACAACCAATCCAGATTAGTTTAAGCCCAAAAGTTCAAATCAACTCTGTGGTATTTAATTATTTAAAATCGATCCAAGCAGCAGAAATTGTGCCTTTTGGTTCCGCATTTCCCAATGCAGAGCTGTTATATAACGCCAAATTTATGCAGATTCTGGCGCAGCAGGCCAAAAGAAAAAGCAGTTATAACAACCAGAATCATATGCCGCCTGGCAATCAGGATTTACGCCAACTGATTGCTAATCGTTACCAGTTACAAGGCATTGCTTGCCATGCAGATGACATTGTCATTACATCTGGAGCATTAGAAGCACTGAATCTGTCTTTACAGGCATTGACCCAACTCGGTGATTTTATCCTGCTGCAACAAACCATATTTTATGGGGCCTGGCAGGCAGCCGAGCGTTTGGGGCTACAGGTGATTACTATCCCTGAGCATCCGCAATTCGGTTTTGATCTAGCATCATTTGAACAGGCTTTGAAACAGTATCCGATCAAGGTGTGCTGGCTAATGCTGAACGCGCATAATCCGATTGGCTTTACTGTTAGTTCGGAAATTAAACAGAGAATTGCTGAACTTTTGTATGAATATCAGGTCTATTTAATCGAAGATGATGTTTATCAGGAATTGAATTATGGTTCATCCAAACCGCTACCGGTTAAATATTTTGACCAGCATCAGATGGTGCTGCACTGTGCTTCATTTTCCAAAACACTAGGCATGGGCGCACGCGTCGGTTGGGTCTATGCCGGTCCATTTTCCGATGCCATTCAGCATTTGCAGCTCATGAGCACTTTAACGGTCAGTCCCTTACTCCAGAACACGCTGGTAGAATTTATTTCGCATCATCATTATGAAAAACATTTACGACAGCTAAGATATAATCTGGAAAAATATAAAAAGAAATTTTATCAGGAACTTAAAGCACGTTTGGGAAGCATCTGTGAAATTTACTATTATTCTAGTGGTTATTTTCTCTGGATTGAATTGCCGAAACAACTGGATGCCCAGGCGCTCTATGAACAGTTGCTGCTGCAGCATATTTCAATTGCCCCTGCACTGCTGTTTAAACCGGATCATGCCAGTCAGCATTATATGCGCCTGAATTGTTCTTTTGAATGGACCGCCGAGATAGAAAATGCAGTGAATCTTTTAGCAGATACCATTCAGCAGAAATAGAAAAGCGTGAATGAGTTCATCCACGCTTTTTTTAGGTCAAGATACCCGAATTTACAAGCATCTTAGAAGTTGTAAATGGCAACCGCATTGATTCGGTTGTCTTCACCTTTGTCACTGCCATTTGTAGCTGGAGCTAAAGCTGTACGTTCACCATAGACATATTCCAGACCAAAACTGAGTGGCTTGGTTGGGCTATAGAACACGTTTGCCCACGCTTGCCAGAGGTCTTTGTTGGCTCTAGTTGCATTAGATTGCGCTGCATCAGCTGGCGTCGAAGCAATAAGCGCATCGGTATAACGTTGATCATCATCAAAACTCATATAACCATAGCCTAAAGTACCGCGCAACTTGTCATTAAATTGCTGGGTTAAGCCCACCGAAATCGAATCGAATTCACTTTGTAACAGATCACCATTTACAGCTGTAATTACACCCGTATTGGCATTCGAGATAAAGCTACTATCGCCTTTGACATGATAGTAGTCGGCTTTTAAAGTCGTCCCCGGCACAATGTCATATTTCGCCCCCAGCCCCACGCCCCACGCCATTTCTTCATCTTCATTCACGCGCTTTTCATTCCCCATCGCACGGGCGCTGACGCTCAGATTATCCGCAAATTTATGATTTAAACGCGCTGTTAAAGCAGGCAAACGCTGTTTAATACCCGTAATGGTTGCATCTTTTGGATCTTCTACTGCCAGTACCAGATTGGTTGCTGGACTGAATGTGCTGGTATAACGAACCTGCGGCGTACGTTTAATCGAACCCCCAGCATAAGCCAAAGCATCGACAGTTTCTGGCAAATAATCCGGCACTGCAAAGTTTGACCAGGTTTGACCAATTAACCAGTTGGCATAGCTCATATAAGCATGACGGATACGTAAATTATCAAATTTATCACCACCAAGGAAATCTACCTCAATTTTACCGCTCAGGGCTTTGTCACCAGCACCAACCGGTGCTTTAAAGTCCATGCCTAAACGGGTAGCAGAAAGTGTTGATTTGAACTCATCACTGCGCTCGCCTACACCTTCAAGTGGAACAGTATTAATCTGGTTATACATACGTGCAGATGAACCGCCTTCAGCCTGATAAGAGGCATCGGCACGAATATTTCCATAAAGATTAAATTCGGCACCACTGGCAATTTTCATGACAGGTTTGCTAGCTGGAGCAGGTGTTGCTGCAACATGTGCAGTGACCACAGCCGTCTGTCTTTGCTGTTGCTCAACCAGTGCGCGTAGAGCCTGAACTTCTTGGCGCAGTTGTTCAATTTCCTGCTGACTGCTTTGCGTGGTTTGTGCTTGAACCGATAAGCTCATGCTCCCCATACTGATTGCAATCATGCTCATCAAAAGCGTGTGTTTTCGTGTTGGCTTATTGATTGTTGTGGTGAATAGTGTCGTGTTCATCCTAAACTCGCTTTTTATTGTTCGACTAGATTCTAGCAACAGATCACCACCCGTTACGATGGCGATCTATATCATTGACGATATTATATTGATTAATTGAAGTTTAACTTATTGGGTCGCGTTCTCAGCCACAGGATTTGGCTTCATGCTAGATCTTGCAAGGGCTTGCGCATCTACTGAGGTCTTTAAGTTGACCAGGAAAATCGCAAGTGCAGCAATCACACCAGGAATCGCAATAGCAAAGAAGTTCATTTGATGCGGTAAATTCATGGTTAATAAAGCACCAGTCAATACCGGACCAACAATCGCACCAATACGTCCAATACCTGATGCCCAGCCCATGCCTGTAGAACGTACAGTCGATGGATAATATTGTGCAACAAAGGTATAGAGTAGAATTTGCGAGCCAATTGTTGCAGCACCCGCCACAGCAATCAGGGTGTATAGGACGAATTGCGGACTGTTAAAGCCAAGCAGAATCAGGGCCAGCGCACCACATAAGAACATGATGGTCAGTACTTTCTTGATATGGAAGCGATCTGCCAGATATCCACCACCGATTGCACCGATCATGCCACCAATATTTAAGGCAAACAGGAAGATCATGCTGGCACCAAGCGAGTAACCGGCCTGAATCATCAGTTTTGGCAACCAGCTGCCCAATGCGTATACCATTAACAGGCACATAAAGAACGCTAGCCAGAACATGAACGTACTGAAACTGCGGCCCTGTTGGAAAAGTGCTTTTAATGGCGCTTCATCACCTTTCTGCACTTCATTCAGTACAAATTGAGTATCATGGGTAATGACCTGTTCCGGAGATATTTTTTGAATAATATCGTGCGCTTGGGAGGTCTGATTTTTGTTGGTCAGGTACATCAGCGATTCTGGCAAATATTTCCATAGAAGCGGTAAAAGCAATAATGGAATACCAGCAAGCAAGAACATGATTTTCCAGCCAAATTGTGGCACCAGCCATGCACCTAAGAGTGCCGACGTCATTCCACCAATCGCATAACCACTAAACATTAAAGCCACTAGGGTACTACGGATACGTTTAGGCGCATATTCGGTCATCAGTGCGACCACGTTTGGCATCACCCCGCCAATACCTAAGCCCGCCAAGAAACGTAAAATCCCAAATTCAACCGGAGAGGTCGCAAACGCCCCAATAAAAGTGAATCCGCTAAAAATAGCCACACAGATCATAATGGTTTTTTTACGACCTAACTTATCGGACAAGGTTCCAAAAGTCATGGCACCAAACATCATGCCAAAAAGTGCGGTACTGGCCAACAGACCTGCTTGTACTGCACTTAAGCCCCATTCTTGCATCAACAGAGGCAATGCGACGCCATAGATCACCAAGTCATAACCATCAAAAATAATGATCAGCAGACACCAGATTAGGACGCCCCAATGAAAGGGAGTGAATTTAGCTTCATCAATCAGCGTATTTATATTCACCTTATTTGTAGACATCTCCACCTCCATATTGTGAAGTTCATTCAATGAATGCCACAATGAAGAAGATGCAGCAGAATGTCCAAAACTCAATAGGCATGCCTTTATACCTATAAAGTCTGATTCAGGCTAAGCATTTAAATTAATTAAAAAATATATTATTGAATCGTGGAATATTTTTTAACATAGGCCGATAAACTTGCCAAGAGCTGCTGATTGCTGTTCCTCTTGAGAGGATTGATTGGACTTAAAACACCGAACGATCATACTTTAATGCTTCAAGATCATAGACTTGATAGACAGCATCAAATAGGTAGCGGATATATTCACTTTCATCCATATTACGCATGGCCATAAATACAGGACTCACAGCAAATGCATCTGCTAAAGGTATAAAGTTGAGATGGGCCAATTTAATATTTTGTGCACTTTCCGGCGCGATACAAACACCCTCTCCCGCCGCTACAAAACCGAGTGCCAGCTGCAATTCGCGTACAATCCGCAGATTTTTAGGCTCTAATCCATACTCAGAAAATATGCCGCGCACCTGGGTGGCAAAATTAGCCTTTCCCGTATTCGGATATAAAAACAACTGCTGATCGACCAGTTCAGATAAATGTAGGCTCTCACGTTGAGCCAATACATGACTGGCATGCGCTGCCACCACTAGACGCTCTTCACGCAACAACACCCGCTTTATGGCCGGATCCGAGATTCTTAAGCGGCCAAAACCGACATCTATACGGCCTTCTTTGAGGGCCTGAATCTGTTCATAAGTATTCATTTCCATCATCTCGATTTTGAGATAAGGATGCTGCTGTTTAAACAAAAACAGAATACGCGACAGCAAACCGAACAATAAAGAACCAACAAAACCGATGGTAATGGTGCGATCTGCAATGCCGATGCGCTTGGTCATCGACTTAATCTCTTCCGCATTAGACAAAAGTTTAACAGCGTGCTGATAGAAGAACTGACCTGCTTCTGTGGTCTTCAATGGACGGCTACCACGCTCAAATAACTGAATATCCAGCTCTGCTTCAAGGTTTTGGATCTGTCTGCTTAAAGGAGGCTGAGCAATAAATAGTTTTTCTGCCGCTTTAGTAAAACTTTGCTCTTCTACCACTGCAACAAAATAGCGTAAATGTCTAAGTTCCATGATCTAGAATACCTTTAAAGTATAAAAAAATGCTAAATCGATCTTAGACCAATCAACATTATTCTTTTAAGGTATATCAAATCGAAGCATTAAAGCAAGAATGTGAATCCGTATTATGTATAAGTCAGTTGAAACCTTGCTGGTAGAAATCCCGACCATTCGCCCTCACAAGATGGCTGTGGCGACGATGCAAACCCAGACCCTGGTCTTAGTTAAAATCACCACTGAAGATGGTTATATCGGTTGGGGTGAGGCAACGACGATCGGCGGCTTAGGTTATGGTGATGAAAGCCCGGAAAGCGTTAAAGTCAATATTGAAACTTATTTCGCCCCCCTTTTAAAGACATTATCCGGTTTAAATGTTGCACAAACATTACAAGCGATCAAAAAGAATATTAATGGTAACCGTTTTGCCAAATGCGCGATTCAGACTGCCCTGCTAGATATTCAGGCACAGCGCATGCAGCAGCCGCTCAGTGAAGTCTTAGGTGGCCGCTTACGTGACAGTATTCCAGTGCTTTGGGTCTTGGCTTCAGGCAATACAGAAAAAGATATTGCTGAAGCAGAAAAAATGATTGCAGCAAAACGCCATAACATTTTCAAACTCAAAATTGGTTCCCGTCCAGTTGAAGAAGATGTTGAGCATGTGCTGGCGATTAAAAAAGCCCTGGGCAAAGACATTTCGATTCGTGTCGATGTCAACCGTGCCTGGTCAGAATTAGACGCCATTAAAGGAATTCAGTTGCTGCAAGACGGCGGTGTTGATCTGATTGAGCAGCCATGTGCGATTGATAACCTCGATGCAATGCGCCGTCTCACCCGACGTTTTGATATTGCCATCATGGCAGACGAATCTTTAATGGGCCCACATTCAGCCTATGAAATTGCAAAACAAAACGGTTCATCTGTTTTTGCAGTGAAAGTTGCCCAGTCAGGTGGTCTGATCGAAGGTTGTGAAGTCGGAAATATTGCCAAACTTGCAGGAATCGATCTGTACGGCGGCACCATGCTGGAAGGTCCGGTCGGCACGATTGCTTCGGCACATGTATTTTCAACCTTTGAAACATTAGCTTTTGGTACTGAACTGTTTGGTCCTTTGCTACTGACTGAAGATATTTTGAAAACCCCACTCAACTATCAAAACTTTGAACTTGAGATTCCGAAAGGATCTGGTCTGGGGATTGAGTTGGATGAAAACAAGATTGACAACTTGCGTCGTCAATAATTCGAGGAGATACCCATGCTTTTCCATGTACGGATGGACGTGAACATTCCACAGGATATGCCAGTGGAACAGGCCAATGAAATCAAGGCCATTGAAAAAGCCTATTCCCACGACTTGCAACGTCAGGGTAAATGGCGCCATATCTGGCGAATCACTGGCCAGTATTCAAACATCAGTATTTTTGATGTTGAAAGCAATGAAGAATTGCACAGCCTGCTTCAGGGCCTGCCACTCTATCCCTATATGAAGATCGAAGTGATGGCATTGAATCGTCACCCTTCTTCTATTCGTGATGACGACAGCTAATTAAGAATATGGGAATTGGGGAATAACGTTATTCCCCTTCCCACAGCAAGACCAGAGGGTAACCAAACAAGGATTGTGGCCAGCAAGATTTAGCCAGCCAGAGCAAGCTAAACAGCGCGCCACATAAAAGAATGTAGATATACTGAGGAGTAATAGTATGAATCGCCAAGAAATTGATGCATTAGTAAAACAAATGAATGTCGACACTGCGACAGGTCCTGTAGATGAGCGTGTACAGCAAATTACTGTACGTTTACTCGGTGATCTTTTCCAGGCGATCGAAGATCTTGATATTTCACAAACTGAATTGTGGAAAGGTCTTGAATACTTTACTGATGCAGGCCAAGCAAACGAGCTAGGTCTATTGGCTGCAGGTTTGGGTCTAGAGCATTACTTGGACCTACGTGCTGATGAAGCAGATGCAAAAGCAGGAATTAGCGGTGGTACACCACGTACCATTGAAGGCCCACTTTATGTCTCAGGTGCACCAGAGTCAGTTGGCTTTGCACGTATGGATGATGGTTCTGAATCAGACAAAATCCCAACGTTGATCATTGAAGGGACAGTGACGGATACTGAAGGCAATATCATCGAAGGCGCTAAAGTTGAAATTTGGCATGCCAACAGCCTAGGGAACTATTCATTCTTTGATAAGTCACAGTCTGATTTCAACTTACGTCGCTCTATCTTCAGTGACCAAGACGGCAAATACGTTGCACTCACAACAATGCCGGTCGGTTATGGCTGCCCTCCAGAAGGTACAACTCAGTTTGTACTGGACAAATTAGGCCGTCACGGTAACCGTCCATCGCATGTGCATTACTTCGTATCTGCACCGGGCTACCGCAAGCTGACCACTCAATTCAACATCGAAGGCGACCAGTACCTGTGGGATGACTTTGCATTCGCAACCCGTGAAGGCCTGGTGGCAACTGCGGTGGATGTGACTGATGAAGCTGAAATTGCAAAACGTGGCTTAAAAGGTCCTTTCAAACACATCCAGTTCGATATTGAACTTGTCAAAGAACAAGCTGCTGCACCAACGACTGAAGTTGATCGTCGCCGCGCTAGCGCTTAATACAACTATAGAAGCGGGGTATGTTTCAAAGATATATCCCGCTGACTTCCCCCCAGGAAAGTCGGAGAAAGGACATGCCTCGTATTCCCGTAATTAACACCAGCCATTTAGATCGCATTGACGAATTGCTGGTGGATGATTTTGAATCTGGTGAATTTAAACTGCACCGTTCAGTATTCACAGATCAAGCCCTGTTTGACCTAGAGATGAAATACATCTTTGAAAGCAACTGGGTTTATCTGGCACATGAAAGCCAGATTCCAAACAACAACGATTTCTATACCACTTATATGGGTCGTCAACCCATTATCATTGCACGTAACCGTCAAGGTGAACTGAATGCAATGATTAATGCCTGTTCGCATCGCGGTGCACAGTTGTGCCGTAACAAGAAAGGCAATAAAGCGACCTATACTTGCCCATTCCATGGCTGGACTTTCAATAACTCCGGTAAGTTATTAAAGGTTAAAGACCCGGCTGAGGCAGGTTATTCAGACTGTTTTAATAAAGACGGTTCACATGACCTGAAAAAAGTAGCGCGCTTTGAAAACTATAAAGGCTTCCTGTTTGGTAGTTTGAATCCGGATGTTCCTTCTCTGGAAGAATACCTGGGTGAAGCAACCAAAATCATTGACATGATCGTGGGTCAGTCTGAGCAAGGTCTGGAAGTATTACGTGGTTCTTCAACTTATACCTATGAAGGCAACTGGAAGTTAACTGCTGAAAACGGTGCCGATGGTTATCACGTGTCTGCTGTACACTGGAACTATGCTGCCACGACTCAGCAACGTAAAGAAAAAGAAGCGGGTGACAATATCCGTGCCATGAGCGCAGGTTCATGGGGTAAACAAGGCGGTGGTTCTTACGGCTTTGAACATGGTCACATGCTACTTTGGACGCAATGGGCCAACCCGGAAGACCGCCCTAACTTTGCCAAGAAAGATGAATACACCGAGCAATATGGCGAAGCCATGGCGAAATGGATGATCGAACGTTCACGTAACCTGTGTATCTATCCAAACGTTTACTTCATGGATCAGTTCGGTTCACAAATTCGTGTACTGCGCCCGATTTCTGTCGATAAGACTGAAGTGACCATCTACTGTATCGCGCCTGTCGGTGAAGAGCCTGAAGCGCGTACACGTCGTATCCGTCAGTATGAGGATTTCTTTAACGCATCAGGTATGGCAACGCCAGACGATCTTGAAGAATTCCGTGCCTGTCAGGCCGGTTATGCCGGTATCGCGCTGGAATGGAACGATATGTGTCGCGGTTCAAAACACTGGATCCATGGTCCGGACGATGCAGCGAACGAAATCGGTTTAAAACCAAAACTGTCTGGTATTAAAACTGAAGATGAAGGTCTGTATCTGGCTCAGCATCAATACTGGTTAGAACTGATCAAGAAAGGTATTGCGTCCGAGAAAGAAATTGCAGCATCGACTGAAGGAGAAAACGCATGAGCGACATCACTTTAGAAAATATTGCGCAGTTCCTGTATCAGGAAGCACGCTTTTTAGATGATGAGCAATGGGATGACTGGTTAACTTGTTATGCCCCTACTGCGTCTTTCTGGATGCCAGCCTGGGATGATGACGACAAACTGACCACAGATCCACAGTCTGAAATCTCGTTGATTTACTACCCGGACCGTCAAGGACTTGAAGACCGTGTGTTCCGTATCAAGACTGAACGTTCGTCTGCAACCATGCCGGACACACGTACCTGCCATAACCTCAGCAATATTGAAATTGTAGAACGTGAGGGTGACAAAGTGACTGTACGTTTTAACTGGAACACTTTGAGTTTCCGTTACAAAAACAGCTACAGCTATTTCGGTATGTCTCGTTATGAAATCGATTTCTCAGGCGATAAACCACAAATTTTAAGCAAATACGTGGTACTGAAAAACGATTACATCAACCAGGTTATCGACATTTATCACCTCTAAGACTGTTTTTACAGCTAGGTTATGCCTTTCGGTCAGATGGAAAATTGGCTGAAAGGCTCAGTTACAAAGATTTATATAGGATATTCAGCCATGTCAAACCACAATGTTGCACTTCAATTTGAAGATGGCGTTACACGTTTTATTTCTGTTTCAGATGGTGAAACACTGTCGGATGCAGCTTACCGTCAAAAGATCAATATTCCTTTGGACTGCCGTGATGGTGCTTGTGGAACGTGTCGTGCGTTTTGTGAATCAGGTTCATTTGACATGCCTGAAGAAACTTATATTGAAGATGCTTTAACGCCTGAAGAAGCCGCTGAAGGCTTTATTCTGGCTTGCCAATGTAAACCAACTTCAGATGCAGTGTTCCAGATTCAGGCGTCTTCAGAAGTCTGCAAAACTGAAATTCACGCTTTCCAAGGTACTTTGGCGCGTGTCGAAAACCTGTCTGACTCGACCATTACTTTTGACATCCAGTTAGATGAAGGTCAACCGGATATTCATTTCCTGGCAGGTCAATATGTCAATGTCGGTATCCCGGGAACGACTGAAACCCGTTCTTATTCATTCAGTTCAAAACCAGGTAACCGTTTAACCGGGTTTGTGGTACGTAACGTGCCAAACGGTAAAATGAGTGAATTTTTAAGCGTCAATGCCAAAGCTGGCGACAAAATGACTTTCACGGGTCCATTTGGTAGCTTCTACCTGCGTAATGTGACCCGTCCAGTGCTGATGCTGGCGGGTGGTACAGGGATCGCGCCGTTTATGTCGATGCTGCAAGTCTTAGAAGAAAAAGGTTCAGAACATCCAGTGCGTCTGGTGTTTGGTGTGACCAATGATTTTGACCTGGTGGCGATTGAAAAACTAAATGAGCTGCAGGATAAATTCCCTTGGTTCGAATACCGTACTGTGATTGCGAATCCAGAATCTAATCATGAGCGTAAAGGCTATGTGACCGGTCATATCGAAAAAGAATGGCTCAATGCGGGTGATGTGGATATTTATCTGTGTGGTCCTGTGCCAATGGTTGAAGCAGTTCGCGGCTGGTTAGATGCTGAAGGCGTTAAACCTGCAAACTTCCTGTTTGAAAAATTCTCTGCAAACTAAGTTCAGACTGAACCGGAGAATAGAATGAACCGTTCAAAAAGATTTGAAAATAAAGTCGTGATCGTGACCGGTGCTGCCCAAGGCATCGGGCGCGGTGTGGCGCTGCAAGTGGCAAACGAAGGCGCACAAGTCGTCATGGCGGATCTTTCCCCTTTTGTAGAGGAAGTTCTGGCTGAAATTGAAGCCACTGGCGGTGATGCGATTACTGTCAAAGCCAATCTGGAAACCTTTGCCGGCGCAGAATCTGTTGTCGCCAAAGCGCTGCAAACTTATGGCCGTGTCGATGTCCTGATCAACAATGTTGGCGGCGCGATTTGGATGAAACCTTTTGAAGAATTTTCTGAAGAGGAAATTATCAAGGAGGTGAACCGCTCACTGTTCCCAACGCTGTGGTGCTGCCGTGCAGTTCTTCCAGAAATGATTAAAAATCAGAAAGGTACAATTGTAAACGTATCTTCTATTGCCACACGTGGTATTAACCGTGTTCCATATTCAGCATCTAAAGGTGGTGTGAACGGTTTGACCGCTTCCCTCGCCTTTGAACATGCCAAAGATGGAATTCGTGTCAATGCGATTGCAACTGGCGGTACCGAAGCACCACCGCGTAAAGTGCCACGCAATGCCAATCCGCTGACTGAATCAGAAAAAGACTGGATGCAGCAAGTGGTTGATCAGACCATTGACCGTACTTTTATGGGTCGCTACGGTACGATTCAGGAACAGGTGAATGCCATTGTATTCCTGGCTTCGGATGAATCATCGTACATGACTGGTACCGTCGTACCGGTCGGTGGTGGTGATCAGGGCTAAATCCTGATCATGACTTTTTTTTAACAGGATCATGGTTTGACGCAAGGAGGCACATCACCAATGAACACCCTGTTTCAGACATTAAAAAATGATTGGTCAATTTCAGCAACTGTTGCAGGATTTTTAGCAGTACTGATTTCCTATTCAGGCCCACTAATCATTTTTTTCCAGGCTGCTCAACAAGCCCAAGTTTCCCCAGACATGATGATTTCATGGATTTGGGGAATTTCTATTGGTGCTGCACTTGCCGGTATTTTCTTATCGATTAAATACAAAATACCGGTGGTGACTGCCTGGTCTGCACCCGGAACGGCTTTATTAGTCACGCTTTTTCCTGATATTTCGCTCAATGAAGCGGTTGCTGCCTATATCACCTCTGCCGTGGTGATTTTTTTCATTGGGATCACCGGTTATTTCGACAAATTGCTGTCCTGGATTCCTCAGGAAGTGGCTGCCGGAATGATGGCCGGGATTTTATTGCAGTTTGGTTTAGGTCTGTTTACGGCAACCGATACCATGCCCTACATTGTGTTTGGCATGCTGGCAGTATTTTTACTGGCCAAGCGTTTCAGCCCACGCTATGCCATGGTTTGGGTATTGGTGGCAGGTGTGGTTTTAAGTCTGTTACTGGGTAAAATTAACCCGGTGAACGCTGATTTTAGCTTGGCGATTCCACAATTTATTGCCCCGGAATGGACCTGGAACTCTACCTTGAATCTGGCACTACCGTTGATTTTAGTCAGTCTTTCTGGCCAGTTTTTACCAGGCATGAGCATTATCAAGCTCAGCGGTTATGACATGCCGGCCAAACCTATTATTAGTGTGACCAGTATTGCTTCGCTTGCGGTGGCCTGTGTAGGCGGTATTACCATTGTACTGGCCTCAATCACGGCTGCTTTATGTTTGGGTAAAGACGCACATGAGCTGAAAGAAAAACGTTATATCGCCGGTATCGCGAATGGGATTTTCTATATTTTAGGCGGTTTATTTGCCGGCAGCATCGTTATGCTCTTTAGCCTGATGCCTAAAGAATTAATTGCGGCTTTGGCCGGACTGGCATTGCTCGGTGCAATTGCCACCAATATTTCCGTGGCCATGGGCAAAGAATCACAACGTGATGCTGCCCTGATCACATTTTTGGCGACTGCATCTGGTATGCAGTTCCTGGGACTGAGCTCAGTCTTTTGGGGGATTTGTATTGGTTTGGTGGCGCACTTTGTATTGTCACAGAAAGACCGTAATGCTGTTCCGCTTGCAGCATCAGATTCAAAATGAGTTTAAAGACATCCATCAGTTTAGGATATGAAAGGACCAGATTATGATAGATAAAAGTTCATTATCATTGAAAGAAGCACTCTCCCAGATCAAAGATGGTTCAACCATCATGATTGGTGGTTTCGGTACAGCGGGTCAGCCTGCTGAACTGATTGATGGTCTGATCGAATTGGGTATCAAAGACTTAATTATCGTCAATAACAATGCCGGCAATGGCGACTACGGTTTGGCGAAACTGCTGAAAGCCGGGGCTGTACGTAAAATCATTTGTTCTTTCCCGCGTCAGTCTGATTCCTGGGTATTCGATGAACTTTACCGTGCAGGTAAGATCGAACTGGAACTGGTGCCGCAAGGTAATTTGGCTTGCCGTATCCAGGCCGCTGGTATGGGTCTAGGTCCAATCTACACGCCTACCGGTTTTGGTACCTTGCTGGCTGAAGGCAAACCGACTTTAAATTACGAAGGCAAAGACTTCGTTTTAGAAAATCCAATTAAAGCGGACTTTGCTTTGATTAAAGCCTCTAAAGGCGACCGTTGGGGCAATCTGGTATATCGCAAATCTGCCCGTAACTTTGGCCCGATCATGGCGATGGCCGCAGATATCACCATTGCTCAGGTGTCTGAAGTCGTGGAACTCGGTGCACTGGATCCAGAGCACATCATCACCCCGGGAATTTTTGTTCAACACGTTGTTCAAGTTAAACCTGCACAATAATTGGCATCGGAGATAAATAATGAGCTATACCAAACTGACCCGTGACCAGATCGCTGAACGTGTGGCACAAGACATTCCTGATGGTGCTTATGTCAACCTGGGCATCGGCTTGCCAACCAAAATTTCCAGCTACCTGCCTTCAGATAAAGATGTATTCCTGCATTCTGAAAATGGCCTGTTGGCATTCGGTCCTCCTCCTGCTGAAGAAGACCGCGATCCTGAGCTGATCAATGCCGGCAAAGAATTCGTAACCTTACTGGAAGGCGGTTCTTTCTTTCATCACGGTGATTCCTTCGCGATGATGCGTGGCGGTCATTTAGACATCGCGGTATTGGGTGCCTTCCAGATTGCTGAAAATGGTGATCTGGCCAACTGGCATACTGGCGCACCGGATGCGATTCCGGCTGTGGGCGGTGCAATGGATTTGGCTGTGGGTGCCAAGAAAGTTTTCATCACCACCGATCACGTCACGAAGAAAGGCGAGCCAAAAATTGTGGCTGAACTGTCTTATCCGGCGACTGGTTTGAAATGTGTGGATCGTATCTATACCGACCTGTGTGTGATTGATATCACCAGCGAAGGCATGAAAGTGATTGAGAAAGTCGAAGGTCTGTCATTCGAAGAATTGCAGTCATTGACTGGCGCCAAGCTGATTGATGCGACTCAAAACTAATTCATAAATCCTCCCTAAATCCCTCCTTTATTAAAGGAGGGACTTTCACCCTTTAAATTCCGGGAAAAACGCCTCCCTTTAGTAAAGGGAGGTTGGGAGGGATTCAAAGATTTGGAAAGTAAAAACATGAAAAACGCATATATTATCGATGCCATCCGTACCCCATTCGGCCGTTATGCCGGTGGCCTCGCTCCTGTTCGTACTGATGATCTCGGTGCACTTCCAATCAAGGCCTTAATAGAACGTAATCCATCGGTGAACTGGGAACAGGTCGATGATGTGATCTATGGCTGTGCCAACCAGGCCGGTGAAGATAACCGTAACGTTGGCCGCATGTCAGCGCTGCTTGCAGGTGTGCCTTATCAAGTGCCTGCAACTACAGTCAACCGCCTATGTGGTTCATCGCTAGATACTATCTCCATGGCTGCGCGTGCGATTAAAGCGGGTGAAGCCCATCTGATCATTGCCGGTGGTGTCGAGTCAATGTCTCGTGCACCCTTTGTCATGGGCAAATCAGAAACCGCCTATGGCCGTAGTCAGAAAATCGAAGATACCACCATGGGCTGGCGTTTCATTAACCCGAAACTCAAAGACATGTACGGTGTAGAAACCATGCCGCAAACGGCTGAAAATGTCGCTGAACAGTTTGGGATTAACCGTGAAGATCAGGACAAATTTGCCCTGAGCAGCCAGCAACGTACAGCAGCAGCACAAGCCAAAGGTTTCTTTGATAAAGAAATCATTCCGGTGGTGATTCCACAACGTAAAGGCGATCCGGTGGTCGTAGATAAAGATGAACATCCACGTGCCTCTACAACAGCAGAAGCTCTGGCAAAACTGAAACCTGTGGTCAAAGCAGATGGTACAGTTACAGCCGGTAATGCTTCAGGCATTAACGATGGTGCTGCCGCCCTACTGATCGCGTCTGATGAAGCGATTGCGCAATACGGTTTAAAACCACGTGCCAAAATTATTGGCTCAACAGTTGTGGGTGTTGAGCCGCGCATCATGGGCTTTGGTCCGGCACCTGCCATCAAAAAGCTACTTGCTCAAACCGGCTTAACGCTAGAGCAGATGGATGTGATCGAACTGAATGAAGCTTTTGCGGCCCAAGCACTGGCATGTACCCGTGATCTAGGCATTGAAGACGGCTCAGAAAAAGTCAATCCGAACGGTGGCGCAATTGCATTGGGTCATCCACTCGGCGCCTCTGGTGCACGTCTGGTGACCACTGCCTTGAACCAGCTGGAACAAACTGGCGGTCAATATGCACTATGTTCAATGTGTATTGGTGTCGGTCAAGGTATTGCTTTGATTATCGAACGCGTCTAAAAGCACGATCACTTAATAAAAATTTCCCCTCCCTTTTTTAAAGGGAGGTCGGGAGGGATTTTAATGCCAACATTTACATCTAACGATGCACAAATTAATTACCAGACTTTTGGGGATACCTCTAAGCCTGCAATTGTGTTCTCCAATTCATTGGGCACCAAATTCAGCATGTGGCAGCCACAAATTGAATTTTTCCAGAAAGATTATTTCGTGGTGTGTTATGACACCCGTGGTCACGGTGGCTCGAGCGCACCACAAGGGCCATATACCCTGGATCAACTGGGTCAAGATGTAGTGAATCTACTGGATCATTTAAATATCCAGAAAGCTGCTTTCTGTGGCATTTCCATGGGGGGTCTGACTGGTCAATGGCTGGCAATTAACCGCCCAGAACGCTTTAACCAAGTGATTGTGTGTAATACGGCAGCCAAAATCGGTCAGGAACAGGCCTGGCTGGAACGTGCTGCACTGGTGCGTGAGCAAGGCTTGGCACCGATTGCATCGACCGCAGCATCACGCTGGTTTACCGAACCCTTTATTCAAAGCAACGCAGCAATTGTTGCAGAACTTTCAAACGACCTTGGAGCTGGCAGCCCGGAAGGTTATGCGAGTTGCTGTGAAGCTTTGGCTAAAGCGGATTTACGTGAACAGTTAAAGACAATTTCAGTTCCTGTATTGATTGTGGCAGGTCAGCAAGATCCTGTAACGACTGTTGCTGATGGTCAGTCGATGCAAGCCAGCATTGCCAATAGCCAACTGTTTGAAATCAATGCATCGCATATTTCCAATGTCGAGCAACCTGAAGCGTTCAATCAGGCAGTTCAGGCATTTATTGCAGCTTAAACTGCTCAAAAAAAGAAAAAAGCCACTGATCATCATCAGTGGCTTTTTTTTATCAAGATGGAGTCAGCATTAAGCCCAAATGACCAAAATCGCAGCGATCACCACCAAGCCCAGCCCCCAATGCTCGGCACGTGCCAGTTTCTCCTTAAAGAAATATGCAGAAATCAGCATACTAAATAAAATCTCGATTTGACCTAGTGTTTTGACAACGGGCACACTCATCATGCTCATGGCAGTAAACCAGCCCAGCGATGCCATAAAGCTGCACACGCTGACTTTAAAGGTTAATCTCAAGCGTTGCCACATGGCCACTAAAGTCTGGCGGCTAAATAGACTCAGATAGATCAGCATACTGATGCATTGAAAACTGATGACCATCAGCAGTACCCATGCAGCACGATGGACAGTTGGCAATGTGCTTAGCTCCAGACTCGCCTCCCTGACCAAGAGTGAGGTAATCGCAAAACTTAAGCCGCTGCCGATTCCAATCGCTAAGGTCTGGGCAGAAAATCCGCTGATCTGCTGGCCTTTACTCAGCAGGAATACAGCATAAGCACCGAGTACCACACCGATCCAGGCCAGTACCGATAAATGATCGGCTAAAAACACGACACCAATGACGGCGGCAAGAATGGCTTCACTTTTAGCCAAACCGACCCCAATCGCATAATTTTTTTGTTGAAACAGCTTCACCATCAATGCAGTTGCTAAAATCTGGCTTGAACCAGCAATCACAATATAGACCCAAAACCTGGGAGTAAAATGGATAATATTTTCAACGGGCTTGAAGTGATAAAGACTGGACAGATAGATTATTGCAAAGGGCAAGGCAAAGATAAACCGTGCCAGCGTGACCCCCCAAACATCGACCGTAGTGCTCAGCTGTTTTTGAAATGCATTACGCCATGCCTGCATAAATGCAGCCATTAAGGTGAAAAAGATCCAGCTGATTGCCATAAAATGATTTGCATATATAACAAAAGTGAACCAATTCTATGCCTAAGTAAAAGGCATGACTAATTAAAAATGGAGTGAAGGTGAATAGCGGAAAGTTTGGATTGTTTTTAGATGGTTTAAATTTCAGCTAAGTAGTCTTTTCGCATGGGAATAAAACGAATGCCATTTTCCTCAGTGTATTCGCCCATTTCAACAAAACCGAAGCGTTTATAAATATCCAAAGCATATAAACTGGATTTTACAGTAATAGATTGATGACCTTGGCTACGAATATGTTTTTCTAAAAAGCGCCACATTTGGCGACCGTAACCTTGACCTTGATAAGCCTTATTCAAGAAAAAATGCATGAAATGTGCCGGCGCTATATAAGCCACAACACCGACTATTCTGCGGTCAATTTCAGCCACATAATAATAAATATCTGGCCGTTCAAAAATGGTTTGAATCGCTTCAGCTTTAAAACGTAAGCGTCCCTCTTCTGCCGTAGTGACAGCCTCTACAAATGGTGCAATGACTTCTACGATAGCAGATGTATCCTGAACAGTAGCTTTTCTAATGTTCATATTATTTTAAATTTCACCTTAACCTGGCTTTGTTGCAAAAACAGATCATCTGTCAATTTGTATTCCTCTAAGCAATCTTTTTCTATTAAAAATAACGAGTTATTTAGCTCACAATATAATGCCAAGCATCCTCCATTTACAATTCAGCCATATAGAGTTTTTATTAAAATTTTTATGATGTGATTACAATAGGATGAAATTTAGGTAGGCATTCTGGACTGATCTTATATCTATTTCTGATAAATATTCTAGACAGTTTGCTTCCCTACAGGGAGTTTAGATGAAACATTTTGAATGCGCCGTCTGCCAGCAACAGCTATTTTTTTACAAATCAGTCTGTGATCATTGTATGTCACCAATCGGCTATGTCGCTTCGGAAAAAGAATTGTGCGCATTTAAAAAGCAGAGTGCTGATCAATGGATTCCAGTCTCCAAAAGTTATCAGCATGCCAGTTATAAACCCTGTCATAACTATACGCACTATCAGGTATGTAACTGGATGATTCCCAGTAATGAAGATGAAGATTTTTGTGAGTCCTGTCAACTCACTCATGTGATTCCTGATCTGGAAAATTCAGAGAACCTGATTTACTGGTTTCGACTGGAAGAGGCCAAACGCCGCTTCCTTTATTTGGCGCAGCGTATGAACATGATGCCACGCCCCAAAAAATCTGAAGATGATCCATTTGGCCTGCGTTTTGATTTTTTACTGCCTGAAGATGATCAGCCGGTTTTGATTGGTCATGCCAATGGTGTGATTACTTTAAATGCGATTGAAGCGGATGTGGTGTATCGTGAAACAACACGCGTGAATATGGGAGAAAATTACCGGACTTTATTGGGCCATTTTCGCCATGAAAGCGGACATTACTATTTTGCACTGATGCAACACTTACATCCGGAACTGATTGAAGAGTTTCGTCATTATTTTGGCGATGAGCGGCAAAATTACAGTGAGGCGCTGCAAACTTATTATAATGACGGCGCCCCGATCAACTGGCAGGAAAACTATATTAGTGCTTATGCCACCGCACATCCCTGGGAAGACTGGGCAGAAACCTGGGCGCATTATCTGCATATGATGGAAACACTGGAAACTGCTTACTATGCTGGAATCCGCGTTATTGGCAATGGTGGCTATCTGGCCAGCATGGATTTTAAAGAATGTCCAATTGGCGGACAGGATGTTGAACATATTCTTGCAAACTGGGTTACCTTAACCTTTAATTTAAATGCCTTGAACCGTTGTATGGGTCTGGAAGACGCCTACCCATTCAAGCTGACCGAAGCGGTAAAAGACAAGCTTCGATTTATACATCGGCATGTACTGGAAAAAGTTTTTAAATCATCCAAATGATCTCTAAACGACAAAAAACTGAATGTAATAAAATGAATAAAGCCCGTATACGACGGGCTTTATTTGACGATCAATGTGATTAAACGTATTAAGCGGTTTTCATTGAACCGGTTTCTTCAAATTGGGCATGCCAAGACAAAGCTTCATTCAATAAATGCGGTGTCTGACCACCACGCGCACAGGCACGCTCAAAATAATGATTTAAACTTTCGCGGTAATCTGGATGAGCACAGATATCGATAATCTTGCGGGCACGTTCACGCGGTGCCAAACCACGCAGATCTGCTAAACCTTGCTCAGTCACCAGAATATCAACGTCATGATCGGTATGGTCGGTATGGCTGACTAGGGGAACGACTGAAGAAATCGCACCACCTTTGGCACAGGATTTGGTCACAAAGATGGCAATATGCGCATGACGGGTAAAATCTCCCGAGCCTCCAATACCGTTCATCATCTTGGTTCCAGTAACATGGGTTGAATTCACATTTCCGTAAATATCAAACTCAAGTGCTGTATTAATCGCAATAATCCCAAGACGGCGAATCAGTTCAGGATTATTGGAAAGTTCCTGTGGACGCAAGACAATTTTATCTTTGTATCGATCAAAATTGTTCATCACTCGTGCGGCACAGTCATCGGTCAGGGTCATGGAGCAACCTGAAGCAAAGGTCATCTTGCCTGAATCGATAAGCTGGAAAGTGCAATCCTGCAAGACTTCAGAATACATTTCCAGATTATTGAAATTGGAATGTTCAAAGCCGGCAAAGACCGCATTGGCCACGGAGCCCACACCTGATTGCAGCGGCCCCAGATTTTCAGGTAAACGCCCTGCTGCCACTTCCTGTTCAAAGAAATGAATCAGGTGACTGGCAATCGCCAGCGTTTCTTGATCCGGTTCGTCCATGCCAAAGGACGTGTCTGGAATCTCATTGATGACAATCGCAGAAATTTTTTCAGGTGCAACATGAATCCCGATTGTTCCAATTTTGCCACTGGCTTGGGTTAGAGGAATTGGCCCGCGGTTTGGACGCGCTTGAGGTACATAGATATCGTGAACACCTTCTAGCACGGGATTAATCGTCATATCAATTTCAATAATGACCCAATCTGCCATTTCGATGAAATTTGCAGAATTTCCACAAGAGCCTGTCGGAATAATCTGACCGTCTTCAGTAATCGCAGTTGCAGCAATTACAGCCACATTAATCGCTGGCAGGTTTTTATGACGGATATTATCGGCCAGTTCAGAGAGATGCTGATCGACATACATCACTTCACCGGCATTAATCGCTTTACGTAAAGAAGGATCTGCCTGATAAGGATAACGGCGGGTTATGACATGTGCTTCATTGAGTTTTCCATCAATCCGGTTCCCCAGACTTGCACCTGTCGCCAAGGTAATATGAATTGGATACTTCTGTGCATATTCAGCCAAGGCCAAAGGCACAGTTTTCGCTTCACCTGCCCCCCCAAAACCACTTAAACCAACTACATCGCCATCTTGAATCAGTTGTAGTGCTTTTTCGACAGATACGACTTTATCTTGTAATGGGAGCAAACGAATGCGCTCTAAACCGTTCATAAAAAATCTCAAAAATATAAAATAAAGAGGCATCTGCTCCTGGTGAACCAAGAGCATTAGCGTCTAAATCAATCAATAATTAATTTTGCTAATTCGAGCATTGAATTTTGGCTGGACTTAAACCAGTTCCACTGCAATCGCAGTTGCTTCACCGCCCCCGATACACAGTGCGGCAATGCCTTTCTTGCCACCAGTACGTTTTAAGGCATGAATCAAGGTCACAATAATACGGGAACCAGAAGACCCCAGTGGATGACCGAGCGCACATGCGCCACCGTTGATGTTGACTTTTGCAGTATCCAGTTCAAAGCCATCAATGGCTAGCATCGTCACCATGGCAAAAGCCTCATTGATTTCCCAGAGGTCCACATCGGCGGTATCCCAACCGGTTTTTTTCAGGACTTTTTCAATCGCACCGACAGGTGCAATGGTGAATTCCGAAGGATGCTGCGAATGGCTGGCATAGGCCAGAATATTAGCCAGCGGTTTTAAGTTACGCTGTGCAGCAATTTCACTAGAGGTGACCACCAGTGCTGAAGCACCGTCTGAAATTGAACTGGCATTTGCTGCGGTAATGGTTCCGTCTTTTTTGAAGGCTGGACGCAAGCTTGGAATTTTGTCTGCTTTGGCATTTAAAGGTTGTTCATCCTGCTCAACCACTACATCGCCTTTACGGTTACTGACAGTGACTGCTACGATTTCATCTTTAAAGAAGCCTTGCTGAACAGCCGTCACCGCTTTGTTTAATGAGCCAATGGCATAATCGTCCTGCTGTTCGCGTGTATAACCTTTTTTATCTGCCATTTCCTGTGCCAGAATTCCCATCGACAGACCTGTTTCTGCATCTTCCAGACCTTCCTGGAACATGTGATCCGTGACTTTGCCATGTCCCATACGGAAACCGGCACGTGCCTTGTCCATCAAATATGGCGCATTAGACATAGATTCCATGCCACCTGCGACCACAATTTCAGCCGAACCCGCTTTGATTGCATCTGCTGCCTGCATCACCGCTTTCATGCCTGAGCCACAGATTTTATTGATCGTGGTGGCACCTGTTGAATCCGGTAAGCCGGCTTGACGCATGGCCTGACGTGCCGGGCCCTGTTTTAAACCCGCCGGCAGTACACAGCCCATAATGACTTCATCAATATCGTTTGCAGTTAAACCTGCACGAGCTACAGCTTCCTTGATCGCCACAGCACCCAAATCAGGCGCCGTACAGCTTGAAAGTGAGCCTTGAAAACCGCCCATTGCGGTACGTACAGCTTCTACAATTACAATCATTCTAATCTCATCCTTTTTCATCATTGTTATTTAACACCGCACAGCAGAAGCTCTGCAGTGTTTGTCCTTCGCAATACTTGCCGGTTTAAGCCTGTGCAGTGAAATAGTCTTCAGGTAATTGCATGACCAGTTCTGTACCTGCCTGAATACGTTGAATTCGGGCACTCAAATCCGGGAGAACTTTGGCGACATAATAATTCGCCAGTACCAATTTGTTCTGGAAATAGCTATCGTCTTTCGTTGCTGCAGCTTTGCTGATACGCGCATACATATACACAAAACTGAGCAGACCCACCGCATGCAGATAATCGACCGCAATCGAGTTAGCAAAGTCCGGATTCAGTTGAGACTGCTCGACGATAAAGCTGGTGATGTCTTCCAGTTGCTGACAGGTCTCTAATGTCGCCGTTTTAATCGTCAATGAATCATCCAGACCTTGGGCGAACTCGCGGATTTCAGCGATATACTCTGCAATATAAGCACCTTTACATTTGGTAGTTTTACGGCCAATCAGGTCAATTGCCTGCACACCATTGGTGCCTTCATAAATTTGTGAAATGCGCAGATCGCGAATACATTGTTCCATACCCCATTCACGGATATAACCATGACCACCGAAGCACATTTGCGCTTCCAGTGCAGAATCTAATGCTTTATCAGTCAGATATGCTTTGGCAATTGGGGTTAACAGAGCCACACGGTCGGTCGCTTTACGCACCGCTTCAGCATCGGTCGAATATTTGGTGATATCCAGCTGCTGACCGACATAGACAGCAAAGGCACGAGATGCTTCATTGTTGGCGCGCACATTCAGCAACATCCGGCGCACATCACCATGTACCAGAATCGAATCGGCTGGTTTTTCCGGTGATTTCGCACCGGTCGAGGCGCGTCCCTGTAAACGGTCTGTCGCATATTGTGCCGCATTCTGATAAGCAAATTCTGCCGCGCCAATGCCCTGAATTCCCATCGACAGACGTTCGTAGTTCATCATCACGAACATGCCGGCCAGTCCTTCATTTTCGTTACCGACCATATAAGCTTTGGCACCATCAAAGTTCATGACGCAGGTCGCTGAGCCTTTAATTCCCATCTTATGTTCGATTGAACCCGCAGATACTGCATTACGTTCACCGAGTGAACCATCTGCATTCACCAGAAATTTCGGCACAATAAACAGGGAAATGCCACGTGAACCGGCGGGTGCATTTGGTGTTTTTGCCAGCACCAGATGAATGATATTTTCACTCAGGTCATGTTCACCGCTGGTAATAAAGATTTTGGTACCGCTGATGTTATAGCTGCCATCTTCATTGGGTTCAGCCTTGGTTTTGATTATGCCAAGATCAGTACCTGAATGTGGCTCAGTCAGACACATGGTGCCCGACCATTCGCCTGTATAGAATTTTGGTAAATAGGTTTCTTTCTGTTCTTGTGAAGCACGATCATTGATCGCCATGCCTGCACCCACGGTTAACAGCGGGTAAAGCATAAATGATGGATTAGTACTCCAGATCATTTCATCGGCCAGCACGGTCAGCATTTTTGGCATATTCTGCCCGCCCCATTCTTCACTGGCACCTAAACCTACCCAGCCACCTTCAGCAAACTGCTTAAAGGCATCTTTAAAGCCTGTAGGTGTGGTCACTTCACCATGTTTAAACTGAGCACCACCTTCTTCATCCGCAGGACGATTCAGGTCAAGAATGACATTCTTGGAAAATTTGGCCATCTCTTCCAGAATTGCATTTGCAGTTGCCATATCTAAATGTGCAAGATTTTCATTACCTTGCCAAAATTGTTCAGCTTGAAACACATCATTTAAAATAAATTCCATGTCTTTTAGCGGCGCATTATAAATAGGCATTCTTACATTCCTTAACTGGTGATACTCAATTCTGTTGCTGAGCGTTTTATAATCATTGATTCATGAAAATCTTTTTTATGATTTTACTTCAATCAATGCATATCAATCGAAAATCATCATCTCGAATTAATCCAGCAGTAAATCTCATTCAACTAAATAAGCGACATAAAATTTAAAAACCCAAGCTTTATGTCACCGTTATTTACTGAACCAAGCAGGCTTAAAATGATTCTTTATTCACCACTATAATCCTTTGCCAGGACGGTCTTAAACCGAATAATGATTTCACTTGATGTGCTGAAACAATAAAATAATTATGCTGAAAATGGAATTTTATTTAGCAAAGTTGATCTCTAGGGTTCAGTTTTCTTGACAATATTTCCAGACTGACACCATATATATTTTTCATTGTCAGCAGTTGCTGCATAAATATACAAAATTAGATAAATATCACGACCTTAGTTTTATAGCTATCTTGGGTAAAATTGAATATTCTTGAAAGGTTCTTTTTCGAAAAATATGGACCAAGAAGATGACGACTGTAAGACAGCAGAACTTCCTTCTTCGTAAAGAGAAGATCCTGAGCATGGCTGAAAGCCTGCTACTGGACAATAATCAGGACATTACCCTGAGTGAACTTGCCAGTGAACTGGACATCGCGAAAGGAACGATCTACAAGCATTTCAAAAGCAAGAACCAGTTATATTTAGAACTAATTATTCTGAATGAAAAAAGAATCCTGGAAATATCAAAAAAATATAATAACGATATTAAAAATTATGTTTCGCAATATATGCTCTATCACATGCTCAATTCCAATCGCACCATCCTGTTGCATGTGATTGAAGAGCGTTTAACCAATAATGAAAAAAACCTGAAAGATTTATTTCAGGAGCTTTATCGGATTCGCGAAGAACGGATTATCCGGATTAAAGACATGACCCATGATTATCTGGTGGCTTTAGAAAGTGCCATGTCGATTCGGGATTATTTGTCTTATATCTGGACCGTGACTTATGGAGCTTCACTATTATTAAATTCAACCAATTATCAAAAAGCGATTGGTTCGCGTGAACGTCTGATTAAACTGTATATTAATCAGGCGCTGATGACCCCGGATAAAATCTCGTCAGTCTAAGCCCTATAATAAAAAATGCCGGATTGAATCCGGCATTTTATTTCAATTGAATGACTTAACAAATATCAAGCAGCAATTGGCGGAAATCCGTCTTCGGTTAAAGCCGCGACAATCTCGGACTCAGTGACTGTCGATTCAACTTCGACCAGCTTAGTCGCCACATCTATATGAACGGTGGCATTTTCATCCAGATCTTTAATCGTAGCAGTCACACTGCGTGCACAGCCACCACAGGTCATATTTTCAATACGGAATTTCATATTTGGCTCCATAGGATCGCTTTAACAATTAATGTGATTGGGTAGACTATATTTAACCTGAGCTGCAGATCAGCTCAGTGCTGCTCAGGGACGACACCCTGTTCAATCTGTTTTAAAATCTGGCAATCGGACTGTTCATTGCCGGCACACTGCTCCACCGATTGCTGTAATATCACCAGCATATGCTGCATATCGGCAATTTTCTGTTGTAAAAACTGGATATGTTTTTCGGCCAGCTGTTTCACCTCGCTACTCTGACGTGAGCTGTTTAGCCACAGGCCGAGTAATTCTTTCATTTGCTCTGAAGAAAAGCCGAGTTCGCGTGCATGTTGAATAAAACTTAAGGTTTTAATGTCCGCATCAGTATAAACCCGATAACCTGCATCGCTTCGTTTCGCAGCAGGCAACAACCCGATGTCTTCATAATAACGAATCATTTTTGCAGAGATGCCGGAACGTTTTGCCGCCTGACCAATATTCATCCTGCTTGCTCCTTGAACTGTACCGATTTGTAGGCTTTTAATCTCAAAGCATTAGTGACAACAAACACGGAAGACAATGCCATCGCACCTGCGGCAAACATCGGCGATAACAAGATGCCCCAGAATGGATAGAGCACACCGGCAGCAATCGGGATTAAAGCAATATTATAGACAAAGGCCCAAAACAGGTTCTGCCGGATATTGCGCATGGTGGCCTGACTCAGACCAATTCCGGTGGCCACATGCTGTAAATTACCTGACATCAACACCACATCGGCTGCCTCAATCGCAACATCGGTGCCTGTACCAATCGCCATGCCAACATCAGCCTGTGCCAGTGCCGGGGCATCATTGATTCCGTCTCCGACAAAAGTGAGTACGCCATATTGCTGCTGGAGTTGACGTACCGCATCCACTTTCTCATGCGGTAAAACTTCCGCAATTACCTGATCAATTTTCAGCTGTTTGGCAATGGCCTGCGCGGTATGCTGATTGTCACCGGTGATCATCGCTACTTTTAGACCCTGCTCATGCAAGGCCTGAATCGCACTATAGGTAGTTGCTTTAATCGGATCCGCGACGGCAATAATCGCCGCCAGCTTTTGATTGATCGCCACATATAAGGGACTACGGCCCTGATCACCGAGTTTTTGTGCAGTAGACCGAAACAGATCGACATTTAGACCTAAGTTCTGCATCAGACGTTCAGCCCCAATATGCAGCTGCTGACCAGCTACCTGTGCCTTGACCCCTGCGCCGGTGATCGAATCAAAATCTGTGACTTCACTCAGTTCCAGTTGTTGCTCATGAGCTGCCTGAACAATGGCATGGGCAATCGGATGTTCTGACTTGGCTTCAACCGAAGCCACCAGTTGCAATACAGTCTGCTGATTAAAATCTGCTGTGACTTCAAAGTCCGTCAGCAACGGTTTTCCTTCAGTCAAGGTTCCGGTTTTATCAAGTGCGACGACTTGGGTTTGCTGCAATAACTGTAAAGCTTCACCCTTACGAAACAGCACGCCCAGTTCAGCGGCACGCCCAGTTCCGACCATAATTGAGGTCGGCGTTGCCAGCCCCATCGCACACGGACAGGCAATAATCAGCACCGCCACGGCGTTGACCAATGCATAGGTCAGATTGGGTTCAGGCCCAAACAGGAACCAGACCATGAAGGTCAAGGCCGCCAGTGCCATGACGGCAGGTACAAACCATAAAGTCACTTTATCCACCACCGCCTGAATCGGTAGTTTCGAGCCTTGTGCCTGCTCCACCATCTGAATGATTTGTGCCAAAACGGAATTCTGACCTACCGCAGTTGCCTTGATTTGCAAAGTACCATTCTGGTTGACTGTACCGCCAACCACTTGGTCGCCTGCCTGTTTGGCTACAGGTAAAGGTTCACCACTGATCATGGCTTCATCAATATAGCTTTGTCCGCTGATCACTTCACCATCTACAGCGACTTTCTCACCCGGACGAATTTCAATCAGCATACCTTGCTGTACATCGGCAATGTCCAGATCGACCCAAGCGCCATTTTGCTGTACCCGTGCGGTTTTCGGTTGCAAGCCGACCAGATACTGAATCGCTTCTGAGGTTTTACCTTTGGCTTTGGCTTCCAGATACCGCCCCAGTAAAATCAGCGCAACAATGACAGCTGCCGCTTCAAAATATACATGGACGGTGGACTGGGGTAACAGCTGCGGAAAAAAGGTCGCAATACAGGAAAAACCATAAGCTGCAATGGTGCCGACTGCCACCAGCGAGTTCATATCCGGAGCGAAACGGAATAATGCCGGAATCCCGTGCTGGTAAAAACGACGTCCCGGGAAGAGCAAGACCAGCGTGGTCAGCACAAATTGCAGATACCAGCTATTTTGTGTGCCCAGTGTATGCGCAATAAAATGGTGAAAGGCCGGAATCAGATGCGACCCCATTTCCAGAATGAATACCGGTAGCGCCAGTATTAGTACCAGCCATAAGTCACGTTTTAATTGCACCGTTTCAGCGGCTTTCTTGTCCTGAAATGCCTGCTGGTTATCGGCTGAAAGCTGGCTATTCGATTTCTCGGTGGCCTTAAAACCTGCTTTTTCCACTGCTGCAATCAAGGCTGGAAGCTGACGATGTGATGCATTTACCCAAGCGGTTTCTGTCGCCAGATTCACTTGTGCTGTACTGACACCATCGACTTTTAATAAGGCTTTTTCCACCCGAGCCACACAAGAGGCACAAGTCATGCCCTCAATAGCCAGTTCAATCCGGTCAGCCTGAAGATCAAACCCGGCTTTTTGTACCGCCTGAGTCAACTTGGACAATGGCACAGAATTGATTAGACTCACATGCGCCTTTTCAGTGGCCAGATTGACCTGTGCATCCAGTACACCTTCTACTTTTTTTAGGGCTTTTTCTACGCGAGCCACACAGGATGCACAGGTCATGCCTTCAATATTCAAAGCAAACTGTTGCGTCGGTACATCAAAGCCAGTTTTTTCAATTGCTTGAACTAGCACAGCGGCAGCAATCGGCTGCTGGCTTTTAATAAAAGCTTTTTCAGTCGACAGGTTGACAGATGCCTCAACCACGCCCTCAATTTTTTTCAAGGCTTTTTCGACCCGAGCCACGCAGGATGCACAGGTCATACCGCCAATCTGCACCTGCTGTTCATATAGCCGGATGCTGTCTTGTTCTGCCATGCCCATCTCCATGCATCAACTTGCTGCCGATGCTATAGCTTAAACATTCCCAGCATGGCAAGGTCAAGTCTTTCATTTAAATATTTTAGGAAAGATAAAGCGGTATTGCGATTGGATGCTCATCCAAGAACCAAATAAAAGCCCGAAGATGACTTCGGGCTTTTATAGCAGTGTTTAAAATATTGAATGCATCAATTTTATTCGGCAGAAATATCTTCAAACAGAACCGAAGACAGGTAGCGTTCACCGCCATCTGGCAAAATCACCACAATATTTTTACCGGCATTTTCAGGGCGTGCAGCCAGTTGTGCCGCTGCCGCCATGGCCGCACCACTTGAAATGCCGACCAAAATACCTTCCTGAGCTGCAGTTTTGCGTGCCCACTCGATTGCCTCTGCGCTATTAATGGCAATCACTTCATCGACCAGATCTAAATCCAGGTTGCTCGGAATAAAGTTGGCTCCGATACCTTGAATTTTGTGTGGTCCCGGTGTCAGCGTTTCGCCGCGTTTGGCCTGACCAATAATTGCAGATTCAGCAGGTTCCACCGCCACCGAATATAGAGGCTTATTTTTAACTTTCTCAAAGTAACGCGAAATACCGGTAATGGTTCCGCCTGTTCCGACACCTGCGACCAGAATATCGACGTTACCCGCCGTAGCTTCCCAGATTTCTGGGCCGGTGGTTTCTTCATGAATTTTAGGATTGGCTGGGTTTTCAAACTGTTGTGGCAGGAAATACTGCTCCGGGTTCTCATTCAACAGACTCTCGGCTGCTTCAATCGCCCCTTTCATGCCTTTGGCCGGATCGGTCAAGACCAGATTGGCTCCTAAAGCTTTGACTACTTTACGGCGTTCAATACTCATGCTTGAAGGCATGGTGAGCGTCAGTTCATAACCTTTAGCGGCTGCCACAAAGGCCAATGCAATGCCGGTATTGCCACTGGTGGGTTCAACGATGTGCATACCGGGTTTGAGTTTTCCAGATTTTTCTGCATCGTTAATTAATGCTGCACCAATACGACATTTGACTGAAAAGGCCGGATTACGGCTTTCAATTTTAGCAAGTACAGTTACCGGAGCTGAAATTACACGATTAATACGAACTAGCGGTGTATTTCCAATTGCGTCTGCATTATTACTATAAACCGCTATCCCTAAATTATTTAGTGTTGGAAAAGCTGAATCTGTACTCATGATGATATCCCTGATGTTATTGGTTCAAGTCATTTAAACATCATACAAGCATTTTTTTCGTTTGTAGATGTTTGATGGAATTTGCACTTGATCGCAGTAATTTAAACCAAAATATTTTTTAAATAATTCGATGATTTTATATTATTTATCAACGTTTAAAATATAACTTTAACTAATGTTTAACCTGATTAAAACCCGATAATATTTAAATATTATATCAATGTATTAATCATCGAGCCCCTTATAATGTGCGGGCTGTAATTTTATAATGGACATATGAGATGAAAACCGATTTTGAAATCACGACTATGCGCGATTCAGCAGAACAGGTCGTCGGCATTTTAAAATCTCTGGCCAATACTGACCGTCTCCTTATTTTATGCCATCTCTCTCAAGCGGAACTGAATGTTTCACAAATTGAAGATATTACCGACATTAAACAACCGACGCTTTCCCAGCAACTGATGATGCTGCGCAAAAGTGATGTAGTGAATACCCGTCGGGATGGTAAACAGATCTATTATTCAATTAAAGATCAAAATTTGATTGTGGTATTGACTACGCTTTATCAGCTGTATTGTGCGAATCAAATTAAATAGTTTATTTTTAAACACTATTTAACGCCAAAACACACTTCTCTACCCCATTGATCTGGCAGAAATAACGACTTTGTAGAAAATCGCTATAGCTGCTTCAAGAAAATGGAGGCCAGACCTAGCTGATTTATTTTAAAAACATAAATCATCACAAATTCGACCCCTTAAGATTTCTTAGCAGAATTTGTGCATAATATATCTATATTTATGATTTAGACCTTTTTATGCCAAATTCCAAGTCTAAACTTCTGCATAGACTGCCTGCCTGGGTATGGTTAAGCGACTATACGCCGGTCAAATTTAAATCCGATGTGCTGGCCGCACTGATTGTCGTGGCGATGCTGGTTCCTCAGGGGATGGCTTATGCCATGCTGGCCGGTTTACCGCCGATCATGGGCTTATATGCCAGCATCCTGCCAATGATCATTTATGCGTTGCTCGGTGGCAGTTCGACTTTATCGATTGGCCCGGTGGCGATCATTTCAATGATGACTTTTGCCACGCTCAATCCACTGTTTGAAGTCGGCTCACCGGTCTATATCGAAGCTGCGACCTTATTAGCACTCATGGTCGGTATTATTTCCCTGCTCTTGGGATTATTCCGTTTCGGTTTCTTAATTCAGCTGATCAGTCATCCGGTCATTCAGAGCTTTATTATTGCCTCGGCATTATTAATTGCTTTTGGACAATTGAAGTTCTTGGTCGACCTACCCTTAAAAGCCAATAACATTCCAGAATTTACAACAAGTCTTCTGGAGTATCTGCCGCTCCTGCATTTACCAAGCCTGTTATTTGGCCTGTTGTCGATGGCTTTACTGATCTATCTGCCCAAGTTGCTAAAATCTCAGGCAGTACAAAGCCGGATCGGCTCTACAGATTTTCTGGTACGGGCTGTGCCTCTCATTCTGGTATGTCTCGGGATTGCAGCGATCGTATTTCTGAATTTAAAGGGGCAAGGCATTAAAACAGTGGGTGCAATCCCGTCCGGTTTTCCGCCCTTGTCTTTTCCGCACTGGAACTGGGAACTGGTCATGACCTTGTTACCGGGTGCCAGCATGATCGCCATGATCAGCTTTGTGGAATCACTGTCAATTGCTCAAGCCACAGCCTTGCAACAACGCAGTCATTTAAACAGTAATCAGGAATTGATTGCCTTGGGGATTGCCAATATCAGTGCAGGCGTCAGTTCAGCCTTTCCGGTTACTGGCAGTCTGTCGCGTACCGTGGTCAATGCCGATGCCGGTGCCAAATCCCCCATGGCAGGAGTTTTGTCCTCCATTCTGATTATTTTCGTCAGCCTGTTCTTTACCGGATTTTTTGAAGATCTGCCCCTGACCATTCTGGCCGCCACGATTATTGTTTCCATCTGGAAACTGGTCGATTTTCGGCCTTTCTTTGATGCCTGGCGTTATTCTAAAGCCGATGGTATTGCCATGTGGATTACCTTTCTGGGTGTGGTGCTGATTGATATTTCCACTGGCCTGATTATTGGGATCATATCGACGTTTATCCTGATGTTATGGCGAATCAGTCGTCCGCATATTGCAGTGCTCGGACTGGTCGAAGGTACACAGCATTTTCGTAATATTCAGCGTCATCAAGTCAGTACCTCCGATCGGGTGCTGTCACTGCGGATTGATGAAAATCTGACTTTTCTGAATGCCAATAGCTTCAAAGGTTATCTGATCAATCAGATGAGCCTGAATGACAAGTTGCAACATGTGATTTTAAATTGCTCCAGTATCAGTGCCATTGATTTAAGCGCTTTGGAAATGCTGGAGGATTTAAATGCGGAATTGGCCAAACTGAACATTCGACTGCATTTTGCCGAAGTGAAAGGCCCGGTGATGGACAAGCTACAAGCCTCGAAGCTGATGATTCATCTGAGTGGCCACATTTATCTGACTCATTTTCAGGCAATTCGGGACTTGGCTCCAGAAATCTTTGAGCAGCATAAAGACTATACGATTTAGGACAGCAGATCGTTAAACTTATGGCCGGAGATTCAAACCGGTCATGACGCCAAACTTTTTTAAATTTTCAAATATAATTTGAATTTATCGATTTAACTTTGATATTTATTTCATGAATATAACTTTAAAAGAGATGATTTATTCAGCATCTTTAGATTGTTTTTTCAAATAAAAGTATTCTTTTATATTGATTAATTTTAGAATAAATCAATTATATCAATAACTTGTTTTTTATATAAAAATATATTTCAAGCCTTGTTTAAATTAAGTATAAAATAGCGCAACTTTTTCCCAAATTTAGCCCTCGTAATTTTCACAAGGCAATCTTATGTTTTCTGCCCTTATGCGTATGAGCCTAGTCTCTCGAATCATCATCGCCATTATTTTAGGTGTAGGTGTGGCTGTGGTATTTCCCGAAGCTACTCCCTCATTAAGCCTATTGGGCGACCTGTTTATTAAAGCCTTGAAATCTGTTGCACCGATTCTGGTTTTCATTTTAGTTTTAGCTTCTATCGCAAATTTTAAAGTGGGGCAATCCAACACCGCCATTAAACCGATTATGATGATGTATGCGGTAGGTATGTTCCTTGCTGCACTCAGTGCTGTCGTTTCGAGTATGTTATTTCCAAGTACGCTGTTTCTGGATATTGCTGCACAAGCGGACTTACAGCCACCTGGCAGTCTGGTAGAAATCCTGAAGAATCTGCTGCTTAGCTTTGTCGCCAACCCGGTCGTTGCTATTGCTGAAGCAAATTTCATTGGCGTTCTGGCCTGGTCTGTGGCATTGGGCATCGCCTTCCGTCATGCATCGGATACCACCAAGACCCTTTTGAATGATGCCGCCTTTGCGGTTAATTATGTGATTCGTTTAGTGATCAGTTTTGCACCTGTGGGTATTTTTGGTCTGGTTGCAGTGACTTTTGCTGAATCCGGTCTGGATACGCTGACCAGTTATGCACATTTACTTGCGGTACTATTAGGTACGATGGCTTTTGTTGCACTGGTAATTAACCCAATGTTGGTGGCTTTAGTGACGCGTCACAACCCCTATCCACTCGTCTTTACCTGCTTGCGTGAAAGTGGCATTACCGCCTTCTTTACCCGTAGTTCGGCAGCCAACATTCCCGTCAATCTGGATCTGGCAAAACGTCTAGGCGTCAAAGAATCAACCGCAAGTATCGCGATTCCTCTCGGTGCTGCGATCAATATGGCTGGGGCATCGGTCACCATTACCGTATTGTCACTGGCAACGGTAAATACCTTGGGCATTAGCGTAGATTTCACCACCATGCTAATTCTTTCCGTAGTAGCAACCATCTCGGCCTGTGGTGCTTCAGGTGTGGCCGGTGGTTCATTATTGTTGATTCCTTTGGCCTGTGGTCTGTTTGGTATTTCTTCGGATATCGCTATGCAAGTGGTCGCGATTGGTATGGTAATCAGTGTATTGCAGGATTCTACTGAAACTGCTTTAAACTCGTCTACGGATGTTTTATTTACCACAGCAGTAGACCGCGCATCAAATTGATTTTATATTGAATAATCAATATTTTTTGCCAATGATGTTGTTATGCCATTACAGCGTTTACCTACCTGGATACAATTAGGAGCGTTCTTTCTTGCGGTGAATGCCGGCATGATTAACGTCCTGGGTCTGGTGACGGTATTACACCAGTCTGTTTCACATATGACCGGTAATGTCAGTATGCTGGCCATGGCGCTGCTGGACTGGCAGCCAGACATGATGCTATATCTGCTTCTGGTCACAATCTGCTATGTCATTGGTTCTCTGTATAGCGGGCTGATTCTAGGAAATAGTCACTTTCGCTTGGGGCGACTTTATGGTTATCCTTTAAGCCTGGTGGCTTTTTTTATTCTGATCTGCTGGTTATTATTGCCCTATTTCCCGCGTTATGCCCTGTTATGGGCCTGTGTCGCGATGGGTCTGCAGAATGCCATGGTCAGCCATTATAAAGGTGCCATTATTCGCACCACGCATTTATCTGGTGTACTGACCGACCTTGGCTTGGCCATGGGTTACCGTTTACGCGGCTTAGATGTAGAACCACGCCGAGTCGTTTTACATATACTTATTTTGCTCGGTTTTTTAAGCGGTGGTATTCTTGCCAGCTGGCTTTATCCTTATTTAAAATTAAATGCATTCCTGATCCCGGCAGGGCTGAGCCTGATGCTCAGTCTGATTTACTGGGTGATTTATTTACGTTATCGACATCAACACGATTAATTTCTGGACATTCTCATGGTTAAAAATGCATTGCAGGCACAATTGTTAAAGGCAGGTTTGGTCGATAATAAAAAAGCCAAAAAACTGTCTAAACAGGCTGTACATGAAAAACGCACCGGTGATAGCACCGAGGCTGAAATCAAGGCGAAAATTGAGCAAGACAAGCAGCAGAAACTGGCCAAAGACCAAGCCATCGAGTTAGAGAAAAAAGCGGCCTTACAGGAAAAAGAACTGAAAGCCGCGATCATCCAGATGATTAACCAGCACAAAATCCGCGATACGGATGGTGATGCGGTGTATCAGTTTATTGATGACAGCAAGATCAAGAAGGTTTACCTGAACCAGCAGATCTATAATGCACTGGTGGCAGGCAGTCTGGTGATTGCACGTGAAAATGACAGTTATGTGTTCTTGCCTAAGGCTTTGGGAGATCGTATTAATGCCAAGATGCAAGGCTTTATCATTGTGAATAATTCAGAGAAAAATGAACAAATTACCGATGAAGAAGATCCGTATGCAGCCTATGTCATTCCGGATGACCTGATGTGGTAAGTTATTATTAGTATTTGATATCATACTAAACCGGCTTAGGCCGGTTTTTTTATATCAGATCACAGTCTAAAAGCTATTTCAGGTAAACACTTTCTAAAGATATGTATTAAAAGTTTAATTAAAATTAAAAAACTCAGCTTAAAGCTATAAACTCTTTCACAATTTTAACAGTGTGAGAAAAGATAAGTTGGAACAGTTTAAGCTTGTCCAGAATATACAAGTGTGGGCAGATCAATATCCCTGGCTAGAAATGCTCTCTTCATTGAGCATTGTGATTTTACTGGCAATTATTGCAAATTTATTTGCCAAACAAGTCGTTGTTCGCGGAATTCGTAAACTGATTTCCAAAATGCCTTTTGCACATAATGAAATCATTGCTGAGCATAGCGTGATCCGCCGTATTGCCAATATTGTGCCGGCCATTGTGATTATGAATGGAATTACCACCGTTCCGCATTTATCAGACAAGGTCGAGACCTTTATCCAGATGGGTGCGCAGGCCTTTATCTTCCTGACCATTGCCCTGGCGATTGGCGAATTGCTGAATATTTTTAACCTGATTTATCAGCGCAATCCGAAATCGCGTAACAAGCCGATTAAAGGCTATTTGCAACTGGTCAAGCTGATCATCTTCATCGTTTGTGGTTTGATGATTCTGGGGACTTTCCTCAAGAAAGATGTCTTTACCTTGCTGGCCGGTTTTGGTGCCATGGCTGCGGTACTGATGCTGGTGTTCCAAAATACCATCCTATCGCTGGTGGCTTCGGTACAGATTTCCTCTTATGACATGGTGCGTATTGGTGACTGGATTGAAATGCCATCTTTAAATGCGGACGGCGATGTCATTGATATGTCATTACACACCATTACCGTGCAGAACTTTGATAAAACAGTCACCACCATTCCGACCAATAAACTGGTGACGGATACCTTTAAAAACTGGCGTGGCATGCAGGAAGCCGGTGCGCGCCGGATTAAACGTTCCATTCATGTCGATCAGAGCAGCGTGCATTTCATGTCAGCTGAGGAACAGAACAAGCTGAAAGAATTTATTCTGCTGGATCAATATCTAAATACCAAAACTGAAGAACTGCAGCAATTTAACTTGCAGCTCAGCCATCATTCGCAATATAACCAACGCCGTCTGACCAATCTGGGGACTTTCCGTGCCTATGTGGAATTTTATCTGCAACAGCATCCGGGAATTAGTAAAAATCACTCGCTGATGGTTCGTCAGTTACAACCGACCAGTGAAGGTTTGCCTCTGGAAATTTATGCATTTACCAATACCACGGTCTGGGTCGAGTATGAAAATATCCAGTCGGATATTCTGGATCACCTGTTGGCGATTATTCCTGAATTTGGCCTAAAAGTGTATCAGGCACCTTCAGGTTTCGACCTCAAGGAATCTTTTAGCGTTTCCTGAAAAGCTGCGACAATCTTCAAATAAAATAAAAGCCTGAAACTGGCTACAGTTTCAGGCTTTTTAATTGGTCTAATTAAATAAAAATATAAAAATCGACAACTTAAACAAATATTAGATTGGGTATTGAGATGCTCAGGCTGAGATTGCAGACGCTTGCAGCTGCATCAGTTCTTGTAGCATTTTATAAAAATCATGTTCTGAGTCGAACTGCTCTTCACAGATCCTTTCGCCGTTTAATAATAAATGATGATAGCTTTGATGTTCATAAATCACCGTGTTTAGAAACTGTGCACCGGGCATATGCTTGAGCAGATGCTGTGTCTGTTTCATTTCTGCAAGTTGCTGCTGTTCAGGAATCTTATTCAATACCGTATAAATTTTTAATTGAGTATTATATTGTGCGATCCCAATCGCCAATTGCACCAGTTCGGTTTCAAGCCGGATATCTTCTGGATTGATGGAACTGGGAATAATCAGCTTATCTGCATGTTTCAGGACTGAACGCAAGGCAGATGTATCCTGCCCGTCAATATCAACAATAATATAGGCGAACTGCTGTTTCAGTATCTCCAGACGATGATCCAGACTACGACCATCTTGTTTTAAGATATCCAGATGCTCGAAAGAAAATTGTTTATTTTTCAGATTTGCCCATTCATAACCATACGGTTCCAGATTGGCATCAATGAGCAAGGTCGCGCCTTGCCCACGTAATAACTCAGTGATATACATCGCAATCGTGGTTTTTCCTGAGCCTCGTTTACGGCTGGCCACTACCCAAATACTCATCTTTAAGCTCTCTCGTTTTTGATTCTTTTTATGAGGAAAAATGGTTTAAACCTTAATATAATTATGGATTTAGAATTACGTATCTGGCATGAAAAGTAAAGTCTGATTTGGATAATAATTTTGTGGCTATTTCATCTAATCCTAGGCTTAAAAAAATTCAATCCTTTATAATCACTACAAAGCAAAATGCATGATAAGAGTACGATAATGTTTCGATGGCTTGAAAGACTGGTTGATCCCTATCCCACCAAAAACCTGAATCAACCTTTACCGACCAAGTTTTTTCCATTTGTCTGGCAGGCAGCCTACGGTGTGCGCCGTTATTTGCTGATTCTGGTGCTGTGTACGGCCGGTGCTGCCAGCTTTGAAGCCTTACTCTACTCAAAAATTGGCGATCTGGTAAATTGGCTCAGCAAAAGCCAGCCAGATACTTTTCTGGAACAACATGCCAGCAACCTAACCTTGCTGAGCATTATCCTGCTGGCCAATATTTTCTTTGCCAGTGCCCAATCCCTGATCAAGCACCAGATTTTGTATAGCAACTTTCCGATGCGGTTACGCTGGCGCTTTCATAATTTACTGATGAAACAAAGTCTGGATTTTTTCCATAATGATTTTGCCGGACGTCTATCTGCCAAAGTCATGCAAACGGCGCTGGCCATCCGGGAATTCTGGGTCATTTTGGGAGATATGCTGGCCTATGTGCTGATTTATTTCGTCACCATCAATATCGTTTTAGGCAATATTTCTCCCTATTTAGTTATCCCTTTGATGGTGTGGCTACTACTATTTATCTGTGCGGCCTGGTACTTTATTCCGCGTTTAAGCAAGATTTCCAAGTCACAGGCCGATGCGCGTGCCGTCATGACCGGCCGTGTCACCGATGCCTATACCAATATCCAGACTGTCAAGCTGTTTGCCCATGCTGGCCGGGAAAGCCAGTATGCTAAAACCTCCATGCAGGAATTTATGGTCACGGTTTACAAACAGATGCGTCTGGGGGCTCAGTATGAAATCAGTATTTTATTTCTGAGCATTATTCTCTATGGCGGTGTGTTGGGTACGGCCATCTGGCTATGGATGGAAGGACAGGCCGAATTGGGCATTATTGCAGCCACCACGGCCATGATACTCAAACTGAACAGTATTGCCGAGTTTATGATGTGGCAGACCTCTGCCCTGTTTGAAAATGTCGGGACCATTCAGGATGGTATGAAAACTTTAGGCCGCAAGATTGCCATTGAAGATAAACCCAATGCCAAAGAGCTACAGCTTCAGCATGGTGAAATTAAATTCGACAATGTCAGCTTTGCCTATAATGATAAAAATGTCATTGACCAGTTTAACCTGACCATTCGCCCGGGTGAAAAAATCGGGATTGTGGGACGTTCAGGCGCAGGTAAATCGACCCTGATTCAGTTATTGCTGCATTTTTATCATCTTGACCAAGGTCGTATTTTAATCGATGGGCAGAACATTGAAGATGTGACGCAGGACAGTTTGCGTAAGAACATTGCTTTAGTGACTCAAGACACTTCGCTGCTGCATCGTACCGTTGCAGAGAACATCAAATATGGTCGTCCTGATGCAACCGATCAAGAGATGTATGAAGCGGTACGTAAAGCCAAAGCAGAAGAGTTTATTCCTCATCTGACCGACTTACGCGGCAAAAGAGGCTATGAGGCTTATGTCGGTGAGCGTGGTGTAAAACTTTCTGGTGGTCAACGTCAACGTGTTGCAATCGCACGGGTATTTCTAAAAGATGCACCCATTTTGATTCTGGATGAAGCCACCAGTGCGCTGGATTCTGAAGTCGAAGCGGCCATTCAAAACAGCCTCGATGATCTGATGCAAGGCAAAACCGTAATTGCCATTGCGCATCGTTTATCGACAATTGCCCAGATGGATCGCCTGATTGTAATGGATCAAGGCAAAATTGCCGAGCAAGGTACCCATGATGAACTGGTAGCATTAAATGGAATCTACGCCCAGCTTTGGCAGCGTCAAACGGGCGGATTACTGATACAACAACAGATCAAAGCAACGAAGGATCGTGAATAATGCTGTATTTGGAAGATTTGAATATCGCTGACCGCTTTAGCAGCCGTAAATATCATATGGGACTGGAAGAAATTCAAAATTTTGCCCGGGCTTATGACCCACAAGTCTTTCATACTGATGAACAGCAAGCTGCAGCCCATCCGGTATTTCAGGGAATTGCCGCCAGTGGTTGGCATACTGCGGCAGTGGTTATGCGCTTGTGGACTGAATGTTTTCCTGTGGCTTATGGGCTCATTGGTTCAGAGTCGCATCTGCGTTGGCCTTGTCCGACCCGCCCCGGGGATGAAATTCACGTCGAAGTCGAAATCATGGATATTCAGCCCTCCAGAAGCAAAACTGATCGTGGGATCGTTAGCTACCAGACGCAGGCATTTGACCAGCATCATAAAATGATTTTTAGTTCAACCACTAAAATTGTGGTATTTAAACGAGGATTTTCTCCGGTTTAAATTGATTTTTAGGCGAAATTCAGGCTAATCTGCCACAATGATTGTGGCAATAGCCAAAACTTTGTCCAACAATTTTAATGAAAAAAATGGCAGTTTTATGCCAATATCAGACCATAAATAAAAAAATTTAAGTGAGTGCAACGGATCGCGCATGAAAACAATTGCTCCACGCCAAGATCAGGGAATTCCAGGTGTATACGCTCTTTTGCTGCTCGATGTCATTTCCCGCTGGGGATATAATGACGAATCGTTGTTCAAGTCCTTTGGTCTGAGTACGGAGCAGCTGGCGGATCCTGATTTTCGCATCCCGACACCTGTGGCCAATGAACTGGTCAAACATGCCCTCAAGCTGAGCGGTGAACCGACACTTGGTTATCATCTGGGTACCCAGATGCGGATTTCTATTCATGGTTTTATTGGCTATGCAATCATGACGGCCAAGGATATTACCGATGCATTAGTACTGGCCAACCGTTTCATCC
This sequence comes from Acinetobacter sp. YH12156, assembly GCF_013418235.1. Classification (NCBI taxonomy): domain Bacteria; kingdom Pseudomonadati; phylum Pseudomonadota; class Gammaproteobacteria; order Moraxellales; family Moraxellaceae; genus Acinetobacter; species Acinetobacter sp. YH12156. The sequence goes on from NZ_VPCL01000001.1 coordinate 549,392, forward strand.
AGCTGCGTATGCCCTTTTTACAGCTATTCTTTTCGACCTTTGGTGCCAAAGCCACAGTCCAGTTGCAAACCGATATTCAGTTAGAACCCTTACGCACCGAAATCTCGATTGCACTGATTTTTGGCATGATCAGTATGGCCAAGGCCATTACCGGAATTGATTATGCCGCTGGAGAAATCGATTTTGATTTCAAAAAACCGGAAGGCTTTGAACGCTTTATGGCCAAATTTCCACATCATCAGTTTCGCTTTGAACAGCCGCATTTGATCTTGAGCTTTGATAAGAGCTACCTGATGAACAAGTTGGTACATGCCGACCCGATTGCCAGCCAGATTGCAATTAACCAGTGTGAAACTGAACTCTCGGCCTTGGGGGAACGCCACCGGATTGCGATGCGGGTCCGTGATATTCTAACCCATTCCGAGCAGCATTATCTGAGTATTGAAAGTGTGGCAGATCGTCTGCATATGTCCGACCGCACCCTAAAACGCCAGCTGGCGGCTGAAGGTACCTCTTTTTCTACGCTGGTCGATGAAGTACGCTACCGGCATGCGACGTCGTTATTGTCCCGGACCGACTTTAGCTTGGAACAGATTGCTGATGAACTTGGTTATAGTGATGTCGCCAATTTTAGCCGGGCATTTAAACGCTGGAGTGGTCGCAGCCCGAGCAACTGGCGCAAAGATCCTTATTTATAAAGGGTCATAAGCCTTTTGTTTTGGCCAAAAAGAATGTATAAAACATGTCAAAAATGATCTAAAGATTTTTAAGGAGTTATCAATGAATCATCCTTCAGAATTAAAGTACGCAAGTACGCATGAATGGGTACGCATTGAGGGTGATCTTGTTGTGACCGGTATTTCCGACCATGCACAGGATGCATTAGGTGATTTGGTCTATGTAGAGGCACCAGATCTTGATTCACACATCACTGCGGGTCAGCAAGCCGGTGTAGTTGAATCGGTCAAAACTGCGTCTGATATTCATGCACCTGTTTCTGGTATTGTCGTTGAAATCAATCCTGATCTTGAAGATGATCCTGATTTTATTAATGACGATCCCTATGGCAAAGGCTGGATCTATAAAATCAAACCAGACAATATGTCAGATGTTGAACACCTGCTCTCCAATACAGCATATGAAGCTGGCCTATAAACCCGCTTATATTTAGAAAATCAGCCTGCGGGCTGATTTTTTTTATGCCATAGATATTGTTCAGCTTTCCCAATCGGCTTCAATTACATATATTCATATTAAAATATTATTGTATTTTTCACGTATATTTCCTAAAGTACTGAACAGGGCGCGCTGCACTCCTGAATATGCCACACTTATTTATAACAATAATTTTCCATTCTAAGACCAGCGTCTCATCACCCATCATTTTAGGATAATCATGAATGCCATTGTAGCGCCGTTATGGACCAAGTCATTTGTACTGTGTCTGGCCAACAACCTGTTTTTATTTATTTTCTATTTTGCGCAAACCACAATTTTGCCGATTTATATCTTAAAAGAATTAGGTGGTAATCTGACCCAAGCTGGTCTGGCCATGACCTTATTTATGGTCTCTGCCATTGCAGTACGTCCTTTTAGTGGCTTAATTATCGAAAAATTCGGCATACGCAAAACTTTAATTGTCTCAGAAATATTTTTCAGTCTTTTTTCCTTAGCTTACCTGCTCGCTGATCAGCTCACGATTCTGTTTATCATCCGTTTCTTGCATGGCATCTGGTTTAGTATTCTGACCACAGCCTGTGTGCCGGTGGTCAACCAGTTTATTCCAGAACAGCGTAAAGGCGAAGGCATGGGTTATTTTGTCATGTCTGTCAATCTGGGAATTGTCCTGGGGCCTTTAATTGGTCTGAGTTTAATTGAATACTGGTCTTATTTTCAGGTCAGCACCTTGTTGATCGCTTTGGTTTTTATCGGCTTTATCTTCTGTTTACTGATTCCGGTCAAAGAGCCTGAAAAAATGATCGACCACACCGACAAGAAAACATCACTAGGGCTGACTGATTTTGTCGAAAAGAAAGCACTGCCTGTGGCAGGACTTGCCATGCTGATTTCCTTTTCTTATGCCAGCATCATGTCTTTTATCGCGCCATTTGCAGCCAGTAAGGATTTAATGGCCTATGCCGGTTTATTCTTTGTGGTATTTGCAATTTCCATGATGAGCCTGCGTCCGATCACTGGAAAAATTTATGACCGCAAAGGTCCACAATACGTGATTTATCCGGCACTGCTGGCTTTTAGTCTAGGTCTGTTTTTACTGAGCCAGATTCAGACTTTATGGGGATTTATGCTGGCTGCGGTTCTGGTCGGAGTCGGTTTTGGTAGTGTGCAACCGTGCATTCAAACCTTAGCCATTCAACGTGCACCAAAACACCGGATTGGCTACGCAACTTCGACTTTTTATACCTGCTATGATCTGGGTATTGCCATTGGCTCAGTCCTGATCGGTGCTATCATTGCCGCTTATAGTTATCAAACTGCTTTTGTGATTTGTGCCGTCTTGACCCTAAGTAGTATGGGATATTTTCATCTGGTGGTTCAGGCTAAAGCAGTCAAAAATAGCTAACCCAAAACAGGCAGAATTCAAATCTACCTGTTTTGATTGTTTCCCAAGACAGTCTTTATTCAGCTACAGCTTGATTTTCTGCTGATTTTTCTTCAGGTTTTGGTTTTTGTAGCATAGAAAACTGCGTACTTTCTCCGACTGCTGCATTATCCTGACGATTACTTTTTAGCTTGATCTGTAAGCGTAATTCATTGGTGGAGTCGGCATTGCGTAACGCTTCCTCATAAGAAATTTCGCCCTGGTTATACAATTCAAATAAGGCCTGGTCAAAGGTTTGCATCCCCAATTCACGGGATTTTGCCATAATCGCTTTCAGCTCATGAAACTCACCTTTCAAAATCAGGTCGGAAATCAATGGCGTATTTAACATGATTTCAATCGCTGCACGACGGCCTTTACCATCCTGCGTCCGAATCAGACGCTGGGAAATAATCGCCTTCATATTCGAGGATAAATCCATCAATAACTGATTGCGGCGCTCTTCCGGGAAGAAGTTAATAATCCGGTCTAAAGTCTGATTGGCATTGTTGGAGTGCAAAGTTCCCAGACAAAGATGCCCGGTTTCGGCAAAAGCAATCGCATGTTCCATGGTTTCAGTATCACGAATTTCCCCGATCAGAATCACATCGGGTGCCTGACGCAAGGTATTTTTCAGCGCATTGTGCCAGGAATGACAGTCCACGCCGACTTCACGATGCGTAATCATGGATTTTTTATGTTTATGTACATACTCCACCGGATCTTCCACGGTAATAATATGCCCGGCTGAATTTTCATTGCGGTAGTCAATCATCGCAGCGAGCGAGGTTGACTTTCCTGAGCCGGTTCCCCCGACCACCAGCACCAGACCACGTTTCTCCATAATCACATGTTTAAGTGAATCAGGAAGTTTGAGCTTCTGGAAATTTGGAATTTCTGCGGTAATAGTACGAATCACCATGCCAACATTGAGTTGTTGCTGGAACACGTTGACCCGAAAACGCGAAACACCCGGCACAGTGATAGCAAAGTTGCACTCCAGTTCCGTTTCAAATTCCTTGCGCTGCTTTTCATTCATCAGGCTATAGGCAAACAGCTTGGTTTTTTCAGCCGTCAGTTCTTGCTGTCCAAAAGGCTTCATTAAACCCTGATGTTTAATACTCGGTGGAAAGTCGGCGGTAATAAATAAATCTGAACCACCATATTCGACCACTTTGGTCAGCATGTGGTGCATGAATTTTCGTGCTTCTTCTAAGAGCTCTGTTGCAAACATCAAGATCCCCAAACAACCTGCCATGACATTAAATTATTGAAAAAAAGGTTATATATTCAAATGGATATATTGTCTTTTAATTGTGTAGGGATTTATAAGAGGACACAAACAGATTTTATTTATTTTATAAAATTTATCATCTTATTTGTGTGATGTATTTCATGTTAAGTCAATTTACTGGGAAGCACTTTAAGCTTCTAAAATAAAATGCACTTTCACCAAACCTGTTCAGAGAAAGTGCTTTTAAAGCTTTATGCACTGCGTTTTAGACAGCGAAGCGATAAATGCTGAGCAATGCCAAGCAACAACTGTTCAGTTTTTACCCAGCCCAGACATCCATCAGTAACTGATTGACCATACACCATCTCTGCAGAAATTTTCTGGTTGCCATCCACCAAGTGACTTTCCAGCATTACGCCGCGAACATTGGTCTGCAGGCGTTCTGCGACGATTTGCTCCAGCACTTTAGCTTGCAGCATTGGATTTTTTGCACTGTTGCCATGACTACAGTCAATCACCAGTGCTGGCAATTCTGCTGAGTGTTTCGCTTTGATTTTCTCGATTTCTGAGCACTGGTAATTCGGCCCACTGTTTGAGCCACGTAAAATCAAATGTGCTTTAGGATTGCCCTGAGAGTTTAAAATACAGGGTAAACCGGACTGACTCATGCCTAGGAATTGATGCGGATGAGAGGCAGACTGGATTGCATCCAGAGCAATCTGGATTGAACCGTCAGTGCCGTTTTTGAAACCGATGCTGTAGGGCATGTGACTTGAGATTTCACGGTGAATTTGCGATTCACTGGTGCGTGCGCCAATGGCACCCCAAGCCAGTAGATCATCAAAATAAGCAGTTGCCATCGGACTTAAAATTTCAGATGCAATTGGCAAGCCCATTTCAATAATTTTAAGGTATAAAGCACGGGATTTTTCCAGGCCCAATTGCATATTGGAAGAACCATCGAGGTTCGGATCGTAAAGAAAACCTTTCCAGCCCACGGTCGTGCGTGGTTTTTCGATATAAGCACGCATGACCAGAAAAATTTGATCAGACACCTGGGCTTGTAGCTGTTTTAATTTTTCTGCATATTCTAGAGCCGAGGCTTCGTCATGAATGGAACACGGGCCTGTAACCACCATTAAACGATGGTCCTTGCCTTCTAATATATTTTGAATGGTTTGACGTTGTTCAGCGACTTGATGAGCCAATTGCGCAGACAGGGGCAATTGCTGTTTCAGTTGCTGAGGTAAAGTTAAAATGGTTTCAGCGTGATGTTGTTGTGATGTATTTAAGGTATTCATGACTTTAATCCTGGGACTGGCAATCAGTCCAAACTTTTATTTGAGCGTTATGGGTCTAATTAACGAGGTCGAGAGTGTCATGAGCTGACTAAAGTAAGACCAATAAAAGTTGTTAAAATATGAATAGTTAAAGTTTGTCATGGCTGTCTCCAAAGTTTTGTAAAAATGATAAGCATAAAAAAACCTGATCAGGGTTGCCGATCAGGTATAAACTGGTGGGCAACCTGTTCATTGCCCAAACGCATTCAGGCAATTATCTAAACTGCCAGAAATAAAAATATGCGTTTGAAATGATAGGTTGCTTTAACATGTTATGTCTTTCATAAAATGTGAATCTAAAATTAAAATACGCGGTCTCTGCGCATTTGACAAGCATTAAATATAAAAAAATATTTATTAACTTTTCTACTTTTATTTATCAATTTACTGAATAGTGTTGAATATCGATAAAATTGGCAAAACCTGTAAATTTAATATAGGTCTTGCCAATCAAACTTGTTTCAATACACAGATTAAAAATTAGTGTGTAACGCGATTCCAGGCATCACGTACCGCATATTTCGCCTGTTCCCAGTTTAAACGCGATTGGCCCTTCATCTGTTCCCATTTTACTCTAAGCTCAGGTTCAACATCTTCAAAACGGGTATTGGCATCATAGCTGCCGCGGTTTTCATAACCGACCCGATACGCCGTATCATAATCACGGTCATAATCCAGATCGCTATAGGTGGTACGAGCCTCTGAATAGTATGGTGTATTAATGGAATTATCACGCCAATAAGCTTGTTCTTCTGTTGGGTTCATCGCTTCGCCGACACCCTTACCTGCCAGACCGCCGACCACAGCACCAACAACCCCACCCACAGCTGCACCTACAGGGCCACCTGCTGCACCAATGGCTACACCTGCCGCTGCGCCACCTGCAGCGCCTACACCTGTACCAACAGGGTGTGCGCCCGGTTCACCGGTAATTGGATCGGCATTTAAATCATCACGCACATCTTTAGGAGAGTTTTTTATTACATCACGATCAAAATTATCATTCGACATAGCGCTTATCCTTATTCTTTAAAATGGTTTAATCACGTATTTTGATACGCTCTATTTAATATAAGCATCTCGAATGTAATGACATTAGCAGGCTTGTGTTGTTTAAGTGATTCTCTGTGACGCTTTCATGCACTAATGTATCCTGAATTAAGTGAAACGCACATAGAAAAGACCGGTATTAAACCAGTCTTTTCAAAATCAAACGCTCACTTATTCAAAATGAATAACGGTACGAATTGATTTGCCTTCATGCATCAGGTCAAAAGCATCATTGATCTGTTCAAGCGGCATGGTATGCGTCACAAAAGGTTCAAGTTGAATTTCACCTTTCATGGATTGTTCTACCATGTCTGGTAATTGTGAACGACCCTTCACTCCACCAAATGCAGTCCCCATCCATTTACGGCCTGTGACTAACTGGAATGGACGGGTGGAAATTTCTTTACCTGCTCCAGCGACTCCAATAATCACCGACTGACCCCAGCCACGGTGCGCACATTCAAGCGCTGAACGCATTACATCAACATTACCGATACATTCAAATGAATGGTCTACGCCCCAACCCGTCATTTCTACAATTACCTGCTGGATTGGCTGATCAAATTCTTTTGGATTTAAGAAATCTGTGGCACCAAACTGTTTTGCCAGTTCAAATTTATCCGGATTGGTATCTACCACAATAATACGACCTGCTTTGGCCTGACGTGCACCTTGTACCACAGCCAGACCGATACCGCCTAAACCGAATACTGCAACACTATCGCCTTCTTGGACTTTAGCCGTGTTATGCACCGCACCAATACCAGTGGTTACGCCACAGCCGAGCAGGCAGACATGCTCATGATTGGCTTCAGGATTGATTTTTGCCAGGGAAACTTCAGCAACCACGGTATATTCAGAAAAGGTTGAGCAGCCCATATAATGATAAATCGGCTCACCATTATAAGAAAAACGTGTGGTTCCATCCGGCATGACACCCTTACCTTGAGTTGCACGCACAGCCACACACAAGTTGGTTTTGCCAGATTGACAGAACAAGCATTCGCCACATTCAGCAGTATAAAGCGGAATTACGTGATCGCCCGGTTTCAGACTAGTGACACCTTCACCAACTTCGACCACCACACCTGCGCCTTCATGGCCTAAAATCGCCGGAAATACGCCTTCAGGATCTTCACCAGACAACGTGAATGCATCGGTATGACACACTCCGGTATGGCTAATTTTTACCAATACTTCACCTGCTTTGGGTGGAGCAACATCTACTTCCACGATCTTTAAGGGCTGACCTGGACCAAACGCAACCGCTGCACGTGATTTCATGTAAAACTATCCTTTTTTGCTGATTTACAGATGACTAACAGTAACCTCTTTCTATTCGGAGATTCAACTATTAACATCAGAAGATAAGGAATAAAAAATCCTATAATCAATGGAACATCAATGACTAACCCTTCACCTTTTGTTTGTTTGAACATTTTAACTTTGAGCATGATTCTTTCTGGCTGCGAACTGGCTGCAAATACTGCTGAACAAGCAGAAATCACGCCGGTTCGACCTGCGCACTGGATTGATAATCAAATTTCAAAACAGCAGATGAATGAAGGAAAAACCGCTTTTTTACCGCTCTATGATGGTTTTATGAGTATGGCCGCACGTTTGCACCTGATCAATAAAGCCCAATATCATCTGGATCTGCAATATTACATCTGGAAGGATGATTTTATCGGCAACATAATGCTGGCCCAGCTGTTAAAAGCCGCAGATCGTGGTGTCAAGGTGCGAGTGCAGATTGATGACCAAAATGGCACCCAGCTTGATGATAAACTGCTGGCCTTAAGCCAACACCCAAACTTTGAAGTGCGGATTTTTAATCCTTATAAATTCCGTCATTTACGTGCGCTGGATTATGGCTTTAGAATGAAACAGATTAATCATCGCATGCACAATAAACTGATCATTGCAGACGGTACCGCAGCTGTCACTGGTGGCCGTAATATCAGCAGTGAATACTTTGATGCCAGCGAAAATTTCCAGTTTACCGATGTCGATATTTTCTTTGCAGGTCAAGCCGTAGAAAATGCCAATCAGACCTTCATCAACTTCTGGAATGATAAGCTGAGTTATGATGTTCGGCAGATTCTGAATGATTCAGGTCATCCGGAAATGTTAAAAAGGCTAAGAGCTGATTTTGCGCGCGAAGAAGTGGATGAAACTGAATTAAAACGCCGAGTAGGCATTGCCGAAAAACAAGTTGCAGAGCACTTAAAGAAACAACCCATTTACTGGGCACAGGCTTATTTTGTCGCGGATACACCCGCAAAAGCACATCCTCATGCAAAAAATGGCGATTATATTTATACCCATATGCTTGAACTGATGGGCGAGCCGAAAAATCATCTGGAACTGGTCTCCTCGTATTTTATTCCCACACAAAAAGGCACAGATTATTTAAGTATGCGTGCACAACAGGGTGTCAAAATTAGAATCCTGACCAATTCTTTTCAGGCCAATGATGTAGCTGTGGTACATGCTTATTATCAGCAATATCGTCAGCAGCTCTTGAAAAATGGCATCGAACTCTGGGAGTTTAAACCGTATATAGTCCGGCCAGAACGGACTTGGTATGAAATTATGACTGGTGACATCATCCCGGCCAAAAATAAAAACAGTTCGAGTCTACATGCCAAATTTTTTGATCTGGATGGTATGGTGTTTGTGGGTTCATTTAATTTTGATCCGCGTTCAGCTTATCTGAACACCGAAGTCGGTTTGGTGGTTAAATCGGAAGATTTTCAAAAGGAAATCTCTAATGCGATGAATCAATTTTTACCGCGTGTGGCCTATCAGCTCAAACTAAATGAAAAAGATGAAATAATCTGGTTAGAGCACCAAAAAGATGGCCGTACTATTCAGCATGTACATGACCCTGAAACCACAAAATTTCAGCGTTTTATGATGAATCTGGTGACAAAATTCCCCGGGGAATGGCTGATGTAATGACATTGTAATTAATTTGGCATTACACAACGTACAGAATCTATTTTCCGGGCATGGTAGCGTCAAGTCATCTGGCGCTATCATCGCTTAAAGGGTTTTACAGGCGATTAGCCTTGCTTTAAAATTCAACTTTTCCAATATTTTGCGATTTTTTCGCCCTCTACTCCCATGCAATTTTTTGATTTAAGCCGTCAGTTTAAATTCAGTGATATTCTGACGCCTGTAAAAACTCTCCATGATTTATCTCAGCAAGAATGGTATTTGGCCAAAATTCGGGTAGAACATGATTGTCTGTCTGAATCCGATATTATTCAGGGTCAAGTTGTTCTAAAATCCAGTGAAAATATACAGCTCGAGTTAGAGTGGTTGATTCACGATAGCGGTCATGATTTACAGGTATTATTCAAAGGTGTCGAAACTGAAGCGCTTGAAGAAACCTGCGTGATCTTAAAAGGCGCACAACTAGTCGATGAACAACAGCAATTGCTCTCTGCACAGGCGCTCAGTTTATGGATTGATGGGACGTTATTGCCGATGTTGCCAGAGATCCGTCAGGAAATTAAAACCCGTTTAAACCTGTGGGACTATGTGGAATATGATGGTTAATCGCCGAGTTTTCTATTTTTTAAAGAGCTCATGTGGCTCTTTTTTTATGATGTAAATAGCATTTTAGATTGATTTAATTGCCCTATCTTCAATTTTTTCAGACAATGCCAAGCTAAGTAAGTTGTTATAAAATTTATAAAAAATAATAAGAGAATCAAGACATGATTTCTGATAATGAATGGCATCAGATACGCCAAGTGGTCGCTGATGCACAACGGGCTGCCATGCATTGCTCTATTGCAACAGTCAATTGCAAAGGTTTTCCTAGTATTACTCCGATTGGAACCATATTTCTCAACAAAAAGACCAGTGCGGGTTTCTTTTTTGATACTTATTCCACTACTTTTTCTGAAAATTTACAGCATCAACCCATGGCCTGCATACAGGCCGTCAACAGTAGCAAACTGTTTTGGATTCATTCGTTGCTTAAAGGTAAATTTAAGCGTTATCCAGGAGTACGCTTATATGCAGAAATTGGCCCTTTACGTCCGGCCTCGCCAGAGGAAATACAGCAGGTGGAGTCTCGTATTCGAGCTTTAAAATGGACCAAAGGTAGCCAGTTAATCTGGTCCAGCTTTCATCATGTCCGGGAGATTAAAATCAATAGCTATCGCTGGGTCAAATATCCAAATATGTGAATGAATAAAGCCACTAACTTACAAATAGTAAGTTTATTTCTTATCTACAACCTAAAACCTCTTTAACCATTTTTTATCTGATTATTAGATTAAATATTAAACCAAACCCACATGCTCAAACATCATCCGGTAACTTTCGGCTTTTTTCTCCAGAGAAACCGGATATGCTCGAGAAGATGAAGGCATTCGATATAAATGCAGTTCGCGTCCTTCCAGGTTGGTTTGCGTCGGCTCTCCAATTTTGGGCTTTTCTGCATCTTCAGGCATAGACAGCATCATGGTATCGGTGGCTTTATCACCGGTGGTCATAATGTAGGTACATTCTGGGATCTGTAGCAATAAATCCTTTAAATTGGTCGGTACCACAATTTCCAGAAACTTATCTGAAGCATTGCCCGTCAGCCGTCTGATCTGAGAGGCACTATCAAAAATCGCAATTCCAGTCTCCAATAGAAATTCACGGATCAATGATTCCTGAAATTTTTTATTCTCAATATCCAGAAAGTAATCTTTATTTTGAAAGAAAATTAAACCAAAAATCCGCCACATATCGTTTTGATAATTTGGATAATAAAAATTCATTTTCCAGCGAGTTGCTGGTGGTGGAAAACTACCCAACATCAGTAATTTGGCATTTGGCGGTAAAAAAGGCGGTAATGGATGCGTTTCAATATCAGACATAGAATTCCTTAAATTGAGAACTTTCAACTATTTTAGAGTGTCTGCCGAATCTTGCTAGCCACTTCTTGTCCCCAAAGTGTATAAACTTCCTTACTCGGATGAAAACCATCTGCAGCCATTTCTAAATTCATGGCACGATATTTTTCAATATCATATTCAATCCATTGCATGGTGTCTTGGCTTGCTACGAATTTCGCCAGTTGCTGATTCATTTTTTTGGCATATTGTCCAAATAACCAGGCCAAAGGATTTGGTAATGCCGGGAACATATTCATGGGTGGCACACCTGCTGCAATGACCAATTCAGGACTGAATTTTTGTTGAATCATGGCATATAGTTTTTTCTGTTTTTGAATCCAGATATCAGCCGGCATGAGCTTGGTTACATCATTTACACCAACCGAGCTAATGACCACATCAAAATGTTCTGTCTCCAGTTGTTCTATGGCACAAATCACTTTAGCTGTGCTATCCCCTGTTTTTGCATGCAATTTCCATTGAATTTTAAAGTCATGCTGCAAATCTTTTAAAATGGCGCCCAGCAATGCATCATCCTGATGCTCTACCCCAACGCCGGCAGCCGCAGAATCGCCGACAATCAGTATAGAAAGCGGCTGGCCTTGACCGCACGTTCCTTCACGTTCACCCTCCGGTTCTGGGAGTTGCACAGTGTTTTTTTTGACGCGATTGCCCTGAATTACCAATACTGGAATTAATGCAAGAGTCGATATTTTCAGCCACATAAATCTATACTTTAAATATAAAACAATGAATTAGAACTTTATTGTAACCTGTCATGCTATGAGTTTTGATAAAACATCATGTAAATAATTGAATAAATATATAAAAATAATTGAAAGACAAATCTGTATTTATAATTGATAATAATTATCATTACTATTTTTTAAAATTAATTGGGGATGATTTGAACTACTTATACTTAAGCACACTCTTACTAAGCGCACTATCATTACATAGTTTGGCAGATTCACCTTCTTCAATAGAGCAAGCACCTTATGCTGCAGCGTGTGAAGCAGTTCAACCCGAAAGCGACCTGTTAAAAAGTTTACAGCAGCAATTAAAGCAGTCTCCTGAAAACCGAGCCGGATTAATCCAACAATTCTGGGATAAAGTGCAAAATCAAACTACACCGATTATTGAGCCACTTGATCAGGATCATGTTCGACTGATTTTTTTATGGAAAGCAGCCAAACATAATGTGCGTCTGGTCGGTGGCCCGAGTAATGATCATGAATGGTTGACTCGCCTGCCCGATACCGAGATCTGGTTTAAGGAAAATATTGTGAACCGTCGCTATATCGGCAGTTATAGTTTTGCAGTGGATTTACCAAATTTGGAGGGTTATCTATCGAATTACTGTGCACATTTAAACCCAGAACTCAAAGAACCCCGGGCGCAGCGCCGTGCTGTATTGCAGGTATTACAACTTGATCCATTGAATCCAAAACGCTGGCTTAAAGAAAATACTGCCTCTAAACTGAGGAATGAAAATATTATCGCCCTGGATCAAGCCCCTCCCTTTATCGATCCTAAACGCTATCCAGATCATCCGCAGCCTGAACTAAAACGTTATCAGCTATCCAGCCAGTTTTTAAAAAATCAACGTCGCGTTGAAATCTATCAATCTAAAAAAACTGCACAACAATCTTATATCACGGCTATTTTCTTTGATGGAAATGAATATGCCCATTTGGTTGATGTGCCAAAAGTGCTGGATATTCTGGTGGAACAAGGCAAACTTCCACCGATTCAAGCGGTTTTTTTACATGCACCGAATAGTGAACTTCGTCCTAAAGAGCTGACACCAAACCCGAAATTTTCAGGTTTTTTTAATCAGGAATTTTTGCCTTGGCTCGATCAGAAAATTGTACGTGATAAGCAAAAAACAGTTCTTCTCGGTTCCAGTTTGGGAGGGCTGAGTGCAGCTTATCTTGCCTTGGAAAATCCGCAGCACATTAGTCATGCTGTGCCTTTATCCGGCTCGTTCTGGTGGTCACCTGAACCACACTCAAAAATTAATGGTATGAATCAATTGATTCATAACTTAAAGAATCAGCCTCAACAGTATTTTCATATTTCAGCGAATCGTTATGAATCTTCGCGTACCAACAATGACTTAAGTATTCTGGAAACGTCACCCATCGTGGCACAAGCTTTAAAATCCAAAGGGCATGAGGTCAGATATCAGGTTTATGAAGGCGCACATTCCTATGCAATTTGGCAGGTGATATTGCAAGATGCTTTGCTGCACTTCTTTGCAAATTCCAAAGAGTAGATAAAAAAATCCTGCATTTGCAGGATTTTTTTAATTTAGTTTTATTTTGTTTGAATATCATTCCAGCGGTTTAAACGTTTAAATGTGCCCAGGTCATTAAAACGTACGCCCACTTCTTTCATCACTTTATGCGCCGTTTTCGAGGTCATTTGACGAATATAAAAAGGCTCTTTAACGACAAAGTGATGAATCGCATGCGTGGCCCCAAAATTGCAGCAAAACAACTGAAATGGCATCATCCACCAAGGCGTCAGTACTTGTGTTTGCTTGATGACATCCCTCGGATCAATATCGCCATAATAATGCATATTCGAGCTGACAAATTGCAGGCTAAATGAACGGATAAAATTGGGAATCAGCCAGATGACTGCAATAAAATTAATGATTGGCATTGCTTCGATTACGACTTGCGACCAGCGCATCTCATAGCCAAATAAAGGCACGATTGCATTTGAAACATGGAACACGACAAATAAATAAAATAAGCCATAATAAAGAATGCTTAATGGCACAAAGCCCAATAGCTGGGAAATCATGGCAATTTTACGTTCTTTTTCAGGCTGTTTTTCCAGAAAAAGATGGATCATTTTAAACATCTGAAAAGGACGCAGATAAACCGACATCAATTGATCACTGATGATCAAAATCCGGCGAATTCCCCACGGCATACCATTACTGATTCCACGTTCTTCCAGATCATGTTCAGTTCCAGAATATTTATGATGATGCAGGTGTAAACGACGACGTGCCCACGGACTAATGGTATTTGGACGCGCCAACCACACCAAAGCCAGCATCAAGTGATGTGCCCAGGGCGTTTTTTTGAAATACATATAATGAATTAAGTCATGCTCTAATTCATGCGTTAATGAAGCAAAAATTGCAATTAAAGGAATCGTCAGCCATACAGAAAGATAGCCATAGGCATAGGCCAATGCGCATAAAACCATACCGATCCAGGCAAAACCGAGAATACTGGCACCAATAAAATTTTGATGTTTCAATATTGGATAACGGTTACGTAAATCTTCACCTGCCTGTGTCACCACAGTTCTAACTTTGGAGATACGCTGCTGGTCTGTCATCTCTGAAGATGTAGACATATAGAGAACCTTTAATTTCTGGACAGTTGCACATTAAAGGAAATTAAAAAAAAGAGAAGTGATCTTTTGACTGTCCGAGCGAGTATGTCCAAGTTTTGGACAATTTTGGCACTTTTTCTAAGATGAATAAAAATACAGGGAGATCATGCGTAATTTTTTATGAGATTCAGTCTCTAAAAAATCTGTTTTTTAACAGCAATTTATCTCTATATTAATTAAACTTGGTTTGCCTTGAAATAATAAATATTTCATTATTAAAAGCTTATCAAACTACCTGATCCTGATTAATCGAATTAACGAGCTTTGTTTTCTTTACACAGGATAGTGCATGTATTTGGCACATTTTTATCTGCAACTTTGCTAACGCTAGCATTAGCGTTGACTTTGCAAAGCAATTTTTTCAAGTGAAATTACCAGCAAAAAAAGTTCTGAAGTTCTAGAAAAGTAAAAAGCCCCTTATGGAGCTTTTAGATTTTAAACCTTAGCCTAATTTATTCACCAATTTCAGCGGCAATATTTTCATCGCCAGACCCAATGGCAGCCATGGCCATTTTGGCACATAAGCCTTTACTGGCGCTTTTTCAATTTCAGCAGCAAGTAAACGCGATCCGGTTTTTTCATCCACTTCAAATGGCAGTTTCTTGGCGCCTTCATTAAGTTCGGTACGAATATAGCCCGGGAAAATTGTGGTGACTTTGATTGGTGTATCAATCAGTTCGGCACGAATCCCTTCGGCCAGATGTGCAACACCTGCCTTACTTGCACCATAAGCGGTTAAATGTTTAGGCATACCGCGCATGGCACTCATTGAAGAAATCATGACCAGATGGCCTGAATTTTGCGCCCGGAAAATCTCTACTGCTGCTTCACATTGTGCCAAGGCCGAAATGAAATTGGTTTCAACTGTGGCCTTATTAATGGCAAAGTTGCCCTTGCCAATACGACGGCCTTCACCGACTCCGGCATTGACAATCACTCGGTCAATCGTGCCAAAATCTTGTTTAAAAGCACGAAATACGTCAAAGACCTGATCATAATTAGTGACATCTAAAGTTTTAGCAATTACTTGAATGCCGTATTGACTCTCCAACTCTTGTTTAAGTATTTCCAAACGATCCAGGCGACGCGCGCAGATGGCCAGGTTATAGCCTTTCTGAGCAAATTCGCGTGCCATACCTGCACCAATTCCTGAACTTGCACCAGTAATTAAAATTGTTTTTGCCATGTGTTTTACCTTATTCCTTTATTTTTCTAAGCAATCAGATTTGCAATATAGATTTAAATCCAGGTCAATAAATCCGGACGTTGCGCTTTAATATAATGATGTTCATTTAGGCTTAATAGCTGGGGTTGGTTGCCTACCAGACGTAGCGTGGTCATGCTGGTATTGGTAATTGCCCAGTTTAAAGCAAAAGTTTTATTCGGAGACAAACCGAGAATTTTGCCCGCAGCAACCGAAATGACTCCGCCCGACGTAAACACTACAGCATAGCGCGGTTTCTTTTCAGCCAGATCATCACACAAATGCTGCAATGCCGTTTCCACCCGATGTTTGAAATCTGGCCAGGATTCTTCATATTCATGGTGATAGTCACCGCCAGTCCAGCGCTCAATTGCACCTTCAAAAATTTTACTTAAATAGGCGCGTGGATTGGCATGCTGCGATACATCTTCTTTCAGCAGTTCTGGCTGATTAAAGCGTGGCTCATATTGAGCAAAGACTTGTTGATGATTAAATTCGTTCCAAGCTGAATCTGTAACTGGCTCACTTTCAGGAAAACATTCAGCCAAGGCCAATTGCGCCGTTTGTTGATGACGCTGCATGGAGCCTGCCACCACATAAGGTGCTTCTTTTAAAATTTCATCAAAATAGCGGCCCAATAATTTGGCTTGTAATTCACCATTTGGAGAAAGTTTGTCATAGCTTTCTGCACCGAAAGACGCCTGTCCATGGCGGATTAAATAAATCGTCGTCATTTCGGCATGAACTCCTTAAATTTGGTCATATATTTCTGTGCAATATCATTGGCCTCAATTTTCTGGCGGCCAATCAGTTTTAAGGCACGAATATGCAAGGCATGAATCACAATCCAGAAATCCTTAAATGCTGGATTATTGGTCTGTTTATGATAATAGCGATAATAAATTTGCTGCGCGATCACCGCTAAACGGAAAATTCCAAAGACTTCATAGAAGGTCCAGTTTTCAGGGGTTAATCCGGTTTTTTCCAGATAATAATCCACCACTTCTTTACGGCTAAACATGCCTTTTAAGTTGGTGGGTTGACGACGTGTGGCTTTAAAAATTGCATTATCCGTATCTTCAACCCAGTAAGCCAAAGCTGAACCCAGATCCATCAATGGATCACCGAGTGTCGCCATTTCCCAATCCAGAACGCCAATGACTTGAGTCGGATCGTTTGGATCTAAAATGACATTATCAAAACGCCAGTCATTGTGAATCAGACAGGTTTTAGCATCCACTGGGGTATTGTCTTTAAGCCACTGACGGACATATCTGAAAGATGGCACATTCAAGGTCTTGGCTTTGGCATAACGTGCATCCCAACCATCTACCTGACGATGACAATAGCCCTCGCCTTTGCCTAATTTCTCCAGTTCAGTACCCACATAAGGCACCTGATGCAACTCAATCAGCTTATCAATGACGTTAATACACAGTTCACGTACCTGAGCTTCATTAAAATTCAGTTCTCTGGGTAAATTGGCGCGTGGAATAATGCCTTCAATGCGTTTCATCACATAGAAGTCGCAGCCAATCACGGATTCATCCTGACAAAGTGCCACCATCTCTGGTAATACCGGATAAAACTCGGAAAGTGCGTGCTGAACCTTAAATTCACGGGCCATGTCGTGGGCAGATTTGGCTTTGGTACCTTTGGGTGGACGACGCAGAATTAGATCGGCATTGGTATATTTCAGACGATAAGTCCAGTTCGATGCGCCACCCGAATATTGAGTAACTTCGACCGGACCTTCAAGTTGAACTCCCTGCCCAATCAGCCAGTTTCCTACAGCCTGAACATCCAGTTCCTCACCTGCACGAACCGATCCACCGACATCAATAACTGCCATAATTTTTCCTTCAATTCTTTTTCAAATGTCTTCAAACTTTATATCGTGTTTAAGCTTATTTTTTATGGCGTGTACTGTAACCACGTTTAGCCAGTTCCAGTTTTGCGATCATACCTTTATGCACTTCATCTGGTCCATCCGCCAAACGTAGGGCACGTGCCTGAGCAAAGAATCCGGTGAGTGGCGTATCACGGGAGACACCAGCACCACCGTGAATTTGTATGGCCATGTCCACTACTTTTTCTAATACACTTGGCGCAACCACTTTAATGGCCGAGATTTCAGTCAAAGCCGCCATATTCCCTAAAGTATCCATTTTATAGGCTGCATACAAGGTTAAAAGACGTGCCTGATCAATCGCGACCCGTGCTTCAGCAACACGTTCCAGATTACCACCCAGTTTTAAAATTTCTTTACCAAAGGCAGTCCGGCTCATACCGCGGTCAATCATCAGCTCCAAAGATTTTTCCGCAGCACCGATACAACGCATACAGTGGTGAATACGGCCTGGCCCGAGACGACCTTGAGCAATTTCAAAGCCTTGACCGGCACCACCAATAAAACTGGCAACTGGAACGCGGACATTTTCAAAACTGACTTCACCATGACCATGCGGTGCATCATAGTCGCCAAATACCGATAACATTCTTTCGATTTTCACACCCGCCGTATCGACAGGAACCAGAACCATGGAATGCTGATGATGACGGTCTTTGCTTTCATCTGGCGTATGCGCCATAAAAATAATGACTTTGGCATTAGGATCGCCCAGACCTGATGACCACCATTTACGGCCATTTAGAACAATTTCATCGCCTTCGATGACCGCCGTTGCTTGCATATTGGTCGCGTCACTAGAAGCCACCGCCGGTTCAGTCATACAAAATACAGAACGGATTTTGCCTTCAAGTAATGGCAGAAGCCATTGCTGTTTCTGTTCTTCAGAGCCATAACGCCAGAGGACTTCCATATTGCCGCTGTCTGGCGCATTACAGTTAAATACGGTCGGTGCAATCAGGCTACGGCCCGAAAGCTCGGCAATATGAGCATATTCATTGACTGATAAACCTTGGCCCAGTTCAGGACATGGCAGAAACATATTCCACAGCCCTGCTGCTTTGGCTTTGGCTTTTAAAGTTTCCAGTTCAGTCGGCCATTGCCATTTGGTCCAGTCACTGCCTTGATTTAACTCATGCACTTGCTGCCAAAAATCGGCTTCAACAGCTTCGATTTCATCTTTAATAAATTTTTTAGTTCGTTCAACATAGTCTTGCGCGCGTGCGGATAACTCAAACATGGCTATTTCCCTCTGGATATTTTGTATTCTGCTTTACAAGACCTTAACTTAAAAACTATTATGAATAAAATGATTTTAATCCATAGCTCATCATGCATAGCATTCATAATAAAACACTGATGGATATGAGTGTTTTCCATCGTATAGATATCAATTTATATCCACTTTTTGTCGCTATTTTTGAACAGAACAGTATTTCTAAAGCAGCACAGCGATTATGTATCACCCAATCTGCTGCTAGTCACGCTTTGCAGCGGCTCAGAAATCAGTTGCAGGATGATCTGTTCGTACGTTTTGGTGCAAAAATGCAACCCACGCCGTTTGCTGAACAGATTTATCCCGCCATTAAAAATGCCCTGATGACGATTCAAAGTATTTCTATTCAGCATCAACAATTTCAACCAAATATGGTGCAAAGTTTAAAAATTGCCGTACATGATGAAATTGAACCAATGATTTTTCCAAAGTTGGTGGCACATTTTCAGAAAATGAATCTGGATATTCAGTTTAGTAGCATCAAGCTGGATCGTAAAAATATCAGTGCTGACCTGGCGGCGCAGCAGGTCGATTTTGTCATGGATCTTGAGCAAAAACTGGGAGATAAAATTCAGTTTGAACCCTTAGTACAAGATGAATTTGTCGTCTGTACGCAGCAAAATAAAATTTCAGAACAATCCTATCTTTCCTCCCCACATATAGGCGTATCGTCTCGCCGTACAGGTATCTTAATTGAAGATCTGTATTTGAGCCGTAAGCAGCTTTCAAGACAGATTTTTTTACGCTGTCAGCATTATTCAACTGCGTTGCAAATTTTGGAGCAATATCCCCAAGCGATGTTGACTATGCCACGCAATATCTTAGAACATTTACAGATAGCCAAAATTCTGAATTTTTTTGAAGTGCCTGTGCAACTGCCTAAGATTAATATGGGAATGTATTGGCACAAAGATTTACAGGAAAATAAGAGACATCAATTTTTGCGAAGCGAAATTAATAACATTTTTACTTAGGCTATTTTAAGTAGATATGAATTTTGCTTAGGCTATTCTAATGGTTGGTATTGTAGCCTGAAATGTCAGGCTCAACCTAAATTGCTTAGGCTATTTATAAATACAAAATGAAACACTGACTGTTTAGCTTTTGAACTCTAGTGCTTGGGGCTTTCCTCTACAATCATGCATCTGCTTGCTGTTGTTCTTCTACAGCTTCTTTTGATGATCTGGATTTTAGCTTGTTGCCTCTTTCTCCCACCTGGCAAATTGTGCTGGGTTTATTTGCCTTATGCTTTTCCTATTATTTGCTGCACAAACTCACCATTTACCTCAAGGATATATTTCGTCCCTTTAAAAAAGGACAGAAATACTGGTGTCGTGTTAAGGCGGTTAGCGATGGGGATACCCTCACCTGCTACCGTTTCAATATTAGACGTTCTGAAACCAGACTACGTTTTGCCTATGTGGATGCGCCAGAATCCAGCCAAAGCTATGGCAAAGAGTCACAGCGTCTAGTTAAAAGCATGGTGAAAAACAAAATAGTTCGCGTGAAAATTACAGATATTGACCGTTATGGTCGCTGCGTCGGCGTCGTTTACCGCTATCGTAAAAATATCAATGAAGAAATCGTGAAACGCGGCGCAGCATGGGTCTACGAAGATTATATTAAAGATAAAAACCATTTACGCTATATGCTGGACTTGCAAAACAAAGCCAAAAAACAGAAAAAAGGACTCTGGAAAAGTAGCCGACCTGTACGCCCAAGTGTGTATCGAAAACAGGTAAAATCCTAATCTTTGCTGATTTCTCTTCGCTATTAAAAAGTGATCCGGCTCGCCAGATCACTTTTTAATTTTTAAATTAATACGCCAGATGGACAAAAAACCTGAATGCGCCTGCAATTAAAGCCAGAGTAACGAAGCCTAAAATCCATAGGCCCACAAACCATAATATCTGCTTCCCTTTCATTGTTGCTCCTTAATGATAGCCATCATCCCCGACCCGCACTTTATGGCGGAATACCCAGTACGACACGCCGGTATAAATCAGAATGATTGGAATAAGTAATAAAGCACCAATTAAGGTAAATAATTGACTACTTTCTGGCGCTGCCGCCTCCCAGATGGTCACTGACGGTGGAATGATATAAGGCCAGAGACTGATCAGAAATCCGGTATAGGCCAGAAAAACCAGCACCAGCATGTACATGAATGGGCTAAGTTCCTTACGTTGTTTGCAGGCACGTAAAGCCAGCCAGGTAAATAACAGGACTAAGATCGGCACGGGCATGAGATACATAAATTGTGGCTGACTAAACCAGCGTTCCGCAATCTGCGGATGAGTCAGCGGCGTATAAATACTGACAGCGCCCAGGATAATCAATAAGGCGATAATCATTTTTGGCATCAGCTGATACATACGGTCTTGTAACTGATCGGCCGTTCTAAAAATCAGCCAGCCACAGCCTAAGGCAGCATACAGCACCATGACACTCAGACCGGTAAACAGGCTAAATGGTGTCAACCAGTCCAGCCCGCCGCCCGCATAAATGCCATTTCGGGTTTCAATTCCCTGAATATAAGCGCCTAAAATCACCCCTTGCAGGAAGCTGGTCAGCGCAGAACCACCAATAAAGGCTTTGTCCCACCAATGTTTACTGCGATTGGCCTTAAAACGGAATTCAAAAGCAACACCACGGAAGATCAGCGCAATCACCATCAGGATGATCGGCATATACAGTGCAGATAATACGGTGGAATAGACCAGCGGAAATGCTGCAAATAAACCTGCGCCACCCAATACCATCCAGGTTTCATTGCCATCCCAGACAGGCGCAACAGTATTCATCATCACATCACGGTCATCCTGATGCGGAAAAAACGGAAATAGAATGCCAATGCCCAGATCAAAACCATCCAGAATGACATAGATCAGGACACCAACGGCGATGATCACCACCCAAATCAATGACAAATCAATCATTTTTTATTCTCCTGATCTGCATTATCGGCCCCATCCTCAATACTCTCGCGAATACTGCTCAATGGCCGGCGAGATGCCTGAATCACATCACTATCAATTTCATGTGAGGGTGTAGAATGAATAAATTCCGGGCCTTTGTGCATGAGTCGTAACATATAATAAATACCGGCGCCAAAGACCACACAGTAGACCACGACAAAGATAATCAGGGTCAAGCCTACCTGCTCTGCCGATACCGGCGATAGGGCGTCTTTGGTACGCATGATGCCATACACCACCCAGGGTTGACGGCCAACCTCCGTCGTAAACCACCCCGCCAGCATGGCAATAAAACCGGAAGGCCCCATAATCAGGGCAAACCGATGTAATCCTCGGGATTCATAAAAGCGGCCTTTTTTACGTGACCATGCTCCCCAGATTGCCAGCAGTAGCATCAACATTCCTAGCCCGACCATGATCCGAAAACTCCAGAACACGATTGCCGAATTAGGACGGTCTTCAGGTGCAAAATCCTTTAAGCCGGTGACAGTACCGTCCATGGAATGTGTCAGGATCAAGCTGCCCAGATTAGGAATGGCGATGGCATATTTGGTTTCCTCAGCCTGCATATCTGGCAGTCCAAACAGATATAAAGGCATGCCGCCATCATGATTGGTTTCCCAATGACCTTCCATTGCCGCCAGTTTGGCGGGTTGATGTTCAAGCGTATTTAGACCATGTACATCACCCACCAAAACCTGTAGCGGCGCAAGTACCAGAATCAGCCACATTGCCATGGAAAATGAAGTTTTGACCAAGGCATCACGACGGCCCTGAATAAGATGCCAGGCTGCTGTGGCTGCCACCAGCAATGCAGAAACCAAAAAGGCAGCAATGGCCATATGCGCCAAACGGTAGGGAAATGACGGGTTAAATACGATGGCGATCCAGTCTTTGGGGACAAACAGACCATTTTCGATGGCAAAGCCTTGCGGCGTTTGCATCCAGCTATTGGAGGATAAAATCCAGAACATCGAGATACAGGTGCCTACCGCGACCATCAAGGTCGAGAAAAAGTGTGCACGTGGCCCCACCCGTCCCCAGCCGAAGAGCATAATTCCCAAAAAGCCCGCTTCCAGAAAAAAGGCGGTAAGAACTTCATAGGCCAGTAATGGGCCAGTCACGCCACCTGCAATCCGGGAGAATTCACTCCAGTTGGTGCCGAACTGATAGCTCATGACCACGCCAGAGACCACGCCCATCCCAAATGCTACAGCGAAGATTTTCACCCAAAACTTAAACAGATCCCGATAAATCGGGTCTTGGGTTTTGAGCCAGCGCCATTCCAGAATCGCCAAAAAGCTGGCCAATCCGATTGAGATTGCAGGAAAAATAATATGAAAAGAGACAGTAAAGGCGAATTGTATTCGCGCTAACTCTAATGCGGTTAAACCCAGGGTCATACATTTCACCTATATATAATTATTTGTAGGAGCCTTGCTTAGATTTATTAGTGAAGTGTTTTTTCTTGGTCTTAGCTTAGGCTTAATTTGGCTTAGCAATATGTAGACTTTTGTCGGTTATTTTTTACTCAAGTTAACAATGTGTAAGCGCTATTTAATTAAATATGCAAGTGAATATTTAATTGAACGGTGACCACTTGTGTAATCCCCCAAATAGGCGTAAATTGGCTCTAAATTAGTTAGCTAGGTTAACTATATGCCTTATGCCTCTCTTCCATTTCGCGCCTTGTTATTACGCTGTGCACGGTTACTCAGTGATGAAATCAATACGATTTTATTATCTTCACAGTTAAATTATTCCTTATGGCAAGTGCTGTATGTGATTCAGACGCATCAGCAATGTACCCTGATGGATATTTCTCATTATTTGAACGTATCTAAACCCAGCATCAGTAAACGTATCCAGAATTTAGTGGAACTCGGTCTAATTAGCCAACTCGAAACTGCAGACAAGCGTCAGAAGCTATTCACACTGAGTGAGCAAGGAGTCGAGACTTTTGCCCTGGGTTCCACACAGATTGAGGCATTTGAAAAGCAGTTGCTTGAGCAAATTGCCTCAGATGATATTGAAAGTAGTAAAAATATCTTGATGCAGATCATTCAGCAGTTACAACCCGCTTCGCAGGATCGACTTTAATGAGCCAAGAACAAACGCCTTTATGGACTCCCAATTTTATTTTGATCAGTCTGGTGAATTTCCAGTTGGTGCTGGTGTTTTATTTGCTGGTGATTGTGATTGTCGGCTACTCGGTAGCAGAATTAGGTGCAACCACGGCACAGGCAGGGCTGGTTTCTGGCTTGTTTATTGTCGGTACCTTATTCGGCCGTCTTATTATCGGGAAACTGCTAAACCGTTTGGGCCTAAAAATTACGCTTGTGGCCGGTCTGACAGGTTTTCTGCTTTTTTCTGGCCTCTATCTGATTCCGGCCAAGCTGGAAATTTTACTGGGCATCCGTCTGATGCACGGTTTTATGATGGGTGTGGCCTCAACGGTATTAGGCACCGTGATTGCCCAGACCATTCCTGCGACTCGACGTGGTGAAGGCATTGGTTATTTTAGTATGAGCAGCACACTTGGCACAGCGATTGGCCCCTTCTTAGGCATCTGGCTAATGTCAAATTTTAACTATCAGGTGATTTTTGTTTTTACCAGTGTAGTCGCACTCAGCTGCCTGATTTGCAGCCTGTTTATTCAGCCGCCACAGATTAAAATAACGAATCCAGTCAATCATATAGAAAATCAATCATCTAGCAGACTGGCGCAATATATTGAACCCAAGGCTTTGCCGATTTCGATGATTGTTCTGATTGTGGCAACCTGCTATTCCGGCGTCTTATCTTTTATTCATTTCTATGCCAAAGAGATTAATTTAGTCGAAACGGCTTCTTTTTTCTTTCTGATGTATGCCATTGCGATTTTGCTTTCACGTCCATTTACCGGCCCGCTAATGGATCGTAAAGGTGAAAACATCATCATCTATCCGGCCATTGTGATTATGGCCTTAGGAATTTTATTACTCAGTCAGGCCCATAATGCTACGATGTTATTGGCCAGCGCCGCACTGCTTGGTTTTGGCTTTGGTAATCTCCAGTCCGTCTGTCAGACCATTGCGGTAAAAAGTACCAGTTTGCAGCGTATGGGGCTGGCGACTTCAACCTTCTTTATTGCGCTAGATGCAGGTTTGGGTTTTGGACCTTATTTCCTCGGCATGCTTCTGGATCAGATCGGTTATCGTCAGCTTTACCTGTACTCTGCTGTACTGACCATCAGCTGTCTGATCTGGTATTACCTGTTGCATGGCCGTAAAGCGGGGGAAATACAACCTTCTTATTAAACACTTCTAAAAGCGACGGCTAAAGCGGCGCCGATATTCCAACGGCGTCAAGCCAGTTTTTCTATGAAATAAACGGCGAAATGAACTTGGGTCCTGATAACCAATATTTTGCATGATCACATCCACCGCCTGATCGGTTTCTTCCAGACGTTTGCGTGCAGCTTCAATCCGGATCGCTTGCAGATACTGATTCGGCGGCAAGTCCAGTGCCTGTTTAAAATGGCGAATCAAGGTACGCGTGGTGACATTAAAACGTGTTGCGATATCATCCAAGCTAAAAGACTCATGAAAATGCTGCTCCAGCCAGTTCTGGACATTTTGCACCAGTTCATCATGATGCGGTTGTCCAATCTTGAGTAAGGAATAAGACAGCTGGCTATCGCGTCGATAATCAATCACAAAAGATTTGGCCGATTGCATGGCCACCTCAAAGCCATAAAAACGTTCAATCAGATGCAAACCTAAGTCGAACCAGGCCAGGCCACCACCCGCGCAATAGATATTCTGGTCGCGGCTAATCATCAGATCGGCATTCAATTTGACCTGCGGATAATACGTCCGGAAAATATCTTGAAAGCCCCAATGCGTCGTTGCCACGCGATTATCTAAAATACCGGCTTCTGCCAGAAAGAAATTTCCGGTGCAATTTCCAGCAATTAAGGTCGCATCTGCATGTGCAGATTTTAAAAAATGAATCAGTTCTGGATTCTGTTGCAATACATCCTGAATCGGTGCAGCGATGGTGGGCACCACCACAATATCTGCGGTTTGAATCTCTTGATAGGAACAATGTACCTGTAATTCCAGACCATTAATACAACGAATCGGGTGTCCATCTGGACTGGCGATACTGACCTTAAACAGGCGTTGTACATCCTGCTGCTGAATCCGGTTCCAGCTTACGCCAGCCATGGCAAATAAATCGACCACGCCCGTAATGGCTGAAGCCAGAGCCCCATCAAAGCCTAAAATCACCACCTGTTGCATATTTTTCTATTTGTCACTTTTCACCCGATTCATGTCATTATTGACAATCCTCCTCAATAAAAGCAACTGCTAGTCTTGATGCTATCTCAAGGATTGCACACTCAGGATAGTACCGTGACCCAACTGATTAATGATAAAGATCTTCATTTCCAGCTTTATGACGTATTCAAACTTGAAGCTCTGACAAAACTGGAACGTTATCAGGAGCATGATAAAAATACCTTTGACAGTATTTTAGATACAGCCAAGGGTATCGCGACCGATTACTTTGCCCCGCATAATGCCAAAGCCGATCAGCATGAACCGAGCTTTGATGGGAAGCAGGTCAAAACCATTGCTGAAGTCAAAACGGCGTGGCAGCAGTTTGCCGAGGCCGGCCTGCTCTGTGCCCAGCATGATTATGAACATGGCGGTATGCAACTCCCGACTTTATTAAATATGGCCTGCAATGCCTATTTTATGGCGGCCAATCCTTCAACTGTTGCCTATTCTTTTCTGACTGCGGCGGCGGCAAATCTGATTCAAGCCTTTGCTTCACCAGAACAAAAACAGCTATTTTTACCGCATATGTTGAGCGGCCGCTTTGCCGGCACTATGGCCATGACCGAGCCGAATGTCGGTTCTTCTCTGGGTGATCTAACGACCAAAGCTATTCCTCTGGCAGATGGAACTTATAACATTAAAGGCCAGAAAATGTTTATTTCTGGTGGTGATCAGGATATTACCGAAAATATTATTCATCTGGTTCTGGCGCGGATTCAGGATGCACCGCAAGGGGTCAAAGGTATTTCCCTGTTCATTGTGCCGAAATTTAAAACCAATCCAGATGGCTCTATAGGTGAATCCAATGATGTACAGCTGGCTGGTTTACTGCACAAAATGGGTTATAGAGGAACGACTTCAACGGTTTTAAGCTTTGGCGAAAATGATGCTTGCTTAGGCTATTTGATTGGTGAAGCAGGTCATGGCTTAAAATATATGTTTAAAATGATGAATGAGGCGCGTGTCGGCGTAGGCTTGGGCGCAGCCATGATTGGCTATCGCGGTTATCTGGAATCCTTAAACTATGCCAAAAACCGTCCGCAAGGTCGTCTTGCACATGAAAAATCGCCTGATTCCAAACCGGTCAATATTATTGAGCATAGTGATGTCAAACGTATGCTGCTGGCACAAAAAGCTTATGTCGAAGGATCACTGGCCCTGTGTTTATTTGCGGCGCGTCTGATTGATGAACATCAGGCAGCACATGATGAGAACAGTGCCCTCTTGCTGGATCTGATCACACCGGTGGTGAAATCCTTCCCTTCCGCCTATGGTCCGAAAGCCAATGATCTGGCCATTCAAGTCTTGGGCGGCGCGGGTTATACCCGTGAATATCCGGTGGAGCAATGTTACCGTGATAACCGGCTCAATCCGATTCATGAAGGAACTTACGGCATTCAATCTCTGGATCTGCTGGGACGTAAACTCTGGCAGCATAATGGCAAAGGGCTAAATCTGCTCATGCAGCGCATCCAGAAGACCTTGTCAGAGATTCAGAATCCCAAGTTAGTCGCACTGGCAGAAAGCTTTCAACAACATCTGGCTACCGTGCAAAAAACCACCCAGGTTTTAGGTCAGGCTCTGCATCAAGGCCAAATCAATGAAGCATTAGCCAACTCTGGGCTTTATTTAGACATGATGGGAAAAACCATGATTGCCTGGCTCTGCTTAGACATGGCGCAGCAGGCACAACTTAAATTTGGCAATTCCGATCAAAAAGAAGATCAGGACTTTTTGGCGGGCAAGTTTCAGGCAGCTCAATATTTTATTCGCTGGGAACTCCCTGAAATTGAACATCAGGCCAAATTACTGATGAATCTGGATGATACTTGCCTGAATATGCAAGGCGACTGGTTCTAGGCAGAATTCATCAAAAAATGCGCCTTTATCGGCGCATTTTTATTTTTTAATTCATTAAGCTGCAGAGTCTTTTACACCAATTTTTTTTAAAAGCTTGGCACGCTTGGAAGGCAAGATATTGGCCTTGCTTAAATCGCCCTGATAATGCTGATAGACTCGCTGATCCATGATTTTGTACCATAAAGGTGGAATCAGGGCTGGAATCAACATGGTCGCATAACCGCTCGGTAATTCTGGCGCTTCATCAAAATGCCGTAGCGCCTGAAATGGCCGGCTTGGAAAGGCATGATGATCGGAATGGCGTTGTAACTGATACAAAAACAGATTGGTCACGATATTGTTGTTATTCCAGCTATGTTCCGGCAAGGTTCGCTCATAACTGCCATCCGCTTTCTGTCCGCGTTTTAGTCCGTAGTGCTCGATATAATTCACAATCTCAAACAGGCTGACGCCATAAAATGCCTGTGTCAGTGTATAAGGAATAATTTTCTTGCCATACGCCTTTAGCATCAAGGCATGATAGCCGGCACTCATGGCCCAACCATGAAACAGTTCATTTTCCTGACTAAAGAATTTCAGTCCCTTACGCTCGAGCCGTCTTTTTTCAATCTGGATTGCAGATTTTAATCCGCCTATTACGGTACGTGGCCAGAAGCGGTAAAAAGATTCACCCATTTTCGAAGATGCCGGATCTTCAGGCGTGGCTACCCGTTTATGGTGTCCATAAGGATGTTCAATCCGGAAATGGTTATAGCCCAAAGGCATCAGGCTGGCATGAGACCAGTAATGGTCTTTTTTCTGCGGACGATGGCTGAGTTCATGTGCGGTATTTACGCCCACACCATTAATCGCACCCATAGAAATTCCAAGCAGTACCTGATCCAGCAAAGACACATTTGGTCGGCTTACGACATAGCCAGCAAAGGCATTGGCTGCCATTTGCAAGGGAATAAATGCTTTTACAATGCGGTCATAATAAGGATCGTTAACCAGTGCCTTGATCTGCTCATCATTTGGATTATTGGCATCATCGCCAATCAGGGCATCTAATGTCGGAATAATCACATGCAGTAATAAAGGCCCGCCCATCGCAAAGATTTTTTGAGTGGCTTTGGGACCAAAATGATAACCGGCCAGAATTCCCATTCCGATCACAGGCAGACCTGGGCTGAGCAACCAGCCAAAACGTTTTTTATCCAGCTTTACACCTTTTGGTGCGTACGCTTCCTGCGTAAACTGCGCTTTCTGGATTTGTGCAGGGGCATTCATTGCGACCTTCCTTTTTTATGTTACTCTGCACTTATAGTTGAATATTTCAGCAGTAGCGAACAGTATTCAACGTCCAGAAAAGCTATGTCAGCGTCTTTGGCACATGCTGCCAAATTCTGGCCTAAAATCACAAAGTTAAAAAATTTATAGTCAATTAAATGAAATAAAACAGAAGAATAGAGTTAGGCATGGATGCTTTAAGTAAAATTTTTGATGATATTCATCTGGAAAAATCAGAATATCTTTATCTGAATGTGTTTCATCCGGGCGGCTTTGACTATCAGCATGAACCCTTTATGTTGGCCTATATCCTATTACAAGGACAGGCGCAATTAAAGTTCATGAATGGTGATCTGCTCGAGCTACAACAAGGTGATCTGGTGCTATTACCCGCTGGTTCCGCCCATCATGTTTCCTGCCCAGACAATGCCGATTTTTCTGAGCACCATGCGATTAATCCTTATTTTCAGAGCAATGCACAGCAATGTGTTGATCTCAATCGGGAAAATTCGGCGGAGCATAGTTTCATACTGGCTATTCGTTCCAGCCTGGATATGCAGATGGCAAAGCCTCTGCTAAGTGCCTTACCTAAATACCTGCATATTCAGCATATTCTGGGCGACACCGCACCGGAATGGTTACAGGTCGGTTTACAGTTTCTGGCGCTGGAAACCCAGCAGATGCGGCCGGGACGTGACAAGATTCTGGATCATCTGGTCAGTATTTTACTGATTGAATGTGTGCGAGATTATATTTTAAATCTGGAAAATTCCTCGAGCTGGCTGAATGCGCTCTCGCATCCGGAACTGTCCAATGCACTCGCTGCAATTCATGGCAAACCTGAGCAGTTCTGGACCGTAGAAAGTCTGGCTGAGCAATGTCATATGTCACGTTCCAAATTTGCCCAGCTCTTTACCCAGATTGTCGGTGAGCCGCCACTGGCTTATTTGCAACAGCATCGCCTTCGGCTGGCGGCACAATATTTGCGAAATAGCGGATTTAGCATTCAGCAGATCGCACATGGCGTTGGTTATTCATCCGAGACGGCCTTCAGTCAAAGTTTTAAAAAACAGTTTGAACAGACGCCCACCCAGTACCGGCTGAATTGTCAGAACAATAATGTCAAATTACTGGATTAGCGCGAGCACGGCTTTGACCGGGTCTTCGCTATTACCAGACAATAGCTGCTTATGCATGGTGATATGCTGCATCACCTGAATTTGTGCAGTTTCAATATTCATCAGTTTTTCAATTTCAGCCGCCAGCTTTTCAGGCGTAGCATCGGCTTGAATCAGCTCCTGAATGACTTTTTTGCCGGCAATGATATTTGGTAGCGAATAATAAGGAATTTTGATGAGAAATTTCACCACATGATAAGTCAACCAATTCAGTTTATAGAAAGTCACCATCGGACGATGTAATAACATCGCTTCCAATGTCGCAGTACCTGACGCCAGCGCAATAATATTGGAGGCATTCATGACCTGACGGCCGATTTTTGACTCGGTACCGCTGTTTTCCATTAAGCGGATTTGAACCTTTAGACTTTCAGGATAAGTCGCCAGCAAGCGTTCTATCTGTTGCTTGCGCGCCTCATTAATTGCCGGAATCAGGAAAGTATAGTCCGGATATTTCTGATGCAGAATCTTGGCTGCATCCAGAACCAAAGGCCCCAAACGTTCAATCTCACCGCGGCGACTTCCCGGTAATAGTGCAATATGCTTCTGATTCGGATCAAGATTCAGTTCTTGTTTAGCATCGATAATCGGATTTTCAAGCGGCAACTGACTGGCCAGAGGATGACCAACAAAAGCGGCTGGCACATCCCATTTTTTAAAGAAGGTTTTTTCGAATGGGAATAAACACAGCACAAGATCAATGTTGGCCTTAATACCATGCACACGTCCCTGACGCCATGCCCAGACGGAAGGACTGACATATTGCACGGTCTTCATCGGCAACTGTTTTTGTTTAATGGTTTTCGACAGGCGCAGGTTAAAATCAGGTGCATCTATACCAATAAAAATATCGACAGGGTTTTTAGTCCAAGTTTCGACCAGCCCATCACGTACAGCAAAGAGTTTTTTAATATCCTTGAGAACTTCAACAATGCCCATCACCGATAAAACATCCATCGGATAATAGCTTTTAAAGCCTTCTGCGATCATTTGTGGACCACCGATGCCTTCAAATTCGGCATCAATCCCTTGCTCACGAAAACGGCGAATCAACTTTGCGCCAAGCGTATCTCCAGAGACCTCACCGACCACGATTCCAATTTTTAGTTTTCGATTTAGCAAGTGAGTTCCCTCTCAGATCCGTATTGAACTGTATTTAATCGTAATTCTAACATAAAGCTGGGTTTATGCCTGAATAAGCAGTGAGCATCTTATATTTTAAGAAAGGTATGCTTTAGAATTACTTAGCCGACGTCTGATCTTCCCTGATGATTTTTTCTATTGAAGTGGTTTTCCTGATTCATCTTCATTTTCAGGCAGATCAAAGTGTCCTTTAAAATAAGTGACCGGTCTTTCACGTTATTTTCTATAGAGAGGATGAACATGAAACTTCATTTAATTTTAAGCCCAGTGCTTTATCTTTTTTATGCATAAGTAAATCAATAATCAAGACAACGACTTATATCCAAAAGTCATAAGATATCCACGTTTTTTGATTTTGGCATATATGCATGTTTGGTCCGATTGAGTTTATTTTAGCAGGTGTGTTGGTAGGTTTTTGTGTTGGAGTAACCGGTGTCGGTGGTGGCTCATTGATGACACCCATTCTGATCAGCCTATTCCGGATTGAACCCCACATTGCAATTGGTACGGATCTGCTCTATGCCGCGATTTCAAAATTCTGCGGTTCTTTTGTGCATGCCAAAAAAATGAATATTGTCTGGCCAATTGTGATCTGGCTGGCAGTAGGCAGTATTCCAGCATCTTTTGCCACGCATTGGGTACTCGACAACTATTTAAGCCAATCGACACATTACAAGGCCGTCCTGACCATGGTATTGGGCTTTATGCTGACCATTACCGGCTTGTCTATTCTGTTTCGCACCCAGATCGAAAATCTTTTCAACAAATACCGAAAACAAGAACTGCCAGATATGACGCAGGATCTGGAAAAAGTAAAACTGCAAGCCAAGGAAAAGCGCATCGCCATCATGATTATGGGCGTTATCTTGGGTATTTTTGTCACCTTATCTTCAGTCGGTGCAGGTGCATTTGGCATCATGGCTTTAGTGGTGATGTTTCCGAATCTGCCGATGATTCGTATCATTGGCTCAGACGTGGTGCATGCGGTGTTACTGACGCTGGTTGCAGGCTTGGGGCATATGTCATCAGGCAATGTCGATTTCATGCTGCTCATGTGGTTATTGGTGGGTTCTATTCCAGCGATTATTGTCGGCACTTTACTCAGTTCACGGATGCCAGAAAAACTGATTCGCAAAATTTTAGGCATTACCTTATTTGGGCTCGGCCTGAATTTCATGCTTAACCCTGTAAAATCAAAACCGGCTCAACCTGCCGAAACAGCGATGGTAGTCATGAGCCAGAATTCCCAGTCCGTTTAATTTAACTATGCGATTCATCACTTTTTTTTCAAAGAAGTATTCATCTTTTTTATAACAAAGTGACGCATCATTCATGTTATATTCGGGCTATTAAACAACCTTTTGTATGATCGAACCAGTGACGGCAATGAATACACAACAGTCAAATCCCATTTCAGCATCAGATATTGATGACGTGAATATCCACAGCATGATTCCTTTGGTAACCCCTGCTGAGCTTAAAGCAGAATTACCTTTGACTGAAACTGCTTATCAAACCGTACTGCATGGTCGTGAAACGATTCGTAAAATCCTGGATGGTGAAGACAAACGCCTGTTCGTTGTCATCGGCCCCTGTTCTATTCATGATCCTGCGGCTGCCCACGAATATGCTGAACGCTTAAAAGCGTTAAGCGAAAAAGTTAAAGACAGCTTATACATCGTGATGCGGGTTTATTTTGAAAAACCACGTACCACAGTGGGCTGGAAAGGCCTGATCAACGATCCGGATATGAACGACTCGTTCAATATCGAAAAAGGTCTGCGTATCGGTCGCAAGCTGTTGCTTGAACTGAATGAAATGGGGCTGCCATGTGCCACAGAAGCACTTGATCCGAACTCGCCGCAATATTACCAAGACCTGATTTCATGGTCAGCCATCGGTGCACGTACTACCGAGAGCCAAACCCACCGTGAAATGTCTTCAGGCCTTTCGTCACCGGTCGGTTTTAAAAATGGGACTGATGGCGGTTTGACTGTTGCCACCAATGCGATGCAATCAGTGAGACATGGTCATAGCTTCCTGGGTCTAAATGATCAAGGTCAGGTCGCTGTGATCCGTACTTCAGGCAACCCGTATGCCCACGTGGTACTGCGTGGCGGTAATGGCAAGCCTAACTATGATGCCGGCTCGGTCGCAGATGCGGAAGCCGCATTAGCCAAGGCCAAAGTCAGCACCAAAATCATGATTGATGCCAGCCATGCCAACTCAAACAAAGACCCGTACCTGCAACCGCTTGTACTCAAAAATATTTCCGAACAAATTCTTGATGGAAACAAGTCAATTGTTGGTATTATGGTAGAAAGTCATCTTAAAGGCGGTCGTCAGGACATTCCTACGAACCTTTGTGATATGGAGTATGGCCAATCAGTCACTGATGGCTGTATCGACTGGGAAACGACTGAAAAAGTCTTACTCGACATGCATGAGGCATTAAAAGATACTTTAGCTAATCGTTAAATGATCTGACAAACGCCATCGCCAAGATGGCGTTTGCATTTCTGAACAAGGAAATTTTATCTGATGAATGATATTGAAACAGCATTAAGCCAGATTGATAATTTTCAGTTTATACATGACCATTTATTTACATCCGGTCAACCGACAACTGAGCAGCTGCAGCTGATTAAAGAATACGGTGTGTCTACGGTCATCAATGTAGCATTAACAGATAACGACCAATATCTGCCACATGAAGATAAAATTTGCCTTGAGCTGGGCCTGAACTATATCCAGTTACCGATTTCATGGGAAACCCCTTCAGACAATCAATGTTTACTGGTACTCGAGCTGATCAATCACCTGATTAAGGAACAGATGGTCTGGGTACACTGTTCACAAAACTATCATGTCAGCTGTCTCATGTATTTATATCGTCAATACTATATGGACGTGGATCTTCCTACGGCGCATGAACATTTGCATCAAATCTGGGAACCGAATGAAACCTGGACAGGTCTCATGCATGCAGTTGCCCTACAGCTGCAAGGCCGTAAAGCAACCCAGGAACTGGAACGATCCCTGATTAATCCAAATTATTTTGTCTGAGCCTATTTATTATGGCTCAACAGCACGGTTGCCATAGATAAAATACCTTCCTGACGACCGGTAAAACCGAGCTGCTCAGTGGTAGTGGCTTTAATACTGATTTGAGTGACATCGACATTGAGCACATCCGCGATACTTTGACGCATGGCCAGATTGTGTTTCGCCAGTTTTGGACGTTCACAGGCGACGGTAATATCAGCATTGTTCAGCTGATAGCCACGATCCAGAATTAACTGATAAACCTGCTTCAACAATACCCGGCTATCCGCACCTTTAAAATCCGGATCGGTATCCGGAAAATGCTGGCCAATATCTCCAAGTGCCAACGCGCCCAACAATGCATCACAGAGTGCATGCAGAATCACATCACCATCCGAATGTGCTTTCAGACCGTGCGTATGCGGAATTTGAATGCCGGCCAAAGTGACAAACTCACCCTCTTCAAATGCGTGCACATCCAGACCCTGACCAATACGAATTTGTGCGATCACCTTATACATCCTTTAGAAATAGCCCATTGAAATCTTGTACACTTGCTTTCTATTTCGCTATAGTTAGACCAAGCGTAACACAGTGAAAGTATAAGCGATCATGCTACTGAAAACTGATATAAATATGTTGAAAATAATTGGCCTGATGCTCGGCCTGGGGATGATATCTGCGGGTAGTTCAGCGAACCCACTCGACTGTAACAACGACAGCAAAAAAACAGCGGCCATGAATAAAGTCTGCTCAGTAGCGCTGTCCGAAGCTCGGGAAAAACTCGCTGACCAATACTTGACCGCTTTTTTAATTACTGATGCCCCCGTTCGCTTATTGCAAGACACCCAACAGTTATGGGCAAATCGGTTACAGCAATGCAAAACGCTGGACTGTTTTAAACAGCAGTTTGAATGGCGCCTCGATGATTTAAATATCTATATTTCACTGAATCAAAGCCTAACTCAGCATTATATTAAGTTCGAGCAGGGACAAATGGCCAAACAGCCTGTGCATATCAAGATTCATCAACTGACTAAAGACCGTATCAAGATTGAAGGTCTGGCCTATCGCAATCCCAATAACCGGGCCGAAACGCAGACTGTTCCATTTTTAGCCTATACCACGCCTGCAGCAAAAGAACAGATCATGGATAATGAAAATGACTGCCGCTATGAGTTTAACTATAGTAAAGCGATTCTAGCCGTCAACACTCAGCAAAAAGGTTGTGAACGTTTTACTGGGGTTTATCGCTTATATGATTGATTCAATTTAAAAAATATTAAAAACTTAACCTTATATAAAATGAGAAATTTGATGTAAAAAATAGCCCGCATGCGGGCCATCAATTTAAGCAGGATAGTATTGAGCAATTTCCTTGCTAATCAGTGCAGCCGTTGCAGCCGACAAGGTCCAGCCCAGATGACCATGGCCGGTATTATAAAATACCCGCTCATGTTTACCACGGCGCACCACAGGCATCATATTTGGCATCATCGGGCGTAAGCCAGCCCAAGGTACGACATGCTCGGTACACAGATCAAAGTTACGATTGCTCCAGTCAATCAGTGGTTGAATCCGGTCTGCACGAATATCCCGGTTATAGCCATTAAACTCGGCGGTTCCTGCGACTCGTAAACGATCCTTACCCAGACGTGACAAGACAATTTTGGCACTTTCATCGAGCAAGCTGACCCATGGTGCATTGTTTTGGCTCTGTTCATCATTCAGCTGCACGGTAATTGAATAACCTTTGACCGGATAAACATTGACTCGTTCCTCTAAAATCTCGGCCAATTGATAACTGCCCACACCCGCACACACCACAATGGCATCTGCATTAATTTCCAGAATGTCATCTGTAGAATGATGTACATTTTCAGTACTGGGTTTGCATTTCACCCGAATATGTTGAGCCTGATGATCGACGGCAAAGACATCTTGGCCAAATTCAAATTTCACGCCTTTTTGCATGCAGGCTTTGGCCAGTCCTGTACTGAATTTATGAATATCTCCGGTCGCATCGCTCTGGCAGTAAAATCCGGCATAGTAATCGCCTGTTAATGCAGGTTCGATCTGCTTGATTTCCGCATTGGAAATGGCATTGCGCTCCAGTCCGCCGCTACACAACAGGTCATTGACCTTGATCGCGACATCGTAATCCGTCTTGTTATGATAAAAATGTAAAATGCCGCGTTTTTCCAGATCAAAATCAATCTGTTCTGTTTGGGCAATTTCATACAAACGTGCTCTGGCCAATAAAGCCAAACGTACAGTCTCTCGGGTATTGGCTTCATAATGTTTGATATTTCCCAAAAATTCCATGAGCCAACTATATTTATGCACACTAAAAGAAGGATTGAGCAAAAGTGGTGCAGTTTTTTGAGACATCCATTTGATACCTTTGAGTACCGTAGCTTTCTGGTTCCATACTTCGGCATTGCAGGCTGAAAGCTGGCCGCCATTGGCAAAAGAAGTTTCCATGGCCGGATAGAGATGTCGATCTATCACAGTCACCTGATAGCCTGCCAAAGCAAGCTCATACGCTGTGGTTACCCCAGTAATACCCGCCCCAATCACCACGACATGACGCATAGACACCTCCTTGATTATATTGATGTCTTTTCCCATCTGTCATGTGTACCTGAGAGCTTCGGTCGCTGCATTGCACATCAATGCGAGCACCTTCCCCTTCGGTGAGTGATTGAACACTTCTCTCCAGAGTTTTTATCCATTATCACAGTCCTTTTGCCTGAGAGTTTCCTGGGAACTTGCTCCTTCGGCGAATGCAGAAGCATTTCTCTCCTGCAATAATGTTTTATTATCATGAGCAATTTATATACCATTTTATTCAATAAGACAGTTTTTATTTATGTGAGTTCACGTGAATCAATTTGTAATTACTGTTCCGAATTAAACTGAGTTATTGCTGCTGACTGATATTGCCCATCTACCAAATTTTTAGATTTCACTTTTGCTCTATTCAGCGAGATACAACAGATTCTAAACTTTATAAGATTTTAGGATTGATTTGATTTTGGCGCTTAAATAGAACCTTTATTGCTTAGGCTATTTTAATGGTTCAAAGCATAGAGAGTTTAAATTCAGGATTTAGTTCTTATATCATCTATTTGAGAATCAAGGAATTTTAAATAATCCAGGAAAGTACCAATATTAAGCTTCCCGCCGCTACGACGGTTTGTACACTAATAATGCTCGCCATTAACTGGCTATCGCCGCCATATACCCGGGTTAACACATAAGACGCTGAGGCGGTAGGTAAGGCAAAGAACAATACCAATACTTGCGTGGTGAATGCATCAATCTGGAAAATTTTACAGACTAAAAATGCAATCAGCGGCATTCCAAACAGGCGACCAAAGGTCATCAGACTGAGTGGCAATACATCTCGCTGAAAGCCCTGAAACTTTAAGGCTGCTCCTACACACATCAGACCGAGTGGCAAACTGCATAGTGCAATCTGTTTAAGAAATTGCTCTGCTCCGGCCCAGAGTGCCAAACCGGAAAGATTAAACACACCACCCACAATACAGCCTAAAATTAATGGATTTTTAGATAAATCCAGAATGATTTTTTTCAGCTGCATATCGTGACTGCGGGTAAATGCCAGCACCGACAAGATATTCACCAAAGGAATACACAACACCATGATCACAGCGAAGATGGTCATGCCCTGCTGATGAAATAAGCTACTGACCGCAGCAAGTCCGATATAGGTATTGAAGCGCAACAAACCCTGAACATAGACGCCAAAACGCGCATAAGATATCTGGTACATATGGCGCAACATATACAGTGCGATACTGACCACGATCATGATACTAAATACCACCAGTACCACATCCTGAATCACATTCATCTGAATCTTGGCAGTGGCCAGATTTAAAAATAACATCACTGGAAACAGTGCATAATAATTTAACTTTTCTGCACCGCGCCAAAAGTCTTCACTCAACCATTGCCCATGCTTAAGCAGATAGCCAAAGCTGATCAAGCCAATAAGAGGAAATAAAGAAGTTAAAATAATTTGCAGCATGTGCCATCCTGGTCTGTTTCCCGTCTATTTTTCAATACCCTTTAGACGGTGCACAAAAACTAGCATATTTAGTGGCTGTTTCACCAATTAATTTAAGAAGTAAAATGCTTGAATTTTCATCAACTCATTATATTGATCTGATCATTTTTTCTAAAATCAGTAAATGTAACGGAATCAAAGGCTCTCCGACATTTTGATCTAGTGGATATGCTTCAATTTTTTCAGTCAATAGATAGCCACGGCGCTGATAATAAGCAATCAATTCTGTACGGACATTCAATACTGACATTCGAATCACTTTCTTCTGATACGTATCAATAATATAAAACTCGGCAAAATCTAGTAACTGCTTTCCATAACCCGAGTTTTGTTGGTCTGGATCAATGGCAAAACTTCCAATTTCGATAGAGTCATCGAATTCAGTCAGCCCAATACAGCCAATGATCTGATCATGATTCTCTAATACAAAAAGCTTAACATTAGTCTGTGCCAAGAGAATCATTACCTGATCACAATTAATCCGTTGACCAGCAACCATCTTATGTTCATGTGTCCAGCCACGATTGGAACGATAAGCTGTATTGATCAATACAACAATGTTCTGGATATCTGTAGTTTTTGCCAAGCGAATATTGTTATTTTTCATTATATAAATATAAAAAAAGCCAGACCGAAGTCCGACTCTAATCGTATCCGCTTCAGATGAAAAGCGAATTATTTTGGTTCAATCGGCTCAAAAGGCGTAACTACATCGGCATTTTGCGCACGATGACGCATAAAGTGATCCATTAGCACAATCGCCAGCATCGCTTCTGCAATTGGTGTCGCACGCACGCCCACGCAAGGATCATGACGGCCTTTGGTCAACACGTCTGTATCTTCACGATCGATATTAATGGTTTTACCCGGAGTAGTGATTGAAGCCGTTGGTTTCAGTGCAATCGCGACACGAATGTCCTGACCACTAGAAATACCGCCTAAAATACCACCGGCATGGTTTGCCAGAAAACCGTCTGTTGTTAACTCATCACGTGTTTCATGACCAAATTGCTCAGCGACGCTAAAACCATCGCCAATTTCAACGCCTTTGACCGCGTTAATCGACATCATGGCATGCGCAATATCTGCATCTAAACGATCGAAGACCGGTTCACCCCAACCCACAGGTACTTTAGACGCAATAATTTCAAGTTTTGCACCGCAGCTGGTGCCTTGTTCACGTAGTGAAGTCACGAGCGCTTCAAAACGTGGCACGGCATCAGCATCACCACAGAAGAATGGATTATTTGGCACTTCATTCCAGTCCAGTTTTTCTGCTTTTTCAGTACCAATTTGTGTGACATGGCCACGAATTTCAATGCCAAATTTCTCTAACAGGAATTTCTTGGCAATGGCACCCGCTGCCACACGCATCGCTGTTTCACGCGCGCTTGAGCGGCCACCACCACGATAATCACGGAAACCGTACTTCTGGGTATAGGTATAGTCTGCATGACCCGGACGGAAAGTTTGCGCGATATTGCCATAATCTTTCGATTTCTGATCCGTATTACGAATCAAGAGCCCGATCGATGTTCCAGTGGTTTTACCCTCAAACACACCAGAAATAATTTCTACTTCATCCGGCTCTTTACGCTGGGTGGCAAATTTCGATGTACCCGGCTTACGACGGTCCAAATCTTTTTGCAAATCGGCTTCACACAGCTCAATACCCGGTGGAACCCCATCAACGATGGCCATCAGGCCCACACCGTGAGATTCACCACAAGTCGTCACACGGAACAGTTGCCCTATACTATTACCTGCCATGTCACACGACTCCTTATGCTTGAATAGACTGAATGAATAAATCGCGGTAAGTACGGCATTGCTGTGCAGTGAGTGCAAAGATACCTGAACCACCTTTCTGGAATTGTAACCAGTAGAAATCGACTGAATTGAAGTTCTGTTTCATCGCCCATTCCGAGTTACCGACTTCAATGACAATAAGACCGTCTTCAGTCAGGTAATCTGCAGCTTGTGCCAACATTTTACGTACAAGGTCCAAACCATCCTGACCCGCAGCCAATGCCATTTCAGGTTCGTGATGGAACTCATCGGGAAGATCAGCCATATCTTCTGCATCCACATATGGTGGGTTCGATACGATTAAATCATATTGATTTTCAGCAGGAATTTTTTCAAACAGGTCAGACTCAAGCAAGGCCACATTAAACTGTTGGTTATGATGTTCACAGTTAATTTGTGCTACTTCTAAAGCATCCTTAGATAAATCAGTGGCATCGACTTCGGCTTCCGGAAAAGCATAAGCCAGAGCAATCGCGATACAACCTGAACCTGTACACATATCTAAAATACGGCGAGGCATTTTTGGATCTGGATTTTCAGGTAGATTGTTTACCCCTTCACGCGCCTGATAATTTTCATCCAGACAGTAAGGTGCAAAACGATTTTGAATCAGTTCAGCAATCGGTGAACGTGGAATCAGTACACGCTCATCCACGTAATAAGGTTTATCGTCAAAGTAGGCTAAATTCAATAAATATGAAGTTGGCATACGCTCATTGATACGGCGCTCCAACAATCCTAAAAATTCAGCTTTTTCACTTGGGAGTAATTTTGCCTCGAGAATTTCAGCATCCGCTTTCCATTCCAATGACATACTTTGTAATACCAATGCTGAACTTTCAGCAAAATAATCTTCTGTACCTTGGCCTAAGTGCGCATCATATTGACGTAATGCTGTCACACCAAAGCGGATAAAATCACGAATTGTGCTTAGGTTTTCAGCGGCTTCCTGAATATGTTCAGGGCTAATAGTCGGTCGATCCACGTAGGGCGTCTCCAAGGTCATTTTTTTAAACGCCTTATGATACCTTGTTTTGCCTGCTTTTATAATGCTAAAAGTATGAAAAACACGAATTCTCTAGGCTCATAAAAATGATAAAATTCGTGTTTTTTTACCCAATCCTCAACCTGTCATTCTAGTTTTTTCAGAGCAAGTTCAGACAATTCAAACTATGCCTCATGTGGTGATTTATCGTGAACCTGGTGCATAGGAGCGGGATTGATAAAGATTTGCCTGATCCATAATCAAGGCCAGCATACATTGACCTTGTTGCTGTTTGGCATATTTTCCAGACACTCTTAAATTACATTGCTGCGACAGTTTACGTTCCCAAAGCACATGCTGACTGCGGATGGCCGCGGTCTGATTCGGATTCAGCTTTAGATAATTTTTATAGCTTTTCTTCAGACGTTTGTTGTGTAGTTTCAGCTCTTTCTTTAGGCATTTCTCTGCTTTAGCGGTATTACCATAACTAAAGTTCATACACTGCGAATATTCCTTGGAATATCCTACAGCAGCCTGAGTCTGAACTGCACTACCCGCAAAAACTGCAACCAAAAACCATGCAAGACGCATAAAATCCCCTTTACCTAAACTGGTATAATTCCAATAAATGTTTAACAATCAATATTGTTTAAATTATCCATGAATATTAACGCAGTCCTTGCAATAATCCTATGTATTTCTCCGGCAGCAAATTAAACAGTTGTGCAATTGAAAACTAGCCTATCACCCACATATAATCCGAATTAAATCTTCAAACGAGCCCGGTCCTATGAGCTATAAGCACAATAATCTTATGGCGATGCGCCAAAATTACTGGAATGACCAGGTTTCCGGTCAGGTGCAGCAAGAAAAAGTATTTTTGCAGTCAACTTTAATCCAGCATGGTGTATTTAGCAGTGCCACACTGGACGATGCCAAATATCTGTTTTTTGGTTTGCCAAGTATTGTGATTGTAAAAGGCTATGCTTTGGGCTTTATGCACGACAGTGTCCAGCACCTGATTCATCAACATATTCAAACAAATAAACAACAGTTACAACAACGATCTGAATTAAAAATCCAATTTCAAATGGCATAATGCCCTGTCTAAACTGATACAGGCTGGTGAATAAATGAAAGCTTGCCTAGCTTTTACTATGAATTCAGCGGCTTAAACTTTTTTAATACGTGCAGAAGCGCTAATATCCCCTACAATGATTTATTCTGCTTCATGCTGATGATGAAAGGATTGAGTTTACATGTCAGATCAGAACGATAAGCTTAAACAACTGAAAACCTCCTCTATGGATCGACGCTTATCGATCGCAAAGGCATCCTTGCTGGCAGGCACGCGTTGGGCGGCTTCCAGTGCAGGCTCCATATTTTCGAGTGAAGAAGAAAAAGAAAAGAAACGTAAAAAGGCCATGAAAGAGCAGGCGGATTATCTGGTTGCAGAAATTGGTAAGCTCAAAGGTTCAATCGTTAAAATCGGCCAGATGATGGCGCTGTATGGCGAACACTTTTTGCCAGAAGAAGTCACACAGGCTTTAAATACGCTCAACAACCAGACCGTGGCACTGGCTTGGCCAGCGATCAAGACACAATTACAGCAGCAGCTCGGTGCAAAGCTGAATGATCTCACCATTGATCATGAGCCTTTGGGCACTGCATCTTTAGCCCAAGTCCATCGCGCCACCCGCAAATCTGATGGCATGGAACTGGTCTTAAAAATTCAGTATCCCGGTGTGGCAGAAGCCATTGATTCAGATATGAGCCTATTTAAAAACATGCTCAAACTGACGCGTCTGGTGCCGCAAACCCGCGAGTTCGACCAGTGGTTCGATGAAGTCCGTGAGATGATGCATCGTGAAGTGGACTATCAGATTGAAGCAGATACCACACGGCGTTTTGCGGCACGTTTAAAAGACGATCCGCGCTATATCGTGCCGATGATTATTGATGAGTATTGCTCTGATCGCGTGCTGTGCATGACTTTCGAACGCGGTGTGCCGATCAATAGCCCAGTAATGTTGTCTCTGCCACAAGAACGCCGCAACCAGTTGGGTGAAGCATCGTTAGAAATTGCCGTACGTGAAATTTTTGAATGGGGTGAAATGCAGACCGATCCGAACTTTGGGAATTATCTGGT
Source organism: Acinetobacter sp. YH12156 (assembly GCF_013418235.1). NCBI lineage: Bacteria > Pseudomonadati > Pseudomonadota > Gammaproteobacteria > Moraxellales > Moraxellaceae > Acinetobacter > Acinetobacter sp. YH12156. The sequence continues at coordinate 593,168 of NZ_VPCL01000001.1, forward strand.
TCGTCTGGGCAATGGCGAAGATATTCCTGACAAGATTGTCCTGCTCGACTTTGGTGCCATCCGTCAGTTTGACCAGCATTTGCTCAGCGTCGCGCGCAATCTGATTCAGGCCGGTTATCATCACGACTCAGACATGATGGTCAAAGCCATGACCGGTTATGAGTTTTTTGATTCAATTCCGCAAAGCATCAAGCCGGATATGGCCAAGGTCTTTTTACTGGCCACTGAGGCTTTTAGCTCACCGTTGAATAATCAGGAGCTGCCAGCTAATGTGATGGATCAACATAATCGTTATGACTGGAAAAAAAGCCAATTGCATAGCCGTGTCATGCAACAGGCTTCAAGATCTATGGCTTCACGTTATTTCAGTGTTCCACCCAAGGAATTTATGTTTATTAGCCGTAAATTCATCGGTGCATATACCTTTATGACCGTGATTGATGCCAAAACCAATATGCGTGCCATGATCAAAAATCACCTTTGATACCCCAATAGACGCTACATAGAAACCCGGATGATTTTGTCATCCGGGTCAATTTTTATTCAAAAATAATTTTCTCTCTTCTTGTTTTTAATTATATTTTCATAAACTTAGCTTACCATTTGTTAACTTTTAATAACTTAAAAATTGTCAATCATTCATGTCAGCGATGACATGGTTTTTTCTTGGCGTGCATGTCAGCATGAATAAAATAACGTGACAACACCCATAGGATAATCAAAATGAATAATATGGTGAACAAAGCTCAAGGATTTGGCTTGTCCATGCTGACCAAAATTGCGGGTAGTGAAATATTAGATCAATTAAAGCTGCGTAAATTTATAGAAAAATTCCTGTATCAAAGTTCCAAAGCAGGATTTAAAACCCTGAGTCAAACCCAGAAAATCCTGAAATCTGGCCAGAACATTCAAAAACAGCGTCTCCCCCCTCAATCTAAAGCACTGTTTGATCTAAACCTGTCTGCAGAACAGCAACTGACCTGCGATGCGATGCAGAAATTTGCTCAAGAGGTACTTTATCCATTGGCGCATGCTGCCGATCAGCATGAAATATTTCCGCATGAACTGTGGCAATATAGCACCGATCTCGGCCTGAATTTCTATGCCTTGCCTGAAGCGTTAGGGGGTGTCGCCTCCGAACAGAATATTGTCAGTAATATTTTAATTGCGCAACATTTGGCTCGGGGAGATTTCAGTTTGACTGCCGGTTTACTGTCTAGCTTTAGTGTGATCAATGCCATTACCCGCTGGGGTTCAGAGCAGATTCAGGCAAAATATCTTGGTGCTTTCGCAGAAAATCCAGAGCTGAAAGCAAGCTTTGCGGTACAGGAAGAAACCGCCGCATTTAATCCGTATCAACTAAAAACTCAAGCGATTGCTCATCAGGCGCATTATCTGATTAGTGGTGAAAAGACCTTGGTCATGCTCGGAGAAAATGCGGATCTTTATCTGGTCAGTGCCGATCTAGACGGAACACCTGAGGTCTTTGTGGTACAACGTGACCATAGCATTACTGCAAAAAAATCCCCTGCCATGGGTCTAAAAGCAACTGAAAGCGTCACACTTCAATTTAAAAATACACCAGCGCAGCGTTTGGGTGATGATGATTTTGATTATCATACTTTCGTTGATTTAGGCAATTTGATGTGGGGTGCTATGGCCGTCGGTACTTGTGAGGCCATGAAAAAATACTGCATACAATATGCCAATGAACGGACTGCCTTTGGCGAGCCCATTTCCCATCGTCAGAGTGTCGCTTTTATGATTGCCGATATGGCGATTGAAATTGATGCCATGCAGATGCTGATTTTCAATGCTGCCAGTCTGGCTGAATCCGGCCAACCTTTTCATCGTGAAGCTTATCTGGCACGTTTACTCTGCGCAGAAAAATCCATGAAAATCGGTACAGATGGCGTGCAGATTTTGGGTGGTCATGGCTTTACAAAAGAACACCCGGTCGAACGATGGTATCGAGACCTCAGAGCCACTGCGATTGTTCATTCTGGCCTACATGCCTGATCGGAGAATAAAGAGAACTATCATGAATCTACAAAATCCAAAAAAATTCAGACTCCTGATTGATCAAGCGCATGAAGTTGCACTCAATGTACTCCGCCCTATTTCGCGTAAATATGATAAGGCTGAACACACTTATCCTAAAGAGCTGGATATGCTGGCCTCCATCGTAGATGGTATGAACCAAGGCAGTGAAGGTATGAATGCGGGCGCAGCAGTGAATAAACGGGGCGAGACCGACAGCAGCAATAAAAATGGTATTAATATGTCTACTGCCCTGAGTATTATTGAAATGTGCTATGGCGATACGGGTTTATTGCTGTCTATGCCACGTCAAGGTTTAGGAAATTCAGCCATTGCAGCGGTGGCAAATGAAGAACAGCGACAACGTTTTCATGGGACTTGGGCAGCCATGGCGATTACCGAACCAGGTTTCGGCTCAGATTCCGCTGCAATTCGCACCACTGCGACCAAAGATGGTGATGACTATATTTTAAATGGTGAGAAGATTTTTGTGACCTCTGGGGAACGTGCCGATGCGGTTGTGGTCTGGGCAACATTAGATAAAAAACTGGGACGATCGGCAATTAAATCATTTGTGGTGACCAAAGGTACGCCCGGAATGAAGGTTGAACGACTGGAACATAAGTTAGGAATTAAAGCTTCGGATACTGCCACGATTCGCCTGATCAATTGTCGAGTACCTGCGGCAAACTTGCTCGGTCATGCAGAAATCGATGTTGCCAAGGGCTTTGCCGGTGTAATGGAAACCTTTGATAATACCCGGCCATTGGTCGCTGCCATGGCAATTGGCTGTGCCAAAGCCTCGCTGGAACGTATCAAGGAAATTTTTAAGGATCAACTGGATTCCAGTTATGTCACGCCCTATTTACAAAGCTCCAATATCGCTGCACAAATCTATCGTATGGAAGCAGAATGGGAAGCTGCGCGCTTGCTGATGCTCAAAGCGGCGTGGATGGCAGATAATCATAAACCGAATTCACGTGAAGCATCTATTGCAAAGGCCAAAGCTGGACGTATGGGGAATGAAATCACCTTAAAATGTGTAGAATTGGCAGCTGCGGTAGGCTATAACGAAACTGAACTGTTAGAAAAATGGGCACGTGATTCCAAGATTCTGGATATTTTTGAAGGTACCCAGCAGATTCAGCAACTGATTATCGCTCGACGCGAACTGGGTAAATCTTCGAGTGAGCTAAAATAAAACTTTATCGAAGAAAAATTGAAGGAAAAAGATGGATTTTTTAAAGTTTTCGGACTATAAAAATTCCATCTTCTTTTATGTCATGTGCTATGTATTCTATTCGTCCCCTTCAGCCTCAAGATAATGCTCAAATTGCCAAGATTATTCGTGACGTTTCCATGGAGTTTGGTCTGGCAGCGGAGTCCGGTTTCGCTGTAGGTGATTCAATTCTGGATCACCTGTATGACGTATATCAACAGCCAAATTCTGCCTATTGGGTCATTGTTGATGAACAGGATCAGGTTTATGGCGGTGGTGGTATTGCTCCACTACAAGGTGACCACAATATTCTAGAAATACAGAAAATGTATTTTCTACCAGCCATTCGTAGATATGGCTTTGCAAAACAGATTTTGAATTTGGCCTTTGATTTTGCCCGACAACATAAATTTGAACGGATTTATCTCGAAACTACCAAAAATCTTTGGCAAGCGGTGAAGCTGTACGAGAACTTAGGTTTTGAGCATCTGGATCGGCCTGAAGGCGACACTGGCCATAGTCAAGCCTGTGAAGTCTGGATGCTTAAAAACCTAGCCTAATCGATGTCGATCCTCATCTTATCCATAACGCCAAGAAAAGCCTTAAATAAATATCTATTCCAACCGGCTTTTCTTTGATCATCTCTTCATAAATCATCCATGATTCAAGTAGATCTACTTTGACTTTGTAAACAAATCATATAATTTCTTGACGATTTTTATACATCTTCCTAAGATCAGTTTAATTTTAAAAATACATGGAAGCTGAAAGTTGTTAGGCAAATTTTCTGTTAGAAAAAACTTATTATTACCAGTATTCAATAGCACAATTTTTAAAATTGGGCTGCTTGGTCTAAGTACCGTGTTTTTTAGTGCCTGTTCTTCTCTTAGCGGCAATTCTTTAGAAAAACGTTCTGCTCAACTGTCTAAAGGAATTCAGACAGCCTACGGTGTTCCAGCAACCACCGCAACTCGCGTTTCACCTTTGATTATTCAGAATGCAGAAAAAAATCGTCTGGATCCATTACTTGTAGCAGCCGTAATTCGTCAGGAGTCAACTTATCGTAGCCAAGTGGCTTCACATGCTGGAGCTGTTGGCCTCATGCAAATTATGCCAAGATATTGGCAAGCGACTTGTGGTGATGATTTATATAATGAAGCTATAAATATTTCATGTGGTAGCCATATTCTTTCTCGTTATCATGAATCCAGTGGCAGCTTAGAAAAAGCACTGGGCTATTATAATGTAGGTCCGACTGCCTATGAGAAAAACCGTAAAATGCGTAAGCAAGGCAAACGTTATGCACAACAAGTGAAACAGCATAAAAAAGATCTGAAGAATGTAATTTAATTTATCTTTAACATAATGCTTGAATCAGTTTAAAACGGCTTTGTTGCATAAAGGTTTGAAAGGCTGAGTTCCCTTAAGCTACTCAAATTTAAGAGACAACTTGGGTATGAGGGCGACCTAATTCTGTGAATTTATTCAAGACTGCCATGCGTGCATGAACTTCATTGACCTGACTTTGAAAATGTCTTGCCGTCAGCTTATCTCCTAATAATTTGATGCAATGCATCTTGGTTTCAACCAAACTTCGACGGTGATAACCAGACCATTTTTTCCATAGGGTTCTGCCTAAATGCTTAACCGTTTGAAGTAACTCATTTCGTTCTATTGAACTGATTTTAGAATCTTTCCAGGGCTTGGCATTCTTCCTGGGTGGAATTACTGCATGTGCTTGACGATCTGAAATCACTTGTCTGCAGCACTTCGTGTCGTACGCCCCATCGGTATAGACAGAATCTATTCGCTCATTTGGTGGGATTTGATCCAGTAAATCACCTAGTACTTGTGAATCACTGACATTATTTGTCGTAAGCTGAACGGCACGTATTTGAAGTGTTTCAGCATCTATACCAATATGCAGTTTACGCCATTGCCGACGGTATTCAGGCTGATGTTTCTTACGCTTCCATTCACCTTCACCTAAAAATTTTAAACCCGTAGAGTCTACGAGTAGGTGTAACCCATCACGACTTTTCTGATAGCTTATCGCAATATCAATATGCTTTTGTCGTCTACAGAGGGTGGAGTACGAATATCACTGATATTCGGGGCTGCTCAGCCACAGAGTTTAATCAGGCTTTGAGCAAAGCCAGTGACCATACGTAAAGAAAGACGGAATAGAGATTTGATCATTAAACAGCATTGAATCGCTGTATCGGAATAAGTTTGATTTCGTCCGTGCTTGCCTTGTGGTTGTGCATACCATTGGGTCTTAGGATCAAACCAGATTGAAATATTTCCTCGCTTGATTAAAGCTTGGTTATACGAGGACCAATTGGTTGTACGGTAAGTTTTAGGTGCAGGCTTCTTCATCTGGAAATTATATTGCTAAAGAAGCCCTCAAGAATAGCTTTGTGCAACAAAGCCAATGCTTATAGTCATTCTTTCTTCCAAAGAAGTTTTACTGGGTCAGCTACTGTACGCAACCAAAAAAGCTAGCACTGATATTGCAGCATATAAAATTAAAATTTAGGTTTTAAATGCTATATCCTATTTATATTTATGAAACTATGATCTGTCATCAATTAAGCCAAATTATTGTTAAGGCAAGATAAATTGCTGACAAAAAGTTTTGAACTAATTTATCATAACGTATGGTAATAATACGATACTGCTTGAGCTTGGCAAAAAAAGTTCCCGATCAAATATCGTGCTTTATAAAGATATCGGTTTATAATCACCTTGACTCATAGCGTTATTTTTAGAGGGTATCACGCCTTAAGCATTAATTTTATGGATTGGAACAATTATTCGATCTTTAGACTTTTAGGGGTTACCTATGGGCTAAGTTTGACTGAATAATAAGTCCAGCAATATATCAGCAACATTTAAATCATGAACTTGCCCAGCAACAGTAAGATAAAATTTTATTGGATTGCCTAAGACATCATTATGAGCACGCATTTTGGTGCTTAAGTTATCTTTCCTCCGTCCGATCGCCTGATTTCTTCCCCAGCGCTGTGTTGATGAGCACAATGGTGGAGTCGAACATGGCTATTCATTGTCACTGTCATGTGACAGCACTTCAAAGACTCTCTGCCACACACCTGCTTTAGGCCAACGACTAAAACGAATATCCACGACGCTGAAATCACCAAATGTTATGAAAAGACTCACTCGCTAATGAATATCTGAACGATACCGAACTGCTCTCAGCAAATAATCAGTTATCTTTATCAATTACTCTAACAATTTCTATTCTAATATCTAAATCATGCCAGTAACACCTAAGAAAGTTGTCACAGGATTTATTAAATAAAGACCTAGCACTTAGTCCTATTCTAACTATCTTAATAGCTAAACTTGAACATATCTCAATCATTTTTTGAAAAGCTTGAGATTTAAATAATAACTTGATTATTTTAAATACACAAAAAAACACCCCCTGCTCATGCAGGGGGTGTTTCGAATAATGAGCTGGCGATGACTTACTCTCACATGGGTAACCCCACACTACCATCAGCGCAAAGAGGTTTCACTTCTGAGTTCGGGAAGGGATCAGGTGGTTCACTCTTGCTATTGT